>CBDBET010000001.1:0-19380 GCA_965204625.1 Schleiferiaceae bacterium
ATGCGAAGTATGAAGCGCTGTGTGAGCACAGTTCTGAACGCGAGAAGGCGGCTTCGGACGCGGAACGCGCGAGCATTAAGTACATGCAAGCGGTATTCTTAGAAAAACATGTCGGGGAAAGCTTCATGGGTGTGATTTCCGGCGTGACGGAATGGGGCGTTTATGTGGAGTTGACAGATAACTATTGCGAGGGAATGATTCGCATTAGCGCGTTCCGTGACGACTACTACACGTTTGATAGCAAGAACTTCTGCATTGAGGGTGAACGAACGGGTCGAATATTTCAATTGGGCGACCCTATGAAAATCACTGTAAAAAATGTAGATTTAGAAAGGAAACAAATTGATTTTGAGCCATGTGTCTCAGAAGTACTAACTTTGAAACCACAACGAAACTTACGACCATGTCTACCGCAAACCGCTCAAAGTCACTAGAAACAGCAGCTATCATTATTGGTGTGCTTGCCATTGCCGCCTCAG
This sequence comes from Schleiferiaceae bacterium, assembly GCA_965204625.1. GTDB lineage: Bacteria > Bacteroidota > Bacteroidia > Flavobacteriales > Schleiferiaceae > UBA10364. The sequence continues at coordinate 480 of CBDBET010000001.1, forward strand.
CTTATTTTATTTTTATGACCGATTGGCAGTGCCTATCGAGTAGACTAATTGGATCATGTTCTTTAGCGTCCTAGCGTTCCTATACACTTTATCAACTTATTCAGTTTAAAAGGCAGGTCCGGATCGAATTAAAGCGATCGTAACGCTTAGGCATTACTCAAGAGAATTTCACGAAGCAATCGCTTTAGTAAAATGCACAAGCGGACTTAAAAACAGCAATAGCAGAGCTTGATTTAGTGAACGTAAGAAGCTGCAAAACGGAGATTGAGAACTAGAGCGTCTATCGCAAGAAATTAGACTCCGAGTAGAATCGAAGAATTTATATACTTTTACAGAAATCCAATAAACCTAATCTAATGTCTTATTTAGAGGATTCGAACGATTCGAAAAGTACTAGTCTAGAATGGTTGGCAATGTTCACTGGAATTGTAACAGTGATCGTTTCAACGTATTTAATTTTTGGGACCGAATGGAACGCATATCGTGTTACGAATGTTGTTCTTGGAGTAGCATTTTTGATTTTTGTGACGTATGCATTTACGAACTCAAAAGGCTTAAAGTCTAACCTTTCAACCACCAAAGCTAAAGCAAAGGCCCTATTTGCCGAGCTTGAGAAGACTAAAACGCAAGTGGCAGAAACTGAACTAGAACTGCGTGAAAAAGGTCATGTCATTGATCAAATGAAGATAGACGTGGCTTCAATGGAGGGAACTATAGGTTCCTTAGAGTCAAAAATCACAGAGTTGGAGGATCAAATTAAGGACGCACTTTCGAAAAAGAAGTAGCGCTATTCTAAATTAAGTCTTACCGAAAAAAGCTTTTAGTTTTTCGAGATCGGCATCCGTAGATTCGCGAGGTGCCTGTGTTTCTTTTGCGGCAGGTGATGCCACCTTTTTTAGCGGTTGATTTAATTGCGCGCGCTGCTCAGGAGTTAAGTCATCAGGTTTCTTTTTCCCGGTCATTTTTTTAGGTGGAGCGGCTTTCAGGGGTTTTGAGCCTGCCACTTCATTGAGTTTTTCTTTTAGCGATTTTTCAGGGCTTTTAGGCACACTTTTTCGCGTCTTTGGTGTTTTTTGGTTTTGTCGCTTGTTTTCAGCAATTTTTGACCCTTTTTGAGTCGTTTTCGCTCTTTTTTCGCTCTTTTTTATCGATTTCTTCGCTTTTTTCTTTCTCTGCAACAACCTCTTGTTTCGACTTTGGCGCAGTGGATTCGACGGCCTTTTCAATCTCAGGTTCTTTAACCCCGCCGCGTGCTTTTCCTTTAGGCGTGCCTTGATCACCATGCAGGCTTTCAGCGGGTATAAATTTGTCTCGCGTGGCCCAGGTCGTTAAGGCCCCGATAGCCAAAAGGAATTGGTCCTTTTTAATTTCGATGATTTCGCCCGGTTGACGCGAGCCGATGAGTTTTACCCTGTCGCCAATTTTGACAGGGGCAGAAGTCAGCTTTTTAATCTTCCGTTCTTGCTGCTTTTCGTAACGTGTTTTCTTGATAGTACGCTCGTTTTGAGTCTGATTAGCACGTTCACCAGCATAGACTTTAAAACGCCCTACTACCTCGTCTTTCCCTTTTTTGCTGCGTTGTTCGGCATATTCATTTACGAGCCCTTGGAATTTTTTACCCCAAGTAATCATAGCGTTTTGTTGCTCATTCATTGCGCTTTGCCGGCGCACTTTATCTTCTAATTGGTCTATTTTCCGGTCTTGTTTTTCTTTGAGCTGCTCCAGTTCCTCGAGGCGAGAAGACAGTTGTACTCGTTGATGGGCCAATTGGTTTTTCTCCTTTTGAATCCCCACTAATAAGCGGTCCATCGCAACGGTGCTTTCGTTAAGTACATTACGCGCCTGTTCAATCAGTTGCTTGTCGACACCGACCTGTTGTGCTACCTCGTAGGTGTATGAAGAGCCAGGAACGCCTTGATTAAGCTTAAATTCAGGCGTTAGGTCTGTGGAGTTGAATTGCATGGATCCGTTTTCTACCCGAGGCAGGTCGCTGGCCAATGCTTTGATGCTATTGTAGTGGGTGGTCATTACCCCGTAGGTTTTGCTTTCATTCAATGCGCGCAGAAACACTTGTGCCATGGAAGAACCCAGGTCCGGGTCCGAACCCGAGCCAAACTCATCGATAAGCACTAAGTGTTTTTCCATAAGCGGCATCGAGAAAATACTTCATCTTGTTCAGCTTTGAGCTGTATGTAGAAAGTTCATTTTCTATGCTTTGAGCATCACCAATGTCAGCCATTATGCCATTGAACCAGCCCATAGTGGTGTCGGGGTGAACGGTTACCAGCAAACCGCTTTGAAGCATTAACTGTAGGAGCCCCACTGTTTTAAGCGTGATGGATTTCCCACCGGCATTAGGCCCGGAAATTACAAGGATCCTTGTATTTGCATCGAGTCGGATGTCTAAAGGCACAACCGGCTTCTTTTTAGCTTTATGAAATTCGCGAAGAACAGGGTTAACAGCCTTAATTAGTTCAATATGAGGCTTATCTACCAACTGAGGCAAGCACGCTTCCTCATCTAGCGCATATAGCGCCTTCGCGTTGACAAAGTCAATCTGATATAGCGCCGTAGAAAAGTCTCGAAGCACTTCTCGATAGCCCGCGACATATGCCGTAAGTAAACGAAGAATGCGTGTAACTTCTCTTTTTTCTTCTTCTTCTAAAAGGGTGATTTCATTATTGATTTCTTGCGTTTCAGAAGGCTCAACAAAGAAGATGCTGGCTTTTGCAGAAGAGCCATGAAAGATCCCGTTTACCTGCCCCTTAAATGCCCCTTCTATAGCTAAAACGCGTTTGTTATCGTGAACGCTTTCTTGAGTATCAGCAAGAACTCCGGCGCCTTGATATTTCTTAACGGCACGGTAGAATATACGATCTGCCGCAGCACGCTTTTTCGTGAGTGTGGCACGAATTTTACCTAGTTCCGATGAGGCAGAAGTCTTTACAATTCCCCTACGATCCAGTACACGATCAATCTCGTTGGGCACCTCTTTGTTTGGAGCGAGGTGAGCGAATTTATCCTGAATGGACGGCGTACGTAAGGCGTGTTGTTTGAAGAAGTAGTGTACCCGATTAAAGCTTTCAATCATACTTTTGATGACGAGAAAGTCTTCACCTTCAAGCGTAGCACCCTGAATTTTTAAGCGCAATAGAAACGGCTTAATATCTTCTGCCGCTAGTGCAGGAACGGCAAAATCACTTTGATAGAGCCCTAAGATTTCATGAACTTCTTGTAGATCTCCCGTAGTAATAACAAAATCACTGCTTGGCTTAAGGCTTTGAATTCGTTCACGGGCACGCTCCGTTACAGCGCGTTTTGAGACGGCCTGCTTGACCAAATCAAACTCTATACTTTCAAATAAATCTTCAGGATACGTTTTCAAAACTTACGGTCGACCGATATTATCCGCGGTACACGCCATCTCCGGTAGTAACACTTTCTGTGCCTGCATGTTTACGTAAGCCTCCAGCAATTGCAAAGGCAAGTGCCGCCAAAGCGGTCGTGGCAATTACGTCAATGGTGGTCCAAAGCACTCCTACGGGCACATCATACATGTCGTTTTGAACGTCGCCCCAAAGCCAGAGGGCTAGTAAGACGATGGAACCTGTAAAGGGTTTTCTACGCGTTTGTGTAGACCACGAGGGTACACTGATGGTTTTTGTATAGAAAAACACGGCCAGCGCAGCGCCCATGCCATGAGCAATAAGCATGCTGTAGACAGCAAAGGGGTTGGCGGTCATATAGGCAGACATGATATTTGATCGCCCACTCCAATCTGCCGCCTGTAAATCAACCATCGGCAAAGGGTCTAAAAATATCCCGAAGAAACTGTGTAAACCTGTAGTCACGAGAATGGCGATGATTAACCCTACGATGGTAAGGCCAATGGAACGCAGCGCAAAAAGGAATTTATTCATGGCGTTAAGGTATTATTTGAACCACCCCTCGACAACATCAAGAGCGAGTGCGGCAACGTCTAATTTATTTTTTTTTCGGTAACCGTTGAGCTTCTGATGCAGTGCCGCGGGCTTATTCGCTTGCAACGCTTCAACAGTATGGTAACCTGCTTTTGCGATGTGTACGGACCATTCGGCTGGCACACCGATAGCCTCGAAATCTTCAGGATTTGCGACTGTATCAAACTTTTCTGGACGCATTTGCGGGAAGAACAAGACCTCCTGAATACTTTCCTGGTTTGTGAGCATCATAGTAAGGCGGTCGATACCGATACCCAAACCAGAGGTCGGCGGCATACCGTACTCTAGGGCGCGAATAAAATCCTGGTCGATAAACATCGCTTCGTCGTCGCCTTTTTCGGATAGTTTTAATTGGTCCTCGAACCGCTCTAACTGATCAATAGGATCATTGAGTTCAGAGTAGGCGTTAGCGACCTCTTTACCGTTGACCATCAGTTCAAAACGCTCCGTGAGTTCTGGGTTATCGCGGTGCTTTTTACACAACGGCGACATTTCTATTGGGTAGTCGGTGATGTAGGTGGGTTGGATGTAGTGTTTCTCACATTTTTCGCCGAAGATTTCATCGATAAGTTTTCCCTTACCCATGGTTTCGTCTACTTCAAGACCGATAGATTTCGCTGCTTCGCGCACTTCGTCTTCTGTCTTGCCGCTAAGATCTAAACCGGTGTGCTCTTTGATGGCCTCTAGGATAGGTACTCGGGCGTACGGCGCCTTGAAGCTAACGATGTTCTCACCAATAGTGGCATCGGTGGTGCCGTTTACAGCCGTTGCCACTTTCTCGAGCATGTTTTCTACAAACTTCATCATCCAGTGGTAATCCTTGTAGGCCACATAGATCTCCATTACGGTAAACTCCGGATTGTGGGTTTTATCCATGCCCTCGTTGCGGAAGTCTTTTGCAAATTCATAAACCCCTTCAAAACCACCTACAATCAACCTTTTCAGGTACAATTCGTTGGCAATTCGCAAGTACAATGGCGTATCTAGTGCATTGTGGTGCGTAATAAATGGGCGTGCTGCGGCACCACCCGGAATAGGCTGTAAAATGGGCGTTTCGACCTCCATGTAACCGGCATCATCGAAGATGTTACGCATCGTACTAATCACGCGCTTGCGCTTGCGGAAAATTTCTTTTACCTCTGGGTTTACCACGAGATCTACATAACGCTGGCGGTAGCGAATTTCTGGATCTGTTAATTGGTCATAGATTTTGCCGTCGGCATCTTTTTTCACGACCGGAAGTGGACGAAGTGATTTAGAAAGCACTTCTAATTTCTTCACATGCAGACTCATTTCGCCTGTTTGTGTGGTGAACATGTGTCCTTCTACACCGATAAAATCGCCAATATCTAGCAGTTTTTTGAATACATCATTGTACATCGTTTTGTCCTCATCTGGACAAATTTCGTCGCGATTTACGTAGATCTGCAGCTCACCAGTTGCATCAGTAAGTACGGCAAACGAAGCTTTTCCCATGATGCGTTTTGTCATCAGGCGTCCCGCGATGCGTACGTGCTCAAAGCCCTCTGCGCCTTCTGTATAGCTGGAAGCGAGGTCTTTAGCATGATGGGTAACTGTGTATTCCGCAGCAGGATAAGGGTCGATACCTAGACCTCTTAATTTTTCCAATGCGGTGCGTCGGAGCTGCTCCTGTTCTGATAATAATCTTGCCATGATGCAATGCGTATATTAAGGCAACAAAGATAATTGCCTTTTGTAGCTTAGCAGTATGCGATTTAGCCGATTTTACCCTTTCCTGTTCGCGTTGTTCACAACCGCATTCTGTACCGCTCAGCCGTATTGGCAAAAGGGGGACCGATTAGGTTATGTAGGCGGCTTCGCAACAGTTCAAGGCCAAGGGGAGCAAATCGTTAACGCGCACCTAGATTTAGACCTAGGTGGAAGCCGATTTTTTACTCCAAAGTGGGCGATCGGTTCTGAGGCCAGCACAAGCTGGGATCCTTTGACACAGAGCGTGAACGCCACCATGCGCGCGCAGTACCTTTTGCTGGGCCGCAGTGATTTACCCCACAGTTTATTAGCAGATATTCATACAGGTATGGGCTACCATACAAGCCAAACCGTGATGGGTACGAGTTTTTCTTCGAGCGACGTAAAGGTGGGTCTGGGTTTGCAATATACCTGGTGGATTAGCCAAGGCGTCGGCGTGTATCTGTGGCCCCAGTGGTCAAGGACGAACGGCGGTCCCAGTGGATTGTGGGGCTGGCAGTTTGATATTCCCATTGGCGTCCAATGGAATTGGCACAAACAACCATGAGAAAAGTAGAATTTCAAGATATTGGAACCGTACGTTATGGTGCGGCTTGGGACTTTCAAACGAAGTTGTTTGAGCGAACGGTCGATCAAAAATTGGTCAACCGCAAAACTCCGGAAAGGACTGAAGAGACTACCGACCACCTGATTTTCGTAGAACATCCGCCCGTGTTTACGCTAGGCAAAAGCGGCAAGGAAGCACATCTTCTCGTTGACCAAGCACGTTTGAAAGAGGAAGGAATAGACTACCACCCCGTAAATCGCGGCGGTGACATTACGTATCACGGACCGGGCCAGATAGTGGGATACCCAATTCTGGATCTTGACCATTATTTCACCGATATTCATAAATACCTGCGTTACCTTGAAGACGTCGTCATTAAAACACTCGCGGAATATGGCTTAACGGCCGGAAGGTCGGATGGAGAGACAGGGGTTTGGTTAGATGCCGGAACGCCACTTGCACGTAAAATTTGTGCCATGGGCGTTAAGGCGTCAAGGTGGACCACGATGCACGGTTTTGCACTAAACATCAACACATCCTTAAAGCATTTTGGCTTGATCGTGCCCTGTGGCATCAGCGATAAGCCGGTGACGTCGCTTCATTTAGAATTGGGCCGCGAGATCGATCTAGAAGAGGTTAAGGACCATTTGAAGAAGCATTTTGTAGACCAATTCGGTTGCACCCTAGTGCCAACCACAACTCCTTATACACATGAAAACAGCTAAGCGCGTACTTTCCGTACTCATTGTTCTTTTTCTAGTCCTAAAATTCTCGCCTTATGAGTATTTAATAAAAGGAGTGAAGGGCGCATATTTCGATGGTCATACTTCTGCACACATTTACGACCGTAAGCATTTTGATCAGCGTGAAATACCTGTGTTTAACGCAACCCCATTGCCCATTTCTAAAATATCGAAGCGTGTTTTAGATGCAGAAACGCGTGAAAAAATAGAGACTTATAAAACGGCTGGACTAGTAGTTGTAGAGCAGGATGAGATCGTCTTCGAGGAGTACTGGGATTCGCACGAACCCTCAACGATGAGCAATAGTTTTTCCATGGCGAAAAGCATTATCACGATGCTGGTTCAGATTGCGGTGCAAGACGGCTACATGGATTCCTGGGATGACCCCATCACAAAATACATCCCTGAATACGAGATTCCGGAAGGTGTTGCAGAGCCCACGCTACGCCATTTTAGCACCATGACCGCGGGTATGCAAATCAAAGAAAATTACAAGGCCCCATTTTCAAAGACAGCCAAACTGTATTACGGGGATAACGTGATTGAGACGGCATTGTCTATACCTGTGGGCAAACACCCCGCCGGAGAAGTGTTCGAATACCAAAGCGCGCAGACACAGATTTTAACTATTGCATTGAGTCGCGCTGTGGGTGAAAGTATTTCGAGCTATGCGAACCGTGAACTCTTTGCAAAGGCTGGTTTTGAGTCCACAGCAACGTGGCATTTAGACCAAGCCGAAGGGTTAGAACTGGGTTTTTGTTGTGTGAATGCGAGCGTTCGTGACTATGCAAAATTGGGCCAGTTAGTCTTGCATCACGGAAACATTGACGGCCAGTCCGTAGTAGACTCTTCGTTTTTAGCCATGGCCAGTACAGGTTACCGCAGTCCAGAATACGGACACGGTTTCTGGATCTATCCTGAGCCGCATCAAAACGTTTTTGCGTTTAGAGGAATGTTGGGTCAAGACATCATTATTGACAGACAACACAACCGTGTGGTGGTTCGTGTAGGACAGCAAAGCGGGGGCAAATTTACCCGCGATTTTAACCGAGTAGAATTGGCTTTACTGGAGCAAATGGACCGTTGGAACAATAACTAATGCCTACACCGGTCGTACATATTGACCAATTATCCATCGCCTTTGATGGCCACCAGGTATTGCGTGATTTTACCTTTACCCTAATCCCCGGCCAGACCATTGCGGTGGTTGGTGAAAGTGGATCAGGTAAATCCGTCGCGGCACTTATGGCCATGGGATTGCTGGATAAACGTGCAGAAATTAAAGCCGATGCAGCTCAGCTTTTTAGCGAAGACCTTCTTTCTTTTTCTAGCGAAAAGTGGTCTGACCTTCGCGGTAATGAGGTAGCTATGGTTTTTCAAGATCCCATGACGGCACTACACCCTTCCATTCGCATTGGTCGACAGTTAGAGGAGGTGCTCGAACGCCACACCACGCTAGGTCGCTTCGATCGCGAAAAGTTAGTCATCGAGGCGCTGCGTGATGTAGAAATTCCTGATCCAGAATCCAGTTCAAAAAAGTATCCGCACGAAATGAGTGGAGGACAGCGTCAACGTGTGGTTATCGCCATGGCGATGTTGTTGAAGCCTAAATTGATCATTGCGGATGAGCCGACTACGGCTTTAGATAAAGCAGTAGAAGGCAAAATTTTAGCACTATTAAATAAGCTTGTACGAGAAAGTGGTGCAGCACTTTGGCTCATTTCACACGATCTAGAAGTAGTCGCTGAGGTGGCTGATGAAGTGGTGGTTTTGTTCCGCGGCGAAACGGTGGAAACCGGGCCAGCGAAGCAGGTTTTTACTGCGCCTAAACACCCTTATACGAAGGGGCTTTTGGGATGCCGACCACCGAAAGAAGGACGTCCATTTCCACTGCCCGTGCTGGATGATTTTTTGAACGACGCTGTTCCTTTAAAGCAGGCGGACTTAGCAGCCCCTAAATCTGCTGAAGAAGTAATGACCATTACCGGTTTACGTATCGGGTTTGACCGTAGGTCGGGATTTCGAAAGACAAAAGAATGGATCATAAACGGCATCGACTTGAACCTAAAAAAGGGTGAAACTTTAGGACTTATAGGGCCTTCCGGAAGCGGAAAGAGCTCAATAGGTCGTGCCATAGTGGGATTAAACAGCTTTGAATCAACAACCTTTTCCTATTCTGGTGACGCGAGTAAAATCCAATTCATTTTCCAAGATCCTTTCAGCGCTTTAAACGGTAGTAAACGTGTAGGGTGGATATTAGAAAGTGTACTTAAGCGCCACCGCTCTGATTTATCATCAGTGGAGCGCCTGAAAGAAGCAGAATCCTTGCTGGAAGAGGTGGGGCTATCAGCCGCTGACTTAAGAAAGCGCCCGAAGGCCTTTTCAGGGGGTCAGCGCCAACGTATAGGTATTGCTCGCGCATTGGCCGCAGCGCCAGAGGTGCTCATTTGTGATGAAAGCGTTAGCGCCCTTGATGTAAGTGTACAATCCCAAGTGTTGAACGTATTGAACGGCATCAAAAAAAACCGGGGTCTGAGCATGATTTTCATCTCTCACGACCCCGATGTGATTCGGTATATGTGTGACCGAGTTGTAAAATTATAGTTAAGTACTTGACAGAGAATACATTATGGACAATTTGAAACAGCAGGTTTCAAGTTCTTTGTGTATAATGATAAAAATCCTTTGTCATGAAAAATGCTGTCCTCTTTATTTTCCTCCTCTTTTCAGGAGTGCTATTTGCTCAATACGATGTTGATCTAGCGGGTAATTTCTCTTACGAATACGTTTCTACGAACACGGACGGAACGGTGAAATACAATATTAAGTTCCACTACGCTTGCGACACTGCCTGGACAGGAATGACAACCACTACCTTCGGGAGTTATAAAAAAAACTCAACCCCAACCCCCTACCCGTCGCTTTCAATGAGCACAGTTCAATCAGGACTGGTGAACAGCTCTCCTTGTGGCGACCATGTATTCAATAAATTTACTTGGCAACAGACACTAGACCTGGACCCACACTCTCAATATGAATTTGTGCACAACTGGTGTTGCCGGGCTCCTTACATCGCAAATATTGACACGAATGGAGGCATACCAAACCAATATGCCCGCATGATCATGCTAACCGGTAGACAAGGGGTTAGGCCAAACAATAGTAGCCCGGATTACAGCAAGGTTTATTTTAGCGCGCCAATCAATACAGAGACGCCTTTAGAAATATGCTCTGCGGACCCTGACGGTGATAGCTTATCATTCGTAATTATCAATAGTAAAAGAGGGTCTATTCATCCAGTTCAAGGCTTTACAATGAACAACATCTCCTATGATACGATTTCTGGATACAACAGCTCCCAGCCTCTCGGACCAGGAGGCAGTGTGATTATCGATCCGAGTTCGAGAATGCTTTTGGTGAAGTCGGACTCTAGTCAATTCAACCTTCTCACCATACGCGTTATTGAGTGGGCAAAAGACACGACAAATACCTATAAAATTATGGGAGTAAACAACAAGGAAATGTTTATTGACTTTACCAGCGGTTATTCTCCTAGTTTATATGGCATTAACGCGAACTATGCATCTTCAACACTAAAGTCAGACAGCGTTTATGTTAACTTAAAGAAAGATGTACACCTAACCACGCAAAGCCTTGACTCGAACATTGTGACCCTAGTAAGCCCTTCAGCCGATACGGTGTCAATAAGCGCCATTAACTATGCAGGTTCGAAAAGCGAATTGTTTTTAAGAACAGACTCACTAGACTCACCAGGCGTGTGGAAACTATATTTTACTAAGCATGGCAACTTTGCAAATAGAGGAAAGTGCGGAGAGCCCTTAGTTGATACAGTGTTCGTTAACATCCCCATACCCAGCATTGAATTAATTGGAGACACTGGATACGTGTACGTTGGCGCGTCAAGAGAATATTTCGTTTTAAACGGTCAGTATTACGACTCAATTTCATGGATTTGCACGAATGGAAACTTAACCGGGGGGCACCATGATACTGTTCAGGTGAATTGGGGGGCTAGTTCAAATGGTCCAGGCTTCTTACTTGCTGAAGCTGTAAAGCTGAAGAATGGTTCAAACTTTATTTTATTACTAAGTAGAGATTCGCTGACAGTTGACGTAAACGGACTATCATTAGAAGAAAGAACCAGTGATATTGTGATATATCCCAACCCAACCACCTATGAGATCGCGGTTACCGGGGTCGCAAGCGGTACAGACTACGAGGTTATTAATTCTGATGGAAAAATGGTAATGAGAAGTAGACTGGACGGCGCTAAAATCAACGTATCGCAGCTGCCGACCGGACCGTATTTCTTAAGATTTAGGGACAATGGAGCCTGGCTATCGAAAGAGCTTATTATTACTCGGTAGGCCTAGTTGCTGCGGTCTTCAAAATCCTCTGTTTTTCTACGCTGGTAGGCGCGTATACCAAAGTATACTACTCCTAAAAACATCACGGCCCAGAATGCGAAGTATAAAACGCCGAAGATCATTATTTCAGTTTTACCGCCGTGCCGTAAGCGAGCATTTCAGCTGCGCCTTGCATCACCATTGAGGTGGTAAAACGTACGTTGATGACTGCATCAGCGCCCATAGACTCCGCGTCTTTGACCATGCGCTGAAAGGCTTGTTCACGACTTTGCGCTTGCAAGCGGGTATATTCACTGATCTCCCCACCTACAATGTTTTTCAGTCCAGCAAAAATATCGCGACCAATATTGCGTGCGCGAACGGTGCTTCCACGGGAGATGCCGAGGATTTCTGAGACTTCTTTTCCTGGAACGTTGGCTGTAGTAGTGGTAATCATAGTGGTTTATTTAGTCCGTCGAAGTTAATTAATTGAACCTAAAACGCGTTTCATAAAACCGTTAAGTGCATCTTTTTTAGGAGTGCCGTTTGTGATTTCTTTATTCACCTCAATCGAACCATAGAGGTTTGAGATGAGTTCCCCGATCACTTCAAGTTCTTCGTCTTTAAGCGTCGGCACATCGGCCAACGATTCAAGCACTTCAATAGTTTCGTGAATGTAGTCTTCGTCGTTTGCTTCGACAAAATTGACCAGGTGTTTGATGATAGGGATCTTCATAGGGTTGTTCTTTTACAAAAACAAAGTTAACAGACGCACTCTATCAAAAACCAAAAGGGAGATAGATTCGTCTTATCAGCGTATTGGTGCTCTGAAAAAGCACCGCCGAATGCGGTTAAGAATTGGACATAAACTGGTCAAAAACCAATTTTTCTGTGGCGTAACTTAGAGCTCACAATCCCAACGACTCAAAACACAACGTATGACACGAGGAATAAAGACCTTGATTTTAGCTGCCGCACTACTGCCGCTGATGGTAGGGGCTCAGATTTTATCTGTTACCCCGGCTTTTCCAGCGCAGAACGATACGGTAACCATCATATACGATGCGACGGAAGGCAACGGTGCGTTAACAGGGGTGGTTCCAGTGTACGCACACGCAGGGTTGATCACAAACCAGAGTACATCGCCTACAGATTGGCGTCATGTTCAAGGGAATTGGGGTACAGCGGACGCGTCTGTGCTGATGACAAATTTGGGGAATAATCTACATAAGATTGAATATCATATGCCGTCTTTTTACGGTTTTGGTAGTAGCGTTGTTGTACAGCGAATGGCTTTTGTATTCCGTAATGCGAGTGGAAGTATCGTTGGTCGTGATCCAAACGGGAGCGACATCTATTATGACGTCTATCCAGCGAATGCAGGCCTAATAGCCCAATTTTTAGCGCCTGAAACGACCCAACTTATCAATAGTGGTGATTCAATAGAGTTTGTAGTTGCCGCAACGCAAAAATCAAATTTTAAGATCTACGATAACGGGACGTTAGTGTATCAAGATTCTACTAAACAAGATAATTTTTACCTCAGCAGTACTGTAGGTGGCATTCACACCGTATTGCTTCAAGCAGAGTACGACACTACCACCGTTTACGATACCGCCTATTATGCAGTTCAAGGACCTTTAAGCGTCGGCGTTTTGCCCGGAGGTATGGAGCAGGGCATCAATGAGCTCAATGACACCACGGTATTTTTCAAACTCTATGCTCCGTTCAAAAACCGTGTGTATTGTTTGACCTCGTTGAACGACTTTCTACCAGATACCCTTAACGCGATGACTCGCACTCCTGGAGGGGCGTGGTGGTTTCTAGAGATGACCGTTCCCGCAGGACAGCCCTTTACCTATCAATACATGATGGACGGTGATTTACGGGTTGCGGACCCGTATTCAGAGCAGGTTTTAGATCCTTGGAACGACGGATACATATCCAGCGCAACCTACCCCAATCTACCCAGCTATCCGACCGGAAACACCACCGGCATCGTTTCCTTGTACGAAACAGCGAAGCCATCGTATCAGTGGAGTAACACTACATTTAATGCGCCAGACAAAGAGGAACTATTGATTTATGAATTGCTCATTCGTGACTTCGTTTCGACGCGAAATTACCAGTCTTTGATCGATACGCTAGATTACATTGAGCGTTTGGGTGTGAACGCCATAGAATTGATGCCTAACTCTGAATTTGAGGGCAATTCCAGCTGGGGATACAACCCATCGTTTCACATGGCTTTAGACAAATACTACGGCACTCCGGATAAATTCAGAGAGTTTGTAGACAGTTGCCATAGCCGCGGCATTGCGGTTATTATGGATCAGGTGTTCAATCATGCCTTTGGTCAAAACCCCATTGCACAAATGTGGTGGGACAGCGGCAATAATCGTCCGGCAGCGAACAACCCGTATATGAATCAGAACTGTCCTCACCCGCCTAATTGCTGGGGGAATGACTTTGATCATTTCGTCCAGCCGACGCGTGACTATATAGACCGAATCAACACCTACTGGATTGAAAACTTCAATATTGACGGTATCCGATTTGACTTTACGAAAGGCTTTACGAACAGCTCAAACGCAGACAGTTATCAGGCCACACGCATTTCAGCGCTTAAACGCATGGCGGATGAATGTTGGAATGTAGATCCGGACTTTTATGTCATTTTAGAGCATTGGGGTCCCAATCAGGAGGAAAAAGAATTGAGCGATTATGGTATGTTGCTCTGGGGAAATGCGACCCACCAATATTATGAAGCGGCCATGGGATATACACCAGATAGCGATTTCAAATGGGGTATTTACAAAGAGCGTGGCTGGAACGATAAGCATCTCATTTCGTATATGGAAAGCCACGACGAAGAACGCGCTTCGTACAAGATTAAAACCTACGGTAATGCAAGCGGGGGATATGATACGAAAACCCTGGCGACTCGGGCGGACCGCATCATACAAGCCAGTGCTTTTTTCTATACCATTCCTGGGCCAAAGATGATTTACATGTTTGAAGAATTGGGCTATGATATCTCCATTGACAATCCTTGTCGTGTTTGTGAAAAACCCATCCTTTGGAATTATTATAACGACCAATACCGCCAGAAAATTTATTTCTACATGGCTTCGATGATGGACATGCGTAAGAAGTATGATGTGTTCAACACATCGAATTTCACGTACGCCCTCAATGGTTCTTCAAAGCGTATTAACCTTAACGGTGCCTCTATGAAGGCTACGGTGGTCGGAAATTTTGCGGTAACCCAAAAAGACGTGTATCCTGATTTTCAACACACAGGAACCTGGTACGACTATTTTACAGGGGATACCCTCACCGTTTCAAACGCTACGGCACCCATTTCCTTCGCGCCGGGCGAATGGCACATCTACACGGATGTGAAATTGACGGATGCGGCCTTTATGGATCTCCCAGAAGAAGTATTGGCAGAAGTGAAGCCGTTTATGGCCTTCCCTAACCCAAGCCAAGGTACGATGGACCTATTGCTCGATTTCGCAGAAGGCACACGCCTACAATGGAAACTCGTAGACCTCAACGGCCGCGTGGCGGCGCACGGCGAAATTCAAAGTGATGGTCCTATGATTGAGCCTATGGATTTCAGAGCTTTGGCGAAGGGAATATACATTTTGAATCTCACCACGCCTGAGCGACACTACACCGAGCGCGTGGTATTGCAATAAGCACAAAAAACCCGGCTGTAGGCCGGGTTTTTTATTTAGTTGATCAGGTGAACCCCATCTTTATCCTGGGTGATGACACCTTCGTGTTCAAGCGACTTAAGCAGCCTACTAACGACCTCTCTTGAGGTGCCCAGTTCAGAAGCCATTTTCACTTTCGAGAGCGTCACTCCTTTACGTCCGCTGACGCGACAGCGCATTTCTATGTAGGCACGTAAACGGGCCCCCAATTGCTTAAAAATAGCATTGTCGACTAAGCTGAGTAGCTCTTCAAAGCGCTTGCGGAAATTGGCCAATTCATACATGCGCCATTCCGGATAATTTGTGGCCATCGCATTTAATTCACCAATAGGCACGTTTAGTATTACAGCAGGTGTTTCTGCTTCCACGGTGATGGGCATTTCTCCCTTCGGTAGAGTGGAAAAAGCGGCACACGGACAAATCTCACCGGGAGTCAATAAATACAAAAGCAATTCTTTCGAGGGATCATCTATGTCCCCGCGCATGACGCGCGCGTTCCCATCCAAAATAATAGGTAAGAAACAGGCTTGAATGCCATAGTCTAGAATCAATTCGTCCTTTTCATAATGCTCTAATTCACCTATGGTGATTAGGTGCTGACATAACTCTGGGGAGAGTTCAGGGGCAACAGTTTTTAAGGTAGAACGGATATCCATGACAAGGTGCTATTAGCAGTTTGAATGTAGTAAAATCTATCGATTTTACGCTGAGATTGACCTCACAACTTCGCGATAAATGTCTAGTGCGTGCGCGGCGAGCCCCGCATCGTGCTCCGGCACATCGACAGGCGCTTTTGGGAAAAGCGCTACGCCTTCGGTCTTCAATGCGATACCTGTTGCTGTGCTGATTCTCTCAAGCACTTTCTCTGGCTGGGCAACGAAATCTTCGTAGGCGATGAACTGAATGTTGCTGAGGGTTTTCGCGTAATTGTAATAGTCGATCCAACGTTCGAGCCAGTAGTTGAGCTTTCCGCGATCGGTTTCTTGTGGGGCTGCTTCGGATAGATTAAACGGCAATTGGCCCAGTCCGAACTCGTGGTGTCCCAACCAGTTCATGTACTCTAAAATGAAGGGATCTTCAACCTGTTCTTCTTCAAATTTCTGATGCTGCTTCATCAAGCTAAAAGCATGCTGAAGGGGATCTCGAACTAATACAAAAACCTTCATATCTGGATTCTGTGGCAGGATCGACTTCAGGCGCAAAATGGCATTGTTGTTTTTCGCGAGATAAATTTGACCGTTGTCACAAAGACTTTTCGTGTAGCGGCGGTATAGGTCATTTTCTTCTGCGCTGATATCGTGTAAATGAAGCTGGGTATCAGAGATGAACCGGTCGTTAGTGGCCACCTTAAAGAAGTACTCCTCCAGTGCTTCGACACTAGCAAGCCCGACTTTAATCCCATCGCCGTGCGCACGCTCTTTGTCCTCTTTTTTCTTCGGCTTGTAAAACCTACTCCATAGTCGAGGCGCGAGCAGGACGGGCATGTTGCTGTAGTCGAGAGAGGCGAACGGGCCACGCTCTGTAAGTGCGCGTGTGAGTGCAGTCGTTCCTGCTCGCGCCAACCCTGTAATTAAAACGGCAGAAGTTTGCTCGGCTTCAACGGGATGTTCGACACCCTTGATTTGTCTTTTCAGCAGTGCCTTTCCCAGATGGTAGTGGTTGAGAATGAGGCGGTGGAATAATTGGGCCATAGCGCTGTAGGCGCTCCTTTTCTTTTTGGGATATAAGAATGGGAGCAGTGTGCCTACGCCGAAGGCAAAAAGTTTTTGCTGATCTGGTAATACGTCGGCCCAAAAGTGACCGGGGAGGTAGTAGTAGGTGTAAAAAGTCAGCGCGATGAGCGCAGAGAGCAGCACAAGATTCAGCAGGAGGGATTTGACGGTTTTCGCGGTTTGGGCATTAACAGCCTCAAACTTTTCATCGTCGTCTTGCTCAGAGATGAGTACATCAAGAAGCGCTACACTGTGGAGCGCGAGAGTGAAAAAAGGCCTTTTCATGCGCAAGACCCCAATGCTCAACAATATGCCTGAGAAGGTGGGGAAGGCTATGAAGAGGACTGTCCACATTTACTTTTTGCGCGCTTTTTTGATGGTATACCAAATGCGGTAGCCAAAAGCGGCTACAATCAGTACCAGTATCAGTACAATAAGGATGCCTGCGCCAACGCCTAAACCGGGGCCAATGTAGAGAAAAGGTGTGCTCATAGTGGATGCAAATTTACCGCTGCAAATTACAGCTAAAATCGCCACCCTACTTCATATGACGGATGGTTTACAACTTACAAATTGAATAGCTCGTTTTACCCCAACGTTAAGCATACTTTTTTGGGGCGTATATTTATCACCTAAACGCTTCAATTCGATGACTGCATTCTCAGACAACGCTTTATTAGAACTCTTGACAAGGTTCGCGCTTACTTTGATCTTTAACCTTGTACAGATGCGTATCGTGAGTAAACACGGTCGAGAATCTAGAAAGAATGTCTACAGCTTTTTTATAATTTCCGTAGTGGTCTTTTTCTTGGCGCACGCCTTGCGCACCTTCGACATGCAGATAGGTATGGCTATAGGAATGTTCGCCGTTTTTGGTATCGTTCGGTACCGTACTGAAGCATTGCGACCGCAGGAGATGACCTATTTATTTGCTGCTATTGGAATTGCTGTGATTAACGCATTGTCATCAGGTGCTGAAGGCTGGTTGGAATTAGTTGTAGTCAACGCGTTGGTTTTAGGGTTTATTTATCTGCTAGAACGTTTTTTATTGACGGAAGAAGAGCAGGAGCCTGCATTGCAAAAGATTAATGTGACACTACCCGTTGCAGATCTGGATCAAAATGTATTTGACGAGAAGATCGCGACGCTCGCCCAGCAAATGCAGATGACGGTTGTTCGGGTGCATGTATCGAAAGTTGACTATGCGCTAGGGACAGCTCAAATCCAGGTTTACTATGAGAAATAAAATACTCTCATTTTGTTTGCTCGCCTCTGTTTTAGCTTTTGGGCAAACGGACAGTACTGTCGCTAATCATGTTTGGGCAAAAGTAGGTTACAAGACAAAGCTGTCTAAACAAGTGTCGCTCACTACTAGTGGCCAATATCGAGCGAAATATAGCGATCAGGACCATGACCAGTGGTTGACGAATTTTGATTTTAAAAAAGAGCTCAGTAAAAAGTGGGATTTAGGGTTAGAGCTACGCCACTATTTTATTTTCGACAATCAAGGGGGCAATCAAGGAACTTTTCAGCGCTTTAGAACACAAATTAACGCGCAGCGACACATACAACTTCCGTTAGGTGAACTCCATTTTAGATATGCTGTTCAGCAACGCTGGATCATATCTGGATCAGGTTCAAATAAGTTTGTTTCGCGCCTACGAGGCGAATACGACTTACCCATAAAAAACTTCAAATGGGACCCTACTTTTCAGGCGGAGCTATTGAATGTTTCTGGCGATGAGCCAGATCAATCATTGCGATTAGGGATTAGTACAAGCAACAAAATAGCAGGAATTAAACTCCAATTTGGCTATTTCCATCAGCGTGATTTTTCATCTGTAGATCCTAACAGGAATGTACTTCAAATGGGATTAAGGTTTTAACGCCTTCGGTAGTAAAGATTAATTCGCGGTGCGTTCTTGCAATTGATTATCAGAAAGTTGGTAGCTTTAAGAACGCTGTTCGACTTCAGCGTCAATAATAAAATCATGGTTATGAAGAATCTGCTATACCTCCTTACACTTACTGCGTTTGTCGCTTGCACAACCACCGAAACGGTCGAACCATCAGTGTCCGATACGTATTTAGACTATTCC
>CBDBET010000002.1:0-15215 GCA_965204625.1 Schleiferiaceae bacterium
ATGTCGCTCAAGGTGAAGAGTTTTTGGAAGACGGTATTCCACACCGAATAATGGTCAAGCCCACTAAAAACCGGGGTTAATGCGACGTGTGACATGTGTCACAGGGCGAAAACGTCATAAGTTGTAGATTAAGAAAGAATATGGCGTCGTCCATATATTGATGTGTTAGTTGGAATGCCTCGAGTGGGAACGCTCGGGGCTTTTTTATGCTTAAATTCGTGAATATGAATACACCTCAAAACGTAGGGGCAGTGAGCCTCAAAGATTCGATTTTAGAACTCGAGGGCTGGACGGACGCTTTATACCAGCAAAACTTCATGGACTTTTTAGAACAGCAGCCGTACATTATGGGTACGTTGATGGAGGCCGACGAAGGCATGGACGATGGCACGCATAGCTGGATGTTGAAATCTGTACTATTATTAAAATGGTCCTTCCAAAAAATGGGTTGGCGCCTGACCATGCTTAGCAATGAGAAATGGCAAGGCGTAATCGAAGAGAAACTGGAAACCTATGAATCGCATCAAGAGGAGAACGGCCTCGATATTTCTGCGCTTATCAAACTGAGTAGTTCGCCAAACACTTTGAGTGAATTATACCTTTACATAGTAGAAAACAACACGACTTCCGAAGAAGCAAAGGGCAATGTTCTTTTCTTATTGGATTGTGCTATCGAGGCTATGGAAATGGCCGTCCTTCAAGACAAAACAGAAAGCGATACATAACATGGATCAAGCAAAGGAGATAGTAGGTCACATGATGAAAAACGATGCCTTTAGCCAATGGCTAGGTATAGCTGTGATATCCAACGCTCCTGGGGAAGCGGTACTAAAAATGACTGTTCGTGATGAAATGACCAATGGGTTTCACATCGCGCACGGCGGTATCTCATATGCGTTGGCAGATTCTGCGCTGGCCTTTGCTGCAAATGGCGGCGGACGACAAAGTCTATCTATTGAAACCAGCATACACCACCTACAGGCAGTCCGCGCAGGAGATGAGCTGACCGCAGCAGCAACCTTGTTGAGCGAAACGCACAAAACGGGGTTGTATCAAATAGATATCACAAACAGCACCGGGGAGCGAGTAGCATGGTTTAAAGGAACCGTATACCGCACCTCCAAAGAATGGAACCTATGAAACAAACCTATATCGTCGATGGCGTTCGTACGCCCATTGGAAAATTTAAAGGAACGCTTGCAGCCGTTCGGCCAGACGATCTTGCAGCGATGACCATTGCTAAACTTATGGAGAAAAATCCGGGTTTAGCACCATCGGCTATTGATGATGTCATTTTAGGCTGTGCGAATCAGGCGGGAGAGGATAACCGAAATGTAGCCCGTATGGCGGCGCTGCTTGCAGGTTTGCCTTGGTCAGTTCCAGGCGAGACCGTGAATCGTTTGTGCGCTTCAGGAATGAGCGCGGCCATCCATGCACATCGAGCAATCATGGCGGGTGATGGTGATTTATTTATATCAGGTGGCGTAGAGAACATGAGTCGCGGACCTTATGTAATGAGCAAGCCCTCAAGCGCTTACGGTACAGATAGTAAGATGTACGACAGCTCTTTTGGTTGGCGCTTCGTCAATCCCAAAATGAAGGAGTTGTACGGTACTCACGCCATGGGAGAAACGGCAGAAAATTTAGTTGAAAAGTATGGCATCAGTCGTGAAGATCAGGATGCATTTGCCGCATGGTCGCAACAAAAAGCAGCTCATGCTGATGAGCGCGGAAGGTTTAGACTAGAGAAGTTTGCGGTGGAGATTCCTCAGCGCAAGAAAGAACCTATCGTTTTTGTAGCGGACGAATTTATGAAGCCAAGCACAACGAAGGAAGGGCTCTCAGGCTTGCGTGCTGCATTTAAAAAAGACGGATCGGTCACCGCGGGAAATAGTTCTGGATTGAACGATGGCGCAGTGGCTCTTTTGATGGCGAGTGGTGAAGCAGTTGTGCAACACGGACTGAAGCCGCTTGCACGTATTGTGAGTTCAGCGGTAGCTGGAGTGGAACCCAGAATTATGGGAATTGGACCCGTTGAGGCGTCGAAAAAGGCGCTTGAAAAGGCAGGCTTAACGCTCGACGACATGGACATCATTGAAATGAATGAGGCCTTTGCCGCTCAAGTTTTAGCATGCACGCGAGAACTGGGATTGGCAGATAATGACCCACGAATAAATCCAAACGGCGGAGCGATAGCTCTTGGGCATCCTTTGGGCGTGACGGGCGGCCGTATTCTTCATTCTGCAGCGATTGAACTGCAAGAAACGGGAAAAAAATATGCCTTAGTAAGCATGTGCATAGGCGTTGGTCAAGGCTATGCAACCATTTTAGAACGCGCTTAATATGGCAGTATACCAATTCCTTGATTTCATTCCAGTCGTACATCCTACGGCCTTCGTACACCCTCAAGCAAATGTTACGGGCGATGTGATTATTGGCCCGAACTGTTACATAGGTCCAGGTGCTGTTTTACGCGGCGATTGGGGACGAATTGTTCTCGAAGAGGGCGTGAACGTTCAAGAAAACTGTGTGGTGCACATGTTCCCAAAAACGGAGACGCGCTTGAAGAAGATGGCACACGTGGGACATGGAGCGATTATTCACGGCGGCACCTTAGGTGAAAATGTTCTGATCGGCATGAATGCGGTGGTAATGGACAATGTTGAAGTGGGCGACGGATGCATCGTAGGTGCATTGGCTTTTGTACCACAAAACACGGTTATACCAGCGCGAAGCATCTTTGTGGGCAATCCCGGTAAGGTGGTGAAAGCGGTGAGTGACGAGATGTTGGCTTGGAAGACGGAGGGAACAGAGTTGTATATGAAATTGGCCGAACAATGCCATTCGACATTGAAGGAAGTAGCGCCATTGGAATCGGTTGAGCCGAATCGGCCCAATCATGAAGGAACCTATCAAACGCACAAATAAATGAATACAGTTAAGAACTACATCCTGGGAAACTGGGAAACAGGAACTGGAGTAGAATATACTGCTCGCCACGCTATAACCGGTGAGGACTACGCGCAGGTAAGCTCAGAAGGGCTCGATTATAAAGCCATTTTAGAGTACGGTCGTTCAGTCGGTGGACCGGCTTTGCGAAAACTGACCTTTCAGGAGCGTGGTCGCATGCTTAAGGCATTGGCGCTCCATTTGACCGGCATTAAACGTCAATTTTATGATGTGAGCTGGGCTACCGGAGCGACGAAAGTTGACAGCTGGATAGATATTGAAGGGGGAATTGGCAATTTGTTTGCGAATGCATCGCTAAGACGCCAATTTCCAGACCTCCCCTATTACGTCGATGGTGACCTTGCCCGATTATCAAAGGAAGGCACGTTCATTGGCCACCACATTATGGTGCCACGCCATGGTGTAGCCGTCCACATCAACGCTTTTAACTTCCCTATTTGGGGGATGCTTGAGAAAATCGCGGTCAATTTGATGGCGGGGGTTCCCTGTGTGGTGAAGCCTTCGGAATACACATCCTATTTAACGGAGCTGATGGTAAAGGCGATCATTGATAGTGGAATTTTACCTGCAGGGGCATTGCAATTGGTCAGTGGAAAGGGACGTGGTATTTTAGACCATGTGGACTTTCAAGACGTCGTGACTTTTACGGGTTCAGCGTCAACAGGTCAGGTGTTGCGCGGTTTACCGCACATCAACGAACGTTCGGTTCCGTTTAATCTCGAGGCAGACAGTTTAAACGCATCGGTATTAGGATTAGATGTGAAGCCTGAAGATCCTGAATTCGCATTGTTTGTTCGAGAATTGGCTAACGAGATGACCGTAAAAGCGGGTCAAAAATGTACCGCGATTCGTCGGGCCATGGTTCCTGAACACTTGTTGCCCGCCGTTCAGGACGCCGTTATCGCTCGACTTCAAAAGACGGCTATAGGTGATCCGCAGGCGGAAGGTGTGCGCATGGGGGCACTCGCAACGCACGACCAGATTGGACGTGTAGAAGCGGAGATGAACAAGCTTATGGCGGAACAGGAATTGGTCTTTAATCCAGACCTTGATATTATCGGGGCGACAGATGCAGGTGCGTTTTACACGCCAAAGCTTTTTGTGAACAGCGACCCATTTGCCAAAACGAAAGTGCACGAAGTAGAACCCTTTGGACCGGTGAGTACGTTGATGCCTTATAAGACTATTGACGAAGCTGTTCAGCTTACTGCAATGGGACGTGGTTCATTAGTTACTTCGTTTGCGAGTAAGAATACCTCAGATATTATAGCATTTACAACTGAAGCTGCGGCTTATAACGGCCGTATCCACATCATCAATGATAAGATGGCCAAGGAAAGTACCGGTCACGGTTCGCCGATGCCACTGATGAAGCACGGAGGTCCAGGTCGTGCCGGAGGTGGTGAAGAGATGGGCGGAAAGCGTGGGGTATTGCACTATTTGCACCGCACGGCAATCCAGGGACACCCGGACGATATCACAGCCATTACGCAGCAGTACCAGCCGGGCGCATCGCGCCCTGAGGCAATGCCGCACGTATTCCGTCAGCACTTTGAAGAGCTTGAAGTGGGATCGACAGTGTACACGGCGAAGCATACAGTTACGGAAAGCGACATCACGAACTTTGCCAATGTGAGCGGCGACAACTTCTACGCACACATGGATGCTACTTCGCTCGAGGGAACCATCTTCGAGGGCCGAGTAGCGCACGGTTATTTCATCTTGAGCAAGGCGGCAGGATTGTTCGTTGAGGCGAAAAAAGGTCCGGTATTGTTGAACTACGGTATTGATGAATGCCGATTCACCAAGCCCGTTTACCCAGGGGCAACCATTGGGGTAAAATTGACAGTAAAAGAAAAGATTGATCAAGAGAAGCGCAGCGAGGACGATGTAGCTAAGGGCATCGTGAAGTACTACGTGGAAGTCTACGACGACACCGATGAGGTAGTGGCTGTAACGACCATCTTGACCATGGTGAAAAAATTAGATCAGAGCTGATGAAAATTCAGCAGAACACAATACCCAAATACTATAACCTATGAATGAAGCAGTGAACCAAGGTGGCGTAAATGTGGCCATTGACGACCGCGGATTAGCTACGGTAGAATTTTTCCACCCACTGTCTAATTCTTTGCCGGGCAAGGTCCTCGCGAAATTAGCCAATACCATTACAGAATTGGGAGAAAATGACGCTGTGAAACTCATCGTTGTGAAGAGTGCAGGAGAGCGCGCATTTTGTGCGGGTGCAAGCTTTGATGAACTCATTGCCATTGAAGACCTCGATACTGGAAAGGTCTTTTTCAGCGGCTTTGCCAACGTGATTAATGCCATGCGAAAGTGCCCTAAGCTGATCATTGGTAGAGTTCAAGGAAAGGCTGTTGGCGGCGGTGTAGGCCTCGCCTCTTCCGTAGATTATTGTTATGCGACTAAGCATGCGGCGGTGAAGCTGAGCGAACTGGCCGTAGGTATAGGACCGTTTGTCGTGGGTCCGGCTTGTGAGCGCAAGCTTGGGTTGGCAGGCATGTCAGATTTAGCCATTAACGCCACGGAATGGCGCTCTGCCGAGTGGGCGTTCCAGCGCGGTTTGTACAATGATATTTTCGAGGATGCAGAAGCGATGGATGCGGCCATTGAGGCTTTAGCGGGCCGATTGTTAACCAAATCCGTCCCCGCCATGCGCGGACTGAAGAAGGTCTTTTGGGAAGGCACGGAGCATTGGGACGACTTGTTGGCCGAGCGAGCGGCGATTAGCGGTGAACTCATTCTAAGCAAGGAAGCGAAAGATGCTATTGGCGCTTTTAAAAGCAAATAATGCGCACACTTCTCCTAGCCGTTTTGATATTACCCCTAGCTCTTTTAGGGCAAAATGATACTTCCGTAGCTAGTTATCAAAGACAAGCTATTTACAGTGTTTCAGGCTCCTTTACGGAAGTAGAAAATTGGAATGCAGGAGGAGAGAACAGTTCAAACGTGAGCTTTTTGTTGCGCGAGAACTGGATCAATAAAGGCTTAAATTTCACGACCGTTCACCTTCTCGAAGGAAACTACGGCTTGAGTAGACAGGCTGGAACGCTTACTAAAAACGCCGATCGACTGGAATTTACCACAACACTTACTGGCTCGTCCAAGACGACGGAATGGAACCTATCTAGTCAGTTTAACGTGCGTACACAACTAGCGCCTGGATATGCAAAAGGAGACACTTCGGGCGTACCCATTTCAAACTTCGGGGCACCCATTTATGGGCAATTTTCCTTTGGCGTAGGAAACAACTCGTATGAGCACTGGCAGGTGTTTTTATCGCCGTTGGCTGGAAAGAGCACCACAGTCTTAGATCCTGATTTAAGGGACAAAGCTGCTTTTGGTGTGGATACTGGCGCCACTTGGCGTTTAGAGGCAGGCGCTAAGATTACCTTGAACTACAACCAACAGTTCAGCGAAGCATTTTCGGTCACTGCGAAGTCTGATATCTTCTACAACTATTGGGGTCCAATTTCTGCGACCGATTTTATGCTGGACATCATCGCCCTGTATAAGATCAAAGAGGCTTTTTCTGTCAACGCTCATGTCCAACTCATTCGAGACATCGATCAAATAGACGCCTGGCAACGCCGCTCGGTGTTGGGTGTAGGCTTGGCCTATACGATTAAGTAGTCTTTCTCAATCTTCTCTCCCTTCTCCAAAGCAAGAATAAGAGAAAGATGAGCCCCGGTTGGAGCACGACGAAAACGAGAATGTTGGCGAGGTAGTAGCCGTAGCCGTATTCGCCAGGTGCGCCGCCTATCACTTGAAGAATGTAGACGCACTTCATAAAGATATCAGTGATAAATGCTTCCATGAAGTCTTAACGCGAGGTGAAATGTTATCGTACAAAAAAGCCATCCGATGGGGTGGCTTTTCAATATTAAAGTAAGTAGTAGTTTACTTCACGAATACCTTAATAGAGGCGCTCATGTCGCGGCCGTAAGAAGCGTGTACGCCATTGGCGAACTGCATGCCCAAACGAACTTCACCCATTGGAAGAGTTACGGTATCAGAAGTTTGTCCACCACCGTAGTGGATATTTACGCTATCTGCAGGAACTACCTCACCTTTTGCAAGGAATGCATTGCCGATCAATAAGTGGTGGTGGCCTGTACCTTCCACGATTTCCCCTGCTGGGCGGACTTCCATACCTTCTACGCCGAACTCTACGTAAACAGGGTTGCTTACAGTGTCGCCGTTTTCAAGGTTGGCAAAGAATACGCGGCCAGTGGCTTCGTCCATTTCTTCAGGAGCCATGCTCTCGTGATTGTGGTCGTGGCCTTCGTGGTTTTCTGCTGGTGCTTCAGCAGGTTGGCTACAGCTAAATGAGATAGCGCCTAGCGCTGATAGTAGGAGTGTTTTTTTCATGTTATTCAAAGTCAATAAGTACGTTATTCTTTTCAACAGCATCGCCCACCGAAACGTTCACAGATTTTACCGTTCCGTCTTGTTCGGCCTTGAGCATGTTCTCCATTTTCATGGCTTCCAAGATGAGTAGACCTTCGCCCTTGGCAATGGTTTGACCCGATTCCACCATTATCTCTAAGACTTTTCCGGGCATTGGCGCTTTTAGTTTACTCGCTTTAGATGAAGCTCCCCCGGCAATACCCATCTTTTCGAGCAATAGATCGTATTGGTCTTTCGCCTCCAAGACCATCGTCTGTCCGTTTATTTTCAGGGTAAACGTTTTCGAGTCTTCAGCCCGCTCTACCCATTGTACGTAGTAGGATTTGTAATCTTTTAGGATATGCCAAGTTCTTGAGTCAATCTTTTCGATATCCAGTGTAAAGTAGGTTCCGTCGAGCAATCCCTCGGCGGCATTGGCTTTAGGTGAAACCTCAAATGAATTTTTACCTGCGATCTTGTACATGCGGTGGTTCTTTGGAAGACTAAAGGTACAAAAGGATCAGTCCAATTTTGAAGCCCAAATTTGTGCGCCTTTTACATCAATGATAAGATCAAAATTTTCAGGCGCCTCGAAAGCGCTAGGAACCTCGCTGAATTCGAAGATGGCAATCACCCCATCCGTCTCACCTTCCTCGCCGCGCCAGATACGCATACTGTTCGTTGAAGTATCTATTTTTAATGCCATGTCATATCCGAGTTCACCATTGAATAATGCCTGATGCTCGTGTTTTAAGGCTAACATTTGTGCAAAGAAATCGGACTGTGCATGTGACTTCGACCAATCTAAACCGATGGTGTCTTTACTAAAGAAAGGGTAACGATGATTCAGCCCTGCTTCCTGACCGGAATAGATTAACGGGAAGCTGCGCTTCATCATGGAAGCGAGTACATACATTGCATTGCCTAAATCACCCATACGCTCTTCAACAGTTCCGTTCCAACTGTTTTCATCGTGATTGGTGTTGAAGTACATTTTCATGGTTTCAGTAGGCCAAACGGTATCGCATTTCGCTGCATATTCAGCGATAGCGCTTACGCCTTTATGTCTTGTTGCTACTTCATTCATGATGTGGTGGAATTCCCATCCATAAACAGCATTAAAACCAGCTTCGATAAGCGCTGGGTCTTCCCATTCGGCCAACATGAAAAGAGGTCCGTTATTGGCGCGTAAGGTGGTAATTGCAGTATTCCAGAAATCGTTTGGAACAAATCCTGCCACATCGCAACGAAATCCGTCAATACCCACGTTTGCAATCCACCAATCCATTTCAGTAATCATAGCCTCACGCATACCGGGCGCGTCGTAATTCAGATCGGCAACATCGGTCCAATCTGTGGGATTACCAGCATTATCAATGGCAACAATAGGGAAATTACCTTCTGCATCTTTAGTATAGAACTCTGGATGCTCTGCGACCCAGACATGGTCAAATGAAGTATGATTTGCCACCCAATCAAGGATAACTTTCATACCTAGTTCATGAGCCTGGTTTACGATGGACTGAAAGTCTTCTAAGGTTCCAAAATTTGGATTTACTGCGGTATAGTCTGAGATGCTGTAGTAAGAGCCTAGTTCGCCTTTACGGTTTTCTACACCGATGGGTTGAATGGGCATGAACCACAAAATATCTACGCCCATCTCAGCTAATCGTGGTAGGTGAGAATGGAAGGCTTTCAATGTGCCTTCCTCTGTGTATTGTCTGACGTTTACTTCATAAATATTGTCGCTAGCTGCCCATTCTGGGCGCTTAGGGCCATCGTATTCAGGCAAAGAGGCGACAGGCGCAGCATGCTGGCAAGCCATCAATACTGTTGCGGCAGCGAAGGCAATAAGAATTGTTCTTTTCATGGTAAGTGAATTTGTCTTGGTTGAATTGGCCACTATTTCGGGTTTGATAAATTTTGTCTAAAGGAGAGACTCTGCTTGATGCCGTCTGCAGGAACAGTGATGTCCCATTCTTCAAGGTATCGGTCTTCATTACTGTTGTTAAAGAAGAAGCGCACCTCTTGTTCCATGTACTTGCGCACAATGATGAGCAGGTGCGGTTCAGGTTGGAAAACGGTCGTTGAACCGTAATTCAGGGCCATGAATTGGCTTCGAGTTTCATTCAATTGTGCAATGCGATCAAACAGTTGTTGTTGGCGATCTGAAAAGTCGAACGGCATCATTTTTCTGTTATCTGGGTCGTTCCCCCCGTGAAGGGCAATCTCGTCGCCGTAGTAGAGGATTGGAATGCCTGGAACCGCGATATTGAAGGCGTGCATTGCGGCCATTTTTCTATACCCACGCTCTGTAGGCTCTGGGATTTCGCGTGTCCAACCGGCTAGCTTGCTGTCTTCACTCATGCTGAGGTGTCCCGAGGCCATAGAGGAGAAGCGTGGCTTGTCCTGATTGCCAGAAATATTCCCCATCAAATGGTGGTGGCCGTAGTAGGTAAGGCTACTTTCTAAAGCTTTACGCAGGCGGTCAAACGTGGCTCCTTCTTGTGTGAAGGCTTCAAACGCTGCATCGTAGAGGTTAAAGTTGAATTGGGCATCGACCTTACCGCTACCGACATAGCTGGCAATGAGCTCATCCGAGCCGTAGGTTTCTCCAATCTGGTAGACATGATCCTCGCTGGCGGCACGAATTTTCTGTGTGAGCAAACGCGTGAAGTTCATCGGGATATGCTTGGTCGCATCGTGGCGGAAGCCGTCGAAGTCGTATTCTGTGATCCAAACCAGCGCGCTATCGCTCATCAGGTCGGCAACGGTGTCGTTGCGAAGCTCAAGGGTCGGCATGAAGGTATCGAACCAAGTCGTTAAGCGCTCCTCGTCCCAAAGCTGGGTATTGAGTCGTCCGTCTGCGGTGTATTTGTTGGTAGCCCAATTAGGGTGTTTCTGGTACACCGGGTGTAACTCATGGACGTGGTTGGCTACATAATCTAGAAGTACATTTTGCTCTTTTGCATGGGCATCATCAAGGAACAAATGCAGCTCTTCAGGTGAAGCGAAACGGTGGTCCGGTTTGATATTGCTCACAGGCCAATATCCGTGGTATCCAGAGAACGTACTTACGGGTCCTCCTTGGTTCCACAGGCCCCAAGCATTTTCTGGGTTTTGTGTGATTGGGCTGATCCAAAGTGTGTTGGTATGGAGCGCATCAAAATATCCATCGGCCAATTTTTGGCGCAATCCCTCGACATCTCCTCCTTGATAGTTGGCACGAGGGTGCACGGCCGAGTCCTGAACGGGCTGATCGTTTCCAGGGTTGCCGTTGAAGAATCGGTCCACCATCGCGAAATACATAATGGAAGTGTGCCAATCTTTACGGTCCAATTCCTCTGTATTACGAACCACCTCGCCAAACTTCAAAGGGATCAACCAATCCCCGCCTTGCTGGCCGTTTCTCGCGGTATACAATCTGATCCATGCACGTTCCCATTCCTCGGCATCTGCAGGAATAGCAATGCTTACTCCGTCCTGATCTCTTACAACGTCAATCACGCGGTTGTTGAATAAAGCCAGAATTTCTTGGTCTTCCGGGATGCTCGAAAATCGCAGGGCACCTTCGTGCACGAATTGGAAATCAATGGCTACAGGGGCTTCACCGCCGCCGCCTTCCACGGTCAAAACATTGTTGAAGCTTCCAAATCCATTGGGCACGGTTACTTCATTCGAAGGGTCCAATACTTCTTCGCCGTTCACGACGAGTTTGTAGGCATATTCACCGGGCGCAAGTACTAGCGGTGCTTCCCAGGCGTTGCCTGTCCATTTCAAGAAGGTGGCATCGCTGTTCCAGGCGTTAAATACACCTTTGACCTTCACCTCTTCTCCTTCGAAACCAGGAATGCTCAAGGTGATGGCGCGCTTGGCGCCTCTGAAGAAAGGCACGTCGAGATTCTCATGATCTCCATCGATATGCGCGAAGTTCAGCTCATGCTCTAGAGTACCCGTGATCACTTCTCCGTCGAAGTCTAGACCACTTGGTAATTCGAGCAGTCCATTTGCATAATCATTTACAACAAAGGCACTTTGGGTACCGTGATGAACGTGCGGTGAAGCCAGATCAGAGGCTTGCATACGAAGGGGTGCTGATGGCTGAACGTCACAGGCAGCGAGCGCTGCGCTTATGGAGAGTATGGTTAAAAATTTCTTCATGTTCTGTGGGCTAAAAAAAGGCGCACGTGGCGCCTTTCTAAGATAGTGTCAAATGATTAAGCATGTGCTGCCGCTGCAGTGGATGCGTTTTCTCCTACGGCTACTTCAAACCACTGGCCGTCGATGGCAAATTTGGCCGGAGCGCCACTCACGTTTTCGATGGTCATGCCCTCAGCTGTGAGGTTTGCTTTGAGCGTTGCGCCTCTCCAAAGGATGGAGAAGGTGAGGCCCTTCCACTGTGCCGGTAGCTTTGGTGTGAAGTGCAACTCCTCGTCGCGAATCTTCATGCCGCCGAACCCATGCACCACAGACATCCATGTTCCCGCCATCGAGGTGATGTGCAACCCTTCATGAACCTCGCGGTTGTAATCGTCGATGTCCAAACGAGAGGTACGCAAATACATTTCGTAGGCTTTCTCTGGGTAGTCAATCTGAGCAGCAAGGATGGCGTGCACACACGGGCTCAGGGAGCTTTCGTGCACGGTCTTTGGCTCGTAGAAATCAAAGTTACGCGTTACTTCCTCTTGGTCGTAAAGGTGGTTCAAGAAGTAGTAGCCTTGCATCACATCCGCTTGCTTGATGAAGATCGAACGCAGGATCCGGTCCCAGCTCCAATGCTGGTTGATCGGACGTTCGTCCAGGCGGAGGTCGTCCGCAGTAAGCTGCTCCTTATCAAGGAACCCGTCCTGCTGCAATACCACGCCCAATTTCTCACTCTTCGGGTAGTACATCTTCGCGATGATGTCGTTCCACTTCGCGAATTCTGTGTCTGCGTTCAGGGTAGTTTTGCTCGCGATAGCGTTTAGCACGTCCGCAGCATTTTCTGCGAGCCAATTGTAGGCTTCAAGCGTCCACTCCAAGGTCCACGCCGCCATGCGGTTGGTGTACCAGTTGTTGTTGATGTTGTTCTCGTATTCGTTCGGCCCAGTTACACCCAGCATTACGTAGGCTTCTTTTTCCTGTGACCAATTCACACGCTGCGACCAGAATCGGCTAATACCTAAAAGGACTTCAAACCCTCCTTCGGCTAGATAGCCCCAATCTTGTGTGTGACGTATGTAATCGAACACGCCATAAGCGATGGCTGCATTGCGGTGGATTTCCTCGAAAGTGATCTCCCATTCGTTGTGACATTCTTCGCCGTTCATCGTTACCATCGGGTACAATGCTGCGCCGCCGGTAAATCCGAGCTTGCCTGCATTTTCGATGGCCTTGTCCAGCTGCTTGTAACGGTACAAACACAAGTTCTTCGCTACCTCCGGCTGCGCCGTTGCGAGGTAGAAAGGCAAACAGTACGCTTCGGTATCCCAGTAGGTAGAACCGCCGTATTTCTCGCCGGTAAACCCTTTTGGACCAATGTTTAATCTATCGTCCACACCCGTGAAGGTCTGGTTCATGTGGAAGATGTTGAAACGGATGCCTTGCTGTGCTTCTGCATCACCTTCTATTTCGATATCTGAGGTTTCCCACTTGTTGTGCCAAGCTGCAGCATGTTCATCACGTAATTGGGTATAACCTGCATGCGCCGCTGCTGCGGCGCTATTGGCTGCGTTTACATCTAAAACTGCAGCGGAATGATTCATGCTTGACAGCACGGCAGCGAATTTATTCACTTGCAGGTTTTGCCCTTGTTGAACGTTGAATGATGCACACTCGCAAACGCACATATGAGTTGCTTCAGTGGTGGAATCCCATGCCACAGAGGCACCGTCAATAGCCGTATAATTACGCATGGCTACGCTAACCTCAAATCTGGTTTTCTTTGTTCTTGCGTGTACATAACTGCTCCTGTTTTCTTGTCCGGAGCTGACCGATTCCCAGAATTTTTCATTGTAATTACTGTCCTCATTTTTCACATCAAAGTCCAGGTAAGAACATATTTCAATGGAACCGGAGAAGTTGATAGGCACAATGCTGTAGCTCAGTGCCCCTATCTCATCCTTTACGATACTTACAAATCTCTCAGTGTTGATTGCGAGCATTTTTCCTGAAGGAAGGGTGGCTTGAAAGGAGCGCTTTAAAAGCCCACTCTTCATATCAAGTTCGCGGTAAAAATCCGTTACTGCGGTAGCGGTGTTTAGATCTAAAGTCTCACCATCCACTTTAACATTTAAACCGATCCAGTTGCAGGAGTTAAGTACTTTGGCGAAGTACTCAGGATAACCATTTTTCCACCAACCTACACGTGTTTTATCAGGATAGTATACACCCGCGATGTAGGAACCTTGTAAACTTTTACCGGTGTAGGTCTCTTCAAAATTGGCCCGTTGGCCCATTCGACCATTCCCAATAGAAAATAGACTTTCGCTTTTAGGGTGGTTCGAAGGACTCCAACCTTTTTCAATGATTTTCCAGGGATGAACCTCTGTGTATTTATTGAACATTGTATTTTCTTTGCGCAGTTATAGTGCGCGCAGAAGTTCTTCAGGAGTAGTTTCGCCCAATGCGTTAAAATAAAGGTCCGCCCCACCCAATATATCTGGTGTTCCGATCCCCACGCACGACATGCCACCTGTTTTTGCAGCCTGCACACCGGCTATAGAATCCTCAAAGACGATACATTCTGCCGGCGCAAGACCCAGTGCTTCTGCGCCTTTCAAAAATACCTCAGGATGCGGCTTGCCATTTACCACATTATTCCCATCAATTATCGCATCGAAAAGGGGCAGGAGGTTCATTTTATCCAAAATGAGTGGGGCATTTTTTGATGCTGAACCTAGTGCAATACCAATTCCTTGTGCCTTTGCTTCCTGCAAAAATTCCACAGCGCCAGGCAGTCCATCATTAGCATTGAGTTGGCTCACCAATTCCAGGTACCACTCGTTTTTTAACTCCATCAGCGCTTGGAACTCTTCGTCGGAAATCGTCGCACCAGTCCACTCCATAATCTTCTTAAGTGAATCTACACGGCTTACTCCTTTGAGTTGTTCGTTTTGCGCTTCAGTAAAATCACCGCCTAATTTTTGTGCAATACGGCGCCACGCTTGAAAATGAAAAACGGCGGTATCTACAATAACGCCGTCTAAATCAAAGAGAAATCCTTTAATCATTAGTTAGACCTGATAGGCATTTAAGATGTTTAGGTATTCTAAATGGTATTTGATTAAACCGTCTACCGGTTTGCGCATGATTTGGCCCAAGCGGAAACCACGCTCTTCTAAAACCTCCTCGAGAATTTCGTGGAAAATAGCGCCAACAGAACCAACAAAATGCACTGGAACTTCTGTTGCGTTGCCGAAACAGCCAATATGAATGTCAGCGAATTTAGCGAAGCCCTCACGTACAATCATTTTAACATACGGATGCTCCATATGCTTACCAGCAAAACGGCTGAATGAGGCGAGATATACGTTAGCGTTCGGCTTGTTGTATACGCTTGTGACGATTTCATCTTTATCCAACCCGTAGGTATCAAAAAAGTCAACAGCCATCTCTTCTGGAAGACGTTTGTAAAGAAAATCGGAAACGAGTCGTTTTCCAATAAAGCTAGCAGAGCCTTCGTCCCCTAAAATATAAGCCAATGCAGGCACTTCATCGCTCACTGTCTCACCGTCAAAATAACAACTGTTCGATCCGGTACCTAGAATACAAGTAATGGCGGGTTCACCTGTGTATGTGGAATACGCACTTGCGACCAAATCATGATCAACATTAATGGTCGCGTTTACAAAGAC
>CBDBET010000003.1:0-40512 GCA_965204625.1 Schleiferiaceae bacterium
GCTCTTAGGCGATCAATTACAATCCTTGCATGGAATTCCTTTCGCCACATGGCTGTTAGTCATGGCGCTTTTGGGCGTATTTGCGACTGAATTATTAAGTAATATGGCACTCGTTAGCGCCTTGCTTCCTTTGGTGTATTCATTAGCTACAGCATTAGGATTAGATTTTTACGCTTTATCTCTTCCATTGGTCCTTGGTGCGAGTTGCGCGTTCATGCTGCCCATGGCGACACCCCCTAACGCCATCGTATTCTCAACGGGCAGTTTGAGCATGTCGTATATGATTTACCGGGGGATTGCATTAAACCTTCTTTCTGTGGTTTTACTTTTTATGTTGACTTGGTTCTTTCAGTTCATGGGCTAACGATCTGCTCGGGTTTTGAGAGTACTTTTTGAGGAAGATGCGCCTTAATTAATTCGCCCATTGCTTCAATCCATTCCACTTTAAGTTGTGTTCTTGCATATAGTAAACTGATTTCCCGACCGGGAGTAGGGGTTGCGATAGGTTTTATGCTTGGCTTATACTTCTCATCTAAGTCTATGGCTGTCAAATAAGGCAATAAAGTCATTCCCATACCTCTGTGGGCCAATTTCACTAGAGTGTCAAAGTTTCCACTTTCCATTTGTATTCCTTGTCCTTCTTGAGAATTAGCTTGACAAAGTTTTAAGACACTATTTCTAAAGCAATGACCTTCGTTTAGGAGTAATAGATCTTTCACATTAATTTCTGAGGCCAATAAAAACTCATCGTTTTTCATGGGGTGGTAATCCGGTACAAAGGCTATGAATGGTTCCCAGTACAAGGGTTCTTCAACAATACCTTTTTCATCTAAAGGTGTAGCTGCGATGCCCACATCGATCTGATCCTTCCGTAGTGCATCGATCATGTCCTCTGTTTTGAGCTCTTCAATTTTTAGGGTGATATTCGGGAATTTCGATTTGAATTCCGGTATAAATCGCGGCAGCAAACTAGGTGCTACCGTGGGTATAACACCTAAACTCAGTGTTCCTTCATAAGACCCTTTAATTCGTTTGGCCATATTCTCCAATACAGCACTTTCGTGTAGAATCTTTCTTGCTTGTTCTATGAGACGCACACCTAAAGGTGTGGGCACAATAGGGTGTTTTGAACGATCGAAGACGAGAATATCCAATTCCTCTTCAAGCTTTTGAATTTGCATGCTCAAAGTAGGTTGCGTAACAAAACAGGCTTCCGCAGCTTTCGCAAAATGGCGATGGTTGTCAACTGCGACGATATATTTGAATTGAGTTATAGTCATACTCTATTAAATGTAAATTATGATAGAAAACAAAGATACCGACTCTTTTTGCACTTCGCAAAAATCCTGAACTACCTTTAGAAATATGACCCTTTCAGACCTAAAAACAGCTTTTGAAGAACCGCTTCCTGGTATTAAGGGGCATCAACTACTGATGCCTTCCTACAGAAATTCACTCAATTTGGAAGCGGTAGAGTGTAAGAACCCGAAACGGGCAGGCGTATTAGTGCATCTTTTTGAAGGAGACGATGGGATTGAGGTGTTACTGATGAAACGTCCGGTATACGATGGTACTCACAGTGGTCAGATTAGTTTTCCGGGTGGAAAGTTTGAAGAAGACGATCATACACTAGAGCATACTGCGTATCGGGAAGCCTTTGAAGAGGTAGGATTGCGTAAGGACGAACTGCTTCCGCTCGGGGCATTAAGTTGGCTCTATATCCCACCCTCAAACTTTTACGTAGAGCCATATGTGAGCTACAGTCCAGCGCTACCAGAATTGGTCTTAGAAGAAAAAGAAGTGGCATATACGTTGTCCATTCCGCTGAATAAAATATGTGATCGTTCGATAGTTGACGATGCAGAGGTAATGACGAAATATGGAGCTTTAAGGGTACCTGCTTTTCATTGGCAGGGCGAAGTAATATGGGGTGCAACAGCAATGATTCTTGGAGAACTCAGTGCTCTGTTTTCTTAGCAGTATATTTGCCGATCTGAAACAATAATTGCATGCACTTAAATCCATTCAAGCGTGATAGCTTTGGTTACAATCTGCTCATTAAACGAACGGTGATTTTTGTGTTTGGTTTGATTACTTGGTATCGTTTCTTTCGCATTAATAGTACTCGGATTGTAGGTGCTGATAAATTGCGTGACTTACCAAATCAGGGGGTTTTGTTTGTCTCGAACCATCAAACGTATTTCGCAGATGTTAGTGCTATGTATCAGGTATTTAATGCAGTAGAAAATCGCCGTTACAATAGTGTCCCTTTTCACACACTTTTTCGTCCCAAACTCAACGTGTTTTTCGTCGCTGCGGCTGAAACCATGAAAAAGGGAATTCTACCTAAGCTCATGCAATATGCTGGGAGTGTAAGTATTAAGCGAACGTGGCGTGAGGCCGGTAAGAATGTGAACCGTTCGGTAGATCCAAAGGATATTGAAAATATTAAACGGGCCATGGAAACGGGTTGGACCATAACCTTTCCACAAGGTACCACGAGACCCTTCGTCAAAGGAAGGCGAGGAACGGTACATTTGATCAAAGAATTGAGACCAGTAGTTGTTCCCGTGGTGATTGACGGTTTTCGACGAGCCTTCGATAAAACGGGTATGTTTGTGAAGAGCAATGGTAACCTGTTAAACATTACCTTTAAGGAACCTTTACAATTGGACTTTTCAAAATCCAATGATGAACTGTTAGATGAAATTATGGTTGCTATAGAACAAGCGCCAGAGTTTTTGAAAATTAAAGACGAATGAAAAAAATAATTCTTTTAGTACTTGTATCAACGCTGTTTACAGCATGTGAAGATCCTATTCCAGTTGTTGATCCTACCGCACTTGATAATAGAAATATCTACATACGTGCCTACAAATATTATGACGGTGCGATCATTGACACCTCAACGGTATATGAGGTCAACGGCGATTTAGTAAAATTTGATCATATCTACGTTACACTCAGCGGTGCACGCTTCGTGAGCTATGACGAACAGGATACCACTTTTACAGAGAGTGACTTGACTATGA
The DNA here is from genome assembly GCA_965204625.1 of Schleiferiaceae bacterium. Lineage (GTDB taxonomy): Bacteria > Bacteroidota > Bacteroidia > Flavobacteriales > Schleiferiaceae > UBA10364. Next base: position 3,033 of record CBDBET010000003.1, read on the forward strand.
TCGATTTGATAGGAAATTCAGAAGTGAAGCTCGCTTATCTGCCTTCAGGAAACTACAATGGTAGCATAGAGTATAACATAGGATTGGATAGCGCACGCGCTTTTACTGCTCCTGAGCAACTAGACCCGACTAATCCCCTAAGCAAAGGCTTGGTATGGAATGGTAGTGATGTTGGTCACAGCTTTTTTCAAATCGAAGGTCGAATTTTTAACCCAGCGGACAGCGTATTCACAACGCCGGAGGCAAACTTCAATTGGCGTTTTGCTACTCCGGATTTGATTGTGATGAAAAGTGAAAATCGCAATTTTAATGTTGGCTCAAACAAGGATGTATTTATTGTGATGGATATTGACGTCGATAATTTCTTTTCTGGAATTTTCAGCCTCATTGGATTAAGTCCGTCCACAATGAATATTATCAATAGTGACCCAGCGGATGCATCGGATTACGATTTAGCTAAAATTTTGCGAGACAACGTCAGTAGTGAGTTCGAGTTTAAACTTTAAAAATCACTGCTCTATGCGTTCAGCATTATTTTTTTTTCCATTAGCACTTTTATTTAGTTCTTGTGGTGATCGATCGCAGCAGGTTACTTTGGAAATTAACCTTGAACAAAACGGCGTTCCTTTTGAGATAGGTGAGACATTGTATGAGGGAGATACGGCCATAAAATTTGAGTTGATTCATTTTTATTTAAGTCAAATTGCGCTTGGAGATGAGGTAAAAGAGCCTGTCATTTTCGTTAATGCGCAGGACAGTGCTACCATGAATTATGTACTGCCCTTAGCAAAGAAAGTGGACCAATTCAGCTTTGGCATGGGTGTAGATTCCATTAATAATATTCAAGACCCCACATCATTTGCTTCTAATCATCCGCTTTCCAGTTCGAATGCAATGTACTGGTCATGGGCAACCATGTACCGCTTCTTTAAAATAGATGGTAGAGTAAATGCATCAGGAATTTTAGGGGCCGATGACCAGCTTTTAGCTTGGCATACTGGTAAAAACGCATTGTATCGGACCAAAGAAGTCAATACTGCTATTAGACCAGGTGATCATTTAGTATTGACCTTCGACGTAGCCGCTTTCTACAGAGGAGTGAGTTTAGATACGGAGACTATGACGCACTCGATGGTTGATGATTACGACATTGCCGTGAAGCTCTCCAACAACCTGCCCACGGCGTTTAGCTTAAGTGTGCAGTGATTTTCCACTTCAGTTAGTTCTAAGCCTTTTAAAGGCGTTTTTACCTGAATAAAATGCTGATTTTCACACCACCAAGTATGGCTGGTGCGGCATTTTTAGAATCGATCAGTTGGTATTCTCCTGTGAAAATACCTGAAACAGGATCAAATGCTTCGACATAATCAGAGGTTCTGCGCTCCTTTTGACGAATGGCACCACCGATAAACCAGTCTACTATCATACGTTCTGAAGGACGACTTTGGTAGCCTACTGTAAAGCCAAAATCGGTCCAATTGAAACCTTCATTTACTGTAGTATCTATACCTGTTGGTGTGGTGGTATAGAAATCCTGCGCGTAATTCCGATGACCCATGGTGTATGAGATGTAATAACCGTCTTCGAACGCATTGCCCTCCGGAAAAAACTTCATATTAATGTTGCCGCTATAGCCCAGCTTGCTTTGCGTTTGCCCGTCTTGTCTCATACTGTAGCCTCGAATGGCTTCCTCGGTGATATTGAATGTAGTTACACCGATGCCCGCTTCCACACTCATGTAATCTGAGACTTTGTGTTCGTAAGAAATAGGAATATCTCCTGCCAACATGGCTGTTGGACTAAGTTTTATGCCGTGGTTGTACCTGCTGTAATACAAACTACTGCCAGTTGAAAGTGAGCTGGAAGATATACTGCTACTTATGGTACCTGCTCCTTGGGCAGTGTTGAGGTCCCGCTTTCGCACAATCACGGTCTGCGCATCGGCACTAAGGGACCATGCTAGGACTGCGATAAGGCTGTAAATAAATCTCTTCATATGGTAGATATCTAGTAGGGGTGCTGTATCTTGACTTCAACAGAGTTAAATTACAAAAAATGTTCACCCCACGCTTATGCTGTGTTTAAAAAAAGGCGTCTTCACGCTGATAGTTTCCTTCTTTATTCTAACCGGTGCGAATGCACAAGGTTCATATCCAATTTTGGAATGGAGCCCGGAATATTCCACTCGCACTGCAAAATTTGACCGATTACTCCAAGTGGGTGATAAAGGATTTTACACGTACAAGACTGCTAACGTATCCTTGCTGGGGTCTTCGCGTAATGAATATTTTGCATATTACGACCGTTATGATTTGGGCGAGAATTGGCTCATTAAAAATGCGCGTTGGGAGTGGAGGGGCCGACGCGTTGATTATAAAACCAGTGTCATTATTGGCGAAACACAATACCTCTTTTATGAGAGTTATGATAGGCAAGCAGATCAGCGTTATTTGCTTTGCCGTACCCTCGATTCAAATGCGACCTTAAGCGAAGTAAAAGTAATGGAGGTGCTCGACAGTCGACGCAGGGCTCGTGGTGATTTCGATATTCAATTATCTAAAGACCGTTCCAAGATTGCGATTTTTACCAATCCGCCCTACGAACGCAATTCCACAGAAAACTTTTACATAAGAATTTTTGATAGCGAATTGGAGGAGCTTTGGAATGCAGATGTCGAATTGTCTTATCGCGACAGGAACTTTGGTATAATGGACTTCGAAGTGTCTAATTCAGGTGAAGTATTCATTTTAAGCTATTACGACAATAGTCCTAATATAACCATGTTAAACAATCGAGATCTAGAATATAAACTCATGAGGGTCACGGACGATAGTGGGATTAGCGATGTTGTTGAGTTCGATTTAGGATTACAAGACGTGCTCGTTCAAAGCTTAGGGATCGAGTGTGATCTAGTAGACGGACAGATGGCCATTTCAGGGTTTTATGGTAGAAGAAACGTATGGGACATGGACGGAGCTTTGTATTTAGCGTTTGACCAAGCAAAGGGAGAAGTCGTTTCTTCAAATCTCAACCAATTCGCCCCCGATTTTGTAGCTCAATTCAATAAATACAGAGCGAAGCGTGGTAAAGGTATCCGAAGAAATTTTGTCTTTCGCCAGTTTGTGTCCAGGCCAGATGGGGGTGCTTATGTAGTGGCAGAAGATTATGAGGTGGTCGTGCGAACAACTCAGGGTCAACGGGGTCAGACTACAACTAATTATTACTATTACTACAACGATATCATTGTCTTAAGTATTGATAAATCTGGTGATGTCGATTGGTACGCGCACATTCCTAAGAAACAAACGTCAATGAATGATGGCGGTTACTTTTTGGGTTATACGATGTTGCTGAATGAAGAGGGATTACATTTTTTATACAATGATCACCGTAAGAATGCGAAACGCTGGGGTAAAAAGAACCTAAAGCGTATAACAAATGCGAAAGCAGGGAACCTGGTAATGGTAACATTGGGACATGATGCGTCCATGAGATACAATGTATTAAATCGAAATAAGCGCCAGAAATTCAGAGTTGCACCCCGTCAATCGAGATTGGCAAATGACGGCTATGACGGCGCGATACTGCTATCTTTGCGCGGTTCTAAAATCCGATTTGGTAATTTATATTTCGAAGAATAACACATGAATATTCATTTTATAGCTATTGGAGGTAGCGCCATGCATAATTTGGCCATTGCCCTTCACAATGGCGGGCATACGATCACTGGTTCAGACGATCAAATTTTTGAGCCGTCTCGCGGTCGACTTGAGCGAAAGGGACTATTACCAGAGGTTGAAGGTTGGTATCCAGAAAAGGTCCATGAGGGACTCGATGCCATTATTTTAGGAATGCACGCGCGTGAGGATAATCCGGAATTGGCACGAGCACAGGAATTAGAGTTACCCATTTTCTCGTATCCGGAATTTCTCTACGAAATCAGCAAAACCATGACGCGTGTAGTCATTGCAGGATCTCATGGTAAAACTACTACCACCGCAATGGTACTTCACGTGATGAATCATGTGGGACAGCCGACTAACTACATGGTTGGTGCCCAACTTGAAGGTTTCGATTGTATGGTTGAATTGGAAAGTGGCAGCGAATTTATGGTCATGGAAGGTGATGAGTATTTGAGCTCACCTATCGATCGTCGCCCAAAATTTCACTTGTATCGTCCAAATATCACCGTTGTTACAGGTATTGCATGGGACCACATTAACGTGTTTCCCACCTTTGAAACTTATGTCGACCAGTTTCGTGCCTATCTAGATACTATAGAGCCTGGTGGCGCCCTAATTTATAACGAGCGCGATGAAGAATTAGTCAAGCTCGTTGAAGAAACAAGCGCGCCAGTAAAAACATTTAGCTACACCCTTCCTACATTTAAAATCATCGATGGTCAGACCTTTGTAGATACTGAGGAGGGTATGATGCCGCTTCAAATCTTTGGAGAACACAACCTGAGTAACCTTGAAGCAGCGCGATGGATTTGCTTGGAAATGGGCGTTCAAGAAGATGCGTTTTACGATGCGATATTGAGTTTTACGGGCGCACAAAACCGCATGGAGGTATTCAAATCCGGAAATAGGGTCAAAGTATTCCGCGATTTCGCTCATGCACCGAGCAAAGTAGGTGCTTGTGTTAGAGCGCTGAAAGAGCAGTTTGGAACTGTACGTGCGGTTCTGGAATTGCACACCTTTAGTAGTTTAAATCCAGAATTTTTACCACAGTATCTAGGTACTATGGATGCGGCGGACGAGGCTTGGGTTTATTTTAGTCCGGACGCAGTTGCACACAAAAAACTGCCCGCACTTAGTAAAGCAGATGTTGAAACTGCTTTTGGTGCCGGAGTGCGTGTATTTGACTCTTCGGAATCGCTCCAATCGGCCCTTGAAAATCCACACAATATCAAAGCCATGGCGCTTATGAGTAGTGGTAATTTTGGAGGTATTGATTTGGAGGCTACGCTAGCTAAGTATTAATGAGTAAATTTGCAGCATGAGCAAAAGGGAAATCATCGACGCCAGAGCACTGAACATAGCGTTAAACCGCTTGTGTTGTAAGTTGATTGAAAATCATGGTGATTTCTCTAATTCCATTCTTATCGGAATGCAACCGCGGGGTGTGCAGGTTCTTGAACGCATAGTAAAGCTTCTTGAAAGTACTTACGGTGTGGAAGGTGTACGCACGGGAGTCCTGGACATCACTTTTTACAGAGATGATTTCAGACGACGTCCAGGTCATTTGCAGCCGAATAAAACCCGTATAGATCATCTAGTAGAAGATCAAAAAGTCGTCTTTATAGACGACGTTCTTTACACGGGTCGAAGTATTCGCGCAGCGATGGATGCCATCTTGAGCTTCGGTAGACCAGCGAAAATGGAATTACTCACGTTGATAGATCGAAGATTTTCGCGTGACCTCCCGATACAACCAGATTACAAAGGCCGTCAAGTCGATTCAATCGCCTCACAGCGAGTCGAAGTACTCTGGGAAGAAGTAGACGGGAGAGATGCAGTACTACTAACGGACCCCGAATAATGAGCGAATTATCTGTGAATCACTTACTGGGTATAAAGCACCTCAATGCAGAGGATATCCAGCTCATTCTCGATACAGCCACAGAGTTTAAAGAGGTCATTAACCGACCGATAAAAAAGGTCCCGACTCTTCGTGATATAACTGTGGCGAATTTATTCTTTGAGAACTCGACGCGAACACGTTTAAGTTTCGAATTGGCTGAAAAGCGTTTGAGCGCTGATGTTGTTAATTTTTCTGCATCCTCTTCTTCAGTAAAGAAAGGCGAGACATTAGTCGATACGGTGAATAACATCCTGTCTATGAAAGTAGATATGGTGGTGATGCGACATCCCAACCCAGGTGCTGGCGAATTTTTAGCCCAGCACGTTGATGCATCCATTGTAAATGCAGGAGATGGTGCACATGAACACCCCACACAAGCACTTCTTGATGCTTTCTCAATCCGTGAGGCGGTAGGAACATTAGAAGGCACTAAGGTTGCCATTGTGGGTGATATTGTACACAGTCGAGTGGCACTTTCGAATGTTCTGTTGTTAAAGAAAATGGGCGCTGAGGTAATGGTTTGTGGACCTACGACGCTGGTTCCAAAATACATGCATACCCTGGGTGTAAAGGTTGAACATAACCTTCAGACAGCCATTGAATGGTGCGATGTTGCTAATATGTTGCGAGTTCAGCACGAGCGTCAAGATCTAAAATACTTCCCGTCCCTTGCAGAGTACCGTGCCCAGTACGGTCTTACAATGGAACATCTAGATGCCCTTGAAAAACCGATTGTTGTAATGCACCCTGGGCCAGTAAACAGAGGGGTTGAGATTACATCAGAAGTAGCGGATAGTGAGCACTCTATTATTTTGGATCAAGTTCAAAATGGCGTAGCAGTGCGCATGGCGGTATTGTATCTACTAGCGGAGAAGCGAAAACTTAGTAAGTCCTAAATATGGGGCTTGATTTGATCATTTTGGGGGCAGCAAGTGCAACGCCCACGTCAAATCAGTATACCACTGCGCAGTTACTTAAAATGCGCGAGCATTATTTCTTGATAGATTGTGGAGAGGGAACACAGAAACAACTTCGGAGATCAAAGACGAAGTTTTCGAGGATCAATCATATTTTTATATCCCACCTTCATGGAGATCATTTTTTTGGCTTGGTTGGACTCTTAAGCACCTTTCATCTATTAGGCCGTACCGCGCCATTGACAATCTATGGGCCTCCTAAACTAAAAGATATCGTACTCACCCAGTTTAGGGCTGCGGGGACCTTTACGTCCTATCCGATGCAATTTATAGTGACCCAGCATAAAGTACCCCAAGTATTGCTCGAAACCGATTCCTATACCGTCTCGAGCTTTCCATTAAAGCACAGGATAGCAACCACGGGTTTCTTGTTTAAGGAAAAGTCATTAAAACGATCACTAAATAAAGCAGCAGCAGATGCGCACGGCATCCCCGTCTGCGACTACCATTGGATTAAAGAAGGTAAAGATTGGACCAGCGATGAAGGAAAGAAAGTCTCTAATGACGAACTCACCTTTGATCCACCTCCACCATTGTCGTATGCGTTTGCTTCTGATACCATGTACACCCGAGATACCGCCGAGTACGTGAAAGGGGTGGATTTACTTTACCACGAGAGTACTTTCTGTGAAGATAAGAATGAACGTGCAAAGCAAACGATGCACAGTACCGCAGCTCAGGCAGCTACGGTTGCTGTTGAGTCCGGTGCAAAGCATTTAATCATAGGACATTTTAGTGCACGTTACAATGATAAACGACAGTTTGAAGAAGAAGCTAAGGCCATATTTCCGGAAGTCTATGCGGCGCGCGAATTGTGTCAGTACAACCTGCAGCAAAGTGGTATAAAAGTTAAATCTGTAGCACCCGAAAAGGATGAAAAATAAGGCTTTAGCAGTACTCTTTTTAACCATATTTCTGGATCTGATGGGGTTTGGTCTAATCATTCCGATTTTACCAATCTATGCTAAAGATTTAGGTGCAACGGATGCAATGGTGGGATTATTAGGCACGTCTTTTAGTATCATGCAGTTTTTATTTGCCAGCTTTTGGGGAGGGCTGAGCGATCGCTATGGACGCCGCCCTGTGATGCTTACGAGTATTTTAATAATGATGGTAGCATACATTCTTTTTGCGAATGCTACAGTGCTTTGGCTTCTTTTCGTAACGCGTCTTATGAAAGGATTTGGAGCGGCGAACTTGAGCGTCGCACAGGCTTACATTAGTGATGTAGTTCCCCAAGAAAATAGGGCGAAAGCATTCGGAATTATTGGTGCCGCTTTTGGTCTCGGATTCATTTTCGGGCCTTCTTTAGGCGGGATTTTAAATGAATATTTTGGCGTAGCAGGAGTAGGGTATTTTGCGGCTAGTTTAAGCGGTTTGAATTTTATTCTGGCTTGGTTCTTCCTCGGTGAAACCTTAAAAGCGAAGTCCACACAAAGCCAATTATTCCCGAACCCATTCAAAGACATTATTCGCTTTAAATCGACTCCTGAAGTGAGTGCACTCTTCACTATAAATTTTGTCTATATCTTAGGATTTAGCATGATGCAAATCACGTCGACCCTCTTATGGGCGGAGCACTTCGGTTTATCAGAAATGCACATTGGTTACACATTCGCCTACGTAGGCTTACTAGCCGTGATCATCCAGGGCGGCCTTATCGGAAAATTTAATACCTGGTTTGGGGAGCGAAATCTTTTAGTCTCCGGTACTGTTTTAGTAGCTCTTGGACTTTTTGGCATGCCCTTCGTACCTACGGATTTATTTGGCCTCGAATTATTTTGTTTAACCTTACTTTCATTGGGTAATGCGCTTTTGACTCCGACGGTGAGTGCATTATTGAGCAGTTATGCACCTAAAGATGCTCAGGGAAAAATTTTAGGCACTAATCAGAGTGTAGGGTCATTAGCGCGAGTTTTAGGTCCTGCCATTGGTGGAGCAGCTTATGGCTTTCATTATACGTATCCGTACCTTTTAGCAGGAAGTATCACTTTAATCGTCAGCGTTTTAGCAATCCGTCTACGCAAAAAACATTTTTCTAAGTAATTAACTTAAAGTAGCTTATCGAAAATAATTTAGATAGTTGTTTAAACAATAAAGTATATTCTTCGTTACCTTTGAACAACCTAAATTATAACAACGTAAATGAAAAGAATTGCAATTATAGCGGCAGCAGCAATCATTGCTGTAAGCTGTTCAAACGGTACAAAAGCAGACGAAGCAGTCACAGGTGAAGCGCAAGAGGTAGAAGTGACGGCGGAAGCTACGGATTACGAATTAGTGGAGGGCTCTTACCTCAAATGGCGCGGTTTCAAATCGTATGTTGCCTCAGAGCACATAGGTACAATAGGGGTGCAAGCGGGTACTTTGGCAGTAGCCGGTAATCAACTTGTTGGCGGAACCATTATCATTGATATGAACTCTATATCCAATGAGGATATTGAAGATGAGGGTAAACGTGGTTATTTAGAAGGTCACTTAAAGTCTGATGCATTTTTCTTTGTGGACAGTTTCCCAACAGCAGTATTTGAAATTGTAGAAGTACGCGAGGAGTCTGCGGATGCAGCACCTTCTGTCGTGGTAGGTAACTTAACTATTCGCGGAATCACAAACAGTATTGAATTCCCTGCGGATGTTACTGTAGAAGAAAGTATTGTACATTTTTCTGCACCGACATTCTCAATTGATCGTACGAAGTGGAATGTGAAATACCACGATAGTGAGGATGCAACAATCGCAGAAACATTGAAAGAAGATATGATCGACCACAGTATTGAGCTGACAATAAACGTATCTGCAACGAATGCTTAAACTATCCCTAACATAGTTCAAAGCAAGCCCCGTCCTGAAAAGGGCGGGGTTTTTTAATGCCCATAAATGGCTTTTAATGCCTTTACTACTGAATCATATTTAAACGAAAAGCCGGTAGCTACTATTTTTTCGGCACTAACTTTTTGACTCATTAGAGCGAGCGTTGCCATTTGACCAAGGATTACCTTCAATACTAGCGAAGGGACACCAATAGGAAGCATAGGCCGCTTATTCACGCGGCATAGGGCTTTGGTGAGCTGTTTGTTCGTCACAGGAGCAGGTGCTACTGCATTATAAGGCCCGCTCACTAAGGATTGTGTTGCCGCATAGACAAACATCCGTGCAAGATCTTCAACATGAATCCAACTGCTCCATTGTTTGCCGGAACCCAGAGGCGCTGCAAGTCCAAATTTTGCCAGCGGCTCCAAACGGCCCAAAACTCCGGCACCGGTATCTAGAACAATCCCGATTCTAAGTTGAATGCTTCGTGTTTGCGTCGATTCAAATTTTTTAGTGTACGACTCCCATGTTTTTGTCACCGCTGCGAGATAGTCGTCAGCAGGTGCATCTTCTTCCTTCATTAAACGTTCTAAGTCACTTCCGTAATAACCTATGGCGGAGGCGCTTATGACTGCTTTAAGCGGCGTTTTTAAACGACGCGTCGCACTGAGTAAAAGTTGTGTGCCGTTTACTCGGCTGTCCACAATCAGTTTTTTGTAGGCAGGCGTCCAGCGTTTACTCACTGTGGCTCCCGCAAGATGGATGAGGTAATCTGATCCAATCAAAGCGTCGTGATCTATTTCATTGTTAGCGGGATTCCAGTAAAATGTGGATACGCCATTGATCTCAACAGATTTCCGGGTACTTAGTACGCGTATCTCATGCGATTGTTTTTGGAGCGTTTGTATGATTGCTCTGCCTACAGATCCGGTAGCGCCGGTGATGGTAAATACAGCCATGGGGTCATTTTCTGTTGGAAAGCTAACAATGTTGAGCCAATTTTGTTAAGTACACATTCACTAATTTTTTTTTCAGTGCACACAATAGAACCCTATTATAATTGGCGCCATTTGTATCAAGCGAGTGAAGATCCGCAAAGTCCGCTGTACGGTTACTTCAATAGTGAGGTGCATTTTACCGATCAAATTTTTGATCATGTCATACATCCTCAATGGGACAGCATAGGTTGTGAAACACTTTACTTGAAAATCCTTTTTGTCGATTACGCAATAGGCTATGCAGTTATTGAATTTTTTGGCGAATGGAATGATGCTGTTCATAATGATATTATGCGGGTGAAGCGTGATTTGATAGATGAGATGCTGCCTGCTGGTATCGATAAATTCATTCTCATTGGCGAGAATATTTTAAATTTTCACGCTGATGAAGCAGATTATTATGACGAATGGTTGGAAGAGGTACCCGACGGTTGGATGGCCTTTCTAAATTTACGTGCCCACGTATTGGATGAATTATCGAGCTATAGCCTTGACATGTATTTTGTGTTAGGGGGAACATTAGACGCATTGAATTGGCGTACTAAAACACCACAACAACTGTACGCTCAGATTTCTGCTGTGGTGCAGCGAAGATTGGGTTAAGCGTAAAGCGCTACTAATTTATCGAAGGCATCTCGATCACTCTCTAAGGTGAACCAACTTCTGTTTTCCTTTCTCAAGGAAAGCCATTCAATTCCTAGCAAATTTCCCGATTCTTCAGGATTCAATGCCCAGCGTTGTTCGTTAACTGGAGCTACAGCCTTGAAGTAATTAAGAAGCAATTGCTCGTCCGGGCGAAATTGCGAAGTAAAATAATGAGTAGGGGTGTGTAAATGTGTCCATTGGCAAGGTTCGAGATGGGCGAATTCCTCCCTTAGTTCTCTATTGAGACACTCTAACAATCCTTCGCCCAATTCTAGTCCACCTCCAGGAAGTTTGTTTAAATCCACCCCGCGCCAGCGTTCCTTCATGACTAAAAGTCTACCGGTATCACTTACAATAAGCGCGTAACAACGCGCTGTGAATTTTTGGGCTTTTACCGTTTCCATGCGCGTGTCATTTCTCGTTTACGAGGCGGACCAGGTAGCGCTTCCACTTCAAACCCGGCTGCTTTCATTGATCGTTTAACCACGCCTTTTGCGCAATAGGTGGTTAGTATACCGCCCTTAGCAAGCAGGCGGTACATGTTTTCAAAAACTTCATCTGACCAAAGTTCTGGCTGCGCGCTGGGTGCAAAAGCATCAAAGTAAATGAGATCATAGCTGCCATTTTCAGCAGTGAACGTTCGTAGGTCCTCTACAAGTAAGGTAAATGAGGAGTTTCCGATTTTCAAGGGAACATTGTGCGTTGCTAACAAGAAGGGAAGTGCTCCTTTCATACCAGCTTCACCCAAGGCTGAGGCTTCTTCTTCAGTGATGGGAAATTTCTCAATCGCGTGGTAATGTATGTCCACTCCTAAATCTTCCCCGGTTTCAAAAGTGAGTTGTGCATTCAAGGCAGTACCGAGTCCCACCTCTAAAATACGAACTGGATGAGCAGATGTTGCTTTGAATCCGGCTTCTATGAAAACGTGAAGGCTTTCAGTTCGCGCACCATGAATACTATGGTAATGTTCGTCTAGTCCGGGTACCCAGATGGTGGTGCTTCCGTCGCTCGATGCAGTAATATGACGTTCACCAGCTACTGACATTAATTGATATAAAGCAATTCAATTCGTGAAATGGGCCCCTGACAAAAATTAGTATGGCACGCTACACAAGATTTTACGAGATTATTATGTGCATCAATCTGTTGATTTATTGTACTCGCAGATTGAATAGCGGCATAGCTTGCATTAAAAGCTAACGCATGCGGTTCAAAAGCAGGCCCTTTCATGTGTGGCTCTGTGGGTGTAGCTGCAATCATTTTCAGCAGATTGTCCACGCTTCCTGAGAAAAGCTCCCCGTTTTCAAGTGATGCTTTTCGCTGCAAGCCTTCCTCATGCAAATCACGCATGATTTGAGCCAATTCGCTTGGCTCATCCATTTTAGGCGACCATGTACTTTTTTTTCCGGTTGAAGACGGTTCTTCAGTTGTATCGCAGGAATAGAGGCTTACGGAAACGGCTACTACCAAAAAGAATATTTTATTCAGCATCCGAAAGAACGATTTTAACACCTTTTGCCTTGAACATTACTTCGCCAACAGGTTCAGTTATGGCAGCAATCTCCTCTTCGCTTGCGCCACGGTCCTCTGCATAATGACGTAATTGTGCCACTGAAGTACTGTCCCAATAGGCATATCCCGACATGATCATATCCTGACCTTGACTGTTTGTAGGAAGTAAAAACTCATAATCATAGTCCACAAACAGGTTGTTATTCGAGTCAATCGCTGTAGCCATCCAGCATCCTTTTGTAGTGCATACTTGTGTAATGGGACCGCCAACAACTGCCCAGACTGTATCTAAGTCGCTAGCCATATTTTTTACGACTTCCGCCGCTGTAAAGGTATTTTCAACACTAAAGGTGCTATCACCAAAATTTAAATAATTGGTTGTTTCAATAACGGTAGGAGCACTTTTTTCGGCTGTATTTTTTCCGTTTTGACAAGAAATTAGCCCAATTGTAGCAAGTGCGGCAAGAAATAAATGTTTCATATGAATTATTAAGTGTTATTAGGCCGGTGTACTTGATGTTTTGGTAAACACCGTCACTGTTTTGCATTATCAAATTTAGTACATTTGTACTCCCAAATAAAGCGCGAATGAAAATTGAATTGACTTCTCAAAGCCGCATAAGTGAAGTAGACTTTTCAAACCTACCTTTTGGACGTAATATGTCCGATCACATGTTGGTGTGTCATTTTAAAAACGGTGCATGGCAAGAGCCTGAAATTCGTCCATATGGGCAGCTTGAATTTAGCTACGGTCTGCATGCACTGCATTATGGTCAAAGCGCCTTTGAAGGCATGAAGGCGTATCGTAAAGATGATGGAACCATTAGTATGTTTCGCCCTCAGGACAATTTCGCTCGATTGAACAAGAGTGGAGCGCGTTTAATGATGCCTCAAATTCCTGAGGAAATCTTTATGGATGGTTTAACTAAGCTCCTAGAGATCGATGCGAATTGGGTGCCTACTGCGGAAGACCATAGCTTATACATTCGTCCATTCCTTTTCGCTTCGTCTGAATTTATTGCTGCAAGACAAAGTGATGATTATACCTTCTGTATCATTACTTCACCGGTGGGTCCTTATTACAATGGCTCAGTAAAAGTGAAGATTGAGCAAGAATATACTCGTGCCACAGGCGGAGGTATTGGTTATACTAAAGCGGCAGGTAACTACGGTGGTGCTTTTTACCCCACCGCTCAAGCGATTAAGGAAGGGTACAACCAGGTCATTTGGACCGATCACAAGGAACACAAATACATAGAGGAGAGTGGAACCATGAACCTTATGTTGTTGATAGGGGATACTTTCGTAACCCCACCATTAACAGATCGTATTTTGGCTGGTGTCACGCGGCGCTCCATTATTACGCTAGTAAAAGAACAAGGTTGGGCGATCGAAGAACGTCCGGTAACAGTAGATGAAATTGTAGAGGCTGCAAGAACAGGCGTTTTGAAAGAGGCTTTCGGCATGGGAACTGCAGCTGTAGTTAGTCAGATTGATACTATAGGTCATGAGGGTACTAACTATTCTATACCCACCCCAATAGATGGTAAGGCAATGGAGATTAAGCGTCTATTAAACGATATTCGTTTAGGCCGTACACCGGATTCAAACCAGTGGATGGTTGATGTTGTTCAACCTGCTTCCGCTGAATAGTCTGAAAAATCAATAAAATAGGAACCCGATTGCGAAAGCAGTCGGGTTTTTTATTTCCTAAAAGGAAGTAAAAGTCTAAACAAGGCAGCTGTGTCGAGACCTACGACACTATTGTAATTGCCCTCAATACGATCAATGAAACCTGCGCCAATCCATTCTTGAATTCCGTATGCGCCAGCTTTATCAAAAGGTTTGTAATTTTCGATGTAATAGTCAATCGCCCAATGAGGAATTTCAGAGAAATAAACAGTGACTAGGCTTGTCTCAGTGGTTATAAACGGTATGCCATTATCAGCGGTTACGACAGTTAGCCCACTTATTACTTCGTGTGTTGTGCCACTTAAAGCAATCAGCATTTCTCGTGCGCTTGCCTCATTCGCAGGTTTACCGAATCGTTTCCCGTTTTGCCAGACCTCGGTATCACTTGTGATCCCTAGTTGTCCGGATTTTAGATGCGTAAATAGTGCTTTCGCTTTGAGCTCACTTACATAAGCTGCTACCTCCACACCAGAAAGATGGGCTGGAGCACTTTCATCTACGTCCAGTGGTAGCGTCTGAAAATCTAGACCTAAAGAGGTTAAAAAAGCGGCTCTCCTTGGGCTTTGAGAACCCAAGATAATTTCGTGGGTCAATTTCATATTACCAGGTTCTATCTTCTTTGCGTCCCCACAGGTTGTGGATTTTCAGCAGTTGTTCTAGGACGTCTCTCACGCAGCCTTCACCCCCTAATACAGGACTAACATAGTCCGCTATGGCTTTAATCTCAGGCGCTGCATCTTGTGGTGCACAGGCTAGTCCGGCCAATTCCATTACATCGTAATCTGGAAGGTCATCACCCATGTACAGTATTTCCTCATTGGTGAGATCGTAGCACATTTTTAGATCTTCAAAAGCATCTATTTTATCCGAAGCACCTAAATACACATCCGTTATTCCCAATCCTGAAAGACGTTCTTTTACATCTGAGGATTTTCCACCAGTAATGATCGCTATGCGAATACCGTTACGGATTGCTAATTGTAGGGCGTAGCCGTCTTTACTGTGCATCTTTCGCACAGGAGCCATTCCGGGCATGAGCAAAACCTCACCATTAGTCAAGACTCCGTCTACATCGAGGACCACGGTTGTAATATTTTTAAAAAGCTCTTTATAGTTCATCTTTGGGATGGTGTTTTTGAATACTGGCACTTAACAATGTATACAACTCTTTAACGTCTGCGTCTACGATGGAAGCCATGTGCTTCTCAATCGTAGGCGTATCGAAGCGCACTGCAGGACCTGTTTGAGCCTTTTTAGGCTCGAGTTCGATTGCTTTATCAGGGCCTTGACGCATAATGGCATGCAAGATTTCTACTGGAAGATCGTTTTGCGCGGCATGTTCGTAGGCCAACGTGTACAGGTGATTTGTGAAATTATTGACCATTACTGCGGCTGCATGCAGTTTCTCGCGTTTTTCAGATGGGATATGAAAGATTTTCTGGGTCAGGCACGAGGCAATCGCTCGCAGCATCGCTTCGTCCTCCTTTGTTCTAGCTTCGATCAGAAAGGGAACTTCGGACCAATTCAAAACAGCATCTTTTGTAAAGCTATATAATGGATAAAAAACACCGCTTCTTGTGCCACTTTGAATAGGTAGTGCACCTGCAGTATGGGCAACCAATATATGCTCAGGTAAAGCAGCACAAACCTCAGAAACCCTATCATCTCCAACACAAACGATCACAAGGTCAGTCGAGGTCTTTAGACGAAGATTGCGGTCTACGAAGTAAGGAGTATGCTGCTCTAATAGCCCATTAAAGAGATGTGTGCCTAGGTTTCCCTTGCCTACAATAGCGATATGCAACGGTTTACCCCCCATGCATTACCCCCTTTTTAGACGCTGAACTACAGCAATAACAGTTCCCAGCGCCATTAAAATAGAGCCGATCCACAATAAATTAATCCAAGGGAAAATCACCGCTTTTACAAGAATGAATGGCACTTCTTCCTCTTTGTGTTCACTCGCGATAATTACTGGACGATTCGTTTCATAGTTGATACGGTCAAAACTGAATTTTAAGCCCAACTCTTTGATTTCTGTATCCATGTGCTGCACTTCATTACCCTCTACGACATAAACGGGCATCACTTTGTACGTGCTGTCATCCATGGTCTTGACCGTAATTCCAGCACCGAGCACTGCATATTCTAATTCGCCATCTTTATCTGGTGCATCTACAAGGAGAGTGTCTAAAGTGACTTGGTATTTTCCGTAGAGATAGTGACTCTCGTTTAGATTGAATTCAATTTCGAATTGGTTTTTCCACTCTTCATCTCCGACTTCCTCTGCCGTCCGTAAGTCTGCATAGGTAACGTGGGTATAGATGTCTTTCAGAGCAAAATGCTGTGTTGACGGCTCAGCTACATTACCCATTCGTTCGTTCAATTGTATTCGAGGTTTAAGTCCGAACGCGGGTTCTAACTTTCCGTCATTTTCTTCAAAGAAATCCAGGTGGTAGTTAACAAAGTGACCCTCCTCTGATTGCTCCGACCAGCTCACGAAGTAGTTGCCCATGGGCACGGTATCGCCCTGCTCAATGAGCAAGTTTTCGTTAGACGGGAAGTCTTCGTGAATAAATGTGTCGTTTTGTGAAATGATCGTTTTGTTTGCATTGGAGATGAGTGATCCTGCGATGATCAAGCCGAAACCGATGTGCGCAACGCTCGATCCTGCAACTGCACTTTGACCTTTCGCCCAACGCAACCAAAATTCGGCATTGGCAATAATGGCATAACAGCTCGTCCAAAAGAGGAAGATGTACATGGGGTTCCACATCTCGAGCGCAGCCGCTCCTGAAAACGCAACAAGTGTGGTGAGCACTAAACTTAGGATTTGACGCTTAAAGAATGTAGCAGTTGTGGTTTTACGGTAAGCAAGGAAATGCCCCGCACCCATTAATAAGGTGATAATGATAGCAAAAGGAACCTGGATGGCATTGTAATGCTCAATGGGATCGTTGAGTACTTTATTGCGTTCATACAATGTGAATAGAACGCCTTCCGGGCCAAACAGCTTATTAAACACGGGGTAGGAAGTGCTCAATGTGATTTGTAGACCACTTATTAATAAGGTCAACGCACCGATAAACATCCAAAATTCACGGCTGTCCATACGGTCTTCTTTTTCCTTTTTTGGTAAGCCTTTGTAACGGATAAGTAATAATCCGAGGGCCCCGATGGTAAAGAAGAGGAGATAAATTAATAATTGGCCACTTAATCCTAAATCTACGAATGCATGCACGGAACTGTCGCCCAATACTCCTGAACGGGTAAGGAATGTAGAGTATAAAATGAGAAGGAAGGTCAGTATGAGTAGAAAGAGCGCCGAAGGCATTACGCCGCCCTTATTGCGTTGAATGAGCAGTAAGTGTGCTCCCGCAGCCATGGTTAACCATGGGACCAAGGATGTATTTTCAACAGGGTCCCATGCCCAAAATCCTCCAAAGCTGAGTGCTTCATAAGCCCAGGCACCACCCATTAAGATGCCCACTCCTAAAATTCCAACCGAAAAGAAGCTCCAAACCAACGCACTATTGATCCAACTCTTGTAGTCTTTACGCAATAAAGCTGCTATAGCATAACTGAATGGAACCAACGTAGAGGCAAACCCTAGAAATAGCGTAGGCGGATGAATGGTCATCCAGTAGTTTTGAAGCAATGGATTTAATCCAGAACCGTCTGCGAAATTTGGGAATCGGGTGAGGTAATCCGCAAATTGAGTCCAGGGTAAACCAACGTTTTCACTCAATTCACGCACCAGAATGAATGGGCTGTACCCGAGATGAAGATCTCCAATGTATACACCTAAAATCATGCTCACTAGAAACGCTTGCACTGCTGCAAAAACACCCACGACAGGCCCCTCAAAAGATTTAGCACTGTAGGTTAAAATCCAACCTAAAATAGCATTCCAGAACATCCATAGTAAGAATGATCCTTCCTGACCTTCCCAAAATGCAGAAAATAGGTAACGCGGCTCGAGGTCCAGCGAAGTGTGCTTCCATACATAGTCGAACTCAAAGTAGTGATTCGCCATGATAAAGAATAGCGTACCTATTAAACCGAACAAGGTGGTAGCATGAATCCTGAAGGCCAGACGGCCTAGCGTCTTCCATTGCGTACCTTTTTGATAATAAGCAATAGCAGAGAGTAATGCAAAAGCAAAAGAAAAGGCCGTTAATCCGCGACCTAATTCTGCTGCCCAAAGGTGTTCACCTATGTAGTTCATAAGAAGTTATTTGTAGATTTTATCGCTATCTACTTCGTTTTGTTCGTTGTATTTCGACGGACATTTCATGAGTATTTCGGTGGCAATGAACGCTGTATCCGCATCGTATCCCGTGAGCGTGATTTCTTCCGAGCGCTCAAAATCTTGTGGTTTTGGCTCATAATAGATTACGCGCTGCTTCCTTCCTTGTTTGTCGATAGCACCAAAGGAGAATTGGACCGATTTAGGTTCAAAGTTCATTTCGGCCTCTAAATCTAGAAATGCGATGACCGTAGTTGCCTCACCTTCCGCGGAAGCGGCTGTGGTAAAGTCGCTGTAAGTTGCACTATTACCTAATTTTACCAGCGTATACCCAATAAGAACCGCAATAGCAATAATGATAGCCACCTGACTATTTTTCATCCTCAAGCTTTTTAATTTTTCTATCTAAAGAGAATAAATAGGCTCCAAGACCAATGAAGATGATGGTGATCACACCAATGACTACATTCATTTTTTCGTTCCCATACATCAAGCTGTCGTTCTGAGCGGCCGCAGCTAAGGGAGAAAAGGCACTGAAAAGGGCAATTTGCTTTTTCATTCTTCTAAGTTTCTAATTCTATAACGCAAAGAGGCGATCCAGGTTCCCACTAAAATCCATCCGAGGACAGCAGGGTAAAATACGAGACGTAATCTATTGTCGAGATCGTACGAATTAAATCCGGGATTACCACCATTTCCAGGGTGTAAACTATCTGTCATCCTTGGTAAAATGCCGATAAAAACAATCATCATCACGAATGCAAATATGTTGTAGACACCGCTAATTCTCGCCCTTTTACGAGGATCATCAATGGAGTTTCTCAACACAAAGTAGGCTAGATAAATGAGCATTGTGATTGCCGTTCCATTGAGTTTAGGGTCGTTCGTCCACCACGCGCCCCAGGTAAATTTTGCCCAAAGCATACCGGTTAAAAGCCCCATAACACTAAAAAACATTCCAGTCTCCGCTAGGCTGATGCTTCTTCGGTCGCGTACCATATTTTCTGATGAAAGAAAACCGATGGCATTACCAAAACTGGCAGCCATCATCGCGACCATCGCGAACCACATACTTACGTGGTAAAATAGGTTGCGAATGCTTTGCTCAACAATGGGAAGTTCGGGGACCTCTGACCATAAACCGTAGGTAAGGCTGAATAGGATTAAGAGCAGTCCTGCTATTTTGTAGGGTAGTCCTTTCATGCGTGTTTTTAATCTTGCCAAAGATACGGAAAGAGTAGGTAGGCTAGTAGTCCAATTCCAATATCTAATGCACCTAAAGAACCTAGTAAATTAAAGGCCTCGTTTGTAGGGACACCTACGATAGCTTGAAGATTTAATACGCTGGTTAGTTGTAAAATAGGGAGGAGTAGCGGAATCGCCAAAATAGCGCCTAAAGTCGCATTCCCTTGAGTGCGTTGCGCTGCACCGGAAGTAAGCGTAAGCACCACACTGCATCCTATGCTACCTAAAAGTAATGCGAGGCCGAACAGCGTGTTATTGTATACTGGATTGCCAAAAAAAACAATAAAGAGGGCCCAAGTGACTCCACTTATCACTGTAATATATGCGCTGTTAAACAGGAGCTTTGCAATAATCGTTGCACCGGGACCGGCGATTGTTTGGTAATAATAGAAATAATCATTCGATTCGAATTCGAAACTTCTTGCGCTTAATTGGATTGCTCCGAAGAATACTACAATCCATAGAAGCGTATTCCATACTTTATCCGCCGGAGTACTCCCGCCATTAAGAAGGTAAATGAGGTAAGCAACGCCTACCAGGTATAGCCCCAAGGAAAAGAGTACATTCGAATTTCGCACTTCCTGGGAAAAATATCTTTGGACCAATATCCACGTATTCTTCATGGGCGTAAAATTACGGCAAACTATTGCGCAAATTTTATGTTATATCACAAAACCCCTTATCGTGAAAAAAATAATTTTGTTGTCTGCAGTAATTGCTGCGGCGTGTTCGGCTCCAGAAGCAAATCAATCAACGACGGCTATGGCCTTAAATAGTAACACACCTATGGAAACTACCTCATTCTACGATCTCAGTGCAACAACTATTGACGGCGCTGCCTATGATTTCTCCCAGCTCAAGGGGAAAAGAGTACTCATTGTAAATACTGCATCAAAATGCGGTTATACGCCTCAATATGAAGGTTTACAGGAGCTCCATAATACTTATGGTGGGGAAAATTTCATCATTTTGGGATTCCCATCGAACGACTTTGGTTTTCAAGAACCAGGTAGCTCAGAGAAAATTGCAGATTTTTGCGAGAAAAATTACGGAGTAACCTTCCAAATGATGAGTAAGGTGAAAACCAGTGCAAGAAGCGGTCATGCCGTGTATCAGTGGCTTTGTAATGCTTCGCAAAATGGAGTAAGTGACGCTAAAGTTAGTTGGAACTTTAATAAGTTTTTGATTGATGACAACGGTCAATGGATGGAACATCATCCCTCACGCACGTCCCCAATGAGCACAGAAATCACTTCCTTTGCAAAAGGAATAGTGAACATATGAAATTAGACATACTTGCTTTCGGCGCCCACCCCGATGATGTTGAGCTGGGCGCTGGTGGAATACTTGCAGTCCACGCTACCGCAGGAAAAAAGATTGGGATTATTGACTTAACTCGTGGTGAAATGGGCTCGAGAGGCACCCCGGAATTACGTGATGAAGAAGCAAAAAAAGCTGGGCATATTCTTGGGTGTGTCATTCGAGAAAATTTAGCGTTTCCCGATGGAAAAATTCCTACGGATTACGAGTCACAAATCAAAGTTGCTGAGGTACTAAGAAAGTACCAGCCTGATGTTGTTTTAATGAATGCTCCGACAGACCGCCATCCCGATCATGGCCGGGCTTCCCAGTTGGTGGAGGAGGCATGTTTTCTATCGGGGCTTCATAAATTAGAAGTTAGTTCAGAGTTTTCGGGACTGGCACCATGGCGCCCCAAGCAAATGTATAAGTACTTGCAATTTTATAATCTTGAGCCCAATTTAGTAGTGGATATTACCTTAGGTTTTGAAGCTAAGATGTCTGCTATTTTAGCACATAAAAGCCAATTCTATAACCCTAATAGTTCGGAGCCAGAGACGGTCATTGCAAGTAAAGATTTTCTCGATTCCGTCGAGGCGCGTGCTATGGACTGGGGCCGTGTCATTGGCGCTAGATATGCAGAGCCATTGATCAGTGTACGTCATATTGGCGTAGAAAATCTTCTCGATTTACGATAAAAAAAACGAAGTTTTCACAGGCTTATTGGCTATAAAAAATATTGTTACTTTTATGGCTCAATTAAAAGCACACACAAATGAAGCCAAAAGCAGTAGTGGATTACATCCGTGAAAACCAAAACAACAACAAAACTCTAAAGTCTTTATTCGCGTCACAGCTGTTAGGAAAGTTTTCCGAGCAAGAATTGGCAGGTTTGAAGAAATCGATTGAAAAGGAACTTAACGCACGTCAGCAATCCGTTGTTGATGAGAAAATCGCCTTTTTACAATCGCTGGGTTACAAGGTTGAAAAATAAACTTAGGCTCTTACTTCATTAAAAAAACCCGCGCCAAAAGCGCGGGTTTTTTTGTGCAAAAATTTTGCGGTCGTTTTTAGTCTCTTCCGAGCATACTTAAGTAGTATGCGAGCTGGGTCATGGATGCCAAAGCAGCAACTAAATAGGTTCGTGCGGCCCATTTAAGAGCGTCCCCTGCTTTTTCGTGTTCGTTAGTTGTAATGGTACCCGAAGTGGTTAGCCAAGCCAATGCTCTGTTGGAAGCATCATACTCCACAGGTAATGTAATCACTGTAACTAAGGTGATCGTCGCCTGTGCTGCAATCAGTACATAGATGATGGTATTCACTCCGAAAAGCTGTAAAAAGCTCATACCAAAGAGCATTGAGATGATTACGATATTCATGATACGTCCGCTGAAGTTCGCTATAGGCACTAATTGCGAGCGAAGATTAAGCCATTTATAACCGACAGCGTGTTGCACTGCATGTCCGACTTCGTGTGCCGCTACAGCTGCCGCGCTGACACTACGTCCGCTGTAAACTTCTGGACTGAGGTTGACAGATTTATCTAAAGGATTGTAATGGTCGGTTAATTTGCCAGGAACACTTTGAATTTTTACGTCATATATGCCGTGATCTTCAAGCATTTTCTGCGCTATTTCAGCACCGCTCATTCCATTGCTCAACGCTTCTTTGGCGTATTGCTTAAATTTTGATTTTAAACGGGATTGAACTGCAAAGCCAACCACGATAAAAAAGACGATTAATAATAATAACATAGTTCTGTTATAAAGTTATTTACAATCTAAACGTTCAAATTCTATGCCTTGCTGCTTATAGTGCGTAAATTTGGCAGAGAGACCTCAATAGTATGACAAAAAAGCCGCTAATCCTTGTAACGAACGACGATAGTATCGTTGCGCCTGGTATTCGAACCTTAATAGAAATTGCCAACGAATTTGGTGAAGTGTATGTGGTGGCCCCGGATGGTCCGCAAAGCGGAAAGGGTCATGCGATCACGCTCGATCAGAGTCTTCGTTGTACAGAAGTGCCTTCGGATGGCCCCCAAAAAGAGTTTAAGGTTAGTGGTACCCCAGCCGACTGTGTTAAGATGGCCATTAACGTGGTGATGCCACGCCGTCCGGATTTAATTTTAAGTGGAATTAACCACGGATCGAATGCCAGCGTAAATGTCATTTATTCAGGAACCATGAGTGCCGCGGTAGAAGGAGCATTAGAGCGCGTGCAGGCAATCGGGTTTAGTCTTTGTGAGTTCTCGTGGGAGGCGTCTTTTGAGGCCGCTAAACCGTATGTACGCAAAGTCATTAAGGCAACGTTAGAGAATGGACTACCGAGCGGTGTGTGTTTGAATGTGAATATTCCCGAAAATGACAAAACGCCATATAAAGGCATGCGTGTATGTCGTCAAGCAATAGGGAACTGGGTGGAAGAGTTCGATGCACGTATTGATCCCTATGGTCGACCGTACTATTGGCTTACCGGTAAATATGAAAACTACGATCATGGAGACGATACTGATATCGCAGCTCTAGAAGAGGGGTATATTAGTATTGTTCCTATTACGGTCGATCTTACAGCCCATCACGCTGTAGCTACACTAAACCAGTGGAATTTTGAGAAATAGAAAAATCGATTTTATCGCAGGCCTGCTTGTAGGGCTTGGAGCGCCTTTATTCTCCATTGCAGTTGCCCTTGAGGCTTTCCCTGTGCTGCAGGATGTAGGCGATGTTACTAATCCCGCATGGCGACTGGTCACTATGCGTGCCATCAGTTTCGGTACCATTATCAACGCAATTTTGTTTTTTACAGCACTTAATTTTGAGCGAGAACGCGTGGCTCGTGGGATTCTGACTTCTTGTGTGCCTAGCGTGATAGCCGTTATTTATTTCCAATTTATCCTTTAATGTCAATATTCTGGATCGCAGGAGAGCCTTCGGGCGATGTACAAGCTGCAGCTGTTGCGGGTTATATTTCTGCGCATCATCCAGATATTCAACAGTGGGGTTGGGGTGGCCAATTCTTAGATAAAGCCGGCGTTACGCTTCTTAAAGATGTAACGAAAAAGCCCTTCATGGGTTTTATAGAGGTCGTGGTACGCGCCCGCAGTATTTTCAAGTCTTTTGCTGCGGTTAAAGAGCAAATCCTTTCAACTGGTGCTACAACAGTGGTGCTCGTAGATTATCCTGGATTTAATTTGCGCATGGCAAAATGGGCGAAAGCGCAAGGTTTGCGAGTGGTCTATTACATTCCGCCAAAGGTTTGGGCGTGGAAATCCGGTCGAGCACAAATATTAAAGAAAGAATGCGATGCGATTCTAGGCATCCTTCCTTTCGAACAAAAGTGGTATTCCGATCGCGACATCGATTATACCTATGTTGGAAATCCGCTAGCGCAGAAGTATACTGGAGTTAGTGCTTATGCATCTCAGGGGTCCGTTGCCCTATTGCCCGGGTCTCGTTCACAAGAAATCGGACGATTACTTCCAGAATTTATTGCTGTTGCGAAAGTTATGCCTAAGCAAGAATTCGTGTTAATTCGCCCAGAAAGTGCAGTTCCAGTGTGGCCTAGTCTTCAGATCCCGGAGAATATCACGGTATTTACAGGTGAATTAAAGGACGGAATGGAGCAATGTTCGGCCGCCCTGGTTTGCAGCGGAACCGCGACGCTAGAGGTTGCACTTATGGGTGTGCCGCAATTGGTCGTGTACCGTGCAAACCCCGTATCACTTGCCATTGCAAAGCAGTTTGTTAAAATTCGCTACATCTCTTTACCTAACCTCATTCTGGATACAGGGGCTTTACCTGAATTATTGCAGGAGGATGCTCGAGCCGAAGCACTTGTTGAACGCTTAGTGGAACTACTTGCAGACCCTTCAAGTCAATTGGATGCTTATACGAAGCTACTTCATGTATTGGAGCAAAAGGATCCAGCAGCTACTGCCGCCGAACATATTTTAACGATATCTTCGGACGCATGAAACGACAATTCCTTGCACTAATGGTAATGCTGATTTGCGCACTGAAATTGAGTGGTCAAACAGCTCCTCGTGTGCTTATTTTCGCTGAACAAGAGTACAGTCGTTTACAAATCAAAGTGAAGGGTGGGTCCTATACATTGACGGCGTACACTCCGGATTCTGTCTTTACCATGGATTATGGAGCTGATGACGTTCATCCATTGTATACGTTTCGCGGAGATTTGCGACTCAATAGAGCCGGTTGCGACTCTATCCGGATTGCTACTAAAGACACATTTGTTGTGCGCGTGCTGCGCGGGAAGAATTGGACCGCAGAGCGTCCCTATTTGGGCGATTTTGTCCTGCGGCCTAACCTTATTTACCTTGAAGGCATCGTTCGCACACCCATAGAACCCTACATTGCTGGAGTGGTAGAAGCTGAAGGAGGTTCGTCCTCAACTGCAGAAGCGTATTACAAGGCACAAGCCGTTCTTGCTCGAACCTGGCTCATCACGAATTTCAAAAAGCATATTTCAGAAGGCTTTCACATCAAAGACGATCAAAGTTCTCAAGCCTTTAAGGGTTTGCCGCATAGTAAAAATGCAACGACTATAGCAAAGGCCTGTGCTTCTTTAGGTGATACCGTTGCCTTGTATAATGGTGCTCCTATCATTGGTTTTTACCACAGTAATTCTGGCGGTTATACGGCTTTACCTGAAGAAGTATGGTCAAAGTCGTTGCCCTATTGCCGTGGCGTTCTCGATCCCTTCTCAAAAAAAGGATCTAAAGCTTCCTGGCAGAAAACCTATTCATGGGAAGATTGGCAGAAGTATTGGTCACGCTCTATTGATTTGACAGTGTCCGATTGGACTGCATTTTTCAGCCAGCTTCCTGATACACGAAGTGCACAATGGACTTTGGGTACTCAAACCTTTAAAATGGAAACGGTGCGTAGAGATTTCAAGTGGCGCAGCGCCTATGTGCTTCCGAAAGCAACTGCTGAAGGCGTTGTGGTCCATGGCTATGGTTTTGGGCACGGTGTTGGAATGGCACAACAAGGCGCCATGCTCATGGGGCGCGCTGGTTTTGATTGGAAAGAAATCCTAGATTTCTATTTCAAAGACTTAGAATTTGAACCTGTTCAAAAGCTTTAATTCTCCACAATTTTAGGAAAGTTGTGTTCTCCTTGCCCAATTTATTGGGATGGTTTTTCGTTCTACAGCAGTATTATGCATCGCTTCAAGTTTGACCTCCATGTATCGCTTAGATCTGGTGTTGGTTTTTGTTGTGGCTTTTGGTATTCAACCGTGGCGTTCCTTTTGGTCCGATATCGGCGCAGTTGTATGGACCGCAACTGTGCTGGTCGGTACACATGTTTTTCTCGAATGGCGCTATTGGTATCCTAGTCCGGCAATTGGTGCGTTCATCGAGCCCAGTGCAGCGCTCCTTCGCATGTTTTTGCAAAACCGCATTGATCAGGTCGCAACCGGTGTGCTTCACGGTTTTTTGTACGGCGTTATACTAGGCGACCGTAGTGAATTATCCCCCATTTTTCAAGAAGGGTTTCGCAGCCTTGGAATTTCTCATATGCTTGCTGTTAGCGGTTTTCATGTGGGTTTTTGGGTGGTCTTAGGAAGGCCAATTAAATGGTTTTTGAGGCTACGTAATTGGCGCTTACTCTATGTGCTTTTTATGGGGGTATTTCTATGTGTTTATGCAGTAGTCGTAGGAGCGGGGCCTTCTGTGATTCGCGCTGTTGGGACCTTTTGTTTTGCTGCTTTTGCCCTGCAAATGAATTGGCGGATAACGCCATTACATTGGCCTTTACTCGTGGCGTGGTTAATGTGGTGGGACGACCCTGAGGTTGTTCAACGCGTTGGTTTTCAACTGAGTTTTAGTGCAGTATGCGGCATTTTAATTGGCTTAAATGGTCTTCCGGCGAGCGAATTTCTCCAATCTTGGCAAAGGGAATCATTGAAGGGTACAAAGCTGAGCTTTTTGGTTCCTGTTCAAGTTTCGCTGTCGGCTTGGACGGCTACTTTACCTTTAGTCATGTACCATTTCTCAAGCGCAAGCCCGTATTTTTTGATAGGTAACCTTCTGATTGTCCCTCTTTTTGTGGTGTATATCTGGTCCGCTTTATTCGCAGTACTATTTGCTCCACTGCTTCCCTCTAAGATTTTAGAAGTTTGGAACAGCAGCTTCGAATGGTGGGTAAGTTGGGTACTGAAATTAGCAGAAGGAATTAGCCAGCAAGGACTTCTTGAATTTTTTTCTCAAGCGTATTCGCCGTGAGCTTTTCAAATGTTCCGTTGTAAAAGATGTGCATGTTACCGGTCTCTTCACTAACTGTAATGGCAACGGCATCCGTACGTTCCGAAATGCCGGCAGCAGCGCGGTGACGTAAGCCAAATTGTGAAGGAAGGTCGCTACTTTCACTCAAGGGAAGTATCGCGCCGGCGGCAGAAACCGTATTGCCGGTAATGATGGTTGCTCCGTCGTGGAGCGGGGCGTTTTTGAAGAAAATGGTTTCTAGGACGATACGACTCACTTCTGCGCCAAGGGTATGTCCGGTTCCTGCAAATGCACCCAGCGGGTCTTTGCGTTCTAAGATGAGGAGTACACCGGTTTTAGTATTCGCTAAATTTTTCATGGCATTAACCACGGCTTCTGTCGAAAGTGCGTTGGCTTCTGAATTTCCGAGCGTGAACATACTCTTTAATCCTCGACGACGACTAAAGGTCGCGGAACCCACGACAAGCAAGAACTTTCGGATTTCCTGTTGGAATACGATGATCAGGATAATCAATCCGGCACCCATAAAAGAACCTAAAATCTCACTCAACAAATTCATCTGTAGAAGTTGTACGAGGTTGTATAAGAGATAGATGGCAACCATTCCTATAAGAATACGAATGGCCGCAGTACCTTTCAAAAGTCGATAGACTTGGTACAGCAAGAAGGCTGCAATAATGATGTCTAGTGCATCGAGGATGCCGAAGTTTAACGTTCCCATGGTTCTAATAAATGCTGCACGCCATCGGGCATGAGGCGGTTGAACAAGTTAATGGTTTCAGCTGCTTCTGCTACATCGTGTACTCTGAGAATTTGGGTACCCCCTAATAAAGCAGCCATATGCAGGGCTGTGGAGCCATTAAGGCTTTCTTCTGGGCTGATCTCGAGCGCTTTATAAATCATGCTTTTTCGACTCACCCCAGTAAGAATTGGACGGCCTAAAAGTTGAAATGCGTTGAGTTCTCTGAGCAATTGGTAATTCTGTTCGAGTGTTTTACCAAAACCAAATCCTACATCGACAATGGTGTCGTGTATGCCCATATCGTGGAGTACTGGCAGTTTTTCACTAAAAAAGCCAATGATGTCTTGAGTGACGTGGGTATAGGTAGGATTCAGTTGCATCGTGCTGGGGTTGCCCTGCATGTGCATAATGATATACGGGCAACGGTGAGCAGCTGCGACATGATATATTTCTGGATCGAGGTTGCCACCACTGATGTCGTTGATCCAATGCGCACCAGAGTTTAGCGCCTTATCAGCAATTTCAGCTCGGAAGGTATCTATAGAAATAAAACAGCCCGGAAAGTCTTTAAGCACCTCAGAAACGGCGGGAATGACTTCTTTTAAACGGTTCCATTCCTGCTCGGGAGTCACTGGATCTGCGCCTGGGCGCGAGGAGTACCCTCCGATATCAATGATACGTGCACCGCTGTTGAGCATCGCTCTTGCCCGCTCCGACGCCGCTTCAGGAGCATTTAAGCGGCTTCCCGCGTAAAAGGAATCTGGGGTGCTATTCAATACTCCCATGATCCACGGTGTGGATAAGGTGTGAATTGTCCCTTGACATTGAAGCAGAAACTCAGGCATTGTTCTTTGTATCTTCGTTAGATATAGCAAAGCTAACAAATGAATACAGCTGACCAATTCGATGCCGTACTAAGTAAATGCCACGGCCTCTTCGAGAAAAAAGGAAAAGATTACGGTACCGCGTGGCGCATCTTGCGTTTACCGTCGTTGACCGACCAGATATTTATAAAAGCCCAACGCCTGCGTAGCATTGAGGATAAAGGTGCCCAATTGGTCGATGATCCTCTTGAAGGCGAGTTCATTGGCATTTTGAACTACAGTATAATGGCGCTCATTCAACTGGAGCGAGGCATAGTGGAGCAACCGGATTTGGATTGGAAACAAGCCAGTGCTGCGTATTTAGAGAAGGCAGAGGAAGCGAAAGCACTCATGCTTCGTAAAAATCACGACTACGGCGAAGCCTGGCGTGATATGCGCATTTCCAGCTTTACAGACCTGATCTTGCAGAAACTCCTGCGTGTAAAACAGATTGAGGACAACCAGGGGAAGACGTTGGTAAGTGAAGGATTAGAAGCGAATTACCTCGACATGATTAATTACAGTGTCTTCGCCTTGATTAAATTCATGGAGGCGCAAGCGTTAAAAGCATAAACACAATGAAGAAGGTTCTGACCATTTTCTCTCAATTCGCCGTAGGTGCGTTGTTCGTTTTTTCGGGTTTAGTTAAGATGAATGACCCTGTAGGATTCAGCTTTAAACTGGAAGAATATTTCTCAGAGGAGGTTTTGAATTTACCCATTTTTGAGCCTTTTGCACTCTCCATTGCCGTTCTGTTAGTCATTGCAGAGGTACTCTTAGGGGCGGCACTAATTTTCGGATTGTATAAACGTTGGACGCTGATCTTGCTTTCTGCAATGATTGGATTCTTTACGTTTCTCACCTTTTGGTCTGCTTATTTTAATCAAGTGACGGATTGCGGGTGTTTTGGTGACGCTATCCCGCTAACTCCGTGGGAAAGTTTTTATAAAGATGTTATTCTCACCGTATTTATTCTGGTTTTGTGGTGGGGAAGAGACCTGCTCTTTGATCGATGGCCGAAATGGTTGGTTAGTATAAAATTGGCTGCTATTCCTCTTTTTTGTTTCGGCTTGACCTACCACGTTTTACACCACCTACCTGTAGTAGATTTTAGAGCGTATGCTGAGGGAAATAGTATTGTTGAAGGTATGAAAAGTGCTGAGGAGTTAGGCTTGGAGCCGCCTCAATACGAAGTGATTTACACCATGGAAAACGCGAACGGTGCGCTTCAAGAAATTAGTTCTACCCAATACGTAAACGAGAAGTGGTGGGAGAAGAAAGACTGGAACATGCGCAGTGAGCTTTCGAAAACCATACAGGTAAAAGAGGGCTATGAACCACCAGTTCATGATTTCAGTATAATGAACGACTATGGTGATATGACCGATAGCGTTCTTGCATTAGATGAGGTTTGGTTGTTGGTAGCGTACAACGTTCGAAAAACGAAGGAACACGGCTGGGCTCCTATGCTAAAAACAGCAGAACATCTGAAGGAACAGGGTATTCCGTATGTAGTCCTTTCTGCCTCTATGCCAGAGAATTTTATTCCTTTTGGGTTTACGGATACAACGGCTTTCGCCTTTACGGATGAGACTACATTGAAAACCATGGTTCGTTCTAATCCAGGCTGGGTAGTACTAAAAAACGGCGTGGTAGACAAAAAGTACCACTTCAACGACAGCCCACATTGATTCGATTCGCACTACAAAAACTAGGACAAGCGCTATTCACGCTTTGGGGTGTAGCGACTTTGGTATTTTTTCTGTTTACCATTGTTCCCGGTGATAGTGCGCAGATGATGTTGGGTAAACGCGAAGATCCTGCAGCATTGGCTGCTGTTCGTGCGAAATACGGGTTAGATAAACCCATTACAGTGCAATACGTAAACTACCTCAAGCGCATCAGTCCCATAGGTTGGCCAAACGATCAACACGGCATCTTCAAAGCTCCCGATCTAGGCGAAAGTTTTCAGCGTCAAGGACAACAGGTGAGTAGCTTGATCGGTCAAACCTTTCCGAACACGGCTTTGCTTGCGGTAACTGCTATTGGTTTTGCATTGCTTGTAGGCGGCGCGCTTGGCGCTTGGGTCTCCTACCGGCCGGATTCGTTTTGGGATAAAGCGTTGCTTACATTCAGCTCTTTAGGGATGAGCCTTCCGTCATTTTTTACCGCCGTACTCTTCGCTTGGGTTTTTGCTTATTTGCTTGGACCCTGGACGGGATTGAATTTAACGGGTTCATTATACAGTGTTGATGATTATAGTGGTGAGCGGTATCTCAATCTGAAAAACCTCATATTACCGGCTTTGACCTTAGGTATTCGGCCGGTGGGTGTAATCCTACAATTGACCCGTAATAGCTTGTTGCAAGTGGGTTCAATGGACTTTATTAGAACGGCTAGGGCTAAAGGTTTGCGAGAGCGCACTGTGTTTTTCAAGCATCTATTGCCTGTCGCTTCAAATCCAATTATTACTACGATAAGTGGTTGGTTCGCATCACTGTTAGCAGGCGCTGTTTTCGTTGAAATTATTTTTGGATGGAATGGCATGGGTAAATTATTGGTAGAAGCTTTAAATACCCGAGATTTGCCCATCACAATGGGTTGTGTACTCGTTATTGCCGCACTTTTTGTGGTATTAACAACCCTAGTGGATGTATTGTACGCTGTATTGGACCCGCGTATACGTGCAGAATTTTTTTAGAAACACATCAATAGTAAAATAACATGAGAAGAAGAATCGTTGCTGGAAACTGGAAAATGAACACTACTTATACTGAAGCTATGGCTTTAGTTGATGCTCTTAAAGAAAGTCTTACAGAAGAAGTAGTGGGGGAGACTGGAGTGATTATTACGCCGCCGGCATTGTATTTATCGGATATCGTAGAATCCTTAGTTGAGAATCCTTACATCGCTGTAGCGGCTCAGAATTGCCACGAAAAAGAATCGGGCGCATATACGGGAGAGTGGAGTGCACCAATGCTTGCTTCTTTAGATATTGATGCCATTATTATAGGACACAGTGAGCGTCGTGAATATTTCGGTGAGACAAACGAAGCGTGTAATATTAAGATTTCGCAAGCCTTGAATAATGAATTGGCAGCCATTTACTGTATCGGCGAAACCCTTGAAGAGCGTAAAAGTGGTGCCTACATGGATGTCATTTTGAGACAATGTGAAGAGGGCCTTGCTGGATTCATAGGTGATGATATGGACAATATTATTCTAGCTTACGAGCCGGTTTGGGCTATTGGTACAGGTGAAACGGCCTCTCCAGAGCAGGCACAGGAAGTGCACGCTGGAATCCGCGCTTGGTTAACGGAGCGTTTTGATGCAGAAACGGCACAGGATGTGAGCATTTTGTATGGTGGATCGTGTAAGCCAGGCAATGCGGCAGAATTGTTCGCAAAAGCCGATATCGACGGTGGTTTGATCGGTGGAGCATCACTCAATGCCGAGGATTTCACGGCCATTATCGAAGCAAGAACGAAGGCTTAATGACATCTGAAACTCCTGTTTATATTGAATTGGCCGTAACGGTTTCGCCTTTAGAGCCATTCCGTGATTTATTTATCGCTCAGCTCGGTGAAGTTGGTTTTGAAAGCTTCTCTGAAACGGAAGTAGGTTTTGCCGCCTACATTTTAAAAGAAGCGTATACGGCCTCTGAAGCGATGGACCGGTTAAAATGGGATGGAGTAAGCGTTTCTGTTAAGGAACAAGAGATCGAGCAGGTGAATTGGAATTCGGAGTGGGAAACAAATTTTGACCCAATCGAAGTCGATGATCGCGTCTACATACGAGCGCCGTTTCACGCAGAACGAGACGGTTTTGAATACCCGATGTTGATTGAACCGAAAATGTCTTTCGGCACAGGGCATCACCAGACAACGCACATGATGATTCAGTGGTTGTTAGAGACTCCTTCAGATCAGGCCGATGTGCTGGATATGGGTTGCGGTACAGGTATTCTTGGCATTTTAGCTGGAATGCGGGGAGCGAAATCGGTCCATGGGATTGATGTAGATACCTGGTGTATCGACAATACCCTTGAGAATGCAGAACGTAATGGGGTTCCTATGTCAGTCGCCTTAGGTGGTTCAGAAGTTTTAGAGCACACGTACAATCTCATCCTTGCAAACATTAACTTGAATGTGCTATTGGCAGATCTTTCCCACTACGTAAGGGCCTTGCGTACGGGTGGAATCATTTTCTTTAGCGGATTTTATGAAAATGATGTGCCTACGCTGCGCGCTGCAGCGGAAGCCTTAGGCTTAAGCTTCGAGGGAATGAAAGCTCGCGAACAGTGGCGCAGTATTAAAATGGTGAAATAGCGCATGCGAAAATTTGGGTTGCTTCTTGCATTGATTGTTTCTTTTGGGCTTCAGGCACAAAAAGTGACCCGTTTTTCTTCTCTAGATGCGTTCTCTGAAGAGTTTGAAAAGCTTATTTCTGTTCCTAAAGAAATGAACGGCGTTTTTAAGGACTCTTTGGTGCCTAATTTTTTAGCAGCGGTAGACTACGAACAAGAAGACCTCTGGCTAGATTATGCGAATCAACTTTTACGCAAACGATTAGACGATGCGCAAACTTGGGAGTCGCTTCTGCGCACCCTCATTTATGTGGCAGAAAACGAAGAATACGATCGTTTTGGAACACTGATCGAGCATTTCTTCGGTTTTTCTAAAAAGAATCCCTCTAGTAGGATTCGTTCGTATCAAAATCAGTTTTACCGTAATCTTGTAAAACATGAGTTCTCAGAACAGGGATCCCTCGTCTGGAAGGCACCGGCAAGTCTATGGGCTTTACAGTTTATCGAAGGCGAACCGCAATTCGAACTGGAATTAGTAGATGTCGTAGGTTTAAAAGGCGGTGATAGTACCATGATTATGGGGGTGAATGGTGTCTTTTATCCTCGTAAAGGGTTGCTTATGGCCAAGGGTGGTACCATCATTTGGTCTAGAGCTGGACAGCTCGAAAAGGAAGTGTACGCGGAATTAGGGGAATGGACTTTACAGGTGAATCAATCAAATTTTAAAGCCGATAGCGTCACGCTTTTTGCCTCTGAATTTTATGATGAACCGCTTCAAGGTGTCCTGGAGGAGCGCATTTCTTCTGTAAACGTAAAGGATGCGCGCTTTCCAAAATTTACATCATATCGCAACGACTATATTCTAGAGGATCTATATCCTGAGGTTCATTTTAAAGGTGGATTAGGGGTTGCTGGGGCGCAGTTTTATGGAACAGCTTCAGACAGTGCTTTGGCGGCATTAAAATTCACTTATAAATCGGACACCGTACTTACACTCAAAGGACGGAGCTTCCTGTTTAAAGACAGCTTACTGAGCTCGAAACGCGTCGAAGTTATCGCTCATTTAGGAAGCGATAGTATTTACCACCCGTATTGTGAGATGCGCTACGATCCGCGAATGGGTCAGGTGCGTGTTATTCGCTTTGAAACCGGTCTGGGATTGGCATCTTTTACGGATTCTTACCACGCCTTAGATATGAGCGTGGACCAATTAGTCTGGAATCAGGGTACGCCCATCTTGAATTTTAAGAACCTCAATCTAGGTTCTCAGCAGGCGGCTGTCTTTGAGAGCAAGCAGTATTTTCGGGTCCAGCGTATGGAAGAAATTGCGGGACTTCAGAAAAACCACCCGTTACGTGAATTAAGAGACGCTGCTTATGCCTATGGGTATGAGGATATGCCTTTAAAGGAATTAATCTATGCACTTCGAATGGCTCCGGAAGAAGGGGAGTTCTTTCTTTACCACATGGCTATTCAGGGGTTTGTAACCTTTGATGTAGACGCGCAGACCATTAGCTTAACCGACCGTTTGTTTGAATATTTATTGAATTGGGAGGCAAAAAGAGACTACGATGTCATCCAATTCGTTTCTCGCATCCCCGCCGGTAACAACGCGCAAGTCAGCTTGTTGAATTATCAAATGGATATTGCGGGTATTTCGCGCATTGCAGTGAGCGATTCTCAAGAAGTGAATCTCTACCCTCGCGGCGGTCGAATCACGGTGAACGAGGGAATGGATTTTGATTTCGATGGACGTATTAATGCAGGGCTCTTTAGTTACTGGGGACAAGGCTATTCGTTTGACTACGATTACTTTAAAATAGACATGCCGCAGATTGATTCCATGCGCTTTAAAGTGAAGGAATTTAATCCTAAGCCGGGGGAGCGCGCTGCTTTAGTAAACGTTCAGACAGTCCTCCAAGATTTGCAGGGACAGCTGCTTATCGATCAACCGGATAACAAGAGCTCTAAAGAATACCATCCCGAATATCCTATTTTCCAAGCGCTCAACAACTCTTTTGTCTACTACGATCATCCCCGCATTCATGGAGGCGTTTACGAACGCTCGAACTTCTATATGGCACTAGAACCTTTCACGATAGACTCTCTGGACAACACAACGACGGACGGGATTCTCTTCGATGCGACTTTCCATAGTGCAGATATCTTTCCTGTATTCGCTCAGCCCTTATCGGTTATGCGCGATTACAGTTTAGGTTTTGAGACTCAAATGCCACCAACGCCGGCATACAAGGCTTCTGGAACATATACAGGCGCATTGGCTTTATCAAATCAGGGATTACATGCGGAAGGCGAATTGGATTATTTACAAAGCCATACGGTTTGTCCCGATATCTTATTCTTCCCGCTTCAAGCGAGCGGTCGCGCTACCACTTTCGCTGTAGAAGAAAGTACAATGGGTCTAGGGTACCCGTATGCCTCCGGAACTAGTAATCCATTCGTTTGGATGCCGTATGAGGATTACATTCGAGCAGAAACGCGCGAAACCCCATTTGCTTTGTATGGATCGCCTGATGTTGCAGGTGAGGGCTCGTTGACCTACGGTGGGCAAGGAATGTTCGGTACCGGCGAACTACGCTACAGTACAGCTAAACATAACAGTGAAGTGGAGGGCTACCAGTTTTTCCATCGTTCGTTTGTTTCAGCAGATCAAGATTTTAGGGTAAAAACCAATATCGACGACGAGCAATGGGCCTTCCAAATGTTAGCTTCATCTGCTGAGGTCGACTTCGATAAGAAGGAGGGAATCTTTGATAAATTAGACCCCTACAGTACCCTAGAATTCCCCGCGAATCAATACATGGCGTACATGGATCATGCTGAATGGGATATGGCAAAAGCGACAGTGGATATCAAGCATACGCAAGACGACCAAGCCTATCTAGTGAGCACGCATCCCCGTCAAGACAGTTTAGATTTTACAGCTGCGTACGCCCGCTTCGCACTCGCTCCGAGCGTCCTAGAAGCTTTTGATGTACCGCAGATTGATGTTGCTGATGTTTCTATTTATCCCGACAGTGGTTATGTGGTGATTCAGATTAATGCTGAAATGGACCCGCTTGAGCATTCAAAAATTTTAGCGGACCGATTCACAAAACTTCACAACTTCTACGAAACAACTGTACGTATTCGTGGTAAGTACCGCTACACTGCGCATGGCATGTACGACTACATTGATGAAGAGGAGAGTACCTGGCCAATCGCTTTCGAGAGTATTGCACCAGATACTGCTGGTGTAAC
Organism: Schleiferiaceae bacterium; assembly: GCA_965204625.1. GTDB lineage: Bacteria > Bacteroidota > Bacteroidia > Flavobacteriales > Schleiferiaceae > UBA10364. The sequence goes on from CBDBET010000003.1 coordinate 39,466, forward strand.
CCTAGGGCGTGCGATCATTGACGAGACGGATGATTTTTACATTAGCCCTTACTTTGCTTATCGCGGTAAGGTGGAACTCCATGCGGATCAATCACCTATGTTCTTTATGGGCTCCATTCTCATCCAGCACGATTGTCGCAACCTTCAAACCACCTGGTTCGACATCGCTAGCTCCATTGATCCCAATGACATCGTCATTGAACTTCCCTTTAACGACCCTAATAAACTTAGCGATAACACATTTAATGGCGTCTATATTTCTCAAGACAGCTTAGGTGGTCACTCCAACTTCCTATCAAAATATGCGGATCGCGCAGATATTGAAGTGCTTTCTGCAGATGGAATTCTCTATTACGATCGTCAAGAGGAGGGCTATGTTGTAACGACTTACGAGAAGCTTAAAGATTTTACGCTACCAGATCCCTATTTGATTTTCCATAATTACGATTGTGACTTATACGGTACAGGGCCGCTTAAAGTATTAGACAATACGGGTGCAGTGACGACAGCATTGGCGGGTGCCGTTCGCCATGACCTTGTCGAGGATGAGGTGAGTATTGATGGGGTAATGACCATAGATGCACCCCTTGATGAAAAAGCGTGGGAGGCCGTGGCTCAGCTGTTCTATGATGGCTCAGGTGCCCTTCGAAGTGATGAGACGGCCTACATTGACGGTATTTATGCATTATTAGGTCAAAAAGATGGTGGGGAATTCCTGGAAAATATAGGACTGCACGAAAACGAAGGTAAATTCCCTAGGTTCTTTCGTCAGAGTTTAGTCATGAGTGAGGTTAATCTGACTTATAATGGCAGATACAAAAGTTTTATCAGCGAGGGTAAGGCCACGATTCAGAACATCTATAATCAACCTGTCTTTGCAGAAGTCGCCTGTCTTATTGAAGTGAAAGAACGTCGACGTGGTGGTGAAATCATTCTCTATCTGGACAATGGAACCGACTACCTGTACCTTTCTTTTAAGGGCATCGTAATGAGCCTTCGCAGCAGTGATGAAGCCTTTAATCAGGCTATACTGGATAAAGATGCAAA
>CBDBET010000004.1:0-231937 GCA_965204625.1 Schleiferiaceae bacterium
GAAAGACCCGCAGGCGAACATGGACAAAGTCCTTTACGAACTTAAAGACCAAAAAAATCGAAATGCACGGTTTAGGACCGCAGTGGCACTAGTAATAAAAGGCAAAGAATACCTTTTTGAAGGAACCGTGAATGGTGTAATAACTACTTCACAATCCGGAGCTAAGGGATTTGGTTACGATCCAATTTTTTCGCCTAACGGCTACAACACCACCTTTGCAGAAATGGATGCAACGACGAAAAATGAGATCTCACACCGAGGTCTGGCCATTAAAAAATTGGTTGCATTTTTGAAAGCGAACTAGTCTTCCTCTGTTAAATCTTGCGGCCTAGAAAAGAAACTGAAATTGACATGACCGTAACGACGATGGGCGAAAAATCCTGGCAAATGACTCAAATCGGTCTGATCACTATGCTCTAGAATGGCCTCCCCGCCTTCGCGCAAGAGTCCCAAATCAATAATGGACTTTGCTAAATCTTCATAGCGATCCCAATCATAGGGTGGATCCGCAAATATGAGGTCAAAACTGGTTGAAGCACGACGAACATACTGCAATGCATCTGCTTGGACGACTTGTATACCGGCATCCAACGCTTCTGAAGTGGCTGTGATAAACCGAGTGCAATTTCTATTTTGATCGACTGCAATTAAATCTACAGTGCCGCGCGAAGCAAATTCATAGCTGATATTCCCTGTACCGGAGAACAGGTCTAGCACACGGATTTCATCAAAATCAAACCGATTATTTAAGACGTTAAATAGACTTTCTTTAGCGAAGTCAGTGGTCGGTCGAGTCGGTAAGTTTTTCGGAGCGGTAATTCTTTTACTGCGCCATTTTCCGCTGACAATCCTCATAAACGAAGAAGATTAGCAAAGGCTACGCCATCAAAATCAGATAAAGCAGAACTAATCTTTGCCCATTGCTGGGTTTTGAATAACTGAACTGCAGAAAAATAGGGTTCTAAAACAGGCTTGTAGGAACGCGCAGAGTAGCCACTCAACTCAACAACTGTAGCTGCTCGATCCCATCCTAGCTGCTCTGAAACATTCCCTAAATGATACAGTAATTCGGACTCGTTACTGCATGGAAAGCTGTTGATGACCTGCCATTTATTTGCTGCTCCAGCAAAAATCTGAATACTGTCCGCGTACACATGAACCCAAAGTTTAGGTATCGAAGTTGGTTTTACACGTTCCAATTGAATGGCCCAATTGTGTCTGCAAACCAAAGTATCGCTTTGACTCAAGCGAAAATCGGATTCATTCAAGTACGATAAAAACGTCATGGAATTCGAGGAACTTAAGTCCATAAAATTCGCTTTCTGTCCTAATACGGTGGCTGTCCAACCCGGTACTTCACCTCCGCTCATAATTTCCGGTATCAGAACAGTATGCGGGGCTTCAATTGCATAGAGTACTTCACCCGGTAACTCTTGAAATCCAGCGAGAACATCTGCTAAGGGATTTTCTCCCCAAGATGAACGAGGATGAAAACCGAATAAATAGACTTGGCGTGTAGTTGTATGACGCACCAAAAAAGAAAGTCCATCCTGTTGATACAGGATGGACAATGTACTCTCATCCGCCTTCGCATTCGCGAAAGCTGGATCTAAATTACTCTGACTTACAGTAAGTGTTTTCGTAGTTACCACTGATGGTAGGTTCTGTTAATGAGCCGATGGTTAATGCTTCATTCACGACTTTACTGAATGCTTGGGGATAGCTCTCCGCAACATCGGCAAAAACAGTCGCATATGGAGCGCTTACCTCAAAGGTAGCAACATCAACGGCATTTTTATTAATCTTGCCCGCGTTCATTGTAAATAAACTGTCGGTACCAGGTATTCTCAGCATCGTTTGTGCATCAAATCCATCACCAAACAACTGCACTGCAACTGGCTCTTGACCTAGCACGCGTAGCATGACGGAATCTTTATTCATTTCCTTTTGGTACACCTTATCGTAATACATAAAGCTCGTATCCTTACGCTCGATGATATTAATCACACCTGTATCTACGAAAGCGACGAGTTCATTAATATCGGAACAGAATGTGCCATTTTCAGATTTGTAGGCCAATTGGGCCTCGCGAATATTTTCAAGCTTCTCTGTAACATCACAAATTCTCACACGCTCAATACGCTGGAATTTAATGGGTTGCATGATACTGTTATAAATACGATACGTGAAGTACGTCGAGAGAAGGATGAGGGCTACTTTAATTCCTAGTTGTACCTTTGAATTCATGGGTTTAAATCAACAATTAATGCCCAAAACTACAATAATTTTCAATTGCAATCACCTCAAAATACATATGTCGATCTGAAAGGCTTTTTTCCTTTCGATCCAACGAATGATCAGGATCAATTACTGCGGAAATTAGCAGTATACCTGAGCATTCGACGCATTCAACCAGAGGTCATGATTGTTAAAGGTTATGCGGGTACAGGAAAGACTACCCTACTGAAAAGTGTGGTAGCAGTCCACAAAAAACATACGCGAAAAGTAAAGTTGATGGCACCTACGGGTCGTGCAGCGAAAGTATTAAGTGGCGCTACTGGCTTCCCTGCTAACACCATTCATCGGAGTTTATACCGTCCCAAAGTTAGTTCAGGTGGCGCAGCGACTTTTGTTTTAGCGAATAATCCGAATAAGAACACCACATTTATTGTGGATGAGGCAGGTTTGATCAGCACCCAACAAGACCGTTCTTTAGGCGACCACTCTCTTTTAGAGGATTTATTACAATACGTTTTTGAAGATGCTTCCAACCATCTCATATTAGTTGGTGACCCCGCACAGTTGCCTCCAGTAGGACAACCGCAAAGTCCAGCACTTTCTTCAGAATTCTTTGCCAATCAGATGGGAATTCCGGCAACAGAACACACGTTACGACAAGTGACTAGACAAGCGTTAGATAGCTATATCCTGAAAAATGCTACAATGCTCCGGCAGTTGATTGAAGCTGATTCAAGCGAACCGCCTGTATTTAAGTCTGGCGGAGATTTAACTAGAGTTGAAGACGGGTACCAATTGCAAGAGATTTTCGAGCAACTCTACACAGGCGATAGCAGCGGAAACACAATGGTTGTGCGCAGCAATAAAAAAGCAAATAAATACAATCAGGGCATCCGCGGACGGATTAAATTTCAGGAGGAGCGCATATCTGCCGGTGACCAATTCATGGTGGTAAAGAACAACTATTTCTGGCTGCCCGAATCAAGCCAAATGGGATTTATCGCAAATGGCGAGATCGGTGAGATAAGAAGCATCAGGAACATTCATGAACGGTACGGTTTCACCTTTTGTGAGGCTACCGTTGCTTTTGTGGATTACCCCAAGCAAGAAGCGATCGATGTAATCCTAAATCTCAGTGCACTTGACAGCGAAAGTCCCGCGTTGAGTGCAGCCCAAAGCAATAGTTTGTACGAGCAAATGATGGCTAAATATTCCTACCGTGGTTCAAAAGGTAAAATATACGAATCGGTCAAAAACGATCCTTATTTCAATGCACTTCAAATTAAATTTAGCTACGTCATTACCTGCCATAAAAGCCAAGGCGGACAGTGGGAACACGTTGTGGTGGAGCACCCCTATTTACCAGACGGGGCCTCTCCTATCTATTACAAATGGCTGTACACTGCAATGACCCGGGCCACCACGAAAGTCTATCTAGTAGGGTTTCCAGAAGCATGGTTTGAAGGCGTATCTTTGGAAGCTTGAACCTATTAATATGAAATACCTCATCGCCCGATTTGTTTTCTTAATAACCGGCTGGAAACTTATAGCAACTAAAGAAGATATAACAGCTGCTCAAAATTCTGTGATGATTGCGGCGCCACACACCTCTAATTACGACTTAGTCTATGCTTTAGGTACTTTTTGGCTCATGCGTCTACCCTTGAAATTCTTCATTAAAGACTTTTATACGAGATGGTACTTCTTTGGTTTTTTTAAATGGATGGGAGCTATTGGCGTTAACAGGAGTAAAAGAAATAATTTAGTCGAACATGCCGCAGAATTGCTGCGGTCAGATAAAAACATCACATTGATGGTGCCGGCGGAAGGCACACGTAAACGCGTGGACAAATGGAAAACCGGATTTTATCAAATCGCTAAAAAGGCAGGCACACCCATTTCGTTAGGATTTTTAGACTACGAAAAGAAACATGCTGGCATTTTGAAAGTTATTCCGTTTAGCGAGGAAGTTGAGACCTTTACTGAGATTGAGAAAGCCTACGCACACGTTGCCGGAAAACACCCGGAACTCTACAACAAAAAGATATTCTAATGTCTCATCCTGATTTACTTTTTCCTTTGGAAATTGCTTCAGAAATCAAACTGCGAAACAAGGGTGACAGTATTGAAATATGGGACCCAATACGAATGAAATGGCTTGTCGCAGTACCAGAGGAATGGGTGCGTCAACATTGTATTGTATATCTAGATACACTAGGCTATCCAAAAAGTAACATGACTACAGAGGCCGGAATTCAAACAGGATTCAAACAAAAGAGAACCGACGTTGTCGCAAATAAAGCAGGTAAACCCATCATCTTAGTAGAATGCAAAGCACCTTCAGTAAAACTGAGTCAAACGACCTTTAATCAAGCATTTAACTACAATCAAAGCGTTAAAGCACCTTTCTTGTGGCTTACTAACGGAATGCAACATCTTTACTGGGATTGTACGAATAATGTGCAGTGCATGTCATTGCCTCTAGCGGAGTCGATCTAGACTACGGACCTTTTTCTCGTCTTTCTGTATACCCTTAGACGCTAAAAAAGCGAAAAGAATACATACGAATGGTGCGGCTGCGCCCCAACTTGCTTCTGCTCCAGCGTTGGCTAAAATTGCTTGAATAATAAAACCCATAGCCGCTAAGGCGCTAAGCATACCTAATCGGACTACAACGAGTTGCATTTTACGATTGCGATACAACAAAACTGCGCCGCTAAAAAGTGACATACTTATACCAAAAGTGAGAAAAGTATACATGCCTGCAGTTGCCCTAAACACTTCTGATTCTATGGCATATAAGGGCAAAACAAATGCACCAAGAGTACTGATTATAGCTGCACCAAAAAGGTAAAGGGTCTGAATGCGTTGGATCATAGGATTAAAATTTCTTGTGACAAAGTTGAAAAAAATACTGCCCCAATTTTCATTTAATCTCCAAATCTCACTATTATTGTTGTGTAGAGCTAACAATTGATCGAGCACCGGCTCAACTTCTACCTATTCTATCCCAAAAAACATGTTGACTGAAAACGATTTACAGGCACGTAAGCTGCCTGAACTAAAAGACTTAGGAGCATCTCTTGATATTCCAAAAGCCCGCTACATGAAAAAAGGCGAACTCGTTAGCGCCATCTTAAAAAAAACCGGACAATCCTCCACTGCTGAAAAAACAATGGAAAGCCCAATAAAATCAGACCGCTCAGAAGTCGCAGGGGCTAAGGAAACGGGTAAAACTGAGTCTCCAGCTCAAAACGAAAAGCGCGAACCAAACGCTAAGAAAGAGCCGCAAACACAGCAGAATGAAAACAGCGAGCGCCAAAATAAAGGAAGCCGTCACGAAAAAGGAGGACGCTCCGATAAAGGCCCTCGTAACAATAACAACAGAGATCACAACCATCGTGATCAGCGCAATAAACGTAGACCCAAAGAGTTTCACTTCGAGGGCATCATTGCAAATGAAGGTGTGCTTGAAATCATGCCAGATGGTTATGGCTTCTTAAGGAGTTCAGATTTCAACTATTTGAATTCGCCAGATGATATTTATGTAAGCCAAAATCAGATTCGTGGAATGGGTCTTAAGACGGGTGATACCATCACTGGCGAAGTACGCCCACCACGTGAAGGCGAGAAATACTTCCCTCTTGTCAAGGTCAACAGTATCAACGGACGCACACCAGAATATGTTCGCGACCGTGTTTCATTTGAGCACTTAACTCCGCTTTTCCCAGAAAGTAAATTTGATATAACCACCAGAAGAAGTACTGACTCAACACGGATTATCGACCTGTTTTCTCCAATAGGTAAGGGACAGCGTGGTTTGATTGTGGCCCAACCTAAAACAGGTAAGACTACATTGATGAAGGAGCTTGCAAACGCTATTGCTGCCAACCATCCTGAGGCTTACATGATTGTACTTTTAATTGACGAGCGTCCAGAGGAAGTTACAGACATGAGTCGTAGCGTGAATGCGGAAGTAGTCGCATCGACTTTCGATGAACCTGCGGATCACCATGTGAAAGTGGCTAACATAGTTTTAGAAAAAGCAAAGCGTATGACCGAATGTGGTCACGACGTGATCATCATGCTCGACAGTATTACGCGTTTAGCTCGTGCATACAATACGGTGAGTCCTGCCTCAGGTAAGATTCTATCAGGTGGTGTAGATGCGAATGCATTGCAACGTCCCAAACGTTTCTTTGGAGCTGCTCGTAATATTGAAGGCGGCGGATCACTGACCATTTTAGCCACAGCGCTGATAGATACGGGATCTAAAATGGATGAAGTCATCTTTGAAGAGTTTAAAGGGACCGGTAATATGGAAATGCAACTGGATCGTAAGATTGCAAACCGTAGAATTTGGCCGGCAATTAATCTTACAGAAAGTGGGACACGAAAGGAAGATCTCCTTCTCGCACCGGATGTTCTTCAGCGAATGTGGATCTTAAGAAAGTACCTTGCAGACATGACGCCGATCGAAGCAATGGAGTTCTTAAGCGATCGCGTTCGAAAGACAAAAGACAACGCGGAGTTCTTAATCTCCATGAATGGATAAGCAAAGCGGCCCTCGGGGGCCGTTTTTTTTTGTATTTTCAACCAAACCTTAAACTCATTTAACATGAAAAAAGTATTGCTTGTTGCCGGACTTTTCTTTGGCATCACCTCCATGAATGCTCAATCCTATGAAGTTTCTTTAGGTCTGGGTGCACTAACTTCTGGACAATTGAAGCTGGAAGGCATGTACCATTTGGACGACAAACAAAGTTTTAATGTGGAATTACGCGCAATCAACATAAGCTTGGAATCAGACGAGGGAAGTGTTTTATCTTCAGCAGCTGGATTCGCGTTTAGCCCTGAGTACATCACCTATTTCAATAGCTCAAACGATGCAAATGAAGGCATGTATTTAGGAACCTATTTGCGTTTTAAAACAATGAGCACTCAAGGGTGGGAAGAATTGGATATGAACGGCATGTTTGTTCCTGCTAACTTTTCGCAAACCGCTTTTGGTGCCGGGCTAAACTTAGGATGGCACGGTGCTTTAGACAATGGCTTAAGCTATCGCGTCTATGTAGGAGGTGGCTATAATTTTGTGAATGCAATTAGCCATACAGATACTTATGAATCCGCGCTCTCGCTTCTTTACGGCGTACCTTTTCATGTAAGGTCCGGTATCAACATTGGTTACCGATTTTAAATAGAAAGCCCGCTCGATGAGCGGGCTTTTTTTTTACTCCACCGAAGCGAACTGCTTCTCGTATAAATTAAAATAGGCCTCTCCCTTTTTTAATAGCTCTTGGTGGTTTCCTATTTCAACTATTCGTCCTTTATCTAAGACTATAATCCTATCCGCGTGTTGGATGGTGGATAGACGGTGTGCGATGATCACTGATGTTCTGTCCTCTGTAAGTGCGATCAAGGCACGCTGAATCAATTCTTCTGTATGCGAATCGATCGACGAGGTAGCTTCATCAAGAATTAATACTGCTGGATTCGTTATATAAGCTCTTAGGAAAGCTAGCAATTGGCGCTGACCTGCAGAGAGCACACCACCGCGTTCCTGGACATTGTAGTCTAAGCCATCAGGAAGCCCTTCTATAAATTCGGAAATACCGATAGCAGCTGCAGCTTTTAAGATAGTTTCATCGTTAATAGCTTCATCTCCTAGAACGATGTTCGACCGTACCGTATCTGAGAACAAAAAGACGTCTTGAAGGACTAAAGCCAACTGCTGACGTAAGTCATGCAGATCTAATGCTTTCAGCTCTTCCCCGTCTATACTCACACGTCCTTTCGCATATGGATAAAAGCCCATTAGAATGGAAATGATGGTGCTCTTTCCTGCGCCGGTTGCTCCTACTACTGCGACAGTCTCGCCAGGCGCTACAGCAAAACTTACATCGTGCAGTATAGGCTCGCCCTCATTGTAATGGAAGTCTACCGATTCAAACGCAATAGCGCCCTTTAGTGGACGCAAGCGTATAGTACCGTTTGGCTCGCGCTCATAATCGCTTTCAAGAAGTTTGAGCACACGTTCTGACGCAACCATACCCATTTGCAAGGTGTTAAATCGGTCCGCGAGTTGACGTAGTGGACGGAATAACATTCCGATAAAGATTATCATCGCGGTCAACTCTCCTACCGTTACAGCTCCACCTTGTGCAGCATTCATACCGCCATACCATACCGCTAAACCTATCGAAATAGCACTGAGTACTTCAATGATAGGAAAGAACAATGCGTAATAATAGATGCTTTCAATATTCGCATCGCGATGGCGGGAATTGATGGCGCGAAATTTCTCAGATTCTTGCTGTTCACGACCGAAAGCCTGCACGACATTCATTCCACCCAGGTGTTCCTGAACGAAGGTGTTGAGATTAGACACTTCTGAACGCACGCGTTGAAAGGCGCCCTTGATACCTCTTTGAAACCAACGTGTAGCTACAAATAATACAGGTATAATGGATAAACTAATCAGTACGAGAACCGGATTGAAATAAAAGAACATCGCGACGAGCATAATCACAATGCGGAATAAGTCACCAAATATGACTAGTATTCCCTGGGAAAAAATTTGAGCGATGGTCTCAATATCCGAAACAACTCTAGTGACCAATTGGCCAATAGGCGTACGGTCATAAAATCCCAACTTAAACGACTGTAATTTATCGAAAAGCTCAATCCGAATGTCTTTGATGATACTTTGACCCAACCAGTTTGCCGCATACATAAAACCGAATTGGCCCAGACTTTCTAAAATAAGTAAGGAAATCAACCCTAGACTCAAATTCAATAAAAAAGCGCCGTCTAAAGCCAAGATTGCATCATCGATAATCATTTTCGTGATTATGGGACGAGCGGTTCCCAATGCGCCGAGAACCACCGTCAAAACGACTGAACCCCAGAACAATCCACGGTAAGGCCGAGCATATGCCATAACCTTAGTGAACAGTTTAAAATCGAACGCCTTCCCGCCTACTTTAGACATGCTAGAGGTTGTTATAAGTTACTTGTGTTAAGTATAAGCCTTGTGCTGGGGCACTTGTTCCCATCGCCCCTCTGTTTTTTTGTGCGAATCGGGCGTTAAATTCAGTAACCGACCACTTGCCGTTACCCACCTCGTACAGCGATCCCACAATAGCGCGAACCATATTACGGAGGAAACGGTCTGCCGTGATATGGAAAATCAAAACCTCTCCTTCCATCACCCACTCTGCACGGCTGACGTCACAAATGGTTGTTTTATTATCGGATCCAGCTTTGCAAAAACTTAAGAAATCCGTCTCAGTTAGAGAAGTAAACTCGCGGCTTCATTCATTTTTGTAAGGTCAGGTAAGCGCTCCACCATCCACGCATTATTACGCCAGAAAGGCGATCCTGACGCACAAAGAATGTATTCATAACTACGTGCAGTCGCATCAAAACGTGCATGCCAGTCGGGTTGAACTTCACGAGCCTCGTAAATGTGAATTGCAGGGTCGAGAAACCTATTGAGACGATGAACCAATTGGTCCAAATCCCGAATTCCCTTTCCTAGTTCTGGTACCCAATCAAAATGGACGAACATTTCTTTTGCGTGCACCCCCGTATCCGTCCTACCTGCCCCCATGGTTTGAATAGGCTGGTTCAAGAGCGTACTGAGGGCATCGTCGAGATCGCCCTGAACCGTGCGGTCGTTCGGCTGGATCTGCCAACCACAAAAGGGAGCACCATCGTAGGCCAATCTCAAGAGTGTACGCATTACATTTGACTAATATTCACGCCAAAGGTACGCTTGTGACAACCAAAAGGACAAAAATCCTATTACTCTCTGATACGCACAGTCACATGGATGACAGAATTCTTGATTTTGCATCCGGTGTGGATATGATTTGGCACGCAGGAGACATCGGTAGTCATGAAGGAATGGATGCTCTTGAAGCATTAGGAAAACCCACAATTGCCGTTTACGGGAATATCGATGACCACACCATGCGAAGCCGCTATCCACTCCACCAAAAGTTCGTTTTAAACGGTGTAAAAGTCTGGATCACGCACATCGGTGGCTATCCCCCGCGCTACAACAACAGAACCCGTGAGGAACTAAAAAAAGAAAAGCCAGATGTTTTTGTATGCGGACACAGTCATATTCTGAAGGTCATTCATGATAAGCACATCGATTGCTTACACATGAACCCGGGTGCGGCTGGAATTCACGGCCTTCATAAAATGCGTACCATGCTAAGGTTCGAATTGGCCCAAGAAGGCGAGGAAAAAGGAAAAGTCACGAACCTTGAGGTCATAGAATTAGGAAAACGCGGTGAACTCCGTTAATTTTGTGCTTTAATAGCCTTGCAATGTCTACAGCTCTACATGCCATCACACCCGTTGACGGTCGTTATGCTTCGAAAACCGAAGCCCTTAGTCAGTACTTTTCAGAATTCGCACTAATAAAATATAGGGTTCGCGTTGAAATCGAATACTTTATCGCATTGTGCGAAAGCGACTTACCTCAGTTAACAGGCGTAGACCACAAGTATTTTGAGGCCTTGCGTGCCATCTATAAAAATTTCAGCACGGAGGATGCACAGAAAATAAAAGACATTGAAAAGATCACGAACCACGATGTTAAGGCGGTTGAATATTTTATCAAAGAAGCTTTTGAATCCTTAGGTCTTAGCCAATTTCAAGAATTCATCCACTTTGGACTTACTTCGCAGGACATCAATAACACGTCCGTTCCTTTATCTGTGAAAGAGGCCCTTGAAGAGGTTATCTGCCCCTCAATTGAAGCACTTATTGAAGCTATTGAGGCGAGTGCAAAGGCTTGGGAAGCCATTCCACTTCTCGCACGCACACACGGTCAGCCTGCATCTCCGACCACCTTAGGAAAGGAATTCAAGGTATTTACTTCACGTCTTCGTGGTCAACTCGCACAACTGAAAGCTGTACCGCATAGTGCAAAATTCGGAGGCGCCACGGGTAATTTCAATGCGCACACTGTCGCTTATCCAGGACGGGATTGGCACAGTTGGGGAGATGCTTTTGTAAGCAACCATCTAGGATTGCAACGCAGCTACCCTACTACCCAGATTGAACACTACGATAATATTGCTGCTCAGTTCGATGCCCTGAAACGCATTGACAATATCTTCATTGACCTTTGCCGTGACGTTTGGACCTACGTAAGTATGGATTACTTCAAACAAAAAATCAAAGCCGGTGAGGTGGGATCCTCAGCCATGCCGCACAAAGTGAATCCGATTGATTTTGAAAATGCAGAAGGGAATCTAGGGCTTGCTAATGCGCTGTTCGAGCACCTCGCTGGAAAACTACCTATATCGCGCTTGCAGCGTGACCTTACAGATTCTACTGTATTGCGTAATGTAGGCGTTCCTTTTGGTCACCTTCTGATCGCCATAGCTTCTATGAACAAAGGATTGGGTAAACTCTTAGTAAATGAGGGTAAAATCGCTGCGGATCTAGAGGCGAATTGGGCCGTAGTCGCTGAAGCCATCCAAAACATCCTACGCAGAGAAGGCTATCCGAAGCCTTATGAAGCGCTCAAGGCTTTAACCCGTACAAATAGCGCTATAACTGCATCGAGCATCGCTGAGTTTATTGATACCTTAGAGGTAAACGATACCGTCAAAGCCGAGCTCAAGCAAATCAACCCGAGCAATTACATCGGTCAGGTACGGAGTTAAACCTACATCATGAAGAAAGCGCTCATTACATTTTCATTTTTTGTTGCCGGAGCGGCTTCTATCGGTCTCTATCAATACTTTAGAACACCTGACAAAGCAATGGAAATGAAGCCGGCATACGAAGGCAGTGCTGATGGATTTGCAGGAATACTGATGGACTTTGAGTGGGAAACGGGCACAGTAATTCAACTGTCAGATACCATTCAAAGCGCAGAGCGCAAAAGCATCACCTTTACTAATGGAATTATCGTAACGAAGGACACTTCTGATAGTAGCTTGTGGCCCACCGAAGGCTACATAACCGTAAAAGGTATTTACCAAGGTAAGGAAGTAGACGAATTCTTTGGAGAAACGCTAATTCGTGTGAGTGGCGCTTTTCTTCTCGAGCCCTCGAAGCCTGAAAATCTGAATTAGACCTATTCCGAAGAATACAGTGAGTGCCAGTGCGGAATTTCTAAGATCGCCGGTCAACGCCTCAAGAATGCCTATACTGAACATTCCAAAAGTTGTGGCCAATTTCTCCATAACGTCGTAAAAACTAAAATACGTCGTGTGGTCTTCCGTTTCAGGGAGCATCTTACTGTAGGTGGAACGTGATAGACTTTGTACTGCGCCCATAACAAACCCCAGGACACCGCCGACAACATAGAATTGACCTGCGGTCTGGACAAAATAGGCAGCAAAACACAGCAACATCCATATCGCAACGCCCACCTTGATTGCGAACACATTCGTCGTACGTTCACTCAAGCGTGCAAAAACTGCGGAACCGGCTATAGCAACGAATTGAATGATCAAAATGGTCATGATAAGCTGCGAGGATTCTAGATTTAAAACCTTTGATCCAAAAACTGCTGCAAGCAGTATAATGGTTTGCATGCCGACACTGTACCAGAAAAAGCCTGCAAGAAAAATACGTAGCGATTTTATTCCACGAAACTCTTTAAACACGAGTAATAGCTCGCGCCAGCTTTTCCAAAACAGCTTACCTTCAAAATAATCTTTCACTTCATCTTTAGGCAATCTATTGATCGCTGGCAGTCCGAACCCCAACCACCAGATTCCTGTAATAAGGAATGAAAATCTAGAAGCAATGCCTTCATCGGCAAAACCGAATGTTTGCGGCATTTGAACAAGGATCAGGCATAAAATAAGCAACAAGGCACTTCCAAAATAGCCTAAAGAAAAGCCTCGCGCAGATAATCGGTCTTGCATCTCCGCAGGGGCGATTACCGGTAAGAAACTGTTGTAAAAAACAATAGACCCCGTAAATCCGACGCTCGCTAAAAAGGCAAGATAAAGTCCTAGCCAGGGGTTAGCAGCAGTGAACAGCCCCATACAAGAGCTGCTCAAAGCCCCAATAATCATAAAGGTTCGCATAAACACCTTGCGACGTCCCGTGCGATCGGCCATTGCAGCGAGATAGGGCGATAAAATGGAAATAGTTAAATACGAGGCGGCGATGACATAACTGTAGACCACCGTATTTTCCCAATAGCGCCCCAAAAACAACACTTCATTCGTTTCGTTCTTCGTGACTGCCTCATAGTACAGCGGGAATAAAACGGTACTAATGACCAGAGAATATACCGAATTGGCCCAATCGTACATGGCCCAACCGCGTTGTGTTTTTGTGAATTTCATCGCTCGACTAATTTACAACGCGAAACGGCATTATATTTGAAGTAAATAGACCAAATTAATTTAACCATGAAAAAACTGCTTCTTATCCTCGCCTGCTCAGTTGCCTTTTTAGAAGTTGCAGCACAGGATATGATTATTTACAAGGATAAAACGATCGATGAAGTAACCATCATTGAAGTAAATCCGGATTTCATTAAGTACCGCGAGTATGGGTCACCGGTTAATTCCGCAACTTTTAGTATCGAAAAAGATTACTTGAGTAAAATCATATTTGAAAGTGGTCGTGTGATGGACTTAAGTAAAACCATGATGGATGATGAGCGTATTTACGCGAACCAACGTCGACATGGAATTAAGATAGATATTGGTGCTATCAGTCAAAACTATATGTTCGTTGTATACGAGGAGGCCATTAATCCATCAAGCTCTTGGGAAGCAGGCGCCTTATTTGTAGGTGCGGGTTATGAAAATCAAAACGGTTGGAATGATCCAGAACGTGCCATGGGAGCAGGCCTTTATACCGGTTTTAAATTCAAAAGAAGTCCTAATTTCTACATGCAACGCATGCGCTATGGACATATTATGAGAGGTTCGTACATCAAACCTAATCTGATGATTACGACTTTTAATTACGACCGCATTGATTACGATCATCCACCTGATCCAGTTACGTTTATGTATCCAACTACCCGTGAAACGGCTTTCGCAGGAGCCGCGATGCTCGAATTCGGTAACCAGCTGGTGTTGTCTGAACAGTTGATGGTAGAGTATTCTGCAGGATTTGGCTACGGCTTTACCACTAAGCAAGCCTATTGGAATTATTCAAATTATGGATTTAGTGGTGGTGTAGGTACTGACTTAGCACCGTACGTTTGGAACTTTGGTTTAAAAGTGGGATACCTCATGAAATAATACCGCCCCGCGGTAGATCGCATAAAAAAGCCCGGCGCATTGAAATGCGCCGGGCTTTTATTTGAATCCTATTTAAAGCGTTGCGCTTTATGCATTATTCTGCGTCTTAATCAAGTTCAATGCAGAACCCGCCTTAAACCAATCAATCTGCTGAGCGTTGTAGGTGTGGTTTAACTTAACGTTATCCACTGAACCGTCCGCATGTACAACCTCTAAGGTCAACTGCTTACCTGGTGCAAATTCAGCAAGATCAGTAAAGTTGAACGTATCGTCGGCTAGAATAAGATCGTAGTCTGCTTCGTTTTCGAAAGTCAGACCCAACATACCCTGCTTCTTCAAGTTTGTTTCGTGGATACGAGCGAATGACTTCACTATCACTGCACGCACGCCTAAATGACGTGGCTCCATTGCCGCATGCTCACGAGAAGAACCTTCTCCATAATTGTGATCACCCACAACAATGGTTGGAACATCTGCTGCTTTGTATGCACGTGCTACGTTAGGGACTTCATCGACTGAACCATCGAGTTGATTCGTAACCGCATTCGTAGCCTCCGTATAAGCATTCACTGCTCCGATCAAACAGTTGTTAGATATATTATCTAAGTGTCCGCGGTAGCGTAACCATGGACCTGCCATAGAAATGTGATCTGTGGTACACTTACCTAAAGCTTTGATGAGCAATTTTGCACCATTAATGTTTTGACCGTCCCATGGTGTAAATGGCGCGAGCAACTGCAGACGTTGTGAATCTGCACTCACAACTACATCTATATTTGAGCCGTCTTCTGCGGGTGCTTGATAACCATTGTCTTCAACAGCGAATCCAGCTGATGGCAATTCGTGACCCGTTGGCTCAGCCAACTTCACTTCATCTCCATTGGCATTAGTCAATGTATCAGTGACCGGATTAAAGTCGAGCTTACCTGAAATTGCAATGGCTGCAACCATTTCCGGTGACGTTACGAACGCATGTGTATTCGGGTTACCGTCTGCACGCTTCGCAAAGTTTCTATTGAATGAATGAACGATTGAGTTTTTCTCTTGCTTCTCCGCTCCTTCGCGCGCCCACTGGCCAATACAAGGTCCACAAGCGTTGGTAAAGATTCTCGTTCCTTCTAGTTTGTTGAACGTATCCATCAAACCGTCGCGCTCAGCAGTGTAACGTACCTGCTCAGAACCCGGGTTAATTCCAAGAATCGCCTTCGGAGCAATGCCTTTCTCTACTGCATCAGCAACGATGGAAGCGGCACGAGTCAAATCTTCGTAGGAAGAGTTTGTACACGAACCGATCAAAGCCCACTCAATATCCGTTGGCCAATCGTTGGCTGCCGCTTTTTTCTTCATTTCCGCAACAGGTGTTGCTAAATCCGGGGTAAATGGACCGTTCAAATGTGGAGTCAATTCATCCAGATTGATCTCAATAACTTGATCGAAGTATTGTTCCGGATTTGCATAAACTTCTGCATCTCCAGTTAAGTGTTCCGCTACTTCGTCTGCCGCCTCAACCACATCTTTACGACCAGTAGCTGCTAAGTAACGGCGCATACTATCGTCGTAACCAAACGTAGAAGTGGTTGCACCAATCTCCGCGCCCATGTTACAGATAGTTCCTTTACCGGTAGCACTCATACTCTCCGCACCTTCGCCGAAATATTCGACGATGGCACCGGTTCCTCCTTTAACAGTCAGAATACCAGCTACCTTTAAGATAACATCCTTTGGTGCTGTCCAACCGTTTAAACGACCTGTGAGTTTTACACCGATGAGTTTCGGGAATTTAAGTTCCCAAGGCATACCTGCCATTACATCTACGGCATCAGCACCACCAACGCCGATAGCTACCATACCTAGACCACCAGCATTAACAGTATGACTGTCCGTACCGATCATCATACCTCCTGGGAAGGCATAGTTTTCTAAAACGACCTGGTGAATAATACCTGCTCCTGGTTTCCAGAATCCGATACCGTATTTATTACAAACTGAAGACAAGAAATTGAATACTTCATTGTTCTTATTGATTCCCTCTTGAAGATCTTTATCCGCTCCAATGCGCGCTTGGATCAAGTGATCTGCGTGCGCCGTAGACGGCACCGCAACTTTATCCTTGCCCGCTTGCATGAATTGTAACAGAGCCATCTGCGCCGTTGCATCTTGCATGGCCACACGGTCGGGCGCAAAATCAACGTAGCTAGCGCCTCTACCGAAGGCCTCACTGGCATTTCCTTCCCACAAGTGGGTGTACAAAATCTTTTCTGCTAAAGTCAGAGGCTTACCAACCACCGCACGAGCTGCTGCAACGCGCTCCGGGTAACGGTTATAAACCTCGCGAATCATATCGATATCAAAGGTCATAGAAGTCTAATTTTTCTATTAATTCGACACGAATTTACCACATAAAATGCGATTTTCAGTGGTGATTTTGTGTCAGAATCAACCCGTCGAACCAGACTTTGAAAGATTAAAGATAATCCTGAGTAAAAATCTTTAATTCCTTAAAAAATGCGCTCAGAATTTGAGAATTAAGGAATCCAAACCTTAAGATTATGGTACCAGTTGTCGCCCTCTATTCGAACGATGTACATACCTGAAGACCAAAGTTCGGTACTGAAGCGGTGCGTTTGGGCTGTTTTTGACGATGTCGCAACCAATTTACCAGTGGCGTCTAATACACTTATTCCTTGTGGATTCCCCAAAGCAACGTTCAAATATCCTTCGGTTTGAGAGACTTTCATCGAACGTAAAACAGTTTCCATGACGTCTAATAGTTCAAATCCTGCCGTGTGCAAACTATCCTTTGCTGGATTAAAACTCCAATCCTTTATGGTAAAGCTCTTGGCACTATCCTCCACATCGATTCGCGCCCAGCCATAACAAGCAGTGTCATTTTTGACAATACGAAGTCCTAAATACCCATCTGTCAGCGGACCTGCCCAGTTCGAGTTGGGATAAGCTACTCCATCTACATGAAAAGCCATATATCCAGCATCTGTAGAGCTATTGATACCCGACCAACTCTGTGAAGCATCTATGGAAGTTCCTGGAAGAACTTTTTCTACATAGCTAAAGCCGTTTTGACCAGCGCCCATAGCAAGGTTTCCTTCAATACTATCTCCCGGGTGCAGAAGCACTGCATTTACGTTTCCTAATTGGCCTCCGCCTAAAATGTGTTCAATGGTAAAATCTACGATGGTATCCCCGTCGAGGTCCAACTCAAAGATTCCGTCCACAATCGTGGTATCCGAAATATCCGTGTATTGATATTGTGCTTGTGCAGCTGTGCCCCCGAGAAGAGCGGCAGCAGTAGCCATATATTGACTGAGACGTTTAGAATCCGATTTTTCCATGGGTGCAAATATAAACCTAAAAGCGTCTCAACTGTGTCTTAACTACTCCTTTGAGACTGGAAATATCCACGGTTTTCTTCAAAACTTTTGTTAAAACCGCCAATGACTGCCTTAATCGAGGCGATGCAGCGCCTTGTTGTTCAGCTTCGATGAGATCTTCAAACCATAGTTCAATAACCGTGGCATGAGCATCCATTGAAAATAGTAAGGCCATTTCGTCGTGTGCTTTTTCCCAACGATTCATTTCATCCCATTGCAAGGGTGCCGATTCCACTCCCATCATATGGCGCTGACTTTTTAGAAGTGCTTGACTTTCACGCCGCATGGCTAGTATGACTTTTGGACCTTCCGGTAGTGGCGCCTTAACGAGTAACGGCGCTACGACTTTAACCGATTGTCCTCGCTGACTGTGCAACCATTGTGCATCAAATGTCCAATTCTTTATTTTTTCATGCTCAAAGTAACCGGCAGCGTTGAAATTATCCGCTTTACGCGTATCATCTGTAATAGGCTCGACTCCCAAAGATTGTAATAGCTGCATGGCAAGAGACGTACCGCTGCGTGGCGGACCGGTCACCACGAACAATGGCGCTTCGTTTTGCTCAGGAAGTAGCTTCTGCTGTACAGCCTTCGCCGTGCGAGCCGCCTCGGTATCTCCAGTCTTAACAAACAGCCATGCTAAGGCACCATGGACCCACGGCTGGTGGAAAACTAAAGCGGTGCTTTTGAGCCCAACCCGTATGGCCTCTTCCCAATTTTCAACGTGCAAATAATACCGAAGCCAAAGATTTAATACATCAGGTCGGTCTTCTGCTAAAGGCTGTAGTAGTTCATGTAAGTTCTTGTAGAGGTTCGCTTTTACTAAAAATCTACCCCAAAGGATTGCGGTGGATATATCCATGGTATGCCCTGATAAATTCGGCGCAGTCCATTTTTCATTTTTAGATAAAGCAACCAAAGCACGGTAATACGACCAAATCTCAGACTGCCCCTGCTCTTGAGATACCCACGCGAGTAGCTCGTCCAATGCATTAAATTGCTTTGCTTCCGCAAGTAGTGCTGCACCGAGCTGTAGATAACGCAGTGGTGACTTTTTATTTAGTCCTACCGCTGTCAATTCTCGCCAAGCATCTTCAGGCCTACCCTCAGCGCGCAGACTTCTAGCGAGGTAATAACTGTTTTCTAAAAGACGTTGATCTGTGACTTGTGCTGCATTGGCATCAAGATATCCCATGGCAATCAAATCCGAAAGCATGGATGATTCGAGCGCTACAGACTCTTGATCTTCTGAGCGTTTTCCTATGGCTTTAGGCACACGAGACGCTCTGAGCTCGGATGCAATACAAGGTGCTACCCTGCCCTTCATCTCAGGAATGGCTTTCAACTGGTGAACGGCCAGCAGTGTAGGTGCGATGTCTAAAAGTGTTAAGCCGCTTGTCAACGCAGCAGTATCGACCTTAGAACCCTTTGCTAAGAACACGCCGAAATGGCGGTGCTCTAAAGCGGGCGCACCTGCATGATCCGGTAATTGGCCCCAACGCTCTTCACCGGATTTAAAACCGTGATCACTGATCAAAAAAGTTGTAGTTTTTTCGCTAGTAAACCCTAAAAGAGCATCAAGGAAAAGGTCGTGTAATCTGTATGCAGCGGTAACGATATGTTTGTACGTAGCAAATGATTCATCTGTAACCCCTGGGAGCTTTGGCGGATGATACTTCATCCCGAGGTGTTTGTAATGATCTAATGCGTCGTAGTATATACTAGCGTGTACCTGATCTCCATAGGCTAAGGCCAATGTTGCAAGGGTATGTACGTTGAGTGCATGCGTTGTGATTTTCAACACACTCCGTACCACTTCGTCTTCGCTGCTTACCTCAAGATTCGGGAAAAACAAGGCAATGACCTGCGCCGGAATCTCCTCAGGTTGCAGTAATAAGGCCTTTGCTATGGGCTGGAGATAAGAAGGACGTATGCCTTCACCGAGCCAATTCCCATCTTCTGCAGGAGCGAGGTTAGAAACCCGCACCCCACCGCCTTTACTTTCAGGTGCGGGGTGAGAAGGCCACCAACCTACTGTCGTGCATGAAAGGCCATTTTCTTCGAGTACATCCCAATAAGTTGGCACTTGTATTGAGGAGCCTCGAACAGCTCTCACCGCCTCATTCTCTATCTCTGTAAACCCATGAATACCGTGCTTAGAAGGCCATTGTGCTGTAGCAATGGTGCTCCAAAGCATGGGCGAGATAGGTGGATCCAGTGTGGCCAATTGGGCCTGTACACCACCCTCCATGAGCGCAGTCAAATAAGGCATCTTGCCGGAAGTCAACAAAGGTGTCATGACTTGCCAATCCGCAGCATCCCATCCAACCAGCAAAGAATGAAGGGGACTGTTTTTTTCTGTCGGTGCAGGGAATTGAGTCAAATCAATTCCTTTGAATTGGGCGACTGCTTTATAGCCACCAGCCAAAAACCCCAATGTATATATGTCCTTTTGCGCCATAGCGTAAAAGTAATTGCTAAATTTGGAGTTACCCCACTGCTATGCCCATGAAGACTAAAGCTTTTTCTGAAACCCTCTCCTTATCCTGGTCCGCCATCAAAGCGTCACCACTTAGAACGGTGCTTACTTCATTGATCATTTCGTTTGGCATCATGGCACTGGTAGGCATTTTAAGTGCGACCGATGCACTTAAACAGAGTTTGGAAAGCAATTTCACCAGCCTCGGCGCCAACACGTTAACTCTTAGAAATTCGCAAGGCGGTTTTTTCGCTGGCGGCTCGAAACGAAGACAGAACCCCAACATCTCCTACCGCCAAGCAAAATCATTTAAAGACCGAATGGCGTTTGCTGGAGCCAGGACGAGCCTCACCTATGTAGCGGGAGGTGCAGAGCAACTGAGTTTCGGTAATGTCAGTACAAACCCCAACAATATGGTTACCGCTGCAGACGAAAACTATCTGTATACGGGAGGATTTGAATTGTCAGAAGGACGAAACTTTACGGCAGACGACGTGCAGCGTGGAAAAAACTATATCATCCTAGGGAATGAGACAAAAACCACCCTTTTTGGGGAAGCTTCCGCCGTAGGTGAGATGGTGAAAATGCGCGGTAAACCTTATATGGTCGTAGGTGTTCTTGCTGAAAAAGGGAATTCAGGGATGTTCTCTGGAGACCGCGGAGCGTGGGTTACCATTACCTATGCACGGGCAAATTTCACTGCTGGCCGGCCCAATTACACTCTCAGTGTAAATGCACCAAGCGCACATTTATTAGATGCAGTACAAGGACAGTGTACCGCTTTGATGCGCAGTGTTCGAAAACTAAAGCCCAAAGAAGACAACAACTTTTACATTATCCGCAGTGACAGCATCGCAAAAAGCTTGATCGACAACCTTGGAATGGTTACTTCAGGTGCATTTATAATTGGAATCATTACACTCCTCGGAGCATCCATTGCACTGATGAATATTATGCTGGTTAGTGTTACCGAAAGAACACGTGAAATCGGAACAAGAAAAGCATTAGGTGCTACTAAGAACAGCATCAGCACCCAATTCTTAGGAGAAGCTGTTGTCATTACCCAGCTTGGGGGCTGGACCGGTATCATATTCGGTATAATTATCGGTAATGTCGTTGCAAATATGGTAGACGGCGAATTCTTTATCCCATGGACTTGGATTACTGTAGCCTTCATACTATCCGTAGGCGTCGGTCTCTTAGCGGGTTGGTATCCTGCAAGTAAGGCGGCCGCCCTAAACCCCGTAGATGCCTTGAGGCACGAATAAATACTGGGAGTGGTGCTTCTAACGCTCCATTTTTTGATACCCTACGGCGGCACCTAAGCTCGTACCTAGGGAAATCCATAAACCTACATCATCCATAAACCATCCAAGCAGCAGTCCTACAGCTACTCCCACAGCTAAGTACTTCACGAAAATTGGGTTCGATTCTTTTTTCATTTTTAGGGCAAAAAAAAGCCACCCCATTGGGATGGCTTTTACTATTAGTTTTAACTGAATTAAGCTTCAGCAATAACGTCAAATTCGAACGCTACAACAACCTCACGATGAAGGCGAACGTTTGCAGTGTAATGTCCTAGAGCTTTCACAGAACCACCCACGATTTGGATGAATTTCTTGTCCAATGACACGCCGTCTTTTGCAAGTGCATCAGCAACATGGCCATTAGTGATCGAACCGAACAATTTATTGCCTTGACCAGTTTTCGCAGACATCTTTAATTCAACTGCACCCAATTTCTCAGCAGTAGCTTTTGCATCAGCAATTGCTTTCGCTTCTTTGTGAGCGCGTTGACGTAAGTTTTCTGCTAAAACCTTCTTTGCACTTTCTGTAGCCAATACTCCTATTCCCTGAGGAATTAAAAAGTTACGACCGTAACCATCTTTAACAGTTACCACGTCATCAGCGAAACCTAAGTTTTCTACGTCTTTCTTTAGAATGATTTCCATGGTACTGAATTATTTGAGGTTATCAGCTACGTAAGGCATCAATGCAATGTGACGAGCACGTTTGATGGCTGTAGACAATTTTCTTTGATATTTCAATGAAGTACCGGTCAAACGACGTGGTAAGATTTTACCTTGTGGGTTTACAAAGCGCAACAAGTAATCTGGATCCTTGTAGTCGATGTATTTGATACCGGATTTCTTAAAACGACAATATTTCTTTTGGTTGCCGCTTTCTACGTTGATGGGCTGCAAGTAACGCACATCACCTTTTCCTTTAAATGCCATAGTCTAAGTTTTATGCGTTAGCTTTTGCACGACGCTTTGCAGCGTATTCGATGCCGTATTTGTCCATTCTAACGGTTAAGAAACGCATGATGCGCTCGTCGCGTTTGAATTCAACTTCTAGTGGAGCGATTGCTTCACCTGGAGCTGTAAATTCTACAAAATGGTAAAAACCACTTTTTTTCTTTTGGATTGGGTAAGCCATCTTCTTGAGGCCCCAGTTTTCTTTGTTGATAATGCTCGCGCCCTTCTCTTTCATGAGGCCTACGAACTTATCTACCGCTTCCTTTACCTGATCTTCAGATAAAACGGGATTCAAAATGAAAACGGTTTCGTACTGATTCATAATTATTTGAACTTAAAAATTAAGGAGTGCAAATGTACGAGACTTTTCCCATTCGGACAAGGTATGTTAGCAACGTGTTTACAGGTCTTTTTTTATTCCTGTAGAAATTGGTCCAATCACCGCTTATATTTGTGCTATGGAGCAATTCGTCGTATCAGCAAGAAAGTACCGCCCGCAGGCCTTTGAGGCCGTAGTGGGGCAGTCGCATATAACTGATACTCTGCTCAAAAGCGTCGACAATGATCATTTAGCCCAAGCCCTATTATTTTGCGGACCGCGCGGTGTTGGAAAAACTACTTGTGCACGAATCTTGGCAAAAGTAATCAATGGTGGCTCTGATTTGAATGATGAAGAATTAGCACTCAATATTTTCGAACTCGATGCCGCTTCGAACAATTCTGTGGATGATATTCGTAGACTTATCGATCAGGTACGCTTTGCACCGCAAACCGGCAAATTCAAGGTGTATATTATTGATGAGGTACACATGCTATCGCAGCAGGCCTTCAATGCCTTTTTAAAGACGCTCGAAGAACCACCTGCGCACGCTATCTTTATTTTGGCGACCACGGAAAAGCATAAAATCATACCTACCATATTATCCCGCTGTCAAATTTTTGACTTCAAGCGTATAACAGTAGATGATATTGCAGTTCATTTGGCTTTCGTTGCGGAAAAAGAGGGGGTAAAGGCAGAACCTGAAGCCTTACACATGATTGCAGAAAAGGCGGACGGCGCCTTACGTGATGCACTTTCATTATTCGATCGCATGGTTAGTTTTTCGGGTAATGAATTGACTTACGCGCAAGTTGTTAATGTGCTCGACATACTGGATTATGACTATTTCTTCCGAACAATAAGTCTCGCTAATGCGGTAAATTATCCAGACCTACTCCTACTTTATAATGAAGTTCTGGAAAAGGGATTCAATGGACATGAATTCGTTGTAGGAATGGCAAAGCACTTTAGAGACTTATTGGTTGCACGAGAACCGCGCACCGTGGAATTACTCGAAGTAGGACCGTCCATACGCGAACAATACCTCAGCCAAAGCAAAGCCAGTTCAACGCGCTTCTTACTACACGGACTGAAGGTATTCAACGAACTCGACGGACAATACAAAATGGCGAGTCAACCGCGGATATTAGTGGAATTAGGGCTGTTAAAATTGGTCGAATTTATTTCGCAGGAAAAAAAAAAGTCGCAACCCAGCGTAACTCCTAAATCCACAGAGGATTTTCTACCACCGGCCTTACCAAAACGAACCGCACCAGCACCACAGACCGTTCCAGCAGCAACCCCAGTGCAAAACACTCCTCCAGCCGTTGTTGCTCCAACAGTGGAAAAGGATGCGACCTTGGCTTCGTCCGCTTCAGAGTCAGTAGCAGAAAAAGTTGCTACTCCCAACGATCTACCTGAAGAGCCCGTGCTACCAGAAACCGCTGCCCATGAACCGCCTGTTGCGAGTCCAGAAGCTGCGTTTGACAACACAACTTCTGAAACATCAACTCCACCACCTGCGGCACCAATCGCATCAAAAAAACCGACGCCACAGCCAGCGACACCTAATAGTGGTGGTCTATCCCTAATGGCGGCATTGAATGATCTTTCGAAAGAAAATAATTCACCCGTTTTTGTACCTGAATCGGCGGATGAGGAAGCTGCCCCTCAGGTACAGGAAGGTCCTCAGAGTGTATTCAACGAAAAGGAATTAATCGACGCGCTTGGAACTTATGTGAAGCAAAGGCACGTAAAAACAGCTATACGCACGCTACTTTCGGTGCAGGTCCCCAAAATTCTTGATAAGAATACATTGCAGATATCCCTCGATAATAATATCCAGCTTGGTTATTTCAATGAGGAGCAAAAGGAATTGATTCCTTATTTGAGAAAGAAATTGGACAATTTTGCTTTGCGATTCGAAACCATTCTGGTGGAAAGTGAGCAAGTGAAAAAGCTGTACCTCCCCGAGGAAAAGTACAAGCACATGGCCGAAAAAAATGCCAATCTCATTTACTTGCGACAGAAAATTAAAACCGATCTCGAATAATGCGGCGCAGTACGGTTTTACTTCTACTTTCTTTGATCACGTTCAGTGTTCAAGCCCAATTCAACTGGTGGAATCAAACGCACAATTGGGACGGTGCCACACCATGGACGCACTACATGACGTATTCCCATGCCTTTTTAGGACCAAATGCGTTGCCTATACCGACCGTGGCAGGAGCACATAGAAATTACGTCAGCTCTAGCGCGCAAATCAGTCTTCGCGGAGATGACCAATTTGTAAATTGGCACAATGAGGTCCAATTAGTCTCAGGAAAAACACTATTCAACGTGGTACACCAAAGTGTGGAAGCGTTTAGAACGACAACAGATGTGCGCGATCTGCGCGCTTCTCGAGGTGAAAGTGGACAGGGCATTCAAGCCGGCGACGTCATTGTAAATATCTCACATCGACTCTATGAAAATAACGATGCTGGCACAAGGGAAGTGTATTTCACGACGCACCTGAAGACTGCCGCCGGTCCGCTAAACAATGCGCGCTTCACAGATGCACCTGGGTACGCTTTCTTTTTCACCGGACGCTGGAATCCGAAGTATACCCGATTTTGGATTTCTTCTAACGCTGGCTTCCAGGTCTATCAAACGCACTGGGTGGACTACCCCCAAAACGATGGATTCCTGGGTAACGTTTCAATTACCCAAAGAATGGACCATGGCATCGGCCTCCACGCTGAATTAAAAACCTTTACTGGATATTTTAGAGACGGTGATTGGCCCCGTATACTGAACCTAAGCATCGATAGAAACTTTGGTGGAAAAAGCAGGTCAGTTTTGCAATGGACGAAAGGACTCAACGACTATCCTTTCTCCTACCTCAGTGTTACGCACATGATCTTTTTAGATCAACCAACGAAGTCGCCAAAATAAATTTGATGGAACACGTGCTGCCTTTGCCTTAAGCAGCGCTTCCTTCTTCCACTTTTTCTGCTCCGTTTTATCGCCACGTTTCTTGTATGTCCTTGCAAGTTCATAAGCCTTCCGCACCTCATAAAGCGCCAGCTGCTGGTCATCAATATGGCCCAATTCCCTTGCCTTTACCACTGCTCGCATCACCTTAGCGACATGTCCTTCGGCATCGGCAGTCATTCCAAAATCCAATCTATATTTAGTGGTGCAATGCGGAATCTTCTCGGGCAGAATACCCTGAGCAAACAACGCTAAATAGGCACCTACATCTTCTTGCATATCCCGATCTTCCTCCCATCTAAACGTCGTATCTGATCGCATAATCACCGTGCTAGGCACAATGGGATTCATGGCCAAAAAATCTTCCACATTTTGGATCTTCGGACAAGCGCGCATGCGCATCCCGGCGCCTTCCTTTCCTGGACTCCATTCGAAAATGGGCGTGTAGAACCACTGAACTTCTGGATTGCGCATTAAATAGTCTCGTCCATGGGCCAATTTATTCGAACCCCAAACATCATCTGCATCTAAAAATGCCCACGCATCGCCCTTTGCCGCCCGCATGCCTGCATTTCTTGCTGCACCCAATCCGGCATTTGTCTGATCCACACAAACCAAAGGCAATCGGTCCATAAATGACTGAATCACCGCCGCCGTTTCATCCGTTGAGCCATCGTTCACCACTACCACTTCAAAGGGTTGCACGTGCTGCTGCTCCACGGAACACAGGGCCTCACCCAGCGTCGCCGATGCATTATATGCCGGTATGATCACAGATAGCTTCATCAATACGGGAAAAATGTTTTTGGAAATAATCGAGCAGCCAATTTCTTTACTGGCTCCTTCAAACCCGCCGCCTTCACAACACCGCCGGTCGATTTAATCAATGCGCTCTTCACTAAATACATCAGCAATCCGCCACGGTACCTTCTAAAAACTCGAAACAATCGTACGTTATTTCGCAACACATCCAAACTCCATTTCATGCTAAACACATTACCTGCCCACCACATAGCAACTTGCGCACGGGCAGACTGCAAGGTTTGCTGGTCCGCCCAACCTTCACGTTCGAAGATGTCATACATCGCTAAAATCTCATCAAAGGCAGTATAACTGGCAATGGCTCTGGAACGCTGTGTACGTTCGTGAAAACGAAAATAATTTCTAGCCTTTGCAAAGAACTGCAACTCACCGTGCTGCAACAATCGCGCATAGAACAACCAATCGCCATTCAAGCGCCAGTTTGTCTCAGGGGCACCTACCTGATCAAAAACTGATTTTCGAAACAAAACTCCGCTCGCGTTAGGCACTGTATTTGAAAAAATTATACTTCGCGCAACCTCTACCTTGCCTTCCACTATAAAGTCCGATTTCCATCGTGAAGCGTCGCCAAATATAAATCCATAATCTTCTCTAAAGTCTCGTAAAAACGCACCTTCCTCATCCACTAAATGACTGTGACTGTAGGCCATTACTGCTTTTGCGTTGCGCTCAAGAGCATCCACATGCAATGCCAACATATCTAATTCACATGCATCATCACTTTCAGCAATCCACAAGTATTTCCCTTTCGCCCAGGCAGAACCCCGGGCCCATTGTGCAAACGGGCTTCCTGAATTCTTTTCGTTAAACAGTACTTCTAGGCGATCATCCTTTGCAGCCCATTCTTCCAGTACACTTCGACTCTCATCAGGTGAACAGTCGTCCATGAGCAGCACTTCAATATTTTTATAGGTTTGATTCACTATGGTAGAGATGCGCTCGTCTAAATAGTCAGCATGGCTATAATTCGGCACAATCACACTCACCAATGGCCCGTCAGTAGGTAATAAATGCGTTGACTTACGCTGCGCTATTTCTTCAACGCGTTTTTTACCGCGACCAGAAAAGTCTGTCATTTGGCCTGGCTTAACATTTGAAAACTGGTACAAACCAAACCAAGTCTTGCGTTGCAGTGCTTCATCACTATTGGTCAAATCCTCATAATGAACCGCGCGATAATCGACTCCATATCGTTTAAGAAGCTTCGCTGCATTCGAGGTATACGCACGAGCCAATTCTAAGCGCACTTTCAGCGTCCAATGCACTTTGCGCTTCGTAAGAGAGCGATTGGCGACGGAGCAGTGAATCCACAACGGCCGCTTCATCGCGCAATACCCAAATCACCTTCGCATTGGGAAAACGCTCCAACCACCAGGGCAGAGTCAAACTCAAACGCGGGTCTTTAACCAGCCACGGCCCTGAATAATGCATCCATTGACGCAGCGAACTGCCCGTTGAAATCTTCAGGTGCGCAGCATAAAGGTCTCTCGCAGTCAGCTCCCCCATGCCCGATTGGACAGCAGCTTCTAAAGCGCTCTCTGCAGGAACGTTCCACCAATTGCCGTTCGCCTCTTCAAGCAAACGTTCATTGATATCGATCGCATAAAGGGGTTCCGAATTGTGATCGCAGATGGCCCCAGGATAAACCCCAGCAGAGGCTAGCGCCTGCGCCACCATGGTCGTTCCACTGCGGTGCATGCCTAGAATAAAAACGGGTGCCTGTATTTTGGTTTTTAACACGTATTTTCGAGCCTATGTCTAAGTCAAAGAAACTCGTTTTTATTCACATCCCAAAAACCGCAGGGACTTCCTTGCGACTTTTATTGGAATCCAACTACAGTGAAGCCGAAAGAGCCGCTATTTATTCGCACCAAGATTTAGACGAAAACCTTGCAAAAGCGCTGGCTGACCCGAAAATCAAATGCATCTACGGTCATTTTCCATTGCGCCCGGTCGTTATAGATTCTGACGCTACTGTGGTGACCCTACTTCGTGAACCTATCGCAAGAAGCATAAGCCATTACAATCATTACAGCAAGCGCATGAATGAAAAGCACACGAAGCTTATGGAAGGGATTGAATCGCCGGAAGACTTTACAAAATTAGTCCAAAGCAATAACCGACAAACAGCTTTTTTAAGCGGCTACCTCAACCAAAAGGAATTTTTGAAAGATCCTGAGGTACTTAGTAAGGCCTTAGCCAATTTTGAGCGACTCGACGCCGTTGGCTTCACAGAGCATTACAGCGCTTCCATTGCCTACTTCGGAGAAGTGTTGGATTGGAAGAACACGCAAGCAGAACATCATAATAAAGGTGGGAGCAAACCCGTGAGCAACCGCGAAATCTGGGCATCGATGAATGCATACGACCTTCCGCTTTATGCCAAAGCCCTTGAACGCTTCGCACCAACACTTGAGGCGTATAATGGAAGGAAACCTCGCATACCGCGCGATCCATTAGCAAAGAGAATTGTGAATTATTTGCGCGCCCTCAGCTCAAAGTTCTGACCCAGATAAACGCGACGTACCTGCTCATCCGCTGCCAATTCCTCTGCCGTACCACTTTTTAGAATTTTACCTTCAAACATGAGGTAGGTGCGGTCCGTGATGGCCAAAGTTTCTTGCACGTTGTGATCCGTGATTAAGATTCCTATGTTTTTCTTTTTTAGGCCGGCCACAATGCTTTGAATGTCCTCGACTGCGATAGGATCTACTCCCGCAAAGGGCTCATCCAACAATATAAATTTCGGTTTCGTGGCAAGGGCTCGAGCAATTTCAGTTCTTCGACGTTCTCCCCCGCTCAATAAGTCCCCACGTGTGGCTCGAATACGTGTTAATCCGAACTCCTCAAGCAATTCCTCTAAGCGAGCGGATTGCTCCGTCTTCGAAAGCTTTGTCATTTCTAGTACACCCTTAATATTGTCCTCAACACTCAGCTTACGAAAAACTGAAGCTTCCTGAGCCAAATAACCTATACCGAGCTGTGCACGCTTAAACATGGGCATTTTCTGAATGGACTGTCCATCGAGCAAAACCTCACCGCTGTAGGGACGAATCAAGCCCACCACGGTATAGAAACTAGTCGTTTTACCCGCCCCATTAGGTCCCAATAAACCAACAATTTCGCCTTGATTCACCTCAAAACTCACGTCGTTCACGACGGTACGCGAACGGTATTTTTTGACGATATTTTTTGCTTCTAGTTTCAAGAGCGTGCGGCCTTTCTTTTAACAATACGTCGGCTCACCATGATGCTGATTTGATACAATAGCAACACCGGTAATGTGACTAAAATTTGCGAGGCGAGATCTGGCGGTGTAATAATCGCGCTCAACAACAATATACCAACGATGGCATGACGGCGATATTGTTTGAGCAACATTGGGGTAACCATTCCTAATTTACTGAAGAAATAGACCACTATTGGTAATTGAAACAAAATTCCTGTAGCTAGCGTAATGGAGCTCACCATACTTATGTAGGAAGTTAAATCTATTCTGTTTACTACTTCAGCGCTGACCCTGTACGTACCTAGGAACTGAATACTTAGTGGAACTATTACGTAGTAACCAAACAAGACACCTAGAAGAAATAGAACGGTCGTAAAGAAAATGACACCGTTACTGCTTTTCCGTTCCGTTTCGTGAAGACCCGGTTTAACAAATCGCCAGATTTCCCAGAAAACATAAGGGAATGCCACAATAGCTCCCGCGACAAGCGACACCCACAAATGCATTTGAAACTGTCCACTCATGCGCATATTTAAAAGCTCAAAAGGAACCTCATCAAAGCAGAACACATCTCCACCGACGAAACTAGATAACCAACAGAAAAAGCGGTAGGTCAAGAAATCCGGTTGCTTAGGACCGAAAATCAACTGGTCAAAAACTATAGACCGATTCATGAATGCCACTATTGATAAAAGCACAATAGCTAATGAACTGCGCATTAAATGCCACCGAAGCTCCCCAAGGTGCTCCAAAAAACTCATCGAATTTTTAGTGTTCGCAGTGTTCATAGAATCTTTCACAGGCCAAAAATCCGAAAAACAATCTGTAGTACCTTCACAATCCGCTGAAAATTGGCGTATATTATAAGGGAATAAAGCACACGCTTATGTCGGTGAATTGGGAAGACCATTTAAAGACCTATTTCGGTTTTTCAGGATTTAAAGGAAATCAACAAGCCATTATAGAGAGTATCGCTGCCGGCAAAGACACTTTTGTGATCATGCCTACCGGTGGTGGTAAAAGTATGTGCTACCAGCTTCCGGCACTTTCCAGCCCTGGCACAGCCATCGTTGTTAGCCCCTTGATCGCATTAATGAAAAATCAAGTGGATGCCATTCGCGGGCATTCTGAAAAAGACAGTATTGCTCACGTACTTAATAGTTCTCTGACAAAAAGAGAAATGGAACAGGTCCACTCCGACCTACGAGCGGGCCTAACGAAGCTTCTATACGTCGCTCCGGAATCGCTAAACAAAACCAGTAATATCGAATTGCTGAAAGAAATCGAAATCAGTTTTTTCGCTATCGATGAGGCGCATTGTATTTCAGAATGGGGGCATGACTTCAGACCGGACTATAGAACCATTAAACACAGTGTAAAAGAACTTGGCCGTAAACCGGTCATCGCACTCACTGCTACGGCCACACCAAAAGTGCAGGCAGATATTATTAAAACCATGGGAATGGAACAGCCGAACATCTTCCTTTCCAGTTTTAACCGACCTAACCTGTATTACGAAGTACGGCCGAAACGAGATATCGATCACGATATTATTAAGCTACTAAGTCAGAATATTGGGAAAAGTGCCATTGTGTATTGTTTATCCCGTCAAAAAGTAGAGGATCTTTCAGCACAATTGCAGATTAACGGCATCAATGCACTGCCCTATCATGCAGGTTTAGAAGGCGCGAAGCGAATCAAGCATCAGGATGCCTTTTTGAACGAAGACTGTGATGTAATCGTTGCAACCATTGCCTTTGGTATGGGAATCGACAAACCCGACGTTCGTTATGTTCTACATTATGACATGCCCAAGAGCTTAGAGAGTTACTACCAAGAAACGGGACGTGCCGGTCGCGATGGCGGTGAAGGAAAGTGTATTACCTATTTTGATATTAAAGATATCGAGCGCCTACAGAAGTTTTTGAGTAAAAAACCGGTGAGTGAGCAAGAGATTGGGCGTCAATTGCTCGAAGAAGCTACCGGTTATGCTGAAGCAGCTACTTGTCGTCGTCGTGTACTCTTACATTATTTTGGAGAAGAGTTTCATGAAGACGATTGCGACAAGATGTGCGATAACTGTCGACATCCGCGCGAAAAAGTAGACGCTAGTGCAGAGCTTCTTGATGCAATCGCCTGTGTAAACGAAACGCACGGAAAATTCAAAACATCAGAAGTGATCAATATACTCCGTGGGAATAAGACTGCTATACTCGCTCAAAACGATGCAGAGACTCTTAAGACCTGGGCAATCCAAAAAGATAAAACTGAAAGTCACCTTCGTGCAGTGATACGCCAAGGAATTATACGTAGTTACCTCGAAAAGAACATCGAGACCTACGGGACGGTACACGTTACAGAGAAAGGTAACGCAGGAAAACTTCCCAAGGCCTTTAGAGTGCGTAAAGAGTTAAACTATCAGCAACTTAATAGTGGCGCTAATGACACTAAAAAAGTAGTTGCTATGGACAATACGTTGTTTGGGATTCTAAAAGACTTAAGAAAAAAGATCGCGCAGTCAAAAGGAGTGCCACCGTACGCTGTGTTTGCAGAAAATTCTTTAAGCGAAATGGCGACTATCTATCCTTGTACTCTCGATGAATTGAAAAATGTTCAAGGTGTAGGTGAAGGCAAAGCGAAAAAATACGGCACACCCATTGTAGAAGCCATAGCTGTCTATGTCCAGGAAAACGATATTGATCGTCCTCAGGATATGGTTTTCAAAAGTGTTGCTAATAAAAGTGCACTGAAGGTATACATCATACAAAGTACGGACCGCAAACTACCCCTGGAAGATATCGCAAGCGCTAAGGGACTAAAAATGCAGGATCTTATTGTTGAAATGGACCGCATTGTTCAAAGCGGCACGAAAATCAATATCGACTATTACCTAGAAGATATTATGGATGAAGACAGTATAGATGAGGTGTTTGACTTCCTTACAGAAGAATGTGAAAGCGGCTCCATGGAAGAATTACTTGAGGAGTTTGGTGACGACTATGATGAAAATGAATTGCAGTTATTACGGCTCAAATTTTTCTCCGATGTCGCGAACTAAACATTAAAAAAGCCCGCTGAAAGCGGGCTTTTTTAATTCTGATAGAGAAATTCTAACTCCTCTAGTTCATTTTCTAGCGAGATGCTAGCTGTTGCGCTACTGTAAGTCAGTAGAAACTGGATGGTTTTTTCAGACGCATCCACGTCCAAGTTTTCATAAGGTAAAGTTTTGGCCATAGCGACTCTTTTGAGATTACCATGGAATAACGAAATCAGTCGCCACCTTCGTATGACGTGCACGAAAAATTATCCTTCAAGACTTATATTGTGTGTAACCATAAGTTTTTGAATGTTAGTAATTGCATAACGCATACGACCTAAGGCCGTATTGATACTAACGTCGGTCTCTTCCGCTATATCTTTAAAACTATAACCGCAAAAAACACGAAGCTCCAAAACCTTGCGCTGCTCTTCAGGCAATGCATCGATTAAACGGTGTAAATCTTCGCTAATTTGAGCTTCAATTAATGCAGCTTCCATGGGACGATCAGACTCCCCGTAAGTATCAAATACCGTGTATTCACCACTTGTTCGTATTTCTTTCTTACGCGATTCTCTACGAAAGTGATCTAGAGTTGTATTATTTGCAACCCGCAGAGCCCAAGGCAAAAACTTACCTTTTTCTTCATATTTCGATTTACGTAAAGAGCGAATGATTTTAATGAACGTCTCTTGAAACAAGTCGTCCGCGACCTGACGGTCCTGTACTTTACTGTAAATCTGGAGAAAGATTCGCTTCTTATGACGACGAATCAACACTTCCAAGGCAATTTCTTGACCATTACGGTAACACTCCACTAATTCGTGGTCTGCTAGCTTTCCTAAGTTCATAATAAAGGATTTAGCGTAATGGTCGTCCTATAGGCGAAGTGTTTTATTGATTAATTCTGGTGTGAATATAAATGTAAAGAAACAAAAACTGTTCCAATTCGGTTAAATTTGTCGTTTGGCCTCCACCTTAGACTATGACGACACACATCGAAATCAAGCGCGCAGCAGTTCATAACCTCAAAGAGGTAAGCGTTAATATACCTAGAAACCAACTGGTTGTAATAACCGGAGTTAGTGGTTCTGGAAAAAGCTCGCTGGCTTTTGACACACTTTTTGCGGAGGGACAACGCCGTTATGTTGAAAGTCTAAGCGCTTATGCCCGCCAATTTTTAGGAAAATTAGACAAACCAAAGGTCGAATACATCAAAGGAATTCCCCCAGCGGTAGCCATTCAACAGAAAGTAAGTAGTCGTAACCCCAGGTCTACAGTGGGCACTACAACAGAGATTTATGACTATTTAAAATTGCTTTTCGCGAGAATTGGAAAAACGTACAGCCCTGTTTCTGGCGAATTAGTAAAACGTCATAATGTGAGCGATGTAATGGAGGTTATCCATCAGCTCGGCGAAGGAACTCGATTTCTAATTACCGCACCGGTCACTTTTAACGACCGAACAGCGCTTGAACATTTATCCATTCTTTCAAAACAAGGTTTCGCGAGAATTTTAGTGAACGATGCCATCGTAAGTATTGATGAAATTCTTGACGAAAACACCTACACCTCTGACATAATACAACTGGTCGTGGATCGCGCAGTAGTGCGTGTCGATGATGAAGACAATGACTACCGTCTTCAAGACTCTATTCAAACTGCATTCTATGAGGGACGTGGCGCCTGTGAATTACGCTTTATGGACGATCGCCCTACCCTAGAATTCAATAGTTTGTTCGAATTGGACGGCATGAGTTTTACCGAACCTACTCTTCATTTATTCAGCTTCAATAATCCTTTAGGCGCTTGTCCGAGCTGTGAAGGCTTTGGATCTATCATGGGTATTGATGCCGATTTGGTCCTGCCGAATCCTCATTTGAGTGTTTATGAGGGTTGTGTTGCTCCTTGGAAGGGCGACACGATGGGTAAATGGAAAGATAAATTTATCCTTGGCGCATCAGCATACGATTTCCCAGTACACCGACCGTATATTGACCTCACCGAAAAAGAAAAAACATTGCTTTGGGAGGGTGCAAAAGGCGTAAAAGGTATCAACGCTCTATTTAAGCACCTTGAAAGTAAAAGTTATAAAATTCAGTTTCGCGTAATGTTAAGTCGGTACCGTGGGAGAACAGTTTGTAGCACGTGCAAGGGTAAACGGCTGAAACCTGAAGCGAATTATGTTAAAGTGGGTGGGCGTTCACTAAGTGACCTCGTCGAATTACCTCTGCGAAAGCTAAAGGTCTTTTTTCAAGATCTCAATTTAGACGAGCAAGATGCGAGCATTGCGAAGCGATTGCTTACCGAAATCACCACACGAATTGACTTTCTTATTTCTGTGGGCCTTCCCTATCTTACCTTAAACCGAGTTTCTAGTACTTTGAGCGGCGGCGAAAGCCAACGCATACAACTTGCCACTTCCCTAGGCTCTTCGCTAGTGGGGTCGCTATACATATTAGACGAACCTAGTATAGGTCTGCACCCAAAAGATGCACAACAGCTAATTACGGTTATTGAGGCATTGCGCGACAATGGCAACACAGTTGTCGTGGTGGAGCACGAAGAAGCCTTTATGCGTGCTGCTGATTTCCTTATTGATATCGGACCGGCCGCTGGCAATTTAGGCGGAGAAATTCTCGCTGCAGGTATCCCGAAAGACGTCCTGAATCATGAGACTTCGTTAACGGCTGCTTATTTAAACGGTACCCAGCAAATTCCTTTACCACAAGTGCTTCGTAAACCATCGGGCGAAATTATTTTAGAAGGTGTACGCCAACATAATCTTAAAGGATTTGATGTTTCTATACCGCTCGGTGTCTTCAGTGTGGTAGCAGGGGTAAGTGGATCTGGGAAGAGTACACTAATCAAACAAATTCTTTATCCCGCTTTAAAAAAGCATTTGGAAATGGTCGGAGAACGCCCCGGCATCCATAAAGCATTGAAGGGGGATTTAAATGCCATTCAGCACGTAGAGATGGTAGATCAAAACCCGATTGGTAAATCCTCGCGCTCCAACCCAGTTACTTATCTCAAAGCCTACGATGATATTCGAAATCTTTTTGCTAGCGAAGAGCTGGCGCGTGTAAGAGGCTACAAAGCCAAACATTTTAGCTTTAATACAGACGGTGGACGATGTGACACCTGCAAAGGTGAGGGAGAAGTGACGATTGAAATGCAATTTATGGCGGATGTACATCTTCCTTGTGAGGCCTGTAACGGCAAACGATTCAAGGCGGAAATACTCGAAGTAAAATTCCACGGGAAAACCATTTCAGACATACTAGACTGTACCATCAATGAGGTCATCGAATTCTTTAAAGAACATAACCAAAGGAAGATTGCGAATAAACTACAACCACTACAAGATGTCGGCTTGGGTTATGCGCATGTAGGCCAAAGCAGCTCTACGTTAAGCGGAGGTGAAGCTCAGCGGGTTAAATTGGCCTTCTTCTTATCGAAAGGAATCAAAAACGGTAAAACCCTCTTTCTCTTTGACGAACCGACAACAGGTCTGCATTTTGATGACGTAAAAAAGCTGCTTCGAGCATTCAATGAACTGGTTGATCTTGGCCATACCGTTCTTGTGATTGAACACGATTTAGACGTAATCAAGCGCTGTGACCACGTCATTGAAATTGGACCTGAAGGAGGCGAACTAGGTGGTCAACTGCTTTACACAGGGTCACCAAATGAATTGATCTCAGTAAAAGGAAGCCCAACTGCAGAAGCAATGAAATCACACGATTCCTAGACAAGTCTCAATCGAGACATTTTTAGCTAAAAACTATACACTAATAAAATAAGTCGGATACTCAAAACGCTTTATTTCATCTGAACTTAGTAAAATATAACGTTGATATTATTACATTTGACTTGTACCCGAAAGGGTAGCTTAGGTTTATTGGTTTGGTATACGGTCTGCTTCGGCGGACCGTATCTTTTTTACCCCATTCCTATTTCATTTGCGATCCAGCACATTGATAGAGTAATACTGCAGCTGCAACGCTTACATTTAAACTATCTACAGAATTTCCCTCCATGGGTATGATGACATTTTCGTAGCCATTCTCGAGCCACGAGGAAGTCAGACCTCCACTCTCCTCTCCTAATATGATTGCCGATTTCGGTGCCCAATTCACCTCATACATCGATACCGCATCCTCATGCATGTGGGTAATGTATCCAGTAAAGCCACTATCATTCAGCCATTGCTGCACCTGCTCGCTCGATCCCATAAAAATAGGAAGCTCAAACAGCGCGCCTGTTGCGTTACGAACGACATTGGGTCCAAAAGGAT
The DNA here is from genome assembly GCA_965204625.1 of Schleiferiaceae bacterium. Classification (GTDB taxonomy): domain Bacteria; phylum Bacteroidota; class Bacteroidia; order Flavobacteriales; family Schleiferiaceae; genus UBA10364. The sequence continues at coordinate 37,292 of CBDBET010000004.1, forward strand.
CCAACGCAGGATCTGCTAAAACGATAGCTCCTGCGCCGGCTGCCAAAGCAGTACGCATTATAGCCCCTAAGTTCCCAGGCTTTTCAATGCCCTCGACCACCACTATACGTCGCGCTGCATCAAGGATCTTCGAACGTGATGCAAAGCTGCTATCTGGACGATAGAAAACCGCCACCACATCTTCGGTAGCGTCACGGTATGCAATCTTTTCGTAGACTTTAGCGCTTACCTCAAAATGTTCAGCACTTTCTGAAACACCTTCTATGGGTGGCGCTTGCTCTAGCGTCCACAACTCTTTCATTTCCCAATTACAGGCCAATGCCCGCTCTACTTCGCGGCGTCCTTCAACAACACAAACCCCAAAGACCTTGCGCGCTTTACTTTTAGAGACTAATTGAACAATCTCCTTTACTTTTGGATTACTAAGACTAGAAATGTAGCGGCTCATATATATGGCTAAAAAGAATAGACCAAAGAAAATCAATTTAGAGGACTTAGGAGGCTTTGTCTTTAGTACGAATCCAGAATTCGAACCTCCGGCATTTGAAGAAGGTACTGAAGAACCTTTAACTCCTGGGGAGCAGCTGCTTGAACTGTATTTTGAAAAAAAAGGGCGTGGCGGCAAACAAGTAGTCATCATTAAAGGGTTCGATGGAGGCGAAGACTCCCTAAAAGAATTAGGAAAAAAACTAAAGCAACATTGTGGCGTAGGCGGCAGTAGTAAGGACGGAGAAATCATCCTTCAAGGCAATGTTCGCGAAAGAGCTACTGATTTTTTAAAGAAAGAGGGCTACAAAACGAAGCGAATCGGGGGGTAATTTGAGAAAAAATACTGCGAATTAAAAAAATACAGTTTTTTTTAGAAAAAACGCATACACTAAAAAACACGTGTCTCAAACGAGACTACCGCGCCGCCAATAGTGCTTTTTCGTACGCTTCTTCATACAGAGGGACGATTTTTTCAATAGAGAATTTCTTCGCATGTTCAAAGGCTTGCTGTTTGAATTGGACCAGTTTTTCTTCGTCCTGCAACAAGGACAAACCATAGGCTGCCATTTCTTCTACTGAACCAGGAGATGCCAAATAACCCGTAACACCATGTACATTCACCTCCGGTATACCCCCAGCATTCGAACTGATCACAGGGACCTTCGCAGCCATTGCCTCTAGGGCTACCAGACCGAAACTCTCGTTCTGTGAGGTGAGTAGAAACAGATCACTCATACAGAGCAATCGACGTACTTCTGTGGTCTTACCTAAAAACCTGACTTTTTCAGCTATTCCTAGGTCCCGAACTTGTTGCTCTGCTCTTTCCCGTTCCGGACCATCACCTAACATTAATAAGATTGCATCTTCTTCTCGCGTGATACGGTGGAAGATCTCAATCACATCCGGTATACGCTTAACCGGACGCATGTTTGAAATATGAATGACTATTTTTTCGTTATTTGGTGCTATCTGAGAACGATTGCATTCATCGTCGATATTATAAAGGTCGATATCAATAAAATTCGGTATTACATCTATTTCATTTTTGACAACAAAAGAACTCAAAGTATCCTTTTTCAAACTTTCACTCACACTCGTGACTACATCACTCTTGTTAATCGAGAAGGTTACTGCAGGTTTGTACGATGGATGTTTTCCAACTAGAGTAATATCGGTTCCGTGTAATGTCGTAACAACGGGCAAATACCTTCCTTTTTCTAACAAGATTTTTTGGCCATGTACGCCGCATACGCATGCGGAATGGCATAATGTACGTGCAATAATTCAATGCCCTCAGTCAATACGGTATCTACCATTTTTGAACTTAGCGCCAATTCATAAGGCTGGTATTCAAACAACGGATAATCGTGCACATTTACTTCATGGTAAAATATGTTCGGCTCTAATATGTCCAAGCGGACAGGCTGACTGTAGGTGATAAAGTGGATTTCATGACCTTTTTTGGCCAATTGGATGCCTAATTCTGTAGCAACCACTCCTGATCCACCATAGGTAGGATAACAAACAACTCCAATTTTCATGCGGCTAAGGTATTTCTCTTAATTAAGGGCGTCGTAAATGTACTCTTGAATATTGGTTCGAACATCCATTTTACTGAGTTTCCAATTCTCAGCGTCTGGAAATGTTCTATTGCTTAAAAAAATATAAAGCAGCTGCTCTTTAGGGTCCATCCACACCATCGTACCAGTAAAACCCGTATGACCAAAACTTTGTTCAGACGCACAGGAACAACTCGGCCCTGGCCCATCTTCTAACTGCTTCCGATCGAACCCTAAACCTCGCCTATTCTGTAACTCGCAAAACGCACATTCACTAAATGATTCTATCGTTGGTTCTTGAAAATAACGATAGCCCCCATAATAGCCCCCATTTAAATACATCTGCATCATTTTCGCTAAGTCGTTTGCATTTGCAAACAATCCAGCGTGTCCGGCAACTCCATTCATCATTGCAGCGCCCATATCGTGAACAGTTCCGTGGATCGTTGTATTGCGCCAGTAACCATCTGCCTCAGTAGGAATAATCTCACCTCTCGAGAATCCGTTCTCTAATGGATTGTAGGTCAATCGATGTGCACCCAGCGGTGCATAGAAAGTATTTGCCACCCACCGGTCAAGGGGCTCATTAAATCGTTCTTCGAGCATTTCTTGAAACAAATAGTACCCCAAATCGGAATAGCGGTAATCGGCTCCTTTCAATGGGCTTTTAGCCAACATTGCGAACATGGTATCGCGTATGTTAGAACGTAAATACATACCTGGAACTACTTCGTTGTAGCCCTCTTTAGGGACAGCACTGTACCAATAAGCCTTCGTACTGTCGTTTTCTATCGTTGATGCATAAAATGGGATCCACGACTCCAATCCACTTTGGTGTGCAAGGACATCCTCGAAAACCAATTTTTCTTTGTCCGAACCTTTTAATCGATTCGTATGATTGCCCAGCGTCGACTTTAACAGTAATGGCTGCTTTTCGTACCACGTCATAATGCCTGGAAGTGTCGCGGTAATCTTCGTGACAGAGGCAATATCGTAAAGATCTGTCCATTCCACCGGATCGGATTCCGTGTAGGTGTGCGAACCAAACACCTTATCATAGATGATTGTCCCATGGCGGGCCACGATAATTTGTGCTCCAGGAGTGGCGCCTTGTGTAATGGCATATTGAACGGTAGAGTCAATGCGGTTTAAAGGCCCCGCATCAAGGCCTACCTCAAAAGGGAGACCGTACTTGAGTCGAAGTAGCTCTTCTGTTTTCTGACCGTCCCCAGCCGCTCCCCATTCTCTTAAATCAACAGGCAAGGTGCCTTTGGTTTTTCTTGCACCAAACAAAAATTGTGGTGCTAGGAGCTGCGCATGATCGTTATTCTCGTACATCACCAAAATACGGACGTTCTCACCTAGAATTGGATAAGTTAACACCCCGTACGGATTTGCAAAATGAAGCAGATAAACGGGTTTGCCTGTAGCTGATAAACGCTTCAGAAATTCTTGCTCATGAGATTCCAATTTATAACGCCTCCAGGGATTCTTAATATTTTGATGGAAGCTCACCACAAAAGCATCTTTTGATGCCATTTCTCGATCGTCTAGATCAACTCCGTGGTGGTGCGGCATCTCTTTATAACGGTCGAGGTATTGTTTTACCGTTCCCGCAGATTCAAAATCGCCGATGGCGATGTGTAAAAAGTCTTGCTCTAAATTTTTAATGGGAAAAGTGGGAGCTCCCGTTTCCAATAAAGTGGCAGCGTTCCGAATAAGATTAAACGTAACCCTTTGATGTTGGTCCTCCCTTTCAAATAAACCGTGTTCTGACGAAAGCAGTTTAGCATCTACAGGTTTTTTAGCTTCTAGCCAATCCGCATACGCCCGGCAATTTGACTTCGCAACTAAGATTCTTCTTACGCGCTCGTCCAGCGAATCCATGATTATTTTATCCGTTGCAAGTGCATTGTGAAATGCTTTCGTTGCCTTTGGTACATCCATTGGGAATAACAACACGTCATTACCCGCCGCAAAGGCCTCTAACTCCAGCTCCCCAGGAGGCGCAAAGGCTGCGGCACCCTTCATGTTCAAGGCATCGGTAATCACTAGTCCATCATATCCCCACTCATCTCTTAAAACATCTTGAATAACCTTGCGTGAAAGGCTAGTCGGCTTTCCGGACGGCTCAAGGGAAGGAATGTTCAGATGTGCTATCATTATGGCCCCAACACCGGCGTCAATGGCACCCTTGAAGGGTACCCACTCTACTTCCATGAGTTCTTTCAACGTGCGATCTACCTTTGGAAGCGTCTTGTGACTGTCCTGATGGGTGTCCCCGTGACCCGGAAAATGTTTCCCACAAGCAAGCACTCCTCGGTCTTGAATTCCTCCTATCACAGCTACGCCTAGGGCATTCACAAGGTTTGGTTCAGAACCAAAAGAACGCGCTCCAATGATGGGATTACTAGGATTTGTATTTACATCAAGTACTGGTGAAAAACTCATATGCACACCTACAGCACTGCACTCATCCGCCAAAGACGTACCCAAATCATAAGCATCCATCGTTCCACCTGCAGCCCCTACTGTTAAAGACGTTGGAAATTTATAGGTACTGTCTAGACGCATGGCCTGTCCCCATTCCGCATCTTGACCCACGAGTAACGGAAATGCTGCCGCTCCCTGAAGTCGGTGTAGAAGCCTCTTTTGACGTTCGGGTCCCCCTTGCATGACGATGACACCCCCGATGTGGTAGTCGCGGACAAGCACTTCTAATTCTGCTTGGTGCGCTTCACCTTTATTGCTGTAGGCGGCGACCATAAATAATTGCCCAATCTTTTCTTCAAGGGTCATCGCGCTTAGTGCAGAATCAACATTAAACGATTGAGCATAAAGCTCTTTACCCGGTAAAATTGCCAGGACTAGGGTTACAAATAAGGTTTTGAGAAAGCGTACTTCCATAGGTCGATAAAGTGCCAAGGGGTTCTTACCTTTGAGATGAGAATATAGAAAGATATGGGACTATTTGAACGACGCCAACCTCGCGGTTTTCAACACCAACCTAGATTTCACGACGAGCGTAAAGATCGTTTGAGAATTTTGGAGCGCAATGAGGGCGTGGATGAAATCCCCTTTCAGAATAAAGACAAATACCGCGATCGTTTAAGAGAAAATTGGGACTTGCGTAGAAAAAGAAGCGCAGGTGCTAGTGAAGGCTATGGCAAACGTTTGCTGTTTAGTTTTTTATTTCTCGTTGCTCTTGTTATCGTTGCTGTTAAATTCCTCGCTTAGTGTCTACCATTACAATACTTCCTGATCACGTTGCTAACCAAATCGCAGCAGGAGAAGTGGTTCAACGACCTGCATCTGTAGTCAAAGAATTGCTAGAAAACAGTATTGACGCGGGTGCAACTAAAATCACTTTAGCTGTAGTAGGTTCTGGCAAGACCAGCATCAGTGTGACAGACGACGGCACAGGCATGGATGCGGAGGATGCTAAAAACTGTTTTTTAAGACACGCTACTTCAAAAATCAAATCGGCTGACGATCTATTTCAACTCACTACTCGTGGATTCAGAGGTGAAGCGATGGCCTCTATTGGTGCTGTTGCTCACGTACTCTTACGAACAAATCAAAACGAAGAAGGCCTGGGATTGGAACTTAAACTAGAGGATAGCGCAGTACAATCCGTTTTGCCTTACCCTTGGAACAAGGGAACACAAGTCGTAGTTAAAAATCTTTTTTACAACATCCCTGCACGACGCAAATTCCTCAAAAATGAGCGAATAGAGTTGCGTCATTGCATCGATGAATTTCATCGGGTTGCTCTCGTTCATAGCCATATTGAGTGGATTATGAAAAGTGATGAAAACTTACTTTTCCATTTAAAGCCAGCACCATTACGGCAACGCATCACTGGAATTTTCGGAAGGAAGTTCGACGAACGCCTTGTCCCTATTCAAGAATCCACGGAGGTCGTTCAGTTAGAAGGCTTTATAATTAAACCGGAATTCGCTAAGAAGAAACGAGGAGAACAGTTCTTTTTTGTCAATGGCCGTTACATCAAATCACCTTATCTCCATAACGCCCTTCGCGAAGCCTTTGAAGATGTGCTTACCGGGGAGCATCATCCCGGTTATTTCTTATACCTGACTGTGAATCCTGCCGAAATTGATGTAAACATACATCCGACTAAAACTGAAATTAAATTCGAAGACGAACGGGCTATATATGCTGTATTAAGAAGCGCCGCGCGCCATGCCATTGGCCAATTCAACGTTGCACCCACCATAGATTTCGATGCTGAGCAGAGTTTTTCTGTGCCTCCATTACCCAAGGGGCAATTACCAAAAGCCCCTCAAATCAAAGTCAACCCCAACTTTAATCCTTTCGAAAGTACCCAGTCACAGCCTCCACGCTTCCGTTCTGACGACGAAAAGTACCAGCGGATTCAGCAAGAAAAATACCTGAATACGTCGGCCTCTTTTGAATACTCTTCAGAAGATGAAATCAAGGATTTCTGGAATGAAAGCCAAGAGAGTCCTAAGGTTAATGAGCAAACAAACCATGTGTTAATTTGGGGCAAACACATGATCACACTTTTGGGAAGAAAAGCCCTGATTATTGATATTTCTGCAGCGAGATACCGCATTTTTTACGATCAATTTTTGGAGAAATTACGTAACGCGACACTGCCTTCACAGCAACTTCTTTTTCCTGAGAAAATTCAGGTTGGACTTTCTGATCAAGCCTTACTTCAAGAATACCAAGGTTGGTTTGCAAGTGCTGGTTTTGATTTACGAGCAGAAAAGAACGCTGGTGAATTCACGTTAGTGGGAGCGCCCATGCTGCTCGCTCCAGAAGAGGCAATACCGGCATTGGAAGAGCTTCTTGAGCAATTAAAATCACTGGACAGCGAGTCTATTGAATCCTCGTTACTCAAATCGTTTGCACAGACCTTGTCAAAAAAAGCAGCGAATAGTGAATTCACTAAAACTAAGGAGGCTTTGCAAGCGTTAAAAGAACAGTTGCTTAGTAGCAGCAACCCACAATACTCACCTTCGGGAAAAAAGGTCATTCGAGAATTGGCTCCTGAGGATTTAGATTCACTCTTATGATCGTACAGCGAAGTTTCAACTTAATGCCAACAATAGTAAAGAACCTTCTCATTATCAATGGGTTGTTTTTTTTAGGCATGACTTCTATCCGAACTACATTCGGTATAGACATAACCGATTGGCTGGGCCTATACTTTCCAGCGTCTTCAGAATTCCTTCCAGTACAATTAGTCACCCACATGTTCATGCATGGGAACTTTGGCCATATTTTTTCAAATATGTTAATGCTATGGTTCCTTGGCTCCGCGATGGAAAATCACTGGGGACCAAAACGTTTCCTTACGTATTACCTCCTCACAGGATTAGGAGCCAGCGCCCTTCAGATTGGCGTTAACGCCATAGAATACTTTCAGCTCAGTGCTGCACTCGATAACGGTGCCGTTGAGACCATTACTCGTGACGGCAAAGATTTAATCGAGCGTGGATTCAACTACACGAATCCTACTTGGGGCAGTTTAAACCGATTACTCCATGCACCTATGGTAGGAGCCTCTGGCGCCGTATTTGGAGTCCTTCTAGCTTTCGGGATGACCTTTCCGAATCAAGTCATCTACCTCAACTTCCTGTTTCCAATCAAAGCAAAGTATTTTGTGATTGGATATGGACTATTAGAACTTTACAATGGATTCAGTGTAAGTAATAGTGGCATCGCACATTTCGCGCATTTAGGTGGCATGCTCTTTGGCTATATTCTCATCAGGAAATGGCGTAGAGATATGTATCTTTAAAGCTTACCACTAGAACATGAGCGATTTCTTTTCAAAAGTAAAACACGATGCTTTTAAGGGCGATTACCTCACAAGGTTGCTCTACTTAAACATCGCTGTTTTTCTTGCTTTCAGTCTGACCAATGCATTCGCTAGCTTATTTACAGGCAACTTTGGTCTTATCCCGAATATTGCGGATGACCTACTCGCGCTCCCGTCTAATCCATTAAAGTTTGCTCTACGTCCGTGGACCCTATTGACTTACATGTTCACGCATTTTGGCTTTCGTCATATCCTCTTTAACATGATCATCCTCTATTTTTCAGGGAAGATGCTTATGGAATACCTTGGAGAACGACGCATGCTCTCATTGTATATCTATGGAGGAATCGGAGGCGGTATACTTTACATTATACTTTACAATATCAGCCCGGTACTTACCTCTGGATCTATGGTAGGTGCAAGTGCCGGAGTTATAGCCATTCTTGTTGCTGGTGCCCTTTATATGCCAAACATGCCAGTTCGACTGTGGGGAATTTTCGAAGTAAAATACTGGATGCTGGCAGCCGGTCTGGTTCTTCTTGATGTACTTAATTTAACCAGCGAAAATGCAGGAGGACACATTGCTCATCTCGGAGGGGCAATTGTTGCTTTTTTCTTTATTCGAAGCATGCGAGCGGGCAATGAGTGGAATGTGTATTTGTTTCAAGTTATTGACTTTGTTCGAGGCGGTTTTCAACCCCGACAACGAAAAAGAAAAAAGGGCTTCAGTTTCGGTGAAAGAAATTATAAAAACAATTCCCAGAAAACTACTTCATCCAAAGCGGATAATTCAGATGATACGGCTCGTATGAATGCAATTCTTGATAAAATCAAGGCCACCGGATATGATAGTCTTTCTAAAGAGGAAAAAGCTTTTCTCTTCAAAATCTCAAAGGACTAAGTGAAAAAGCGGCTTATTTTGCTGCATTGGTTAAATCTTGCTTTAACCGGAGTGACTTTAGCGATGGCTATCGGGAGTCTCATTCCTTCGCAGTATATCCCCGGAGTAAGTGTGCTAGTTTTACTATTGCCACTTCTCGTTATACCACATGTGGTTGCCCTGCTTTTTTGGATTCGATTCAACCCAAGAAAATCCAGCACTAACCTCTTAGGCTTGTCCATCATTGCCTTTCCATTAATGGCGCAATGGCCCTATGCTCAGGCTGAGGATATCTCAGACGATGAAGTTAAAATAGCCACCTATAATGTTCGAGCCTTTTATCAAACCAGCGGCGCGGCGGAAGAAATCGGAAATTGGACCCAGCGGCAATCCATAGATATCTTATGCATGCAAGAGATTCGTCGCAGCGCCGCCGCAGCACTGGCTAAACACTACCCCTACCGAACATATGCACCGCAAAATAAGAACTATTCAGTAGCCATTTATTCTAAACATCCTATCATAAAGTCTTCTCCACTCGTCTATACCAGTTTATCTAACACAGGGTATGCGCGAACAAGTGCTCAGTATGCCGATATAGCCCTACCGTTCGATACAATACGTGTTCTCAACGTACACCTCAGCTCTACCGGTTTACAAGATCAAGATATGGATGCGGTTCATTCAAGAGATGAACTTTTAGAAACGGGCCAATTTGTCCTAAGCAAACTCGCTTCTACCGACAGAAATCGAGGACTGCAAGCCAATCATATCATTGAATGGGTTAAAGAAAGTCCACATCCAGTTGTACTCTCAGGAGATTTCAATGGAGTACCGGGAGGTAATTTATATTGGCGATTGCTTCAGAACCTGCACGATCCCTACATCCTCGATGGATACGGCACCATGGGCTCATTTGAACCGCTCTCAAGAAGGGGGCTGTTTTTTAAAATCGACTGGACGATGCACAGTCCCGACTTGCACTCAAAAGGCCAGTACATTGAAGACATAAATCTCAGTGACCACAGACCACTTGTAACGAGATTTAGTCCTGAACCCGGGCCTCAAGGAGATTAAGCGCATTCAAAGCATTTGTTCGTACGCCGCTAGTTCGCGATGGAAAGACCCGCAAGACTTCATCATAATACAGCGGCACACATACAGCCTCCTCAGATAAAAACGCATCAGCAGTTGACATTAATGCGGTCCGTTCTTCCCCTGCAGGTGAATATTGAATTGCGCGGTACAAAGAATCGAATATTGGAGAGCTGTATCGGCTATAATTGGGACCGTTCGGCGCCTTCATTTCAGAAGAAAAAAGCATTAAATAATTCGCTGCATCCGGGTAATCTGCAATCCAACTCGCCCTAAAAAAGTCGAGCGAACCGGCCGACTTTTCACTTCGGAGGGCTGCAGACGGTACTACATTCACTGCAATTTCCCAACCCAATTTCGCTAAAGCGCCTTGAACAAACTCGCAGAGATCGCGATAATTTGCAACCGTTGTCAAAGTCAACTCTGGCAATACTTCATAGCTATTAATTACACGTTCAGCACTGTCCGGAGCATACCCTATACCACCTCCAGCTTGATGCCCTGGCAAGCCTACCGGTATTATCCCTCCAGAAGCGGGTACACCCACGCCATTGCGTAACGTGGCGATCATCTCAGCTTTGTCTATTGATGCATTGATTGCCCATCGCAATTCCCTCAAGAGCGGTCGTTCGGCATTAAACACTAAGTATTCTGTATTCAAAAATGGACTTCGAATCAAAGTGTGTTCGGCCATATACCGCTCTTGTAGCTCGCCATGTCTGGTTAGAAGATCGTCTTTAAAACTGGGGTCTAAGTTGGGTAAAAAGTCAAAATTTCCGCGCAAATATTCTAAAAAAGCGCTTTGTTGATCCGTTAAGAAAGAGATGCTGATTCCGTCAAGATAGGGCAATTGGACGCCTGCGCTGTCAATGCCCCAATACATCTCATTCTTATGAAGTACTAATTTTTCTCCGTAATGCCATACATGAAATTTAAAAGGTCCTGTACCCACGGGTGTGGAATTCAGTGTAATCTCTCCCGTTGGTATAATACTACAAAATGGCATAGCCAGTAACGATAGAAAGCTGGCATTTGGTTCCTGTAATTCGATTTCAACAGTTAACGCATCAATCGCTTTACAAGTAGAAATACCTTCAACCACCCAGCTTCCCGGTGATGCAACGGCGGGATCTTTTAATCGGTTCAGACTGTAAAGAACATCTTCCGCTGTTACTGTTTTACCGTTATGAAACCGTGCATCTCTTAAATAAAAAGTGTAAACGGTAGCTGCACTGTCTATTTTCCAGTCTATTGCGAGAGCCGGCGTTATACTGTTATTAGCATCTAATGCCACCAAACCCTCGTACAACTGCTGTACCGCCCAAATAGAACTTTTTTCTTTCGCGAAAGCGGGATCTAACGTAGGGATTCCAGCAGGCTCGTTGTAACGAAAAACCATTTGTTTGTCGGCTCGATCTGTATTACAAGCCGTCAGTACGAAAAAAATAACTACAAAAAAGCCCCCTAATAAGGAGGCTTTTTTGAATAGATTTAGTGTATTAGGCATCAATATTTGCATACTTCGCGTTGCGCTCAATAAAATCTTTACGAGGCGGAACTTCATCGCCCATGAGCATAGAGAATACACGATCAGCCTCAGCGCTATCGTCTATTGTCACTTGCTTCAATATGCGCTCGTCCGGATTCATTGTAGTCTCCCACAATTGCTCGGCATTCATCTCACCAAGACCTTTATAACGCTGAATTCCTACTCCCTGGCCCGTTTCGCCACCGTATTCAAACTGGAGTTGATCGCGTTGCTTATCATCCCAAGCATACGATGATTTCGATCCTTTCTTCACTAAGTAAAGTGGAGGGGTTGCAATATAAACGTATCCCTTTTCTACTAATTCACGCATGTAACGGAAGAAGAACGTCAAAATCAGGGTTGAAATGTGGCTACCGTCCACATCGGCATCCGTCATTATGACAATCTTATGGTAGCGTAATTTATCAATATTGAGTGCTCGATGGTCTTCCTCGGTCCCCACACTTACACCTAGAGCGGTATACATGTTTTTGATCTCCTCGTTTTCGAAGACCTTGTGTGATATCGCTTTTTCAACATTTAAAATCTTACCACGGAGTGGAAGAATTGCTTGGAAGTTACGATCCCGACCTTGTTTCGCCGTACCGCCTGCTGAATCTCCCTCTACAAGGAAGATTTCACATACTTCGGGATCTGTTTCAGAACAATCGCTCAACTTACCGGGCAAGCCCATAGAGGACATTGTTCCTTTACGCTGCACCATTTCGCGCGCCTTTTTTGCGGCGACGCGAGCTTTCGCTGCGAGCAATACCTTTTGAACGATGATCTTTGCCTGTGACGGATGTTCTTCAAGAAAAGCAGTTAGCATCTCACCTACCAGCTTATCTACGGCACCACTTACTTCTTTGTTACCGAGCTTTGTTTTCGTCTGTCCTTCAAACTGAGGCTCCATGACCTTTACAGAAATCACTGCAGTCAAACCCTCTCTAAAATCGTCTCCGCTTACTTCAACTTTCTCTTTGGCTAGAAGACCGCTTTCATCGGCATATTTCTTCAATGTACGAGTCAATGCGCGACGGAAACCGGCAAGGTGCGTCCCTCCTTCATGCGTGTTGATGTTGTTTACGTACGAGTGGATGTTCTCGTTGTAGCTCGTGTTGTAATGCATAGCAACCTCAACAGGTATCCCGTCACGTTCGCCTTCCATTGACATCACTTCCGGCATAATCACCTCGCGGTTGGCATCAATATATTTAACAAAGCCTGCCAATCCATCTTCACTGTGGAAACGCTGTCCTATGAACTCGCCTTTTTCATCTTTCTCACGGAGATCTGTTAGCGTTATAGAAATACCTTTATTCAAGAAAGCGAGTTCGCGCATGCGTTTCGCTAAGATCTCGTACTGGTACTCTAGCTCTTCAAAGATCTCGGCATCTGGCTTGAAGGTAACAATGGTACCGCGGTAATCCGTAGTGCCGATTTCACGTGTAGGGTATTTAGCCGCACCTCGTGAAAACTCAACCTCATGTTTTTTACCGTCCTTGTGCACTTCAGCGTGCAACATGATAGAAAGTGCATTCACACAACTTACACCTACCCCGTGCAATCCACCGGATACTTTATACGAGTCCTTATCGAACTTACCACCAGCGTGTAGAACGGTCATTACTACCTCTAAAGTCGAGCGTCCGTCTTTTGGATGTGGATCAATAGGAATTCCTCGACCGTCATCCTTAACGGTGATACTATCATCCTCATTAATGGTTACATATATATCAGATGCATGACCCGCTAAGGCCTCATCAATAGAGTTATCTACTACTTCGTAAACAAGGTGGTGGAGTCCCTTAACACCGATGTCTCCAATGTACATCGCTGGACGCTTGCGAACGGCTTCTAGCCCTTCAAGGATCTGAATGGATCCACCGTCATAATTCTTTTGCTCTTCGCTCATAAACTTAAGATGAAGTTATGTTTTGTGCTATCCTAACAAAGATACCTTTTAGGTACCCAAAAAGCGAGAAAAGGGACATAAAGCCCCTCTTCTTTTACCAACATTTTTATTAACATTTACGCGGTTTACGAGCGCTTTTATCCCCTTAGAACTGGTAGTTCAACACGAATAAACCTCTGACGCCTCTAACGCGATACCCTAAATAGGTTTGGTAGTCCTGATTAAGTAGGTTGAAGGCACGTAAATTGATGCTCAGATTATCATTGATTTCATAACCCAACTGCAGGTTAACATCCGTATAGGACTCCAAACTAAGTTCTGTGGAAGCCCCAGAGTACCTGCCGCCTACGTGCTTTGCCGCAGTCGAAACTCGGAGGTCGTTAATTTCATACGAGAGTAGGCCACCAATGATCTGACCTTCACGTCCAAAGAAAGAATCACCAGAATATGCGTTAAACTGGGCATAACTGCTTATCGTGAGCTGTTTTAACGGTAAGTTTAACTCACCTCTAAAAGATGTTTTTAGAACCTGCTCCGCGTAGCTCACAGAAAGCGCCGGGAGAAGTGTACCATTCATATCTACAGCGGAAAGCACCGTGTCTCTTGTGAATTGCACAGCATCGTTCATAAACGTCATGGCACCTTCTAATCTATACTGTAGTTTTCCTATGAGCGCACCTTGCATTCCTACATAACCGCGATTTTGCCCTGATAATCTAAATTCCTGATCTAATGAAATTTGCGGTACTTCCTGAATCAAACTCTGTAACGTTTGTTGCTTTGAAGAACCGTCCCACCCCCCGTATATAGCAAGGGTCCGGCGCAAAATTTCCGCCTGTAGATTTACTTTTGGGAACACATAAAATTCGAATCGATCTTGAGCGAGACCTGACGTTTGCGTACCGCTAAAATCTAAACCGAATTCGTAAGAGAGTATACCATTTTTACCTTGTGTAAAAGGGGCTATTTTGAAATTGTGGTATTGCCCGCCTGCGACAGACCAACCATTGTATTGAGAAAACTGATAACCTAATTCTAGATTAATTTCCTGATCACCTGCTTCTAACTCAATAGTGTGTACTGTTTTAGCCAGGTGCTCACTCGTGGCAAACCCAGCATGAGTATATAGATAAGATATTCCACCTCTACGATACGTCGCTAGCACCTTACTTGTTGGATTAGAGGTTCTCAACCATTGCTGGTTTATGCCATAAGTCTGCTGCCAAGCACCGCTTACGGTGTCTAACATGCCCGTCTCCGCTGCACCAAAGAAACTGTGGTAGTTCGCTTGGAGGAGCGCTTGAGTTTTAAAGTTCCAATTCTTAGTCGCCCGCTGAAAATCGGCCAAAAGGGTATTCTCGTAGGTAGGTTGGGTATAGAACGGACTATTTACACCGCCGAGCGTACCATCATGCAGCGCTTTTATGCCCCATACGTTCTTCTTACTCCTCGGCGAGGAAAGAACAAAACTTGCATATGTCCCAGTGTAATTACCTGCACCTAGACTTACTTTTTGCGTAGGAAGCTTAGGAAGTTTAACCCTACCTAACCGAATGCTCGGTATAGGATCTGGATCAAAGTCTATGACCATTCCCTTCGGTTGAATACGAACATTTACGTCTAACTTTTCCGAGGTTGTATCCGCAAATGACGGTTGCTCAGAAATTTTATGCGCTGAACGCACTTGCGCTTTGTAATCTTCAACTACTCTGATTTCGACGCTTTTCACTTCATCGCCTGATTCCTCTTGACTCCAAGCCAATACTGGCAACAACATGAGTCCTAATAGTACTGTCCTTTTCATATGTCGTTACTCTTCTATTTCTTCTAACTCCTCTAATTCCGATCCTTCTACCTTTAAGCTATCTACGCCAAAGGTCATCTGCGACTCCCGTTCACGACTCAGCGCTAGTTCAGCCTTGAACTGTTGAGCATCCTGTGCCAATGTTCCAAAGTCAGCATTTTCAATAATGAAATCGAGTGTGTAATTCGCTTGGAAATCATCTTGAAGGCCGGCATAATTTTTTGCCATAAGCAATAAAGATTTCCATCGCCATTGTGGATAGGTAGGTAAATTATCTATCATCCAGAAGATTCGCTCATTCGAAGCTTCATATTTTGCCTGAACAAATTCGAATTCAGCCAAATAATAATTCGATTCAGCTTGTGCCTCTCCTTTAATCTCCTCTGCTATTTGCGTGTAATAGCGTTTTGCATTGGCACTATCGCTCATTTGCAATGCACTACGTGCAGCATTCATTAATGCCTCTGAACGCCATTCCACAGGAAGCCCTTCATCTTGTAATAAGCTTTCAGCATATTGCATTACGACAGGAACGTTTTCTAATGCCTTGGCGCAGCGCATCAAGCCTAAACGCGCTCGTCGACCCTCATCTGCATTCCCAACTAGACTTACCACTTGCTGGAAATATGTAAACGCGGCTTCAAAGTTTTCATCCGCATAATACAAGCTCGCCAAGCGCTCCACGGTTCTTTTACGGAAGCTCAATTCTCCGGAGCGCTCCACGGCTTCATAACCTGCGGTCGCAAAGACATCATCGCCCTCAGCAAAAGCGCATTCAGCCATGTAATAATTCGCAGGGACTTGGAAAATGCCATCAGGGAATTTCGCGAGGTACTCCAGCATGCCTTTTTTCGCACCAGGGCAATCTCCCAAGCTGTAACGATCAAATGCACCATTGTAAAGTGTCGAATCCAGCGCACTCTGGCCAATATCTGTCCCCGTAAGTGTCTGTATCCAATCAACATAGTCCCCTAATTGGTCCAATTCTGAATATTGAATTTTCGCCAGTCCTAATGCTTCTTTACTTTCAGGGGTATTTGGATACGTTTCGACAACCCTTTTAAAAGCAGTTAAAGCCGCTGCGCCATTCCCCTGTGTGCGGTAAATTAAGCCCAGTGCTACATGTGCATTCTTCACAAAACGACTCTTGGGGTAATCTGCTATAAAGGAATTAAAGATCCCTTCAGCACGCTTGTTTTTGCCCAATTTCATGTACGTTTCGCCCAATTCAAAATACGCATCTGTTGCATATACAGAATTTGGGAATCGCTTCACTAACGCTTCTAAAGCATCTCCCTTTTTCTGAGGTTCATCAACCAATCCATAACAAAGTGAACGTTGGAATGCCGCGTAATCAGCATCGGGCACTTTCCTTCCGAGGTAAGTAGTGTAATACGTTATGGCATTCGCATATTGGGCCGTCATAAAATAGGAATCCGCCAACCGAAGTTCCGCGTCGTTTGCCAATTTTTTCCCAAGTTTAGCACTATTCAGGAACAACCGGAAAGTAGTTGCCGCATTGCGGTAATCTTCTTTCGAGAAATACGCATACCCTTTGTTGTAAAGGCTGCGTCTGTATTCACTGAGCGTTGCAGAACCCGGCGTAGCCTCGAACATACTAATTTCTACGAGCGCCTCATCAAAATCGTCTTCTCGATATGCAATCTCTGCCAACCAATAATGCGCTAAGGCAGCATAGACATTATTGAATGGATAGTCTAAAGACTTATTAAATAAACGCCTTGCAGCGGTATACTGTATTGCATTAAAATGCTGCACTCCCCTGAAATACGCTACTTTTTGATACGCGCCTTGCATGGTCGGCTGATCTAAACCTGCAGCTGAGATTGCTTTCATCGCACTCTCGTAATCTTTAGAGTTTAGGTATAAATTCGCGAGGTATTCATTCGCTTCTTGACGGTGACGACTGTTGGGATAGGTACTTAAAAAGGCTTTAAAAATATCTAAAGGCTGTTCAAATGGCGTACTCGAATCATAGGCCAATTTCGCGTAATTAAAATAGGCATCTTCACGTAGCGATTGATCTTTTCCACTTTCACTAGCGCGGAAAAAAGCGGATTGAGCCTCAGTTTTTTTGCCCGTTTTTAAATAGCAATCTGCCAAATGGTAATACGCACTTTGCCCTAAATCATCTCCCCTATTGTGAATTTTATTAAATGCATTTATCGCCTCTTCGTAACGGCTAGTCTTGTAAAGGACAAAACCTAATTTATAGTGGTCTTGCTGGTCTAACTTACCTCCAAGCACCTGGTGTTTTTCTAAATATAGTGCTGCCGATTTCCAATCTTTCTTTTGGTAATAGCCTTCCCCAATGAGTTTTGCGACCTCAGCCGCTCGTGAGGCTACTGCTTGCTCTAATAACGCCTCTCCAACACGCAGTAATTCATCAATTTCCCCTGTCTTATAGTAGATCTGACTCAGGTAATAAGGAACTACACCTCCGAATCTATCATCACCCACCAGTACCTTAAACTGCTCAACCGCTGTGCTGTACTGTTCAGCCTCGTAAGCAATGTGTCCATAATAATACCTGTGATGACTGCGGTATTCTCCTTTGTAATCCTTACCCTGAAAAAATAGATTTCGAGCCTTATCTACATCCTTAGCCATCAGATAACTGTACGCCAATTTAAAGTAGTATTCACTTCTAAAACTAGCAGCAACGTCCTGCTGGTCTATGGCCCCAAGCCATTGCACAACTTTCTTATACCTGCGATTATTAAAATAATAATTTGCCGCTGTAATGTGTGCTTCCTGCCAACGTGGACTCAATGGATACGTTTGGGCGAAATACGTCAAAAAGTATTCGCTGTTTTCATTCATCAGGAAAAGCGCACAAAGCGCACGATAAAAGCTGCTCTCCTCCTTCAAGAAGCTCTGCGTCGGCAAATCAGACTCAAGCAGTTCGTCGAAACCAACTCTTGCTGCTGCATAGAGTCCATCCTCGAACAATTCAACACTTTCGCTGTAGGTTGCTTCAAGTCCCGCTTCTAAAGGTGTTTCTTGAGCCATACCCACATAGGTAAAGGCCAACAACAACGCACTGTAGAGAAATCTTCTCATCATTTTCAGGTTTATCCTTAAAAATAAACCTAGCCCTTCGCACGTGACATGGTAAAACAGGTTTATTAAGGGGAGTTATTCACATGAAAAAACGCAGAACCTCTGTACTTTGGTATGTTATCTAGTGAGGATTTAATAGCTTGTAGCCCTATAACTGATCATATATTCAATGGCTTTAGTCGCATTAAAAAACGCATCTATTTTCCAAGGCAAACACCTCGTTCTAAGCGGGGTAGACTTCGAAATCAGTGCAGGTGAATTCGTATATCTCATTGGGCAAACGGGATCCGGCAAAAGCTCAGTATTAAAAACACTTTACGGTGACTTGCCTTTAACGCAAGGAGAAGGTCGTGTTGCAGATCACGAACTCAATGGACTAAAGGATAAAAGTATCCCGGCCCTTCGTCGTGATTTAGGCATCGTTTTTCAAGATTTTCAATTGCTTAGTGACCGAAGCGTTGAAGGTAATCTAGATTTTGTTCTGCGTGCAACAGGATGGAAAGACAAGGAAGCACGTGCCAAGAGAATTATAGAAGTCCTATCCTTAGTGGGTATGCAGAATAAAAAGCATAAAAGCACCTTCGAAATTTCAGGTGGAGAGCAGCAAAGAGTAGCCATAGCGCGCGCACTGTTGAACGATCCTAAAATCATCCTTGCGGATGAACCTACCGGTAATTTAGACCCACGCACCTCAGAAGAAATCATGAGCTTATTGCTGAGTTTAACTGAAAAAGGCAAGGCTGTTTTGATGGCGACACACGATTTTCAATTGATCCATAAATATGCTAACCGCACACTAAAGGTGGAAAACGGCGGAGTGAGCAGTGCTCAAGTGCAAGCCTTCTAAAAGCTTTTGGACGCGACGATTCAAAATACGTTGAGCATTTGTATTGCTAGTTTCGGCGACGATATCGGCGCGCTTTTGCATGCACTAGACTCTGGAAGGCGTGCTTTATCTAAAGATTGGACTGTTGAAATTATTGCAGGAGATCAACACCCAGAACCCGCTGCTGATGCAAAGCAATGGGAAACCCAATACGGCTTGCGCTACCTCCACCATCCTAATGATCTTGGGCGCAGTAACAATCGAAATACCATTGCCAAAGCCTCAAGTGGAAATTTCCTTCTATTTCTAGACGCAGACGCACTTCCAGTCCATCCCGATCGGTTTCTGCTCACCTATTGTACCGCCCTCAATGAGGTCGAAGTCGTTGTTGGAGGAACCGCATACCAGCTCAGCCGCTCTAGCCTTCGTCATACCATCGGCCAACGCAAAGAAGCTATACCAGCGAACAGACGAGCAGGAAACCCTTATGCGAATTTCAGCGCCTTTAATTTCGCCATTTCACGCGCTACTTTCCTACAACACCCTTTTGATGAAAGTCTAAAACAATACGGGCACGAAGACACTCTATTCGGGCAAGAATTGCGTTACGCTTGTAAAACCATAACACACATTGAAAATCCCGCCTACCATTTAGACGGAGATAGCGACGCAGAATTTCTTGATAAAACTGAGCTTGCTGTAGATAACCTCGTAGGGCTTATTCAAGCCGGTAAAATTGACGAAGAGGTCCGATTATTTGCCGTATACCGAAAACTTCAACGGACAGGGATAATTCACTTAGTACGACTTTTAAGTACCCTGTTTGCTGCCAGTATACGTGCATTGCTCATCGGTGGCGTACGAAGCGTCATGCTTTTTGATTTTTACAAGCTTCTCCGTATGTCGAGAAATACTATAAAAATTGGGCGTAGAAATTTCTAATCGGAATACACTCTTTTTCCCAACTCAAAGCTTCTTGAGCATGCTTTAATCCTGGCTCATAGGCTTCACGATGCTCCGCTACGGAAGCAATAGATCTGCGTAAGGCTAATATATTTTCCACATGTACCGTTAGTCCAACATTGTAGTCTTCAACAATCCGCTTTACCTCAACTACCCGAGAAGTAACCACAGGTGTGTTGCAGTGGATGTAGTCGAAAAGTTTATTAGGGAGCGAAAATCGGTAGTTGATATTTGAATCCTTATCTAAACTCAACCCCACATCTGCAGCGGCTGTGTAGTGTAATAATTGGTCATAAGGCATGCGGTCAATAAACTTCACTTTTCCCTGCCAACCTTCTTGAGTTACTTTTTCTTTTAAACTTGGAATAGCATCGCCACTGCCCACCAAAAGTAAAAGCCAGCCTTCCATGCCAGCCACCGCAGATACCGCCTCCTCGAGTCCCCGGTCAACATTCATACCTGAACCTTGATTTATCGCGATACGCAAGTGCTCTGGTAGTCCTAATTCTCTCCTGGTTTTAGGTTCAAATGCGTGCGGTTTAGGACTTATGTTTCGAAACACCCGAGGTCGAATACCGTAATCCTTTTCGTAGAGGTCGGCAATGCTTTCATTTACGGTCCATGGGTGTGTGAGTTTAGGAAAAACTGATCGCTCTACAGCAAGCCAAACCTTTTTTACCCACCTTCCTTGTATCTCAGGAACGCCACAAAAATATTCATGACTGTCGTAAACTAGCTCTGAATTGTAAAGACGTGAAACTAAATAATTAGGCAACAATGTATCTAGATCATTAGACAGCAATACCGCCGATCTATTCAACAGAAGAAAGAAAAATAATCGCACTTGAAATTCCGCATAAAAAAGACCGCCTTTTTTGAACAACATACGCATTCGTGTAGTCTCATATGGCCTATCAAGAGGTACGCTGTTTGGAAGTTTCCTCCCAACCCAATGCACATTGTAGCCCAATTCCAACAAAAGCATGGCCACCTTGTGTACACGGTTATCCGTACTGATGTCGTTGGTAGTGGAAAGAATGATCTTTTTAGACATGCGAGAATTCGTTCTTTGGGTAAAGGTAGCGATACCTACATTTGCATCGAGCTAATTTACCATGCAAAAGTCCGATTTCGATTACCTGCTTCCCGAACACCGCATCGCTATCCACCCATTGGAACAACGCGATGCGAGCAAACTTCTTGTGTATCGCGATGGTAAGATTGAAGACCAATCGTTCTCCAATCTTCCTGATTTTCTCCCTGACAATACCCAGCTTATATTTAACAACACGAGGGTCGTTAAAGCGCGTCTTCATTTTACGAAGACCTCCGGCGCCAAACCCATCGAGGTATTTTGTCTGGGGCCGTATCAAATGAGTGTTGAAGATAGTATGAACGCCACGCGCAGTATACAATTTGAATGTCTCGTAGGCAATCTAAAACGGTGGAAGGATCATGCGCTGCATCTAGAACTGGGCCATGGGCTGGTCCTGACGGCTGAAAAAGGGATTCGTATAGGTCACGCTTTCGTAATTCATTTTAGCTGGAACAGCGAAGCCGCATTTAGTACTGTATTAGAAATCGCTGGTAAAATTCCGCTGCCGCCCTACATGAATAGGGATGCGGAAAATACAGATGTTGAACGGTACCAAACCGTTTATGCAGCGAGCAACGGATCCGTTGCTGCACCAACGGCTGGACTGCATTTTACCCAAAAGGTATTCGATCAGTTAACGGCGCAAAATCACCAGTGGTTTGAAGTTACGCTGCACGTGGGCGCAGGGACATTTAAGCCTTTAGACAATGGCGCTGTCGATAAGCACGAAATGCATTCGGAGGAATTGCTTTTAAGTCGCGATTTACTGGAACGCTACCTAGCACATAAAGGCACTAAATTCGCTGTTGGAACGACGAGTCTGAGAACATTGGAAAGTTGCCATTGGATGGGGGTTAAAATATTACAAGGTCAGCCATTAGAAGATTTAGGCCAATTCGAAGCATACTCCTTAAACAGCTCCTATAGTACTGAAAAAGCGTATTCGGCCCTTTTAGACTATTTGAATACCCACGATATTCAATCGACCACATTAAAAACACAGCTAATGATCAAGCCGGGCTATCGTATTAAATCGGTTAAAGGAATCATCACTAATTTCCATCAACCCGGCTCAACCCTTCTTCTTTTAGTCAGCGCAGGAATAGGAAAACGCTGGCAGGAAGTCTACCAACATGCCCTTGCGGAAGACTATCGATTCTTAAGCTACGGCGACTCTTCATTGCTATATTTCGATTAAATGTTTATATCCTCTGTTTTTAAACAAAGGATATAAATAAGCAGGAAATCACCGTTATGAGCGCATGCGGTTTATTCTTTGTACTTATTGCTTATTATTCTCTTTGTATTCCTATTCCGGTTTCGCACAACACATCCTTTTCTATAATGTCGAAAACCTATTTGACACTTTGCACGACCGAGGTAAAAACGATTTTGATTTCACACCAAATGGAGCATACTCCTATGCCAGCTCAACCTACTTTCTGAAAATTCGACAGACTGCTCGGGCACTTCGGTCTGCGATGAACACTACAGAACATACTATCGATATTATTGCTGTTGCGGAAGTAGAAAACCGTTCAGTCCTCCTGGATTTAGCAAAACACAAAGCGATTAGAAGCTCCGGACCTTGGCAAATTGTTCATTTTGATAGTCCCGACCGTAGAGGTATCGATTGTGGCGCTCTTGTTAATCTTAGGACTTCCCGGATCATTCAAAGCAAACCCATTATATACAGCTCAAGTCACTTTAAAACTCGAGATGCGTTGCTACTAGTTACAAGAAGTGCGTCTCAAAAAGACAGTATCGATTTAACGAGTGTCATCGTCCACCTCCCCTCAAAAAGAGGGGGTGCATTAAAAAGTGAGCCCTTTCGAAAGATGGCTTTAGCGGCAGTTTTGGCTGAACTGGATTGCGATAGCGCACAAAATCAATTAATAATTGGGGATTTTAACGATTTATCTACCGTAGATTATTTTCAAAACATCATAGACAGCGGCTGGACTGCCCCTGGTTTTTCAAATCCTAAAAACATTAATGGTACGTACAAGTTTCAAGGCCGATGGCAGCATATTGATCTCGCGCTATACCGGAGCAAAAGACAGTATAGAGGTAGGATTCTTGCGCCGCCACTCTTGTTGGAAACTGACGCTAAATGGGGCGGCTATAAACCTAAAAGAGCCTATCTAGGACAATTCTACACCTACGGATACTCGGACCATCTACCCGTTTACATATTTCATGTAAATGATTGATGATTTTTCGATATTTTAGTGAATTGTTAAAAGACATATTAAGACATATGAAAAAATTAATCGCTTTAAGCGCTGTTTTCGGCGCATTATTCATCACTTCTTGTGATACTGGAGGTCCAGAACCTGCACCAGCGACATACCCTGGAGATTCATTAACTGTTAGCGGCGTTGTTCGCCCGTTGGTCATTGAGACCACAGGAGCTTGGTGTCAATACTGCCCCAACGGAGCAGAGATTATGGCTATGCTAGATGGTGTTTTAGGAGATAGCGTAGTATTAGTCGCAAACCATGTTGGTGATTGGTTCTCAACAGATAATGAAGCTTCTGCAAAGTTTGACGATAACTTCCCTACTTCCGGTGTACCGAACTTTTATGTAAACAATACCGATGTTGGTCAAAGTCCAGCTACTGCAGCTGCAGCAGCGACAATGGCAGAAGTTGCCTTCAGTCTTGAAGCAGATGCTATGACTAACGATGCGGGCACTGGATTCACGGTTTACCCGCGCATCAAAGTTCTTGAAACGAAGACGGAAAACATTTACATGGTTCAATCTTACCTTCTGTTAAACGGCGTTATTGCCAAAGACTATGGTAACGGTGCAGACTTAAACCAGGTAAGTTCACTCCCGAAAGTAAGTACCGGCTCTGGATCAACGCCAACTTCATGGGCGCAAGATGCCGCTGTTGTTAATGGTACGGCGCTTATTACTTCTGGAACAATTTACACACATGACGAAGTGCTTTATGACCATGCCACTACAGCAGTCGTAGGCTGGCTTGAAAGCTCTGATGCAGCGACTAGTGATACTTCTACTACCGCATTAGGTCCATGGGGTATGAACCTAGGAGATATCAATCCTTTGGGTAATGCATATGCAGCCGGGGACATCTACGGAACACGCTACACGCCTTTCCAATTTCATATCAACAAGCCTACGCTTCCGACTGGTATGGAAGCTGATTTCAGCATCGCAACGATCATCTGGGAACTTCGTCAAGACGGTTCAGGTGATTACGATTACATCAATGGTGTTGTGACTCACGTTGACTAAGCCAATAAAAGGAACAAGTAATAAAAAAGCCTCGCAGTTTCCTGCGAGGCTTTTTTTATTGCTTCTACTATACCACTACTACGCTCTATATTGATATTGAAGAGATTGGTGGATGAACCGGAGGACCGACCATCATTAACCTCGGAAATCAAACTATTGAAATGTGCTAACAAAAAAAGCCCCGCTTAAAGCGGGGCTTTTTACTAGGGTGGATTCCCCTATTATTTTCTACGCTGCGATCTGTTGAGATTCTGCTGACGTTGCATTTCTTCTAAGCGGGCCTGAAACTTACTCTTCTTCTTTTCACCTTTCGGCTGCGCCTTTTTAGCTTCAATTTTAGCTAGAATTGCTTCATCATTGACGCTTTTACGGATTCCCCACTGCATACTGAAGGTTACGATGTTACTAAGGAAGTAATAGTAGGTAAGACCGGCAGGATAACTATTCAAAACGAACATGAACATCAGCGGCATCACATACATGATGATTTGCATTTGCTTCATCTGCTCGCTTGAACCTGTACCTGCAGTCATTTGCTGGTTCATTCTAGTATAGAGAATGGTTGACGCTGTCATCAACAATGTAAATATTGAAATGTGATTCCCATAGAACGTGCTGAGCAATGGAATGTGTTGATCCCATGAGATCAGCGCATCATAGGTACTTAAATCTGTGGCCCAAAGGAAGCTTTCACCTCGCAGTTCAATCGACGCAGGAAAGAACCGGAACATAGCAATCAAAATTGGCATCTGAACGATTACAGGGATACAACCACCCAAAGGATTCACACCTGCCTCTTTATATAGAGCCATCTGCGCTTGCTGTTTGGCGACCGCATCTTTCTCCCCAAATTTCTTATTCATCTCGTCCAGCTGCGGCTTGAGCACACGCATTTTAGCCATGGAACGGTAGGATGCAAAAGTCAATGGCGACATGGCACCTTTGATTATAAGTACCATGATAAGTATGATTAAACCATAACCTAATCCATATCCTTCAAGCCAATTAAAAATGGGCACAACGACACCACGACCAATCCAGCCAAAGATGCCCCAACCGAAGTTAATCACCTTTTCGTAGCCTTGATCATAGTCTTTCAGCGTCTGGTAATGATTCGGACCTATATAAAATGTAAAGGGTAAAGTGTACGAACCATCAACGGTTGCATTTAGTGTGGCTGTACTTGAGAATTTTTTAACGATACTTTCATCTTCATCACCTCCATTAACAGTGGCTGCTTGCACTTCAGAGAACCCAGCTTCAGGATGAGCAATGAAGGAAAAGAAGTGTTGTTTTTGTGCTAGCCAATCTACGGCGCCAAGAGCTTCACTGTCGTCACCGCCTCGGCCACTCATGTTTTCAATATCTCCATCTTCAGAGACTTTGTAAGAATACGTGGAATAGATACGTTCGTTACTAATCCCTTTTTCCGTGCGCTTAGCTGTACGCTCCCAAAATAGCTCTGGCTTACCTGAAGCTGCCGCACGACCACTGACTATCCATGAAAAATCAAAGCCGTTTTCAGGCAATGTGATACGCACTTTTGTAGCACCATCAGTAAGGACTGCACCCGACGAGGAACGTGAGTCAATCGCGAATTCTTTCTGATTAAGGCTTTCCGCACCCGGTAGAATCAAATCCATTGTCTGATTTTCATTTACCAAATACAGGGGCAGGCTATCGTAGGTTTCGTAGTTCTTAATCTGAGCAGAAACCATCCTTGCACCCTTGGTGCTAAAGGTTAGCTTTAAATCATTGTTCTCAATTACAAACTCTTCTGCTTGGAAGGAATTACTGTCTATTTCAGAAGCAGTATCTACCGTCACTTCGTCTTGTAAGACTAATTCAGATTCGCTAACTGATTCTTGAGACTCCTCTACTACAGGCACAAGAGGTGTTTCCGTCGCGTTTTTACTTTGCCACCAGCCGTAACTGAGCATAATGACAGCCAGTAGGGCGAAACCTATGATTTGATTTTTATCGAACCCTCTATTTTGGTTTTCCATGTCCTATTTTTTTTGATGGAATTCATCACATGCCTTAACGAATGCAACGAAAAGTGGATGCGGTCTTACAACCGTACTTTTATACTCTGGATGGTATTGCACACCGACGAAGAAGGGATGGTCTTCCACCTCAACGACTTCAACAAGACCGCTATCTGGATTTATACCCGTTGCTTTTAGTCCGGCTTCTGTCAATGCGTCTTTAAAGTCATTATTGAATTCATAGCGGTGGCGATGGCGTTCTGTAATGTGAGCCTCACCATAAGCTTCTCTTGATTTAGAGCCTTCCATAAGCTCACATTGCTGCGCTCCCAATCGCATAGTACCACCCATATCTGTAATGTGCATTTGCTCATCCATTAAGGCAATCACCGGCTTACTTGTTTTAGGATCGACCTCCGTAGTGTTGGCGTCCGAATAGCCCAATACATTTCTTGCGTACTCAATAACCGCCGCCTGCATACCATAACAAATTCCGAAATATGGAATTTTATTTTCTCTTGCATGCTGAACTGTAGCGACCTTTCCTTCAAATCCTCGTTCACCAAAACCTGGTGCCACTAAGAGCCCATCTAAACCCTTGCAAGTCGATGCAGCATTCTCCTTCGTGAGATGTTCTGAATGGATCCAGCGAATCTTAACCTCTACTTCATTTGCAGCACCTGCATGAATAAAAGCCTCAGTGATTGATTTATAGCTGTCTTTTAGTTCGACGTATTTACCAATTAAGCCAATCTCAACGGTTCGCTTAGGGTATTTCAGACGACTCAAGAAATCGCGCCATTTATCTAAATCAGGTTGTTCTTTAGACTCTAAACCGAAGTAGTCTAAAACAGACTCGTCCAGTTTTTCTTTATACATCATGACCGGAACCTCATAAATGGTACTGGCATCACGTGATTCTATTACATTCTTTGGTCGAACATTGGTAAATAGTGCCAATTTTCTTCTGATGTCTTCATCAATAGAGTGCTCTGACCTACAAACTAGTACATCAGGCTGTACTCCACTTTCGAGTAACGTTTTTACACTATGTTGGGTAGGCTTAGTCTTTAATTCTCCGGTAACGGCCAAAAATGGTAATAATGTGAGATGTATAACCATACAATCACGCTCCATTTCCCATTTCAATTGACGAACACTCTCGATGTACGGAACAGCCTCAATATCACCTACCGTTCCACCAATTTCTGTGATGACTATATCGTAATCACCGGTCTCGCCAAGAATTTTTACTCTGTTTTTGATTTCGTCGGTAATGTGAGGAATAACTTGAACCGTCTTTCCTAAATAGTCACCTCGACGCTCTTTTTCTATAACACTCTGATAAATGCGTCCAGTAGTGACATTATTTCCCTGTGAAGTAGGAGTTCCTAAAAAACGTTCATAATGCCCTAGGTCTAAATCCGTCTCTGCACCGTCTTCAGTAACGTAACATTCTCCGTGTTCGTAGGGGTTCAGTGTACCTGGATCTACGTTAATGTAAGGGTCCAGCTTCTGTATAGTCACCCGGTAACCTCGGGCTTGTAAGAGTTTCGCCAAAGAAGCGGAAATGATCCCTTTTCCCAGAGAAGATGTTACACCACCGGTAACAAAGATATATTTAGTGCTTGCCATAGTTCTATTGAAACAGGGCAAAAGTACCTCTTTTCTCGCCCAATTAAAAGGAGAAACTGCAGCTAATCGTCGGCATTATCGGCAATTGATTCACACGCTCAGCTGCGACACGGTCATAATAGAAAATGTTTTCTCTATTGTACATGTTTGTAGCTCCAATTGAGGCCTCCATCGTACCGTATTTCCACTCACCCGAATATTTCAAACTAGCATCTAATCTGTGGTATGTAGGTAATCGATTGCTGTTCAATTCACCATAAAGAACCGTAGGATCTCCATTAGCTGTTGTGTAATCAAAATTAATATCCGGATTGCCTAATGGGTCCAAAAAGTCAATTCCTGGATAATACCCCTGAGTTGGGGTGAACGGGAAGCCTGTTCCCAAGTTCCAGCGCACACTGATATACCATTGTTCATTTTTCCCAAGCTTGGTGTTACCAACGAGGTTCAAATTATGACGACGATCGAAATTGGGTGCATACACCTGAATACCATCATCGCGTCGAACCTTACTCCAGGCATAGACCCCCCAGAAATAATAGCGTCCCTTTTCAAATTTCAACACCGCATCATAACCGTAAGCCCAGCCGTGCTCTACGATGAAATCCTTACGTAAAATCTCCGGGCGGTCGCTGTACGCAGGAACATCGTCGTATAGTTTATTGCGGTTGATATTTGTGATTTGAGAAAAATCCTTAAGGTAGGTTTCTAAATTAATGTCCCAATGATCGCCTAAGTCATATTCAAATCCACCAACCACATGCGTCGCTTTTTGCAACTTCGATGTAATGGGGTTCTCCCTAAAATTCTCTGGAAGATCGGTGGCACCGGATAGGAAGCCGTAAAAAAGATTCACGACATCACGATCAGAATTTGCTGCCACAAGGTTTTGACTGTACAAACCGCCTGACGCTTTAAATCTAAAGTCCTCTGTGATGCTGTATTTCACACCAAGCCTAGGCTCAACACTTAATTCAGATAGCGAACCGTAGTAATGCAAGCGTAGTCCTGGCTCTACTATCAGTAAAGTTCCTACGTGTCTATAGTTAAAGTAACCTCCTAATTCTGTAGTACTTTCTTGTTGGTTAAGGCTCAGCCCAAGACTGTTGGTGAAATTAAAATCCGTTGTATACCCGATTAAATCGATACCATACTTCGCCTCATCCGCCTTGCCAATAAAGTAGGTAAAGTCGAGTCCCCCATTAAACCCATTGATGGTAGAGTTCCTTGGTTGATCTGGATTCTCCGTACTCTCTATGTAATATTGGCTTTGCGCAAAATCTCCTTGAATCAAGGTCGCTGAGGCGGGTGGTATCACGGTAAAATTCGCCCCATAACCCCAACTGTTCCACTGTATACCCTTCGCAGAATCCAATAAAACCGCATCTGAAAAGTTAAATGCCTTCGCGCTTAGCTTCGACCCGTTATCCGATTGCGTTGTGAACTTACCGTAGAGGTCATTAAAAGTGAATGGTAACCCGCCAAAACGCGTCTCTACATAAGGGTAGAAAATAGGTGCCGCCTGGCGTAGGTAACTTGTTTTACCAGATATGAAAATACTATTATTCGCTAAGCCATTTTCGTTTTTTGGGCCTATCGGCGCCTCAACCAATAGCTTACTCATGTAGGTTGAAGAATATAGTTTCCCTGTAATGTCTTTTCGATTCCCATCTCTTGTTTTCACGTCCATTACTGAGGAATTACGAGAGCCATATTCCGCACCAAAACCCGCTGTATATACTTTTGCACTTTGAATCACATCAGTATCAAAAACAGAGAAAAAACCTATACTGTGAAAGGGGTTATAGACTATCATACCGTCCAGTAACACGAGGTTTTGTATCGGTGCACCGCCACGAATATACAGCTGCCCACCCTGGTCTCCCGTGGTCACTACTCCCGGCAAAACTGCAATGGCTTTCATTAAATCTGGATCGCCGCCCGCAGAAAAGGTTTCAATCGATTTTGGATTCAATGTTACCACCGCGGTATTTACCTTGACTTTCTTTTCCGCACGTTCAATATTTAAATCAACCGTATTTAGCATCTGGGTCGACTCACTGAGGTAGACTTTTATGGTGGTAGGTTTATTACGGTAGACACGGGCTTCTACCGTTTTAGATTCAAATCCCAAAAAACTTACTGTAATTCTCTGAAGCCCAACGGGCACTTTATTCAACTGAAAGTAGCCGTCAAAATTGGTAGTGGCTCCAGCCTTCGTGCCTTCAACAACAACGTTCGCGTAAGGGACCGGCTCCACACCACCCTCAACATATACAAAGCCTCGAAGCATTTGTCCTTGAGCGAAAAGACCGCATTGTACCAATAAAAAGAGGAGGATAAATCTAGTTTTCATAGTGGGGCAATTACAGCAAAAATAAGGCCTAAAGCACACAACGAATCAACCATTCTCTTAAATGCTCATATTCTCCTGAAGAAGAACGTATTACCCCTTTACATTTACGGTCAAAACCGAGTAGTTCTTGGAGCATATTGTGGGCGTGAGCCAGCGAATAGTGTCGTGCTGCTGCTGAGAATTGCTTTAAGAAGTAAGGATGCACTTTTAGTGCCGTCGCAATCTGTTTTTCGTTTTTACCCTTTAAACTATGGTATTGTATGAGATTATTGACAAAGTTGAATAAGATCCCAGTAATCATTTGAACGGGGTGTTCCTTTGGATTTTTACTAAAAAAATGAACGATCTTAAATGCTTTACCAATATCTCGTGTGGCGATAGCAGCTACCAATTCAAAGTTGTTGTAATCTTTGGAAATACCTATGTGACGCTCGACATCTTCAGCTGTTAAATTCCGCGCATCACCCATCGCTACATCGAGCTTTTTCACTTCGTTGTGCAACCTACTTAAATCGGTGCCAACTTGTTCTGCCATAGCTGCAATGACTGTAGGGTTGGCCGTGAAACCTTTGGCCGTTAATTGCTTTTCCAGCCATGGGGTGACTTGATAATCGCGCAAGGCGTCGGACTCCAAAAAAACCGTCTTTGCCTTAATGGCTTTGCCGGCCTTCGATCGCTTGTCCAATTTTTTATGCATATGTCCGAATGCCAACACCGTGGTTGGCTGAGGCTGATCAAGATATGGAGTCAAAAGTTCCCAATCGGCCGGCTTCAGGTGCTGCGCCTCCTTAACGACTACAACCATGTATTCACTCATCATTGGAAAACGTTTGGCTTCCTCTAAGATTTGCAACATGTTCGTGTCTTTCCCGTATAGCACACTTTGATTAAAGCTCCGCTCCGCCTCATCCAATAATTCTTTTTCTATCACCTCAAGCAATTGTTGGGCGTAAAAGGACTCCTCACCGGAAAAGAAATAGACCGGAGCCAGCTTCTTCGCACGCAGATCTTTGACTATACTTTCGTAGCTATACGTTGCCATTAATCGTTGTGGTATGGTTCATTATTTAAAATAGTAAATGCCCGGTAGAGCTGCTCTAAAAATACAACACGAATCAATTGATGTGAGGTCGTCATTTCACTCATACTAAGCATGGCATTGGCTCTTTCATACATCCCACGAGAAAATCCGAAAGCCCCGCCAACAACGAATACCAGTCGCTTTGGTCCTCCGTTCATCCACTTTTGCAACTGCTGGGCGAAACCCCTAGAATGATATTGCTTTCCTTTTTCATCGAGCAAAATGATCCAATCACCGGCTTGAAAGTGCTTCTGAAATGCTTGAGACTCTAAATCCTTTACAACCTCAGCACTTCGCTTACCTGCAGCCTTAATATCAGGTACCACGATAGTCTCATAAGGCGAATAGTGCTTTAATCGACCTTCAAACTGCGCCATTCCTTCGGATAGATAGCGTTCAGAAGTTTTACCAATAACAAGGAATACCATCTTCATGAGCCATACAAAGATGCTAACTTGCAATGAGAAGCACACTTTTAATTGCGATTTTATGCCCCAAGCTTCCTGGACACCTCATTTTGAAACCTTAAAGGCCCAATTTGACTTTGCTATTGCCGAAGATATAGGCGATGGAGACCACAGTGCGCTATCTAGTATTCCCAGCGAACAACGTGGAAAAGCGCAGCTGATTATAAAGGAAAATGGTGTTTTTGCGGGCGGTGCTTTGGCGGCGTATCTGTTTAAATACATTGACGCTTCAGCAACGGTAAAGCATTTTATTGAAGACGGTGCACTCGTAGAAGAAGGCACCCTAGCTTTAATCGTTGAGGGGAACACCATCAAACTACTACAGAGTGAACGGCTCGTCTTAAATTACATTCAAAGGCTTTCAGGCATTGCTACCCGAACCTATTCGTATGCACGTTTAATTGACCATACTAAATGCACTGTGTTAGACACAAGAAAAACTACACCAGGCCTCAGGGTTTTAGAGAAATGGGCGGTTGCTTTAGGGGGCGGAGGAAATCACAGAATGGGGCTTTACGACATGGTAATGCTTAAAGACAATCACATCGATTTTGCTGGTGGTATTTCTGAAGCGGTAGCGCGTACAAAAGCATATTTAGTAGCAAGTGAACGAACCTTAACCATCGAAGTAGAGACGAGAAATATGCAAGAGGTAGCAGCTGCGATTAAGGCGGGTGTAGACCGAATCATGCTGGATAACTTTAGTATTTCCGAAACAAAAGAAGCAGTACAATATATTAAGAGAAGAACGGAAGTTGAAAGCAGCGGTGGTATAACTCACGATACCTTAGTACCTTACGCCGAATGCGGTGTTGATTTTATAAGTGTTGGCGCACTTACCCACCACATTAAGGGATTAGACATGAGTTTAAAAGCACTATAAATGAAGCTCTTAACAACTATAGAACGTAACCTGAATAAGGTAAAGCCTCCTTTTTTTGACGGTCTCTCGGTATGGGATATTTTAAGCTTTTTCGTTCGTGGCATTTATCAAGGTGCCATTACATCCCGTGCAGGCTCAGTGAGCTTCAGTTTTTTCTTGGCACTTTTCCCTGGTATTATTTTCATCTTCACCCTCATCGCCTACTTACCGCTCGATGTTTTTCAGGAAGAACTCTTCGGAGTCTTGAAGGATGTTTTACCCACAAGCACGCATGAAATGGCCATCGATGCGATAGAAGATGTACTGACTATAAAGCGAGGTGGACTTTTATCAGTGACCTTCATCGCGGCACTTATTTTTGCGACTAATGGAACTTTGAGTCTCATTTCAAATCTGGGTATTAGTTACCATAACATCAATGTTAAAAATTTCTGGTCACAGTACTTTTCTGCTTTCCTACTCACCATAGGCCTCACAGTATTAATCATTATCGCCATAGTAGCATTGATATTTACGCAAGGGTTTACAGGTTGGCTCGTAGAATTAGGATACCTCGCAGAATACGCCTCTTTTGTAATTTACTGGGCTAGACTGCTTGTACTGCTCCTTACCATAGTTTTAGCCATCTCTTTAGTGTATAACTACGGACCTGTGCGCTCTAGAAACTGGCGCTTTATTTCAGCGGGGAGTTTATTGGCCACTTTCTTAATTATCATTTCTTCACAAGGTTTCAGCTTCTACGTAGAGAATTTTTCTACCTACAATAAATTCTATGGCTCCATTGGAACGCTATTGATTATGCTGCTTTGGATCTACGTGAATGCCTTTGGCCTTATCATAGGCTTTGAACTCAATGCCAGTATCTCTGGCGCTCAACAACAAAGGGATCAGAATACAGGCGAATAAAAAAGCCCCGAAAAAACTCTCGAGGCTCATTTATTATGCTGTTTTTAATGGCTTAACGCATTAAGGTGAACTGCTCGTATTTGATAAATTCAACGCCATCTACGTCTCGATACATGATTTGGGCAATGTATACTCCTTCGTAACAGGATTTGTCATTAAAAGTCCCGTTCCAACCGGTATTGATGTCTTTACTGTGAAATAAGATATTACCGTCTCTATTATAAATCTGCATTTCGAAATAAGTAATAGCATTGGCCTTAACGAGATACATGTCATTCTTTGAATCGCCGTTTGGTGTAAATGCCGTAGGCGCAAACACTGCCGCTACATCTCTAGGGTCTGGGAGGGTATCGCATTCAGCTAAAGCTATGTAGACTGTATCCGTACAGAAATACTTGCAATAACCTGCTTCTACAACGACCGTATCATCGCGAGAAAAGCCTTTTTGGTAGATACTTCCACTTTGTGTGTTACCAGAGGTGTTCGTCCAGTTATAGGCAAAATTAAAGGTCATCGACGGCCCACCCATCGTATTTACAGAAGGTGTTGTGGTACCGTTTGGTGCGATAATACCCGCAGCACAATCTTCCCATCCGTCTGCATCAGTCAACTCATTGAAGTCGAAATTTGTCACAAGTGTTGAAAAAGAAGCGGGGTTCAAATGTGTACTCATGTACGTCTGAATGTCGCCTGAGGTGCGTTCTTCATTCCAGATACGAAATTCATCCATCTCACCATTAAGATAAGTTGCATTTCCTGAAGTAGGACTTACTCCATACCCCATAGTGATGTCGCCCGTGTGCGATATGTCGCCGCCAACACCGAAGTTTTTCGAAGTTTCAAATCCACCGTCTATGTAAAGTGTCGCTGTGGTTGTTCCACGGTTCCAGGTCACAGCCACATGGTGCCAATTCCCGTCATCGATTTCTGTTATGCTTCCTGTCATTAATTCGTATGCACCTGCATTATCTCTAGCAGCGAATCCTACGTTTCCTGAATTGTCCTTCCAAATAGCCCAGCCTTGCCCGGTAGCATTTCTATAAACGGATAGGTATTCAAGTCCTGAAGTAGTGTTTACTAAAACCCAGAATTCAACCGAAAAGCTGGTCGTTCCGATATTAAATGCAGCATTATTTGGGATTTCCAAATAATCTGACGAGCCATCAAATTGCAAAGAGTTGTTCGATGTAGTACTACGCGCAGCAACGACTTCTACTATTTCATCTGGACATACTAAGAAATTATCCTGATCAACCGTGACTGTCATTACCTGCGCAAAAAGTGCCGGCGAAAAAAATGCGAATAAAAGGAGAAGCGTATTCTTCATGTATAACTGCTTGAGTTCCAAAAATAAGATTAAAAACCAATTGTTTGGCGTTCTGCCCATTTAACTATAGAATTTCCATCCCAAGCCCAATAGGAAGGGACGGTACGAGAACAATGTCGTGACCATAGTGCGTACGTATTCGCTCCGGTTTCATCTATTACGAGGTAATCGCTTTCCTGTAAATCGCTAGGTAAATTTTTCTTGTGCGCTAAATAATCGCCTGCAAAACACAATGGACCTGCGATATCGAAAGGACGTGCTTCACCTGAACGCCATCTGCCCTGTGATGAAATTACTGCCAAGGGAAATGGACGCGCTCTCGTGTATGCATCCCGCATAAAAAAATCGGCACCTAAATGCACGAAAACGCGATCAGGCTGGACGACGTATTCAATAGTACTAACCGCAAATCCCGCAGACGCATGCACCCATTGCCCAAATTCTGTGACCAGTTTAAATGTAGTCCCACGGAAAATCTCCTGTACCATTAAACCATAGGCAGACATTTTTGTCCGCCCTTCGACTGCCTCCGTAGGCAATCCGCCGCCGATATCAAGCGTGTGGATTTTTCCTGGAGACTTCGCGTTTATGGTCAAAGCCATATCACGTAAACCTATAAGTGCCTTTTTCTGAGCCTCTAAATTTTGCATCTGAGACCCACTATGAATGTGTAATGCTCCTACGGGGAAATCAATCGCAGCTCGAATAAGTTCAGACTGGTTCGAGATCGGCACACCAAATTTGCTTTCGTTCTTACTAACATCAAACATTTCAGGGGAACCTGCATGGACTTGCGGGTTGATTCGTATGCCCAATACGCAAGTAGCATCTGCTGGAAAACGTTCGAGTTCAGCGATCGTATTTACATTAACAAGCATCCCTGTATCGTATGCAACTTCAGCGATTTCGAGACGAGTTTTGACCGGAGAATCAAAAACAATCTGATCTACTGTACAACCAGCATCCTTTGCCCTTCTTACCTCTTCTATAGAGGCCGCTTCTAATCCGTATCCCCAAGAAACCAGCGTTCGAAGTAATTCGATCTGCGGATTAGTTTTAATGGCAATGCTATGCTGTATTCCCGGCATAGCTTCGCTTAAATGTGTCAATCGCGCTTTTAATCGAGGCAGGTGTGCGACGATTGCAGCAGTATCTTCCGCTCTTAATTGCGGCATTAGCGATTTTAACGCTTGATCTATCGAGGATCTATTCTTCACCAAACATTTCTTTAGCAAAGGACTCGATGATGCTTATCAAGCGGTAATCATTAGTGAGATCGACAGCATCTTTCTCTAAGAAAGCTCGTACAGTGTACGCACCTATAGCCAAACGGATAAAACTTTTATCTCCATACTGAACGGGCTGGCCAAAGAAAACACGATCCTTTCCGCCCATAAAACCTTCGTGTCTGGAAGTTGTGATGGCTTTAAATAATGCTTTTAGCTGGTCATTGTCTAATGCACGATCATTCACCCAAACCTGGAAGGAGATGATGGACATGTTGGTTTTTAATTGGTCTGGCATGAGTTTAAAGGAAGTAGATGTTTCCAATTTACTCATCACGCCTAATGCCCAACGAGATATGATATCGTCGGTCTGCTTTGTAGACCAATAGCTGTACTCAGACATTTCGTCTAGTGCAATTTCCCAACGTAAACGAAGTGCTTTATTTTCTTTTTTCGGCAAATGCTCGCGCATGTTTTCCATAAACCATGGTACATCATATGCGCTAAAGAGCGCACCATACGGCTCTATGACACTGGCATCAACCTGCTTCAAGCGCTCGCTCCATTTGCGCGGCACGAGCATGGCGGCACAGAACGGAGGTGCTTGAAAAAACTTACTACCCGTGAGCATAACCATTACTCCTTTTTCTAATAAGTCATGAATGAGCGAGTGATCCACACGGAACTGACATAAATCGACCACCCACATGGTTTCACTGTCCGTATCTATTACGTTTAAATCATCCTTTATACCGGACTTTGACCCAAAAACTAAACTACCTACTACCGAAGCATCGGGGTTATTTGCAATGAGTTCATTAATGGCCGCTGTGCGGTCTAATATATTTCCTTCTTCATCCCTAGCATCGAGATAGTGCACTTCGGAAGTATTGTTTGGGTCCACAAAAGCACCTTTTTCAATTTTATCTCCAAACTGATTGTAGTTGGCGTAGAATCTAGTTTCGCTGGCGAACTTTGATCCTGAACCCAATTCCTCCGGACAACTGACTATGTTGAGTAACCGTTTGTTGGGATTCAACATCATTTGGAACATCAGTGGATAATAGACTAAGTCAGATCCTGATGGCGCAAAGAACACATCAAAAGGATCTTTAAACTCACTTTGTACTAAGGCGCGAAGGCGGTTGGCCTGGTACTCAAGTAAATTCTCATAGCTTAATTCGTCGTATTTACCCAAAAACGCTTTGGTGACATTGAACGACCGACGCGTTAAAACATTCGCGGTGCACGACCCTCTTTGGAACAGCGATTCATATTGAACAGGGTTCAAATGATATTTATTCAAACCACTTTCCGGCAGAATATGA
The DNA here is from genome assembly GCA_965204625.1 of Schleiferiaceae bacterium. GTDB lineage: Bacteria > Bacteroidota > Bacteroidia > Flavobacteriales > Schleiferiaceae > UBA10364. The sequence goes on from CBDBET010000004.1 coordinate 74,805, forward strand.
ACGCGCTCATCACAGCCTTGTGTGAGGAGTTCTTCTATTTCTTTCTTACCTATGGTGTTCGCGGGTCGATCGTTCATTATTTCGTGTTCTAATTAGAATACCGAAAATACGCACGAATGCTAGCATAATCAACGTATTAAGTGGGTATTATTCCACAACTTTTACTAGCTTGGAGTCCCGATTCAAAAAGCTATTATGAATTTCAAAAATTACCTACCCGTACTCAAGACCTGGATCTTGCCGATGGTTATTCTACTGGGAATCAACGTTGCCTTCTTAAGTCCGGCCTATTTTAATGGCGATGTCTTAGACCAAGACGATATTAAATTGGGCTATGCAAAAAGCAAAGAAATCCGTGATTATCGAGCTGAAACTGGCGAAGAAGCACTTTGGACTAACGCTATGTTTAGCGGAATGCCGGCTACTCAGATCAGCACAAAGTACGATGGAAATATATTTCAGTACTTCACTGATGTTGTGCGTGCAGTAGGCGGCACAAACTCTTCTACGTACATTATCTTTTATTTGATGATCGCAGCATTTATCGGCCTGCGAGGAATGGGCGTAAATCATTGGCTCAGCACTATTGGTGGGTTTGCTTACGGATATTCTGGATTTTTCATCATTGGCTACGCTGCAGGACACAATGCAAAAGTCAATACGGCGGCGTTCATTCCTTTGATGATTTTAGCCTTGCTGTTGGTTTTTGAAAAGAAAAATTGGCGTGCATTTATCTTAATGGCGGTTTTCGCTGGATTAAGCATTCACAGAAACCACTTCCAAATCACCTATTACGCGGGGCTGTTTATGGCCATCATCTGGGTCGTTTACCTCATCCAATATGCTAAAGAAAAAGCGCTGCCCACTTTTGCGAAGTATACCGGGTTGGTTGCATTGGCCGGCGTTTTAGCCGTCGGGCCAAACATCGCCAATATGTGGTCTACGAAAGTATATACCTCTGAGAGTATGCGTGGTGGAAAAAGCGAGCTCACCCAAAAGAATCAGAATCAAGGTGAGGGCGGCTTGTCTTATGACTATGCTATGAGCTGGTCTACCGGTATTTACGAAACCGTCGCAATGGTTATTCCAAATGCAGCCGGTGGCGGTATGATGGTCGATTATAGTAAAAAGGGCACTGAAACTTATGATCAGCTGGTTAAAGCTTTCCGTAGTCAAGGAATGAACATCAAACAAGCGGAACAACAGGCCAACCAATACATGGGAGCGGCCTTTATGCGCTGGACTGGTGAAAGTATGGGCAATGGTGCGTATTATGTTGGTGCCGGGATGTTCTTCCTTTTCTGCCTTGCCTTTTTCGTTGTAGGTGGTGCCACTAGGCAGTGGGTCATTGCCTCAGCTATTTTCTTTGTTTTTATGAGTTGGGGGTCCCATTTTAATGCATTCAACACCATTCTTTTCAACTACCTCCCGCTCTACAATAAGTTCCGTGTGCCTTCCATGGCATTGACCATTTTATTCTTTATCGTACCGTTCTATGGCATCCTAGGACTGAATCAATGGTACACACTAGATAAAAAGGCCCGCTTTGATGCACTTAAAAAAGGAGCCCTTGCATTTACTGGATTTGTTGTGCTTTTTGGTCTAATAGCTCCATTCGTTATGGATCTCGAAACCGCCCGCGATACGCAATTCGCTCAACAAGGTTTTCGTATTGACCAATTAGTAGGTGACCGTCGCAGTTTAGCCACCTCTTCCGCTCTAGCCTCATTAGGCTTCGGCATACTCACAGCCGCCACACTTTACTTCTTCCATACAGGTAAACTCAAACTTTTAAGTAGTGCAGCGATCATTGGTGGAATAGCTTTATTAGATCTAGGAATGTTCACCACAGACCAGGTTGAACGCGAAGATTTCTTAAGCCAGCGTCAATGGGAAGCTCAGTATGCACCTACTGCCGCGAATCAAGCAATCAATCAGGATACGGATCCACATTTCCGTGTTTGGAATGCGACTGTCGGCCTTACCAACGATAGCTATACCAGCTACCACCACAAAAGTGTCGGTGGCTATCACGGAGCAAAACTCCAGCGTTATCAAGATTTGATCGATAACCAATTGAATAATCAAAACATGGCTTGCTTTAGCATGCTGAACGCGAAATACATTATCACTCAAGGACAAAACGGGAAGCCGCAAGCACAACGTAATCCCGATGCATGTGGCAATGCTTGGTCGGTCCAAAACATTCAAGCGGTTCCTAATGCAGATGCAGAGATGGCTGCTTTAACTGCCTTTGACCCAAAAAGCACTGCGATTATTGATTCGCGCTATGCAGACTATTTAGGAGGCAAAACGACTTATGCACCAGCGAAAGCACGTTTAACCAGCTATGATCCGAAGTACTTAGAATACAGCGTGGAAGGCGGCAATGCATTTATTGTATTCTCTGAACTATTCTACCAAGGCGCCGGTAACGATTGGCAAGCCTATTTAGATGGAGAACCCGTAGAACATATTCGTGTAAACTATCTCCTGCGCGGACTCACTGTACCTGCAGGAAAACATGAAGTGGTTTTCGAATATGCACCGAAATCACATTTCACCGGACAAAAAATCAATTATGCCGGCTCCGGCATCATCTTACTTTTACTCTTTTGGATGGGCGTCAAGCAGGTTCGCGAACGTACTAACGAGTAAAGCAAGAGCAACTATTTAGCACAAAAAAGCCGCCCACGGGGCGGCTTTTTTTATGGACTTAATTCCGTAAAATCTCTTTCAATAAGCGTTTGGCTTGAACATCACGGGCATAGGCTTGAACTGCCGATGCATCTGTGCGTGGCGCATCTTGCTCTTTCACCCGGCGAATGTATTCAGCGATCGCTGTTACTTCCTTATAATCGAATACCGCTCCCGCAGTAGTGCCTTTAATAATCTCAGACGCATCACCTTCCACTGGCCCCAATCCTAATATAGGGTTACCTGCACCTAAATAATCGAATAATTTACCCGGGACGTGTCCTGTTGCACTGGCTACGTTCGGCAACAAGAACAGCATGAGATGACAATCCAATAAATATTGATTTAATTGAGCCTTAGGTACATAGTCCTCAAACGTAAGATTCACATGTCCGTTGACAGCCTCTAGCGTCTTACGACTATGCCCGTCCCACGAACCCACAACGCGTAGGTTCATGTCAAAATCTAGTGAGTTTAAAGCCGTGACCAATTCACCACAGGGGTATTGCGCCGCAAGTGTACCGGCATAAAGCAATGTGAATTTTGCAGGACGTTGAGGCACTAGTGTACTGAAATCCTCTGGATCAAAACCATTGGTTAAGGTATGCACGCTTCCCTTCTTTAAGCCGCCTTTTTGTTCATACAACCCGCTCCAGCTTGGGCTGACACTGATCAACTCATCGCAGGATGCAAACACCTTACGTTCCAATCCTCGCTCATACCAGCGCGTCAATGCCGTTGGGTAAAACTTACGGTAGTAATAGATATCCGTCCATGGATCGCGAAAATCTGCCGTCCAATGCACACCGTACTGTTTTTTGAGCTTCAACCCCACCAACTGTGTGCTGTGCGGCGGTGATGTCGTTATCCAATGCCTAACGTCTTCCGTCTTGATGAGCTCCGATGCAGCTGCAAAGGCATGTGAATTCCAACCTTTACGGGCATCCGGAACAAAGAAATTCCCGCGAACGAATCGGGCCAATTTCTGCAGAATACTCACATTTGCATCTTCACCTGAAAACCCACTGAAGGGTACGGACTTTTTGCCTGTAACTTTTTTATAGGCCCCGAACTTTTCTGAAGTCTCGGTTCGGAAGACCTGAATAGTCGCATCAACATCCTCAAGCAAACCTTCGTCTCGCAGCGGATATGTTGCTTTCGCAGCATCAACAGTCACCACATACAATTCAACACCCTCACGTGCTAAATACTTACTAAGCTTCAACCAGCGCTGAACCCCAGGACCACCAGCAGGAGGCCAATAGTATGTGATGATTCCGAGCTTCATCTAATGCTCTTTCTTGTTTTCTTTAACCTCGACGTAGTCAACATATTCGCCTACATCCTTTGGTACCTTACTAGAGGAAGGTTTCTTTCCTTTGAACTCATTCTTCTTTTGAGCCGATGCATTGCGATTCGAACCGCCTCTACCACCAAAAAAACGATCTAGCCATCTAAAGATGAGCCAAGCTAAAATGGTAAGGGATAAAAAACGAAACATGGTGAAAAATTTTTGTCAAGATAAAAAGAATCCCGGCGCCTTTCGGCGCCGGGATCTCAAAGCATATCGTTAAAATGTACTAGCGGCTTAGGTACAAGCTTCTTTCGCTGTGTAATTTTTTAAATACTGGATCCTTAAGGTCCTTGATGAAATGAATTTTCTCTCCTGTTGACTTCATTTCAGGTCCCAATTTCTTATTCACATTGGGGAATTTACTGAACGAGAATACAGGGATCTTGATCGCGTACCCTTCAAGGTGTGGATTGAAATCAAAGTCCTTTACCTTCTTCGTTCCTAGCATGACCTTTGTAGCATAGTTCACATAAGGCTCGCCATAAGCTTTACAGATAAACGGAACCGTTCTAGAAGCACGTGGGTTCGCCTCGATGATATAAACTACATCATCTTTGACAGCGAATTGAATGTTAATAAGCCCTTTTGTTTCGAGCGATTTCGCAATATTGATCGTGTGCTCTTTAATTTGCTGCATCACTAAGGGGCCTAAGTTAAACGGAGGCAATACTGCTGAAGAATCTCCAGAATGTATACCACAGGGCTCAACGTGCTCCATAATACCGATGATGTATGCATCTTCACCATCACAAATAGCATCAGCTTCTGCCTCAATAGCTCCATCAAGGTAATGATCTAATAACACTCTATTGCCCTCAAACTCTTTGAAAAGGTTCACCACATGGCGCTCCAATTCTTGCTTATTGATTACAATTTTCATCCCCTGGCCACCCAGCACATACGAAGGTCTAACAAGAATAGGGAAACCTAATTCGTCAGAAATGTCTAGTGCTTCATCAGCCGTTGTTGCAACGTCAAACTGCGGGTAAGGGATATTGATGTCTTTCAATAAGTTCGAAAAACGACCACGATCCTCGGCTAAATCTAAAGCTTCATACGAAGTACCGATAATCTCGATTCCATATCGACTCAGTTTCTCGGCCAACTTCAAAGCAGTCTGCCCACCCAGCTGTACGATAACACCACGTGGCTTCTCATGCAATATGATGTCGTAAATATGTTCCCAGAAAACTGGCTCAAAGTACAGTTTATCCGCCGTGTCAAAATCTGTACTTACCGTTTCAGGGTTGCAGTTGATCATTATAGTTTCATACCCTTCTTCACGGGCAGCAAGCACGCCATGAACACAAGAATAATCGAACTCAATCCCTTGACCAATTCTGTTCGGTCCAGAGCCTAAAACAACTATTTTCTCACGTTCCGTAACGACGCTTTCATTTTCAATGATTTCTACACCGTCCGCTTTTTGATGCGGCATTTCGAAGGTCGAGTAATAGTATGGCGTCTGCGCAGGAAATTCTGCAGCACAAGTATCTACTAGTTTCCAAACGCGATTAATACCGAAATCCGTTCGCTTCGTGTGAACCTCGCTTTCAAGCGCATTGATCATATGAGCAATCTGACGATCTGCAAAACCTTTCATTTTCGCCTCTTGAATGAGCTCTTTCGGCAAGGATACTAGATTGTGCTTTTCAATCTCAGACTGCACACGTGCCAAATCTTCAATCTCTTTCAAGAACCACATATCAATTTTTGTGATATCGTAGATGGTTCTAAGTGGAATACCCATTTGTATCGCATCATAAATCACAAACAAGCGGTCCGAAGAAGCATATTCTAACTTGTGCAAAATGGTATCATGATCGGTCAATCCTCTGCCGTCCGCTCCTAAACCATTACGCTTAATCTCAAGAGACTGCGCTGCTTTATGAAGAGCTTCCTGGAAACTGCGACCGATTCCCATTACCTCGCCTACTGCTTTCATCTGAATGCCAAGGCGCGTATCTGCACCTTCAAACTTTTCAAAGTTCCAACGTGGAATCTTCACGATCACATAATCCAACGTAGGCTCGAAATAAGCCGTAGTAGTTTTAGTGATTTGGTTGTTTAGCTCATCTAAAGAATAGCCAATAGCTAGTTTCGCGGCTACTTTCGCAATAGGATAACCTGTTGCTTTTGAAGCTAATGCCGACGAACGGCTTACGCGTGGGTTAATTTCAATAGCTACGATATCCTCATGTTCATCCGGACTAACCGCAAACTGAACATTACACCCTCCTGCAAAAGTCCCGATACTGCGCATCATCTTGATGGCCATATCGCGCATTTTCTGATACGTCGTATCGCTCAACGTCATCGCCGGAGCAACAGTAATAGAATCTCCAGTATGTATTCCCATCGGATCCATATTCTCAATAGAACAGATGATAATAATGTTGTCGTTTTTATCGCGCAACAGCTCAAGCTCATACTCTTTCCAACCGAGCAGCGCTTTATCAATCATTACCTCATGAATCGGAGAAATTTCCAGTCCACGGCTCAACGCAGTGTCGAATTCCTCTTCACTATGAACAAAAGTTGCGCCGGCACCTCCTAAAGTAAATGAAGCACGTACACAGAGTGGAAATCCAAATTCTTGGGCAGTTTCCTTACCACGCAAGAAAGACTTAGCTATTCTCGAAGGAGCCATAGGGATATCTATAGTCTCCATGAGTTGACGGAATTCGTCACGGTCTTCGGTAATGTTGATGGCTGCAATATCAACTCCTACAATGGCGACTTTATTTTCTTCCCAGACACCTTGCTTATCTGCATCGATACATAAATTCAATGCTGTTTGACCACCCATCGTGGGTAGTACAGCGTCAATATCTGGATGTTTTTGTAGAATCTCCTCTATGCTCTCCACCTCCAAAGGCTTCAAATAAATATTGTCCGCAATGACCTCATCGGTCATAATGGTTGCTGGATTTGAGTTGATTAAGGTTACAATGATTCCTTCTTCTCTAAGACTTCTCGACGCTTGCGATCCAGAATAATCGAATTCACAAGCCTGGCCAATCACGATAGGACCAGATCCGATGATGAGTACATGTTTGATGGAAGTGTCTTTCGGCATGAGCTTTTAAGATTTGTACAAAGTTAGTGGTGGTTTGGGCCAAAAAAAAGGTGTTGCTTTCGGCAACACCTATATCTTATTAAAAGGTTTTTAACATGTATTAACCTTTGTAATTCCCTTTATCACTAACGGTCAAACTTTTACGACCTTTAGCACGACGCGACGCCAATACTTTACGTCCATCAAACGTCTCCATTCTCGAACGGAATCCGTGCTTATTTCTGCGTTTTCTATTACTTGGCTGAAATGTGCGTTTCATAACAATACTTTTTACCCTACTTGTTCGGGGCTGCAAATATAGAATAGACTTTTTAAATCACAACCCCCGAAAATGAATTTTTGAAAAAAATCCCTCTTACCAACAAACCACTACAATTATTACTGCTAAACGGGACTCTTATCACGAAGGCACTTGGTTAAAGCAGTATGTTTAACGCGTCAAATATAACCCATTATGAAGGATTTTTGGAATGACCGTTATGCTAACAGAGCGTATGCATATGGTACAGAACCTAATGCTTTTTTCAAATCTCAAATAGACCAACGTCCTGCTGGCCGCATACTATTGCCGGCTGAAGGTGAAGGTAGAAATGCTGTATATGCGGCAAAGTTAGGTTGGGAGGTAGTGGCTTTTGACCAAAGTGAAGCCGGCGAAAAAAAAGCAATGCAATTAGCTGAAGCTACACAGACATCCATATCGTACCGCATTGAAGACGCAATGGACTTTAATGAAGCAAATGCCTTTGATCTCATATTCTATGGTTTCTTCCATGTACCGCCTACTGTTCTTCAACCTGTATATGATCACTTAAATACATTCGTTAAACCCAATGGCCTGATTTTACTAGAGGGTTTTTCAACGAAAAACATGGGTAGAGGTAGCGGTGGGCCACAAAATGAAGCGATGCTTTTTACGACCAGCCGCGTGAAGTCGTTGCTTCATGATTTCAAAACACTTAAAGTTTGGGAAGAAGAAATTATTCTCAACGAAGGTCCTTTTCACCAAGGCAATGCATGTGTTATACGAGCGATTGGGGTTAAATAACTTCTAATGAATTAATTAATCGTACCTTTGCACCACGAAAAGAGCGTCTATCTTTCCAAGTAGGGTCAAATTTTAGTTTGGGAAGCGCTGACGTTCATAGGGCGCACCCAGCGGTACTGGGCAACTAAAATTTGGCAGAGCCAACTCCATTTATGGAAACTTTTAAAGACAGTGGTCTACAACCTTCTATTGTAAGAGGTGTAGAAGCACTAGGGTTTGAAACACCTACACCTATTCAAAAGCTCAGTATTGAGCACTTATTGGAAAACGAAACTGATCTCATTGCTTTTGCACAAACAGGGACAGGTAAAACGGCAGCATTTTCTCTGCCTATTTTACATAACCTTGATCCTGATGTTCAGCACGTTCAAGCAATTATACTTGCGCCAACGCGCGAGTTGTGTCTACAGATTGGTAACGACATCGCTTCTTACACAAAGTTTATGGATGTAAAAGTCACATCTGTATACGGCGGTGCTCCCATCACGAAACAGATCAAAGAACTTCAGGGCCGTCCCCAGATTGTTGTAGGTACCCCGGGACGTACTTTAGATCTCATCCAACGCAGGAAATTACGTATTGAAGATGTACAATTTCTTGTTTTAGACGAAGCTGATGAAATGCTTAGTATGGGTTTCCAAGACGAATTGGACGCCATACTTGACAATACCCCTGAGCATAAACAAACGTTGTGCTTCAGTGCTACAATGCCTGATGGCATGAAGCACCTCACGAAAAAATACCTCAAAGATCCTAAGGAGATTTCTGCTGGCAAGCGAAACATTAGCGCTTCTAACGTAACACACGAATTGTATGTTGTTAGTTCGAAAAACACGTACGAAGCTATGCGTCGTATTGTCGATTTCAATCCCAACATATATGGTATCGTCTTTTGTAGAACCCGTCGCGAAACACAAAGCATTGCGGAAAAGCTAGTTGGAGACGGCTATCGTGCAGAGGCAATACATGGAGATCTCAGTCAGGCGCAGCGTGACGATGTAATGAGTCGTTTTCGCCGTAAAAAACTGAATGTCATGGTTGCTACTGACGTTGCCGCACGTGGTATTGATGTTAACGATCTTACCCACGTGATTAACGTGAATATACCGGATGACCCAGAAGTTTATGTTCACCGTTCTGGAAGAACTGGTCGTGCTGGAGCTAGCGGTATTTCGTTAGTCATTACTCACGGTCGAAATATGAGAAAGGTCAAAAACCTTGAACGTATTATAGGTAAGAAATTCGAAGAAAGAACTGTACCTAGCGGCGATGATATTTGTGGAATCAAAATGAAGGAAGCCATCGATGAAATCGTTAGTTATGAGCATACTACTACCATTGATCCGCAACTTTTAGATGTGGCAATGGATAAATTAGCCCATCTAAGTAAGGCGGAATTGATTGAACGTTTTGTAGGACATGAAACCTCTGTCATGCTCAGCCGCTACCGCGGTGCACGCGATATTAATGAGAAAGCTTCTGCTCCTAGAGAACACGGCAAACGCGATCGTTCGACCGGTAGAGAAGAAGGTTTTAAAACAGTAGTCATTGATTTAGGCTACCGCCAAAACGTGAATCCAAGCCGTATCATGGGCTTGATCAACGATGCTATGGAAGGTACTAAAGTGCGTATAGGTAAGATAGATATGGATAAAACCTTTACAAAAATAGATATCGAAGACCGTCATGCCGTGGAGGTTGCTGCACGATTGAATGGAGCCAAAACAGGTTCCTATGTAGTGAACTCTTACTTCGAGGAAGGTAGTAGCTCCTCAAGAGCGGAACGCCCATCTTATGGAGGAAGGGACCGCAGAGACAGTGGAGGATACAAAGGAAAACGCAGATTTGAAGGCGGTTCTGACCGCAGAGAAGGACGTTCCGGCGATCGTCCAGCCCGTCGCGAACGCATTAGCGGTGAGCGCACTGAAAGACGCGAGCGCTTTAGCACCGACAGGTCTAGTTCTGATAGAAGAAGCGGTGGTGGATTCAACAGGGACGATAACCGCAGCGGAAGTCGTTCGGGCGGAAGCTCTAGAGCAGGCGCACGTTCTTCAGGCGGATACGGTAAATCAAAAACAGGCGGCGGCTACCCTAAAGGTAGATCTGGCAGCGCAGGAAAAAGCCGTAGAAGTTTCTAGAAGAAACCTTACTTTAGAATCAAAGGAGTGAGATGAAAGGAGCAAAGACGGTATGGATTACGGGAGCATCGAGCGGTATAGGTGAGGCATTGGCTTTAACCTACAACGCAAAAGGCTACCGTACCATTCTTAGTGCTCGACGTTCGGAGGTTTTAGAGTCGATTCAAAAGAAATTGACCCATCCCGAACGCAGCTACCTCCTACCATTGGACTTAGAACAACATGAAAATGCCGAGGCTTGGTTTCATCAAGCGTCGGCATTTACTGGTTCAATAGATATTCTCATTAATAATGCCGGAATGGGGCATTTGGGAACGGCAATTGAAATGGAGCTTGAGGTAGAGCGGAAAGTGTTTGAAGTCAATTTTTGGGGAGCTGTGGCATTAACCAAAGAAGTGCTTCCACACATGACATCGCGTAATAGCGGTCAAATATGGACCGTTTCTAGTATTCTAGGTCATTTTGGATCACCAAAATTAGCAGCGTATGCTGCCAGCAAACATGCCGTTCAAGGCTATTTCGAAAGCATACAATATGAATTAAGAAATAGCGAGGTGCATATTGGTATCGTAAGTCCTGGATTCATAAACACCGCTGTCACCATTAACAGCATGGGTCCTGATGGATCACCAATCGGTAAAAACAGTGTTGCACAGGAAAAAGGAATGCTACCGCTCGATTTTGCCTTGAAGTTTCTAAAGCTTTCTACCAAAAGACGGCCTAAAAAACATTTGTTGATCGGTCGATATGAAATTCATTCGGTGCCTTTCAAGCGTTATCTGCCTAGATTATTTTTCATGGTTTATGGAAAACTGACGGACGTCACAAGACAAAAGAAAAACTAGCCGTTATATTTGAGTCTATAAATTACACCCCATGGCAAAAGGAATAATCAATTCAAACTATCTAGACGCAAGCTTTGCTGGCGCACTCAAGGATACCTATGAAAATGCGCAACCTTGTAAGTATTTGGTTATGGAGAATTTCTTCACTGAAGAAATTGCTAATGATTTGTTTACACACTTTCCTTCAATCGATGACCTCAACGTTAAGAGGAAAAGCTTAAATGAAGATAAAAGTGAAGATTACCATTTTGATCGCTGGCATCCCTCCTTTTCAAAAGTTCGTGAAGCTGTTGGCTCAAAAGAATGGAGCGACCAATTAAGTCGTATTACCGGAATTAAAGGTTTACATACTACTACCGATGCCCTAGGATCTGGAGTACATCAAGGTAAAAATGGTTCCTATGTGGATGTTCACATTGACGTAAACATGAATCCAAAACTTGGGTTGTGGCGAAGAATCAACTTATTGGTTTACCTCAATAAAAATTGGAAACCTGAGTACGGGGGAGCTCTCGAATTATGGAATAAAGAAATGACTGAATGTGTAACCCAGGTACCCCCGACATTTAACACGGCGGTTATTTTTTACACTGACGAAAACAGCCCTCACGGCTACAAGAAAATAGCAATCCCAGAAAGTGAATCGCGCAAAAGCTTCTATACCTATTTCTATACAAAACCGGAAAAGGGCGTTAGCTATCGGGATTCGAAATTCGTATCTAGACCGGATGACAATGCTGCGAAAAAGGTAGCCACTGGAATTAAAGAGACATTGAAGGTGAATGGAAAAAAGCTTTTGAAGGCTTTTGGAATAAAAGACCTGGATTTTCAGGACAAAAACTAACGACCTCTTGAGTAGAGAAATTTAAAGCTGCCTAGTGCAGCTTTTTTTATCCCACATGGATAGTGGCCTTCGGATACTTGAAGGTGTTCACCTCCTGACGTTGACCACTCAAAGCAAAGGCTAAGGTTAGGGTACCAACCCGTCCCACAAGCATGGAAAGCATTAAAATCACTTTAGACCCCGTACTTAAATCCGCAGTGATTCCAGTACTAAGGCCCACGGTACAAAAGGCACTAACCTCTTCAAACGCGAGGTTCAGTAAATTCATCGAAGGCTCGAGTATAGTTAACGCGAAAACGCCAAGGAGAATACTGACTACGGAGAATAAAAATATCGCAAATGCACGATTCATTAACTCCCACGGAATCTGAGTTTTATAGAGGTTAATGTTTTTCTTACCCTGAATTGTTGCGGCGGCACTCATAAACACCAATGCAAATGTGCTCGTTTTAATACCTCCAGCGGTAGATCCAGAGCCCCCTCCAATAAACATTAGGAAGATTAAGAATAAAATGGCAGGAGTAGCTAGCGCACCTATTGACACGGTATTAAACCCTGCTGTTCGCGCCGTAATACTCTGAAAGAAACTATCGCTAATGTGTGCGCCAACGTTTTGGCTGCCCGGGTCTAAAAAGAAAAAGATAATCCCACCAACGATGATTAATGTGGCTGAAACGACTAAGCCTAATTTAGTTCCGATTCTTAGTCCTCGCCACGAACGTAACAAGGACTGTTTCGTCCAAGACTGACGCAGAATATCTGTTATTGTACCGAATCCAATACCGCCAAGGACTATCATTAGGGCGATAACCCAATGAATACTAAAATCCCACTGTACGGATTGACTGGCTAGTGAATCCGAAAAAAGAGAGAATCCGGCATTATTAAATGCAGAAATGCTGTGGAACAAACTGTAAAAAATGGTGGTTCCCAACGTATCAAAATCGTTACGCCATAAAATACCAAGAAGCAACGCGCCGGTCCCTTCGATTATTAATGTCAGTCTGAAAATTGCTGAAATCAAAGACCGCGAACGCTTTAAATCCTCCCCTAAGTTCTCACTCATAAAGTTTTGCTGACGCATGCCAAATCCACCGCGAAGAATAGCAAAAAGTGCTGCAAAGGAGATGATGTTTAATCCGCCTAACTGCATTAAAAGCATCACTATAAACTGACCCTTTCCACTCAGAATCGTGCTTATGTCAATCAAGCTTAATCCAGTAACACAACTTGCTGAAATGCTTGTAAACAAGGCGGTAAATAGATCCAGTCCATCCCGTCCACGAACCGTCATTTCAGGTAGCATAAGTAAACATGTGCCTAAGGCTATCAAAACCAAAAAGCTCAGTACTAGCAGGGTTGGCGGACTCAGTTTAGACTTAGGAAGGAGCTCACCGACTCGACCGAATTCTAGACCAACAATAACAAGGACATAGCACTGTAAAACGATTAAAAAGCTCTCTTGCAGTCCTGGGATTTTAAGAAACTTTCCGGCTTCGTTGAGCAGCTCGAAGCCCGATAAATTGATAATTAAAATATCCACAATCAAAAAGAGCATCAGAATACCCTCCCATTTACGGTCTTTCAAAAACTGAATGGGTTGAAAATTATACAATAGCTCTAGTAAGTATTTAACCAGATAGTACCCAATCGAACCCCGCACTACATAACCGACTACCGTATTTTGATGGGCTTCTAATTCGAAACCATGATAAAAAACAAGTGCTATTAGCGTCGTAAGAGCGACCAAAACACTTCCACGCGAAAGTATACGCAACACAAGCTCACGGCTATCGTACAGCTTAATATTTATACGCTCTCTTAGCGCATTAAGTCTCGATTCTAGGCTCAAATTCTTTTTTTCTCTTAACTCGAAGTTAGGACTATTACTTTAAATGACTTTTACCTCAATAGCCTTCGTATGATTTTTCTTCTCGAAGATTAGAGCCTGTAAGGTTATTGATTGAGCTCTTTAGGGCAGCACGTTGATCATTTAAAACGTACACTTCTCGAGCCAACGTTATAAAGGCATCTCCGAAATCCCTTTCCTTTTCTTTTAAACGTAAGGCGTCTTCAACATCCCAAAGCGCCTCATTGGTGGCTCTCAGTGCCTTTACGGCTTCGTAAAATTCATCTTTACGGTTCGCTAATCCTGTGATGATTTTCACTGCGTTTTGCAAGGCATCCCATTCATTCTGAATATTACTTAGTTTTTGAACATCAGTAATACGTTCCAATTTTATCTCTAAAATGGAAACCTTATCTAATATCTCGCCGTTCGAAACTTCTATTTTCAAAGTAAATGGACCTAGTCCTCTAAATTAGATACCGCGACTTTTACACGCTTTACTGCTTCTTCCAACTCTATTTCTGATGCCGCATAAGAAAACCTGATATAACCGGGTAACCCAAATGCGTCTCCAGGAACAGTGCTAACTAAGCCCTCTTCCAAAAGATACATACTTACGTCTAAAGAATTCTTTAATTCGCGCCCGTTAAACTTCTTTCCTAACAACGAAGTGATCCTCGGAAAAACGTAAAATGCACCTGGCGGCGTTTGTAATTCAAAACCCGGTACTTCTTTTATCCAGTCCACCATTTTCTCACGTCGACTCGCAAATTTTTTGATCATATAATCGACAGAGGAAGGGTCAGCCTCAACCGCAGTCTTACATGCACGCTGTGCAATTGAATTGGTTCCAGAGGTGAAATTCGACTGGAACTTTGTACATGCTTTGGCAATCCACTGAGGTGCGCCAATATAACCCAAGCGCCAACCGGTCATAGCAAATCCTTTTGACAACCCGTTAACGGTAATGGTTTGGTTATATACCTCAGGAAAACTTGCTATAGAAACATGATCTACCTCACCGTAGTTTAATAGTTCATAAATCTCGTCTGAAATTATGTACAGATTAGGATACTTTGCAACTACGGCAGCAATCGCTTTCAAATCTTCTTTACTATATATCGCGCCACAAGGATTGTTGGGCGAAGAGAAAATAAGCACTTTAGATTTAGGTGTAATGGCCGACTCTAACTGGTCTGCCGTAATTTTAAACCCGCCTTCCATTGTAGTCGGAAGGACTTTTACCTCAGCGCCGCAATACTTTGCCTGATCCATATAACTTACCCAGTACGGTGCAGGTATAATGATCTCTTCTCCAGGATTAACTAAAGCCAAGAAAATGTTTAATAGACTTTGTTTTGCGCCTGTACTGATCACTATCTGATCCGCAGTATAGTCGATACCATTGTCGCGCTTGAATTTAGCCGCGATACTTTCACGAACATCGGCAAACCCCGGAACCGGCATGTAATGAGTGTAATTCTCTTCCATCGCCTGAACAGCTGCTTCCTTGATAAAATCTGGCGTGTCAAAATCTGGCTCACCAAGAGAAAGACTAATGACATTTTTACCTGTCGCGCTTAACTCGCGCGCCTTCTTAGCCATCTCAATGGTCATGGGTAGCCCCATCTCCTGTGCTCTTTTTGAAAGTGATTCCATGGTTAAAGTATAATAAGGTGGCAAAAATAACGATATTTGTATGCCTCAACACATATTCATGGAAGCATTTATTGAAATTCTAAAGTATACTTTTCCAGCGGCTTTAATGCTGTTGCTCACCTATTTACTGCTATCTAGCTTTGTGGATAACGAGGAAAAACGACGCCAATTTTACCTGCGTAAGAACTTGCAGAAAAAGGCGCTTCCTATGCGTTTTCAAGCTTATGAGCGAATTATCGTGCTTCTAGAACGAATTAGTCCGAATCGTCTTGTATTGCGTGTAAAGCCGGGAAATCTAGACGTAGTGAGTTACAGAAAAGCACTCGTTAGTGCTGTTCGAGACGAATTTGATTATAATATCTCGCAACAAGTCTATGTTTCAGACAGTTCATGGAATCATGTGGTGAGCGCGAAAAGTCAAGTCGTTTCATTAATCAATAAGACTGCTGTTGAGTTAGGCGCCGATGCTACCGCAGGTGATTTAAGTAGGAAGTTGATTGAACTTGAGATGACTGGAGATATCTTCCCAACGAAGGCAGCCATTCTTTTGCTAAAACACGAAGCAGCTCGTAACTTTTAGACCTTACCCTTTAATAATTTAATCAATTCTGCACTGGCCTGGAAAGGGTTCAACTCACCTTGTGCTACTGCCTTGCTTAGCTTATCGTAACGCTTTTGCCAATCTGCATCTTTTTGTAAAAGCTCAAGAACACCTTCACGAACAGAATTCTCAAACCAATACGCTTGTTGGTCTTTACGTTTTTTCTCGTACCACCCTTTGGCTTGACTGTGCCTTTGGTAACGGTCTAGCGCAACTTCCAATTCATCAAAACCAAACCCAGTCAGTCCTGACGTAAGCAAAACCGGTGGGTGCCAATCAAATTCTTTGTTTGAGAAGAGCTGCAGTGCACTTCGAATTGAAAGTGCACTCCGTTCCCCTGAGGGGGTGTTTGGCGGTTCACTTTTATTGACAGCGATGATATCCGCCATTTCCATGATACCCTTTTTTAAACCTTGTAATTCATCGCCCGTGCCCGGCATTGCTAGAAACAGAAAACAGTCGACCAGTTTTGAAACCAATGTTTCACTCTGACCTACACCAACAGTCTCAATGAAAATGTAGTTAAATCCAGCAGCTTCGCAAAGCAACATGACCTCCCTAGTCTTTTTTGCAATACCACCGAGGTTACCACCAGAGGCACTGGGACGTATAAAAGCACGGTCATGCTTACCTAATTCCATCATTCGCGTTTTATCGCCTAAAATCGAGCCTTTACTGATTTCAGAAGATGGATCTACCGCAAGAACCGCAACTTTTGCATCTTCATCTGACTTTAGAAGTGTATTTCCATACGATTCAAGAAAAGTGCTTTTACCCACGCCTGGGACGCCTGTCACACCGATGCGAAAACTATTTCCAGTGTAAGGCATCAATTCACTTAAAAGCGCACGAGCTTGATTCTGGTCCACTGCTGTATTACTCTCAATCATCGTAATACCTTGAGCCAATGCTGTTCTATTGCCTTTAATTATTTCCTTTACCAATTCCTTCGAGGTGCGACTTGTTCGCTTTCCCGTTTGCAAACTTGGATTTACTGATGGAGCTTCTTTTACCCCCTTGTTGATATGTAATGCTTTTTTAGCCACTACGCCCTATCTATGTACGTTTGGAGGTATTCAAAATCTTTCGCAAGCACTCCGTCTGCGCATTCAGTTGCCCGATGAAGTATTTGCTCTTTGTCTCCATCAAAAAGCGCTGGAATCACATGCTCCATTAAATCGGATCCAAAACTAAGCGATGCATCGCGCGGTAGTTCACACGGGAGATTATCCACGGCCATTACTCCTATTGCTTCCGGATCATCGTGCACTACTTCCTTCTCTTCAGCTACCAAATACCCATAGAAGGGTTCTGTAATAGTTGAAGCCCTGAGTGTTGAGGCTACTGGGCCATCAATATCACAGCTGATATCAGCTACGTATGAAATTGCAAAATCTAACCTCTTTGCATCCTCTCGTGTAAATATGAAAGGTGCACGACTATCGTAGTAATGCCCTGCTATGTAGAGTTTCGCAAACGGTGCATACTGCATGAAATTACTTTCAAATCCGCTTGGATCCGCGAAGAGCGCCTTACGATCAAAAGGACTACCGTCGCCGGTCTTATAATAGTGTTCTACATCCAACTGACTCCAGAAACATCCTTCGTGATTTACAACTTCTTCTGGTGCAATTTGTGGGAGTCCAGCAGCCTGTAAAGTCTCCACAGCACCGTTTGCCACCCGTCCTTTCCCTGTGAGTAGGATGCGTAAATCTGCCGGCCAATCAATGCCTTTGAGTTGGTCGAACATGTCCTGCATGTCGTGACACTCATGTGCAGGCTTAAGCACGAATTGTCCATATTTTTCACCCCAGCCCCGAAGACCATTGTAAGCACCAACAAGTCCCGCAAATCGGCCGAATGCAACAACACGATTTCCGTTTTTCTTAAGTAATTCGTAATCAATCAAACGAATATTACGATCGACACAGGCACTTAATAGCTTTGCATTGTAGGGCTGCTGCTTATAGGTATGTGAGAAAAAGAAATACGTTTTGTTCGGAATCAAATCTTGTATCGGCACCTCTTTAACACCAAACAGGACATCACAATCGGACAAATCTTCCTGCAAAGCGATTCCATTTAAAGCATATTCCTCATCCGCTATAGCGCGTATAGTCGATGGTTGAAGGACAACTTCGCAATCATAATCCTTTTTTAATTCCACCGCATGCGCTGGAGTTAGCGCAACACGCTTATCTATTGGGACCTTTCCCTCTCTTAATATACCGATTTTCATGTGCTTAAAGATAGTAATGATTTTAGCGTGTATTCGCACAGTTCCTTTGTTGATGTGCACATAATTGGCATAGAATTCGCGTATCTTCGCCAACCACATCTTTTTTGGGGCTGACTGGTTTTGACAGCAAGCCGAAGGTTGATGTAAGCATGTCGAGCGCTGAAGGGGCAGCTCGTTAATACACCGCTTCATTTTTTATAACTGGCGAAGATTCTTACGCTTTGGCCGCTTAATCTGACAGGATGTCGATTTTGCTAATCCTATACCAGGTATAGGAGCTGAACATCTCGCAGGAGCCCCTGTCCTGAGGCGACTGATTACGAGGTGTGGAAAATTCAGGAATGCAGTTAGTCTTTGCTTCGCGGGCTAACCTAAGTCTAGAAGATAAGTCGTGATTAGGGTGCTTATGCTCAGAGATCGATCGAAAATCCAATCATAAGATAAGCATGTAGAAAGCCTCAGGCTTCCTTGTTTGGACGCGGGTTCGATTCCCGCCAGCTCCACTTGGTGATCGCAAAGAAGAACAAAGCCAGCGCTCTTGCGCTGGCTTTTTCTTTAGACAAAAATCGAAGCTTGCTTTAGAAATAATATTCAGATTTTCCCTTGAAAAAAGAAGTAGACAACGTGCCATAATTTCATTAATTATGATTCGAAAATCTCCATAAATCGTATCTTAACGGCAGTATTCTCTATCATCGAAATACACAAAGAATAAGAACAAACAAAAGGATCAAAAACAATGCGTTTGCACTTTCGAAAAATAGCGCTTTTATCTATCATTCTCTTGATGACTGCTGCGATTGCTAAAATCAGCACTCCTCCTATTAAAGGTGTTTACGAAAATTTTGGTGGTTTCTTATCCCACTGGAATCTCATTTTAGGTAATGGCGAAAACATCAGCAATATTGCTGGATTCGAAGACCGAAACTATTTCTATCCGGTGACAGACGAAGGCAAAACCTGGTTAGCATTCAAAACGCCCAATGGCGGCACCACGCATGGCACGTCTAATAATACGCGAACGGAATTAGCTCAGAAGTTGAAGTGGCTTCCTGAAGAACGTTCGATATTAGCCGCAACGGTCAAGGTCATGGCTGTTTCAGAGTCCGGGAGAAATGATGTATCCGCATCGCATTCCACCGTAATAGGTCAAATTCATAGTGCCGATGGATTTGAAAATGAACCACTAAAAATATTTTATAAAAAATATCCGGGTCATAAAAAAGGTTCAGTTTTCTGGCACTATGAGATTAATACTGTCGGAGATAATAACTCAAAGCGTTGGGATTTCAGTACCGCGGTATGGGGACACGATTTTAGCGTTGTTGGAACCTCCGCGAACACTGTCCCAGAAGAACCGCTAGAAGGTATCGAAATCGGAGAGTCTTTCCGCTACACTATCATTGTTAAAAACGGTGAAATGAAGTTAATATTTGAATCGGAAAATCATCCTACAAAAATTTTTACTAAAAATCTTATTCAGTCAGATTACACAACGGATAGTTCTATTCACTCGCAGACTAAGGAACTTTTTTTTCCTTTAGGGCAGGACGGACTAGAACGTAATGATGCATACCTGAATGAAGGACTGTTTTTCAAAATTGGTGCTTACAATCAAACCAATGGCAAACCATACGCATCCAATCCAAATTGGTGTTCAGATGCAGAAACTCATCAAGGCGATTTATCTCGTCAATACAGCACAGGAAACTATACTGAAGTGTGGTTTACAAATTTTACGCTTGAAGTTCCAGAAAACACAATTTCAAACGATAACTACTTTATTCGTAATGACCATTTATAAATCAACTATTCTTACACTAGCGTTGGCTTTGAATTCGCTAAGCTGCCTCAGCCAAGTCACTCTCAGTGCTGATGGTCCTGGCAATACATACAGCTTAATTACAAGTGTACTTGCGCCAGGTCACAACCCTATAGAGTCACCTGATTGTAATCACACAAATTTCGGCGATCACATAGATGAAATTTGGGACTCTATATTAGGAATGAACGTATTCCGTTTTCATATTCACGTTAGCCCTGACAATGACCGGTGCATAAATTTTGATCGACAACGAAACGAAATAAAATCCTATGACAAGTCTCCAAATAATCTAAAAGGCACACAAAGCGAAATCGTTGAATACCGTTGGATGTTTAAATTGCCGATAGGCTTTCAGTCTTCATCTAATTTCACACATATTCATCAACTTAAATCAGTAGGCGGCAGTCTTGCAAGTATGCCTATGTATACTTTGACTACTAGAAAAAGTAATCCAAATCGTATTGAATTACGTTATGCAGAAACAGACAGTCAAATTACATTGGCGCAGGAACCACTTTCTTCATTCTTAGGCCAATGGCTCGATGTGAAAGAGACCATTCAATATGGGAGCTCTGGTACTTACTCTATCGAGATTTCTAAGGTTAGCGACTCTACTGTATTGTTTAGCTACACCAACGACAGCATAGTAAACTGGAGAAGTGGAGCAGACTTCGTAAGACCGAAATGGGGCGTCTATAGAAGTTTAATTAACAGTCAGGATTTACGAGATGAACAATTGCGGTTCGCAGATTTCGTGGTGCACGAACTAGGTACTGTCGCTATTCCAGATCCACTTAAACAATCCAAAATTTCGCTAGAACCTAATCCGTCAAATTCAATCATAAATCTTTCCGGGCTACCATTAGAAGATTTAAAAGTCACGGTTTACAACAGTACGAGTACCATCATTACTAAAATTAATTTAAACGGAAGACCCACCTATTCCTTTAGCGTACGATCGTGGCCTAGTGGAAGTTATTATTGTACGTTAGAATCCGCTGATACATTTAAGACTCTGAAATTTATAGTCCTTTAATTGCCCGACAATGTGTCCCATTTATTTAACCATTTTTAGTTCGAAAAATTATTTTCAAAATTACATGATGACCTTCAAAAAAATCACACTGCTCGTCTTTTCACTGTATTCATTTGCGGCCTCTGCCCAATTTTACACAGATGCCGAAGATTTAGAAACTGACGTTAACGCTGCAAACAGTGGCGGCGTATTTATAGTCTCAGACGGCACGTATAATGACTTCGAGGCTACTATTGAGAATACGGGTACCGCTGCGAATCCAATCATCATAAAAGCTGAAAGCGTCGGCGGCGTGCTCTTAACTGGTGAATCTAAATTTGTATTCAAAAAATCTGCACATTGTATTTTAGAAGGATTCATTTTTGATGCCACTTCCGACGAGACTTTAGTTAAGCTTGAGGGATGTCACCATATTCAGATTACTAGAAACACGTTTGAGCTCACTACTACCGAGTCCGTGAAATGGGTTTATATCGGTGGGGTTTGGAACGACAATACACTGCCATTCCAATACCCAAGCCATCACAATATTATAGACCACAATATATTTCAAAATAAAACCACACCCGGCCATTACATTACTGTTGATGGTTCGCACGAAGATGATGGATCAGATGAGGTCTATTACCAAAGCACATATGATGTAATACGACTAAATCACTTTCGAAATAACGGTCCTAGAGCTGTAAACGAGCAAGAATCTATACGTATTGGCTGGAGTGAAATGTCACCGAGCAGCGGCCACACTATTGTTGAACACAATTTATTTGAGAATTGCGATGGAGATCCAGAGGTCGTATCCGTTAAGTCGTGTGACAATATCATACGCCACAATACCTTCAGATCAAGCTACGGCAGTTTGTCATTAAGGCATGGAAACAGGAATATTGTTGAAGGGAATTTCTTTTTTGGCAATAACAAACCTGTTGGGACATCAGCTGCTGGATCATCTCTGTATACCGGAGGCATTAGAATATACGGTACAGACCATGTAATTATCAATAACTATATGGAAGGACTTAATGGCACACGCTGGGATGCACCTATTACGCTCACTCAAGGCGACGCCATAGACGGTCAGAGCACTAGTTACAGCAAACATTTTAGAGCAGAACGTGTGTTAATCGCCAATAACTCTTTGATAAACAATACCAATGGTATCGAAATAGGCTTTGATAATAATAACAATTACAACAAGGATTTAAAGGACATCACCATCGCAAACAATACCATTACCGGTTCCGAGAATGCGTTAGTTTCTATCGTGGATGTGAACAATGATCCTGGTACAGAAATAGAATGGCAGAATAACCTAATGTACCCAACGGGTAACGCCGTTACTCTTTCTGGTGCTACATCTACGAGTTTTGATACTACGGAAGTGCGGAATACCGACCCTATGATCACCTACAATCCAGTATTAGAGTATTGGAAAAGCACATCCTCTACCCCATTATTTAGCTCGAGTAGCACCGTCAATTCACTGGTCTTAGAGGATATCGAAGGACAGCCGCGCAGTGCCACGAGTAATCCCGGGGCAGATGACTTCAGTAACGCTATCGTAAGGTTCAGTCCATTGGATTCAGTAGACGTTGGGCCATTTGCCTACAATTCGCTTGCCGTTGATCCTATCCTAAAAACGAACCTGAAAATCTCCCCGAATCCTGCGGATCAGCAAGTGCATATCAAGAATGTACCTACTAATACAAAGTACGCAAAGCTCATCAGTACGAGCACGGGAAAAACGGTTTGGAGCACAACGAATCTAAATACTTTAGAGGTCAATCTTGAAACAAAAAATTACCCGAGCGGCACCTACATTTTGCAATTCGAGGGATATACTTGGCGATCTATTGAAAAACTATTCATCCAACATTAAGATGTTAAGTAATCACACTTCCAGCAAACACCTGTTTCGCGTTTCAATTTTAACAGGTGCGCTCTTTCTATTAGGATCGTGTGACCTACATAAGCCATTACCCAGTGACGTGTATCCGGAAATTGACCAATGGTCCATATTGCTTGGCGATGGAACCACCTCGCAACATCTCATTGACTTTCAACACAGAGAGTTCTTTACGACCACAAAAGATCACGAGGGTAGTTGGATCGTATTTAAAACTCCGAATTCAGGTATTACTAGTCGTACTTCGAGCAATACAAGAAGTGAACTAGGCGAGATTCGAAAATGGACTTTGATGGAAGGTGGCAATTTGAGTACAACGGTTAAAGTCATGCACACGACTGCCTCTGGGAATCCCTCAGTACCAGCTGCTTTTTCAGTCGTCATTGGACAAATACATAGTGTTGAGGGACATGAAAATGAACCTTTAAAGATATTTTACCGTAAATACCCCGGTCATAAGCTAGGCTCCGTTTTCTGGAACTACGAAATCAATACGGAGGGAAATAATAATCAACGCTGGGATGTATCTTTTCCTATTTGGGGCAATGACATGTCTGTATGCAGTGCTGCCGAGGATGAGTTTCCTGATGAACCGAAAGAAGGCATAGCACTGGGCGAAGCTTTTAGTTATTCTGTTTCAATTGACAAAGGGGTGATGACGTTAGAATTCACGCATCCTAATAAGCGTACTAAGCGATTTAAAAAGAGTTTGATTCAATCTACTTACAGCGATTCAGCATCTATACCAAGCCAGGTCAGACAGTGGTATGAACCCATGGGTAGAAAAGGAATCGAACAGCCCACCGCGTATACTGATGAACTACAAATTTTCAAGATTGGTGCGTACAACCAGAGCAACGGAAAATCCTCTTTAGAGAATTCAGTCTGGTATACAGATGCGGAAACGTATCAGGGGAATATCACCGAGCAATACAAAACAGGAAACTACGTCGAAGTATGGTTCAAGAACATCAGCGTAGAACACTAAAAAAAAGGTCCAGCAATATGCCGGACCTTTTTTAATCTTTTAAGCACTTCACTTAAGTAAGCGCAATACGCAAACTTGATGCTACTTTTTCTGTAATTGATGCATAATTGTAAGCACCATTTTCATCTTTTGTGAAAAGTTGAGAACCCATACCAACGCAAGTGGCACCTGCGCCAAACCAAGCTTCCAAATTTTCCTTTTCGGGCTTAACCCCGCCGGTAGGCATTATTTTCAGCCAAGGACAAGGAGCTTTAGCCGCCTTGATCATGGCAGGACCATAAATATTTCCAGGGAACAACTTTAACAGAGGGACACCCCAAGAATAGGCAGTCTGCATTTCTGTTAATGTACCGCATCCGCCAGTCCAAAAGATGTCCTTCGATTTAGCAAAATCGGCCAATGATTTAGAAATAAAGGGGGATACCAAAAAATCTGCCCCAACATTAATAAAGTTTTGGATTTGCTCAGTAGTAGAGATGGATCCTATTCCTAAAGCCATATCGGGATAATTTGCATCTCTATGCTTACACATCGCGGTAAAAACACGCATCGCATGCTCTCCTCTATTGGTGAATTCTAATGCGCGCGCACCTCCCAAATAACATGCATCCATTAAAGAACAAGCCGTAGCTGGATCTTCATGGTAATATAAAGGTACAATGGGTGCTTGCTCTAATACATCAACTATTTCTTGATTTCTCATAACCATCTATCGTGCTACGCGCCCAGAAGCATCACCAGACATTAATTTCTCTACCTCATCCAAGGTCACAAGATTTGCATCGCCCTTAATAGTATGCTTCAAACAAGAAGCGGCAACGGCAAAATTCAGGGCGTTTTGGTCATTTTCAGGATATTTAAGTAATCCATAAATCAATCCTCCCATAAACGAGTCACCACCGCCAACGCGATCTACGATATCTGTGATCTGATACTGCGGCGATTCAAACATGGTAGAACCGTCGTACATAACACCTGCCCATGTATTATGAGATGCAGAGATGGAACCTCTGAGCGTCGTTATGACTTTCTTTGCCCGTGGAAATTTGGCCATCATTTGCTTACAAACGGAAAGAAAAGCCTCAGCTTTAACTTCATGACCTTGGGTAGTAATGTCTAAGCCTTCTGGCTTGATACCAAAATGCATTTCAGCATCTTCCTCGTTTCCTAAAATGATATCACAATAACTGGTGAGTTCAGTCATAATAGACTCTCTATCACCACCGTAATTCCATAATTTCTTACGATAATTCAGGTCCGTTGAAATAGTAATGCCCTTAGCGCTAGCAGCTTTTACAGCTTCTAGACAGGCATCAGCTGCTCCCTGCGATATTGCAGGCGTAATTCCGGTCCAGTGAAACCACTCAACTCCATCAAATACCGCGTCCCAATCGATCATCCCTGCAGTAATCTCTGACATCGCACTGTGTGCGCGATCGTAAACCACTTTACTTCCTCTAGAAACTGCTCCAGTCTCTAGAAAATAAATCCCCAAACGATCACCACCCCAATTCACATGAGTAGTACCCACACCGCGCTTACGCATCTCCATGTGGGCGCAATGTCCAATATCATTGTTTGGTAACCTTGTGACAAACTCAACAGGCACTCCGTAATTTGCTAACGATACGGCGACGTTAGATTCTCCCCCGCCATACACTACATCTAATGTATTGGTCTGGGAAAAACGGAGGAATCCAGGAGGCGCAAGTCGCAACATGATTTCTCCAAAAGTGACAACTTTCTTCATTTTAACTGATTTAAGTAGTGATCTCGTTATATACCCAATGCCTGACCGCCACCGATTTGTACGGTTTCCGCAGTCATGAAAGAAGCGTCTTTACCAGCTAAAAACGAAACTACCGCTGCAACTTCCTCTGGTTGACCTAGTCTTCCCAACATTATATTATTCTTCCATGAGGCAAATACTTCCGGCTTTGTAGACTTGATTTGAGCGTGAAATGGAGTGTCAATTGTTCCTGGAGAAACAGCATTAACTCTAATACCAAATTCAGCTAGATCTTTCGCCAATGCGCGGGTGATTGCATGAACACCGGCCTTGCTAGTTCCATAAATCCCTGCACCAGGACCGCCTGCATTCCAACCTGCATTAGAGGTGTAATTTATGATCGTCGGTAGATCTCCTTTTTTCAAAAACGGAATAGCTGCTCTTGAAACGAAAAAGGTCGAATCTAAATTCAGTGCCATCACTTTACGGTAAAAGTCTGTTGTCATTTCCTCAAAACGCATACGACCACCAAGGCCACCAGCATTATTTACTACAACATCAATTTTACCGTATTTCTTACCGATCTTTTCGATTTGCTCATTTACTGCATGCTCATCTGTAACGTCGAATCCATAGTACTCACACGTTACTCCTGAAGCAGTAAGTTCTTCTACACGAGCTGCTCCAGCAGTATCTTCTATGCCATTAAGAATAACCGTAAATCCATCGGATCCTAATCTTTTAGCAACTTCGAAACCAATTCCTCCAGTGGCACCTGTGACCACCGCTACTTTTCCATTTGAACTCATTCTACTCTTTTTATTTATTTACGCCCGAACTGGGGCAATTTTCTTGATTAATACAAATAATGAAACAACACCCAAAATTACGGAGACTGTAATCGCTATAAAAGCCGGAGTATAAGAACTTGTTGTTATTCTACCCACAAACCAATTCATGATCATAGGCGATAATGCTGCGATGGTACCTGCTAATCCGGCAAGCGTCCCAACGGAAGGACCTCTGAACAAGTCGCTAGATATCGTTTGAATATTGCCAATCGCGAATTGAAATCCAAACAAAGCCATTCCCGCGAAATAGATAAACAACATAAAGTTGTCCTCCTTAACTAAAGTTATAATTCCAACAAAGGCGATCAATATTAAAAGACCTCCAAGAACGATAGTGAGCTTACGAGAGGTATCAACAGATCTACTGCGCATTAATCGGCCTGAAAACATACCTCCAAGTATACTTCCACATGCTGCCATTAAATAGGATATCCACATCGTGCCGGCAATTTGCTCTATGCTTAATCCGAATCTATCGTTCAGATAGATAGGCATCCAACCGGCGAAAAACCACCAAATAGGCTCAATGAAAAAACGACACATCAAAACGCCCCAAGATTCACGATGACTTAGAATCTCAGAAATACCTAAACTTTTAGCTTTTTCATTGCTTTGTACCTTATCTATCCTGGAATCTAGAATTAGTGCTCGCTCTTCAGCGGTTATCCATGGATGTTTTTCTGGGGTAGATTTGTTTAGAAAAAGCCACGGAATTACCCACAACAGGCCAACTGCACCAAGAACTATATACGTAGTCTTCCAACCAAAATTAGAATACAACAATACGATAACAAACGGAGCAATGACATTACCTATGGATGCTCCTGCATTAAAAATACCTTGGGCTATTGCGCGTTCCTTTACTGGAAACCATTCGCCATTACTTTTTACAGCCCCCGGCCAGTTTCCTGCTTCTCCTATACCCAATAACCCCCTGAATATAGACAAGGTGATGACACCTCTTGCAAATGCATGGAAGGCGGATGCCAAAGACCAGACTATGATCGAAACAGTAAAGCCTAACCTCGTGCCGATTGCATCATATAGTTTTCCTGAAGCGAATTTTCCTAGTGCATAACAAGCCATAAATACGTTAAGCATAATGGCGTAATCGGACTTGTCCATGCCCAGATCTTCGCCCATCTCAGGCCAGAGTAATGCAAATGCAGTACGGTCGATGTAGTTAATAACTGTGGCGATGAAGATCAATACAATAATCCACCAACGCAATCCTTTTAGTTTCATATTACTTAGCTAAAAAATCTTCTCTATGTGGACTAAATACATCGATCAACATACCTTCTTCAACGCAAACAGCACCATGTGAAACATGTGGTGGAATGTAGAACGAATCACCACCTCGAATGGTACGTATTTCGCCGTCAATATTCATTTCAAACGCACCGCTAACCACATAGGTAACTTGGCTGTGGTAGTGATCATGAACTGGGCCGATTCCGCCTTCTTTAAACTTTACTTTTACCATCATTATGGTATCGTTATAGCCTACAATCTGTCGACTTACCTTAGCGTCAATCGCCTCCCAAGGTATTTCTGATTCCATTAAAAATACATCACTGGCTAAGTCACTCATTTTCTATTTTCTTTATGGTTAGTAATGGTCTGCTTTGAGCAGTTATACTTTGGCTAAACTTTATAGTAAAGTTGCTGTCATTCGCTTTAAATCGGATTAGATACCCACCATCAACAGACATAAGTTTTAAATTGGATAGTGCACTATAGGCTTTACCCGTTGTTTCAAATACGGGATCATAATGTCCATGTTGTTCAAACACTGTACAAATTGCTTGGTGGTCAGCGGGCTCAGTAGTTCTTAAGATCAATCCTTTAGTACCGTGTAGGTTGTTATTTGGATCGTTTGCACCAACGGTAACGGCAGAAGTAGTGTAAGGCATTAGAGCCGCCTGGTTCATAGAAATAAAACCAGTACCACTTTGCCAGGTGTAGGTGCTTGTAAGCGTTTCTGAAGCGCTGCCGTTCTCCCATAAATGTTGGTAGCCGTTACCATCTCCAAATGGCGCAAGATTGGATGTATAGTACGAAATCTTCGGTGCGCTGTACACTACATGCTCATTAAAGTAAAAAGGCGCATCAACTTCTACTCTTTCTTCGCTACGTATAGATTGTATATCTATCAAATAGTCATAACCGCCCTGTTTAAGGAGCATATGATAACGCATCAATGTTGATCCCGGATAAGCAGAGGAATCCATAGCTACAATAACATTTAATGAATCTGAAAACTCTTCAAATACTAAATGTGAAGATCCTTCATCCGCGTCGGAGTCTATGCCTTGATATTGAGACTGCCTATTCACAACAAGGGTATTGTGCGCAACGGTCTGGTTCGCCCAAGTATTGTTCTCTTTGAGATACCTTCCTCCTTCTTTTTGTGGAATATTATGGAACCTACTTGCACCATAATCCGTAATGAATGGAATTCCTTCATGGTACAACTGAAGTCCCAATTGATCGAAATGACCATGGCCCATACCATGGGTCCCAAATTTCAAAACCGAAGTGAAGCCGGAACAATCTCCAGCAGAACGGAATATTGACATTCCACCTGTCTTACCTTTTGCCCCGTCGCTAATGAATCTGGAGGTACGACTAAAACGTTCCGAAATGGGTTCCAAATTCATCAAGGCATCCGTGAATACGCAATTGCTGTTTTGACGAATTGCATCCAACCATTTCACGTCTCTCCCTCCATAGGCATAAATCATCGGTAGTGCATACCCTAGCTCTGGAGTTTCTATTGACTTTACTTTAATCGCATCATTTACTGGAAAAAAATAGCCATTGCAATCGCTTAATTCAAAGGTGGTTTCAATGGCCTTCAGTATTACACCGTCTTTATAATCCAATACATTCAAGCTGGGTCTATTCACGACCAATGCCTGCGCAAGGACTGCCAACGGCATTAGTGCGTAGCGCTGGTAATAAGGTCCCTCAGAATAATAACCATCCGGAGAAAAAAGAGAGTCAATCATTGTGAAGTACCCGCAAGCACCATCGCCTTCTGGTCCATACAAGGCCTCTTGCAGCCAATCCTCACGATCTAGTACTAATGCTGTCATACCAACCCCTGCAACCCCCCACATGGCGTGATTGTGAATCTTGGTGAACGTTCGTTTACTGTCATCCTTGATAAATTGAACCATAGGCTCAAATAAACCTTCCACAATTAAGGCGCTGTCACTTGGGGCAATATCCGACTTGATCGCATCGAAACCCTGTATAAAATGAACTAGTGCAACTTCATCATTTAAAATTTGCCAAAATAATTTCCCAGGCCCTTGATTCTTTCTTTTTGGATGTAAGTCTAGAGTAGGATATAAAGCCGCGTAGGCTAGTAATAAATCTTTAGTATACTCCAAATAAGCAACGTCACCACTTAAAAGATACATGGTCGCCGCATCTTTAACCGCTGCATAGTTTTTCTTATGCTTTTCATGCGTATAACCGCCACCGGGATCCTTCGGTTGAGGAACATCGATAGCAGACGATAGTGTGCTTTTTAAGCGATTTTCTAATTTAACCGTAGCCTCATAAATGATGGGATGAGACTTATTGTTTTGTATCGCACTTGCACCATCTCTTGAAAGTAGTAAGAAACTTTCATTTGCCTCATCACTCACTGCAGACTCACCACAGCTAATGAACAGAACAACACAAACGATATAAGCTAAAAACCTATGCATTATAGCGTCCATTCTTTAAGCAACGTTCTATCAACTCGTATCTGCGAGTAGTCCAGTGACTTTCGATCGACTCTACGCGGATAAAAGGTTTGTATTCTACCCGAATTTGACAAGCCTAAATCTTTTATTTCGATATCGGCCCATGCAGGATCCTCAAACCAAATTGCACGTCCACTCTTACCTGAATCAACGAATCTACAATCACCAATTCGAGACCACTGTACTCCAATCATTCGGACTGCCGTGCCCAGTTCTCTGTTACAAATATTTATAAAGTCGCATTCATTAATGGTCACAAATGGTCCTAAGGTACTTTCGTCATTTCCACCGCGATAAATATCTATCGCACTTCCCATCATATCCACGAATGTGCACTCAGATATAGTGATGTATTCAGCATTATAGCGGCCTCTGTCGTCATTCTCAGAATTCAATGCTATTCCATACCCTGAAAAGTCCTTAAACCAACAATTTGTTACCATCATGGTATCAGCGAAGGTTCCTTTCTCCGCATGAATGGCGGCATACCGACTTTCCTTAAAATCGGAAAAGCGACAATCATCAATGCGCAGATTGTAATGCTCGAGCATAGGTGCTTTTGCTTGTAAACCGTAAGGTGAGTTATGCACGCCATTACGCCCTTTAAGCCATATACCGTCCATAGATAAGTTGATACCTGCTTCAATCTGTATTAGTGCACCCTTGAAACCATCTCCTGGCTGAATGACTGCATAGCCTTCTCCTTCCGTTGTAAAAGTCACATCGTGTTGGATACGAATAGGCGCTTCTAAGGTCAATGGAGCTTGTGTTGTAAAAACTAAGGTATCTCCACCAGTAAGATCATTAAGCACAGTTGAGATATTCGTTTGATTCACTGCAATACGTTTGTTCGATGGAGGTAAAACCGATTCCAAATCCCCTCTATCAAGCCATAATGGACCTGTAAAACTGGCTAAAGCTGTTATTGAATCTATCGTAGCAACGGATAATCCAACGTAGTCTGTTTGCACAAAACCATTCAATTCAGCCTCACTATTAGTTTTGTTATCAGAGAAGGTAATAGACTGGTTCGCATCGAAGAAAAAGGGTTGCTTGGAAGCATCTTTATAAAACACCTCATTACCGCTGAATTGTGTTCGAATGGGAGCGGCGGTTCGTTCATTGTCCGCTCCTACACTAAATGAGATTCTATCACAATCCACCCATGTATTATTCATTAATTTCACATCCGCGACTTGATGATACCTATTAATCGCAGAATTAGGTACACCATTCATTACTGCCAACGCTGCAAAAAAGCGTTTCCCCGTTATACCGTAAAATAGATTATTCTCTACCGTGTGTCCAGCGTTAATTACTCTTAGACCGCCGGTTTCCGATTTTCTATTACCGATAAAGGCATTACCCCCTATGTAGTTGTTATTTCCATGTCGAAGGGCTAAAACACCCTCACATTCGTAAAATACATTATTGGCGATCGTATTCTCAGAACTCTTTATCGAAAGCACTTCAACTTCGCCACTGCAACGGTCGAAATAATTACTAATCACCTGGGCCCCACCTTTCTTTAGTGAATTCGCGGAAGAGCCAATACGTAGTGTTTCTCCGCCATTTGAGCCCAGTCGTGGCTTAGGTCCAAAGTAATTAGAATCTATACTATTACGATTATCTGTGCTGCTAGAATCGCCCAAGCGCATGACCATAGTGGCACCCAAATTCCACTTCGTACCGATATGATTGTGATCGAATCTATTTTCTCTTCCGTAAATCTCTATCCAATGGTCCGAATGTATACGGTCGGGATTTGAAAAATTTGTTATCGCACAGGATGTCACACGAGAACTACGGGCCAAGGAACCTCCTTTTTTGGAGCGAAAAGAAATCACCGATTTTTCAGCGAAGCCATTATCAAAATGCAATCCACTAATAATTACATACTCGCCGGATATGTTCATGGACGAATTACCTGTCAAAACAACAGAACCAGGAGTCTGAGCGCATATTACAATGGGTTCATTTCTAGTTCCGATTGAATTTATTTCAAGTATTACATTTTCATACAACCCATCGGCAATACACAACGTATCCCCCGGTTTTAAATTACTCGCTTGAGCATTGACGTCAAACGCAGAAATTGCTGATTTAGATGCTCCTGAACCACAAGAAATTACGACCAGTGATATAAGAAAGATGAAAATTTGTGTGCTCCTTATTGACATAACTTGTGATGGTAAAGCCTTTAATGCGAAACCTCAATTTTATAATAATTAACAGTAGAAAAACAACCGTCCTCCTTACTTTGAAGGTAGTTTCCTACCGTGAAATAGTTCTCGAAATACCATTGAGCTACACTTAAGTCTCTAAAAACGATCGGTTTTTCGTCATCGATCAGGATTACTATTTTCCCTCGTTTTAGCTCAAGACTAATATGCACCCGATCATTTCCTACTTTTCTCTTAGAATGGACACCTTTACTTTCTTTCCAGGACTTCTTATTTAGCAGCGCATCACCCGCTGTTCCTTCGTCCTTAAGCTCCTTCCTAACCACTTTCAAATAACCATCTTGCCAATAAATCTTTAGCATTGGTAAACTAGCGGGTTTTGAAAGACCTAACTGTTTCGTTTGTTTCGCCGTTGTTCTTCCGTCTACTTGTACTAATATGGTACGATGACTTTGACCATTCTCAGATTTAGAAATTGACTCAAGTTCAAGATCAACTTCTAATACTCCTCCTTCTTTCATGGTCCAATTCACATCGTTACTACCAGGTTGCATCTGTTCCCGCAAAGTATTTCGTGTATATTTTGCGGTTGACGTGCCTTTAGAAGGAAATGCTTTCATAACCAAAGCGCCCTTTTCTAAGTCATAAAAAAAGAAAGGAGACGCGAAGCGATCATTTTGATAATTGGAGAGTTTCCAATCAGAAGCTTTGTACCCTGAAGGGAGCTCTAACTTCCAATTCCATAAATCTATTTCATCAAAGTTATTTGTTTGACCTATTCCTAAAGAGGAACAGCCTAACAACAGGAATACAATACACTTTCTCATAATTTAATGGGATACGTCTAAGCCGAAGTATTTCACAGTTGCGTGAGCGCCTTCATCCCTAGATTGGAAATAATTACCCGCTTTAAAGTAATTTTCAAATATACCCCAACGCTTAATAGATTCATCTTTATAGACAAAGGTCTCGTCATCATTAAGGGTAACCGTCATTTCACCCTTTTTCACTCGTACTTCCAAAGTGAATTTTTCGTAACCCACGATGTGTTTAAAATTCTGACCCTTATCGTCTCCCCAGGCAGATTCGTGTAGGATCTCTACATCATCTACCGCGAAATCTTTAAGTACTTTAGTTTTGACGCGGATACGTCCTTCGTCCCAATAGATCTTCAACATTGGCGGCGCATTGTTGTCATCCTCTCCTATAAGGTCGCGCTGGTCATTAGTAAGACGGCCGTGAATCTGCATAACAATAACTCTATGGTAATTCCCTACCTCATCTTGAGTGACATCTTGAACTTGTAAGGTGCCACGCATGGCACCTCCTTGCTCAAAGGTCCAGTTCACATTATTGCTTCCCGGAACCATCTGCTCTCTTAATTCAGTCCTTGAATACTTCGAATTCCTTGTTGATTCAGCCGGATATGTATAGAATACAAGCGAACCGTCTATTTTATCACGATAAAAAAAAGGAGCCAGCATTTCATTACTCTCAAAATTCAAAATTTCTGGTGGCTCAACATTAGATGGGGAACCTTCAGGTATTGTGATCTTCCAATGATTTAAATCAATATTTTGACTGATCGATTGAAAAGATAAAATTGTGAGAATTGAAACTAAAATTCTTTTAATCATGAGATACCTCTAGACTGTAATATTTAACTTTAGAAAAAGCGTCACTATCTAAGGTATTCAAATAATTTCCGGCCTTAAAGTAGTTTTCAAATACGCCCCATCGCTCCATATGGACATCATCATAAACAAATGTTTCACTTCCACCGAGCGTTACTTCTAAACGGCCATCTGAAGCAATCACATCTAAAGAAAAAGTATCTGTTCCAACAACGCGGGAAAAATAACGTCCGTCCCCATCGCCCCATGCATCCGTCTCTAAAGACTCTACATAGGTATCTGTTGTATCTTTCAACTCCTTCGTGAGGACGTAAACTTTATTATTTCTCCAGTAAATTTTTAATACCGGAGGTGCATTGTTATCGTCCTCACCAATCAAATCTCTTTGCTGGTCCGTCAAACGACCGTGTATTTGCATTATTATGGCACGATGGTAATCACCATCAGCCTCCTGAGAAATCTCAGGAACACTCAACAAACCGTGAATTTCGCCACCTTCTGCGAAGGTCCAATTCGTATTGTTACTGCCTGACACCATCTGTTCGCGTAACTCCGTTCTAGAATAGCTTGAATTCGTGGTAGATGCACCCGGATAAGTATAAAAAACTAAACTTCCATCAGTAGAGTCATTATACATAAATGGCTTCAATACAGGATCTGTAGCATAATCTAAGATCTCTGGCGGGGTCACCTCTACAGGCTTCCCGTCAGACCGTGGAATGGGTAATGTTACCTTCCAATTGGTCAAATCGATATTGGGTAACTCGTAGTCGTCCACCGGAGGAGGTGGTGGATTCCAAGTGGACCCACCTGTAGGGGTGGGTCCAGAAGGAATGCCTTTTTCACAAGAGCTTAACATGAAATTGAATACTGCTAGTATCGATAGTAGTATTAGCTTAACGAATTTAGGCATTGAATGGGGGTCTCTTCATTTACTAGTTTTCAGCAATTGTTACATCATCAATCATCGTTTCCGAATCCGTGGCAGTCAAGGTGTAGTCATTATAAATGAACAACACAATGGTATCGTTGGTACCGGAATTGAAATTAACAGTCGCTGGCGTGTAAACACTCGTATCGTGTCCAGAAGTTGAATCAAAGTCTGCACTCGAAAGAATATGATTTACATCACCTATAGTAGAAGCCATATCAAAAGGACCGTCGTAAATCTCAAACGTTACAGTAGAACCAACACTAGATACTTTATTACGGATGTAACCAGTAATATCATAGCTCGTGTTTTGATTTACAGCAACTTCTTGATACAACCATCTTCTAGGATTAGAAGAATTTTCGGCAGTTGGCAGTTTACCCGCATACGAACCAGAATTAACGGATGTAGTTATTTGCAACATGTAATCTGAAGAACCAAAATACGTATCTGCATCTGTCTCTAGATCGACATTACGCCAGACGATACGGTTGTCATTCTTCACCGCTTCATCATCGAAACTCGAGTTTCTGATAGCTACAGCAACAGGAGCTGCAATAGTAACATCCATTGAAATCATATCTGTCCCACCTGCAACATTAGAAGCCGTCAACTGAACAGTGTAAGTACCGTCTGTAGTATAGGTATGACTTGGGTTCATATCAGTAGAGGTAGAACCATCACCAAAGTCCCAAGAGTATGAATCTTCACCTACTGAATTAGATGTGAAGTCAATAGTCATGTAATCTGTACTATCCGCTTCATAGCTAAAGTTAGCCAAAACAGGTGCAGGACCAGATCCTAACTCAATATCGAAATCATCCAAACGCGTTTCAACAGACCCATCATTGTAGAAGTATAATGCTACCTCACTGTTTCCGTCAGAATAGAAAGAGAATGTCTCTTTTACGTAAGTATCTGGATCAGACTGATCGTTTACGGTTGTTGCACCTATGACTTTCGTCAATGCATCTGCATGACTTGTGGCGGGACCATCTAAAACAGCTACAGTCAAAGAACCAGGCTGGTTATCTTTCATAGTGTAGTAGAACGATACATCATAAACAGTTTGTTCTGTAACAGTCAATAACTGGTAACCAATACGCTTGTCGCCTGGATCACCTGTTAGTTTCGCAGCTTGTGTACCCGTCAAAACAGGGCTCGATGTAATTTGAATTACTCCACCGATATCACTATTACGCCATGAATCACGGCCGTCTCCAGTAGCACCGGATAATTGCCCATCCTCAAAACTTGACTCTAAAATTGGAGGTATATAAGCTGCAGGCTCAGTTAATTCAACCTCCATAACTTTAGTACTCTCAACGTCTAATTTATCGCTTGCCGTTAAAGTAACTGTATACATACCTTCAGCGGCATAAATATGCACGGGCTCCATGTCGGTCGATGTATTACCATCACCAAAGTCCCACAAGTAATCTGTCGCACTTGTCGAAAGATTTGTAAATGTTACTTCTAAGTAATTATCAGAAGACAACTGTGCAAATGAGAAGTTAGCTTCTGGTGGTGTGTTATCTGGGATTGATCCAGCTGTAGGATATTCTTCGCGGCAGCCTACCAGAATGATGAAGGCGGAAAGGACCGCTAACGGCAACCCTTTCCAACCAAATGTTGTTGATCTTATTATCTTTTTCATAATTAATGAATTACTTTTTACAGATTTGGTCTAGTTATATCCTGGATTCTGGCTCAATTTGCCCTCACTAACGTTGATTTCGTTTTGTGGAATTGGCAAAAGTAGATCCGTGCCTGTGAAGATATTTCCTTCAGTGGTAGCGAATGCCGACAATACCGTTTGCGCTTGACCCGTTCTCGTTAAATCATCGAAACGGTGGTTTTCGAAAGCTAATTCGATACGACGCTCCGCTAATAATTCTTCCAATGTGATTTCTCCCGTACCATCGGTAGCCACTTGAGCCATTCCGACACGTGCACGTACCGCATTGAACGAAGCGATTGCATCTAAATTTTGAGTAGCACCTTGACCGGCCATTTTGGCCTCAACATGCATCAAGTAAACATCAGCTAAACGACTAACGATCCAATCGTTACCGCACATTCTAGCGTTTGCACTTGCCGTAAGGAATTTTCCACATTCGTTAGTATTGAGTGGATTTGCAATCACAGGAGTACGCGCAGTATCCATTGGATCCATAACAGATTTCAGGTCATCGGTCAAGTAATTTAAACCACTACGAACACCTCCAACCGTAAATTCAAATGAGAAATCCTGACTTTCGAAAAGATCATCATCTACGTAAGGAATGGCGAAAAGAATCTCATCATTGCCTTCATCGTAGAACACATCACTGTATACATCCTCTAACGCATAATCTGTATCCGAAAGAAGATCTGCTAACAAACTTTCAGAAGTGCTGTAATTACCTTCTCTAAGGTGAGCCTTAGCTAAAATAGCTGTAGCAGCACCTCTGGTTGCACGGCCAAAGACCATACCAGATTTTGAAGGGAGCAACTGAACTGCAGATTCTAAATCTGCGATTACCGCAGCCATAACAGTCGCTACTGGCTTTCTCTCAAAATATGAAGAGTCTTGAGGCCCTACAACACGATCGAGCAGTGGGACATCGCCGTAAGCATTCGCTAACTTAAAATGACAAAGTGCACGTGCAAATTTAGCTTCACCCTCAAGTTGCATTTTGAGCGCATCGTCTACAACAACATCCAAATTAGCAAGAACGGTATTCGCTCTAAAAATGACGTTGTAGTTTGCGGCCCAATACAATTGGACTTGCTGGTTCGTAGCCTGAATGGTGAAACTTTCAAATTCCGCCCATTCTCCTTCACTGGTTTTCGTTTTACCGTTGTCAGAACGCATTTCCGTTAAGGCAAATTCGATTTTTGGTATGGCTTGCATACCGTCATAAATCGCGATAGTCGCTAACTCTACCTCCGCATCATTGGTGTAGAATCCATTTGCACCAATTTCTGATTTTGGAGCAAGATCAAGGGGATCAGTTGAACAAGCGCTTAACGCCAGGATCCCACTAAGAATTAAAATTGATTTTTTCATACTGATTAAAAGTCTAGATTAACACCTAAAGAGAACGTTCTGTAAATAGGAGCTGGACCGCGCTGGTAACCGTAAGTTAACGGGTTACCTCTTCCTTGGTCAATACCTTCTGGATTATATCCTTCGTAACCGTCAGACATGATGTACAGTAGGTTCTGAGCCGATGCATAAACACGTAAACGCTGAATACCTAACTGAGTTAAAGTGGCTGCTGGTACGTTGTATCCAATATTCAAGTTTCTCAACGAGATAAAAGATGCATCTTGAATGTCATCACTGGTAAAGATTCTCTGCTTAACCAAGTTTGCATCCGGGAAGTCCGTGGTGTAATCTTGATTACTTGAGAATTCGTTATTAATGTATTGTGAAGCAATGTTTCTAACCTCAGCACCGTGAGAGCCCTGCATCATTACCATGATATCAAAGTTCTTGTACTTAAAGTTGTTCGTTACACTCCAAACGAAGTCTGGGTAAGGAGAACCTAATACCGTTCTATCGTCTGTGTCAATAACACCATCACCATTTAAATCTCTAACATAAATATCTTGAGATTGGCCGTTGATAGGATAGAACGGATTCTTGATGTAGTCCAAAGAAATTTCATCCTCTACTACGTAACCGTAGAAAGAAGAAATTGGCGATCCAACACGAGCAATCCATTCTGCAGGACGCTTTCCGTCAACAATACTGATCAAGTCTCCTGCACCTGCAAAATCTACAAGCTTATTCTGGTTGTGCGTAAGAATGTATGACGTAGACCACGTGAAGTTACGTGTACTGATGTTTCTTGTCATCATCTCAAGCTCAAAGCCTTTATTCTCAACTTCTCCTCTATTTACAAGGGCAGTAGAGAATCCAGTTACGGATGGTACCGGAACTTGAAGCAATAAATCTTCACTCGTTCTCTGATACAAATCAAGTGAAAGATTGAATCTTGAACCCCACATAGAAAGATCAATACCCGGGTTAACCTCTCTCAATTTCTCCCAACCTAGATTTGGGTTAGCAATGTTGGTTGCATTGTATCCAATTTGACCAAAACCTGTTCCAAACGGTGCAATCAAACCTAAATGATCGTACTGACCAATACCATTGTTATTACCAGTTACACCATAACTCGCTCTAACTTTAAGGTTATTTATGATACTATTCGCGGGGAAGAAGTCTTCTTGATTTACCAACCAACCTGCACTAACTGCCGGGAAGATTCCGTATTTTGTCTCTGGACCAAACTTAGAACTACCATCCGTTCTAATACTTGCTGTTAGTAAATAACGATCCTTCAACGTATAGTTCACACGTGATAGGTAGGAAAGAAGAGCTTCCTCATATTCCACCATTTCACCACCAGTTAGGTTTGCACCAGGAATGGTTTGAATCAAGTCGTTCGTAAAGCCGGCAGAATTAAGCAATGTCTGTTCTGTTTGCCAAGTCTCGTATGCAAAACCTGCAACAGCATTAAGGCTCTGATTGCCCCACTCTTTATCAAAATTCAATAAACTTTCACTTACCGTGTGCCAACGAATATCTGTACTGCGATTAGAACGAGAATCAGCCGCACCATTACGTGTTGCTTCTACTCCAAACCATTCGCGATTTTTCGTGTAGCGGAAATCACCCCCAAAAGTCTGCTTTAATGACAATGCATCCGTAAGCTGGAATTTCAAGAATGTATTTGCATATACCTTAGTTTGGTACTTTCTACGATCTCTCTCTAAAA
The DNA here is from genome assembly GCA_965204625.1 of Schleiferiaceae bacterium. Taxonomy (GTDB): domain Bacteria; phylum Bacteroidota; class Bacteroidia; order Flavobacteriales; family Schleiferiaceae; genus UBA10364. Next base: position 114,774 of record CBDBET010000004.1, read on the forward strand.
TTTTAGCAAGCGTTCCTGCATTTGATGTGGTCGAAATGTCTGTACCAGAAGCATCTGGATCAGGCATGCCGTTTTCTAAATCATAATCATCAAACATACGCTCCATAGCATAATCACCTACTTGAACATCAGACCAACGTCCGTTTTCGCGGTAGCGGTTCACATAACCAATATTGTCTTCTGTGATCCAACCTGGATTCCAAGGAGCCTGGCGAAGTGCGTCATGAACGCCAATAGGGAAACGACGTTGCTCAGTATGAGAAGGGTTCAAATTCACACCGAATTGAATACGCTCTCTAAGTTTCGTAGTAAGATTAATTCTGAAATTTAGTTTTTCAAAATTATCCGTCAGCAAAACACCTTGGTCATTCATGTGATTTACCGAAGCAGTGAATTTTGTGTTTTTTGTTCCACCTCTTGCACTGATTGCGTTACTCGTGATCATTCCACCATCGAAAACAACATCCTCCCAATTGGTATTGCTACCGAGCTGTTGGATGTAAGTCATTCTATCAGTTAATTCACCGTTATTATTTGCTCTTACAAAATCAGCCCATTCATCATTCGTGGCTAAGACATCATTTGCAGGTACGTCCTTAAATCCGACGTACGTATTATAAGAAAACTTTGTAGGACCTTCTACACCCTTCTTAGTGGTGATCATGATGATACCATTCGCACCACGCGAGCCATAAATAGCACCTGAAGAAGCATCTTTTAGAACTTCAACAGAAGCAACATCATTCATATCCAAACTAGATAAGAAGTCGCCGTCGTTTCCAACCACGATTCCATCAAGTACGATTAGCGGATCTGAATCGAATGAAATGGATCCTTGACCACGAACTCTGATCGTTGGAGCTTCACCGGCAGCGGGGTTAGTTTGCTGAATGGTTACACCTGTAATTTGACCACTAAGTGCATCATCGACACGACCCAGTGGGATTTGATCAAGAATTTTATTCTCAATTTTCGCAACGGACCCTGTTAAATGTGATTTTCTGATGGTACCGTAACCAACTACGACTACTTCATCAAGAATTTCATTGTCCTCATTTAATGTGACGTTAATTAACGCACGTCCAGCAATTGGAACAACTTGGGAGAGATAACCTGCACTAGAGAATACCAGGGTAGCCTCTTTTGGAGCGGAAATCGAATACTTACCCATTGCATCAGCAACGGAAGATTTATCCGTTCCTTCAACTACAATTGAGGCCATCGGTATAGAGGCCCCGTCTGAACCGGTCACTACTCCGGTAACTGTGACATTCTGTGCCACAAGTCCTGAATTGATTCCGAAAATAAACGCAAGTACTAAAAAGCACTTGTTCAGTTTCGAAGTCAAAAACGTGTTTCTGTGTTTAATCATGATTCTGATTTTTAAATGCACTTATCTATGGTGTTTTTGAATAAATGCATTCGGGTTATTTATGACTGAACTAGATTACCATCGGAATCTAGAAACGATTGTTCTTTTAATTGGTTGACATAATTTGCAATCATGTCTAAATGCCTAGTCAAACAGCTACCGGCCTCTTCAGGACGTTGATGAATGATGTGATCTACAAGTTCTCTATGTTCTCCAACTACTTTGGCGTGATCGTCGGCACAGATGTTGTGTTTCTTAAAATATTGAACGATGTCAGGGGTAATAATTAACATTAAAGACTTTAAAACGGTATTCTTACTCGCATCTGCAATTTTCAAATGGAATAGAAAATCCTCCCCTATGGCATCCTCGCCACGACCTAATGCGGCTTCATAAGCGGTGGAGGCAGCTTGTATCTGAACCAAATCCTCATTTGTTCTATTAAGTGCTGCTAACTGAGCAATATTTCGCTCCAGGATAATACGAGACTCTACCAACGACTTGAAGTCATTGCCTTGCAATTGAAGCATATCGGTCATCAAGCCTTGCAGCGCAGGAATACCGAGACCCGCGACTACAGTTCCGCTTTGAGGTAGCGTTTTAAGAATGCCGTAAAATTCCAATTTTCTCAGGGCATCACGAAGCTGGGTTCTACCAACACCAAAACGCTCGCTTAACATACGTTCAGACGGTAAACGGTCACCCGGCTTCAATTGTCCTGATCCTATTTGATCGCGTATCTGCCGGATGATTTTATCTACCGGAGATTCTATCTTGATTTCCGAAAAGTTGTTTAATATTTCCATTAGCGCAGTGTTTTAAAGTTTACACCTTTGAAGGTAAGGTGCGAAAAGAAGAACTGCAGCGTGGATACCAGATTACTTACCACATTTACCACTAAGCGTAGGTTTTCAATCAAGTTTAGATCCTTGATGAGTATAGGTTTGTACACAACGTACTTTACTCTATCCGAAAGCTGAAGCGCGTAAGCTGGCATGATTCTTTAGTTTGGCCGGAGCGTAATCAAACGCATAATTGGTCGACCAGTTAATTAGTTTACCAATAATACGATGCTTTTAACATATTATAAGGTCTTTACTACATTTTATTTTGAATACACTTTTCAACAATTCAATCATCTTATTTTCAACACTTTAACTGATTTATTTTAGAGATAAATAGGCGTGATTAAGGAATTGTAGCGTATTTTTTACATCGGTAAAAGCCAAATTGGTCGACCAAAATAGAAAATACTTAAAGTAAACGACAAGGGAGTTGCTTTCAAGTATTCCATCTTTCATAACTTTACTCTTATGGAACGAATTCTACTAATGACTCTTGGGTCCAGGGGGGATATGGAGCCTTATTTGGCGCTCGGTGAAGAACTAAAAGATGCCGGTAACGAAGTTGCCTTTTGCATGCCTGAACAATTTCGTTCATTGGCCGCAGAGGTGAGTGAGCACTTCTTCCCGATGACGCATGAATACCTCGATTTAATCAATGATCCAGACGTTAAAAAAATTACCGGTCAAATCGGTTCAGGGTGGAGTCGAATCAGAACACTATTTAAACTCTTGCGCGAAACCAAATCGATTCAACTGCAATTGATACGAGAGCAACGAGCTGCAGATTTGAATTTCAAGCCGAATAGAATAGTCTACCATATAAAATGTGCCTACCCCGTTATGGCAGCATTACGTGCTAAGCGTCGCGTTGAATTACTCATACCTATGCCCTGTTTGGTTCACCCTGTTCGAGAATTACCCGCTATCGGTATGGGCCAATTCAATACTAAGTGGTGGAATAAAATGAGCTATACATTAACTAATGAAGCAATGATTTCTCAAGCTATCATAGGCTTTGGAAATAAAATCATGATCGAATGGGGTTGGGCACCCATGAAACGTAAGGAAGTCAAACATTTTTTACTCAAGGAGGTACCCGTGGAATATGCCATCTCCAAGCATCTCTTCCCTCAGCCTGTCTATTGGCCAGATCACATTAAGGTCACAAATTTTCGTGAACGCAATAAATCGAAACATTGGCAACCTCCAGAAGATCTTACCCGATTCATTGAAAAATATCCTAATCCTTTATACGTAGGCTTTGGCTCAATGATCAATGCCCAACCTAAGGAAGTGGGCCGAGCTTTGTTAGAATTAAGCAAGAAGCATCATCTTCCATTATTCATCAACTCTAGTTGGGGAGGTATTGAAATAGAAAGTCCTTTACCCGAAAACATTTTTCTAGTAAAAGACATTCCTTACGATTGGCTCTTTAGCCGTGTCCGAGCCGTAGTGCATCACGGAGGCTCTGGAACCACCCACAGTGCATTGCGATTTGACAGACCTCAGCTAATCCTTCCCCATATCGCGGATCAGTTTCTTTGGAATAAATTAATCCATGAAGCAGGCATAGGGCCTTTAGGGTTCCCCATCAAAAAATTCACTCTTAGCCGTTTTGAAGAAAAAGTGCTCGAGTTACTAAAATATTAGCGTCTTCTTGACGGTCGCTTTCCGCGAGCAGGAGCTCCCGAACGAGGATTCCCACCACCTTTTTTTGGACCGTGACTTCTACGTTGCGAGCGCTGACCTTGCTTTGCAGGTATGCGATTCTCGGGAACAGACCATTCTTCAGCAGCACCTTCAGTAAAAGGATGCTCTTCTACTAAAGGAACCTGAGCCTTTATTAGTTTTTCAATATCCTTAAGATATCCACGCTCATCTGCAGCACAAAAAGAGATAGAAGAACCAGACGCTTCTGCACGACCTGTTCTCCCGATGCGATGAACATACGTTTCAGAGATATTAGGAAGCTCATAGTTGACAACATGTTCCAAACCAGATATATCGATACCGCGGGCAGCTATATCCGTAGCAACTAAAACGCGAATACTGCCCTCTTTGAATCCTTTCAACGCCTTCTGTCGAGCATTTTGACTTTTATTTCCATGAATAGCGGCTGCGCTAAAACCTTTTTTGGCAAGGATTCGCACGATTTTATCACAACCGTGCTTTGTCCTGCCAAAGACTAAAACACTTCCTTCTAAATCTTTCAATAGATGAATAAGGAGCGATGGCTTCTCACTCTTACTTACATGATAAACGCATTGGGTCACACGCTCCGCTGTGGGCTTTTCCACAGCGATACGAACTTGTTTATAGTTTGGTTTCAAGATCTGGCTACTCAACTCCATTATAGACTTAGGCATGGTAGCTGAGAAAAATAGACTTTGGCGTTTTGAAGGGATTAAACGCAATAACTTTTTAATATCATGAATGAAACCCATATCCAACATTTGATCGGCTTCGTCCAATACAAAATGTGTTAAGTTACGCAGGTCAATGTATCCCTGACTTTGTAAATCTAATAGCCGACCTGGTGTAGCCACTAAAATATCAATGCCTCTTTTCAGTTGATCAATTTGAGGATTTGCACCGACACCACCGAAAATCACAGCGGTACGAATAGATGTTCCTGAAGAATAACGCTTGGCATTTTCAGCGACCTGCAAGGCCAATTCACGCGTTGGCGTAACTACTAATGCTTTTATACGCCGTTTGCGTTCTGAAGGAGCATTAAGCAAATGCTCTATAATCGGAATTGTAAATGCTGCTGTTTTTCCTGTACCGGTCTGAGCGGTACCCAGTAAGTCAAAACCATCTAAAAGGACAGGTATACTTTGGGCTTGAATTGGTGTCGGTTGGGTATAGCCTTGTTGTTTTAAGGCGGATAGGATTTGAGGCTTAAGCCCCAATGAATCGAAGGTCATATTTTGTTTTTAGGCCGTCGTTAACTCAACGAGGCACTGCAAAGGTAGGCTTTCTGAAGTCAGTGAAATTTTATTTTGTAAAAACGATAGTTTTACTATTGTTTTGCAGTGTAGAACAATTAACTTTAAATAATATTCATCTTTCGCTATGAATGCATTAAACATCACCATAAGTGCAAAGCTTTACAGTAAAAATCCTGACGAAACTGAGCTGGGAAGACGCATACTGTCAAAGAGTATAGCATTAATGGATGAGCTAGGTTACGAGAATTTGACATTCAAGAAAGTTGCTCGGGAAATTACCAGCACTGAATCTGGAGTATACCGTTATTTTCAGAACAAGCATCAGTTACTAACCTATCTAATCAATTGGTATTGGGGCTGGCTCGAGGTGAAAATGGCACAAGAATTCATGCTGCTAAACAGTCCGGAGGATAAACTGAAGCGAGCTGTAGAGCTTTTAGTACTTCCTATGGAACAAGATGAACGCATTCCTCACGTCGATGAGCGAGCCTTACAGCGCGTAGTAGTCGCAGAATATCCCAAGATCTACCTTACGAAAGATGTAGACCAGGAAAATAAAGAAGGCTACTTTTTAGGGTACAAACAGATCTGTGAGACCCTAAGTCAACTCGCTTTACAAATTAACCCAGACTACCCGTATCCACACAGCCTTTTCGCGACTATCATAGAGGCCGCACAAAGTCAACAGTTCTTCGCTGAACACCTTCCACGACTATCGGATTCTTCCGGTGGGCGACAAGAAATTGTTCAATTCCTGATTGACATGACCCTAAAATCTTTGCGTAAATAATGACTACCAACTGCTGTTTCTAGGTACGGGAAAACTTAATGTAAACCTTCGTACGAGCTGGAGCACAAAGCGAACTAGGTATTAAGTGGGCTAAATGGCTACAACTTTCTGCAGGGTACTAGGCGCGAAGCTCACCTTCAAATTTTGTTACATTGCATAGCGTTAACACAACGCTCATGAATAAAACTTGGAATTGGTCGCTGACCGTCGCCCTGGCTGGATTTTTATTCGGCTTTGATACTGTTGTTATTTCCGGTGCCAATGCCCCCATTAAGGAATTGTGGCAAACCTCAGCCTGGTTTCACGGCATTTTCATCATGTCGATGGCGCTATGGGGAACTGTTCTGGGTTCTCTCGGAGGTGGCGTACCTACACGAGTTTGGGGTCGTAAGAAAACGCTTATTGCCGTTGGATTATTGTACCTGATTAGTGCTATCGGGTCAGCCTTAGCACCAGATCCGTACCTCTTTTCATTCTTTCGATTTTTGGGTGGTGTCGGTGTTGGCGCCTCTACAGTGGCCGCTCCTACTTACATTTCCGAAATCAGTTCTGCGCAAAATCGCGGGCGATTAGTCGCTTTATACCAATTCAACATTGTATTCGGAATTCTCATCGCATTCCTTTCTAACTATCTTCTAGACGGATTTGGAGGAGGAAATGACTGGCGTTGGATGTTGGGTGTAGAAGCCCTACCGGCCGCATTCTATTGCGCGCTAATATTTGGTATTCCTGAATCTCCCCGTTGGCTGGCCGTTACGAAAGGTGAGGATAAGCAAGCTTTACAGATATTGGAGCTCATTTTAAACAACTCTGATTCGGCTAAGAGTGAGTTAGCGGCGATAAAGAGCCACACCACTGGCAATTCCGTCAAAGACAGTGTGTTCAATGGCAAATTCAAGAAGCCGTTACAATTGGCTTTTCTTCTTGCTTTTTTCAACCAATTAAGCGGTATCAATTTCATTCTCTATTACGCGCCCGTCATATTAGAAAATGCAGGATTCGCAGCTTCCGACTCCCTACTCTCTTCCATTTCGATCGGAGGCACCAACCTGCTTTTCACATTTGTAGGGCTCTATCTTATTGATCGTATGGGACGCAAATCACTCATGTACATCGGATCCGTAGGTTATATTATTTCATTGCTTATGGTCGCCTATGGTTTCAAAACAGGAGCTTCAGCTGAATTCAACCTTTTCTTTATCCTCACCTTTATTGCCTCTCACGCTGTAGGACAAGGCGCAGTAATATGGGTTTTTATCTCTGAGGTTTTTCCGAACAGCGTAAGAGCAGCAGGCCAAGCTTGGGGTACAGGTACACATTGGGTATTTGCTGCTTTAATAACGATGCTCGGTGAAGTTGTCCTCGAAGCATTCCCTGGTTGGATCATTTTTGCTTTCTTCGCCGTTTTCATGCTGTTGCAGCTGCTCTTCACACACTTCATGATGCCAGAAACAAAAGGTGTTAGTTTGGAGGAACTACAGGATCAATTAGCATCAAAAAAATGACTAAACTGAGGAGTTGCTGATAAGACCAGGGCTTTTTTATTTGAATGCCTTTGCGTTATTCAAGGGTAATGGCACTTCTAATTTCGCGGCATTGTCCCGGTGCAACCTCGAGCCATGGAAAATCTGAATGTCCCAATCCCGTGATCGGCTCAACAGCCATAAAAGGTGCATTGGCAGGCCGAAAAACCTGCACTAAAGAAGCCGGTGTTTTTATTTCAAGAGTATACTTATCGTTACGGATACGAGGGTTATTACTATAGAAGAACGCTCCGTCTACTTCATCTACCCATTGATGACCGGCATATGGGATTTTCTCGCCAGGGTGACTGAATATATTTTTAGCCAAACGTGCGGAAGGCTCTGGATTTAACTCCCAATTTCCGACAAGCTTGAAGTACGGATGCCAACCAATATGAAAAGGCAATGGCTCAGTACCTGTATTTCTAACGATTGCTTTAAATAAAAACCCTTCCGCATTAAGTGTGTAATGTATTTCTAAAACGCAAGGAAAAGGGTAGAACTCGTAATAACCATCGTACACATAACGGCAGCAAATCCCTTCGGTATTAGAGGTTATATCAAAGGTTTGATTGACAGTGAATCCATGCAAGGCTGCGTGATGTTTTTCATCATTGATAGGCCAATGAAACTCTTTTCCGTTGTGCTCCATGATTGTTCCTGAAGCCATACGCACAGGAAATGGAAACAGCACAGCACCTGCAGCCCAATCCCCGGCATTGTACTTAAAGTCATGAAGTAGCTCATGACCTTTCATTTTTAGCGCCAATAAAGAAGCGCCTTTACTTCTTACAGTAAAGGCGCCGTATTCATTTTCGAATTGGAGCGTGTCAGCCATTAATATCGTAAATCGCCTTCATGTTCTCCATTTGGGCTTTATAATCGTAGTCTAAATCAAGGAGAGCGCCTTTTGAAATGTCAAATATCCATCCATGTACTGATGGCGCCCCGCCAGCAGCATGGCTCTTCTGGAAATATTCGGTTTTCAGAATATTATTACATTGTTCTATAACATTCAACTCAATCAATCTATTGTATCGTGCACCTTCATTGTCGATAGCGTCTAGCTCTGCAGCGTGTAATCTATATACATCTCTAATTTCACGAAGCCAACCATCGATCAAACCCAAACTTTGATTACCCATTGCTGCTGCAACACCACCACAATTGTAATGACCGCAGACCACGACATGTTTAACTTTCAAATGTTCGATAGCGTAAAGAATCACGCTGTGTATGTTCATATCTGTATTTACCACTAGATTGGCAACATTGCGATGGACAAACACTTCTCCTGGTTCTAGACCCATGATATTATTGACGGGGACTCGAGAATCGGCACAGCTGATAAATAAAAATTCCGGACTCTGGCCTTTAGCTAAATGCTCAAAGAATTCTGGATTGGATGCAGAATGGTTCGCTGCCCATTTTTTATTATTCTCAAATACTTTTTGGTATGTGTTTTTCATAATGCTATTTTTTGTCGTTGGCTAAACATAAGAAATGTGCTGAACTACCAAAACAATTTTATTTAAAAGGTCTACGTAAAATGTAAGGTTTTGGCCGATAACGCTTCTGAGCCAATTTTAACAATCCCCGAAAAAACCAATTTTCTGAGTAAAAGGAAAAATAATTCTCCTCTGGCTCTGCTCCATAGGTACTTTTAATTTCAGTGGCCGTTCTTCCTAAACTCACTTTTTGATATCCGCCTTCAATACCCAATCGAATAGCATAAAACATGGTATAACTGTAGAATTGATTCGGTGCATTATCTGAAGAACCAAAGTGCATTGCACGCAAAACCGGACCATCTTCAACGGTAGATAAAAAACCGACCAAACGATCTTCAAGAAAAAAGCCATGAATCTTAAATGACGAATCAAAGCCTGCTTGATACAGCTCTAAAAGCCATTTTAAATTATCAGGCATAGCAACTACTTTATCTGTAAGCGTTTTGGTTAATAATTGTGCTGCTGTTGAAAGATCATCTTCATCCGGAATTAGTATGCGTTCTTCTAAAGCCATATTCGACTTCATCACATTTTTCAAACGCGCCCGATATTTTTTTTTCAACTGTAGGGTGTAGGACTCAAAAGAATTCCATCGCAATTCGACTGACATCATGGGGTCCGCTTTGAAGGAAAACCAATTTTTGTTTCCATCCATGGGCGTACTAGTCACAGACAAAAGCAGTTTGACCGGCAAGTGCATCTTTTTAATGGCGAGGAGCGTACGATCTGCTAGCTCTGGACTTAGAGTCCAGAAGCCTGGTAGCCACGGACTTCCAATCACTTGTAAGATTCCTTTACGAATCCATCGGTTCAAAACAGCCAGTCTTCTTTGACGGGTATATTGACCTGAACTACGACGTACTAGAGGCTGAGTTAATGGAAAAAATGATCCATCTTCAAGCTCAATTAATCTTCCAGGTAGCTTGCGTACAATTACATTTTCAGCGGTAGTCTGCATCTAATTAAAATGTGCGATATTAGGGGTTAAGTCAAAAACCATGTTTACACCCAACGAGTTCCAAGTTCAATTGTTTGAAGAGATTTTCGGCTCGACCAAAGGTAAATCGAAAATCACCCAAGATCTCATGGGAGTTTTAGGGTGTTCACGGGCTTCACTTTATCGCAAGCGCACGGGCTCAACGCCTTTGACAGCAGATGAGCTCGTTAAATTAGCGAACCACTTCTCATTGAGTATTGATGCATTACGTATAAATTCGGAGGAAAATGCGCAGATCGTGGTTTGCACGACTATGCCGCCCATCAAGCAATACAGCGATATTGATTTTTACCTTGAGAATACACGTAAAAATCTGGAGCTGGCTGTTCAACAACCCGATGCACAACTCTACTTTACAGCGAAAGAGCTACCACTCTACCGCTATATGGATCAGCCGACATTGAGCGCGTTTAGATACTACTTATGGGTAATGGAGAACTTGCGAAGACACCAACGTTTTGACCCTGCGGAAATCTCATCAGAATTGATTCAAAAAGGTGCCGAATTGACTACGCTCAGCCAGGGCATTAAAACTACAGAATTCTGGACGGCCAGTGCTTTTGACAATCTCATAGGACAAATCAGCTATACGGAAGCTTCAGGACGAATTTCAAAACGCATTTTAGCGCAGTTAAAAGAAGAACTCCTATCTGTCGTTGATGCATTAGAGCAGAACATTTTGAATGAAAAATCCAATGCAGGGGCTCCCTATCAAATGGTCTTGTGTCATTATTTGACGTTGAGCGACGGAGCGCTCATTGAAATTGGTCCCAATTACAGCGAAGTCCTCTTCTCTTATGGTTCCATAAATTACATGAAGAGTACGAACCCAAACCTAGTCAACGCCTTTAAACATGGACTGCGCTACCACAAACTAGAGGGACAAACACTGGGTTCGCTCGACCGCGACATCGTCGAAACATTCACAGAACCCATTCGAGCAAAAATTAATGCACTGTAATGCCACTGGCAATTCGTGTCGCACGTGCACGGAGTTCGTCCATGGTTTCTTTTTCTGATCGGTCATAGGTTAATACAACACCCATTCTACGGTAGGGACGAGTCGTTGGCTTTCCAAACAGTTTGAAATCCGACTGCGGTTCTCTACTCGCGAATTCCATACCTCCGTAGACAGGTACGCCTTCCTTTTCAGCCAATACCACAGCACTCACCGCCGGATAACGCAACTCAATCTCAGGTATATTCAAACCTAATAAAGCTCTGGCATGCAATTCAAACTCATTGAAGTTTTGATTGCCCGCGAGCGTGACCATTCCTGTATCGTGTGGCCGAGGACTCAATTCTGAAAAATAAACAGCATCATGACCTAGGAAAAATTCGATCCCCCAGATTCCATAGCCACCCAATGCCTGGGTTACTTTCTTCGCCATAGACTGCGCTTCATTAAGTTGCGATGAATCCATGGCACACGGTTGCCAGCTTTCCTGATAGTCCCCGCGCTCTTGGCGGTGCCCTATGGGCGCACAAAACAGTGTTTCACCCGATTTCTGAGTAACGGTCAACAATGTGATTTCGGTATGGAAGTCAATAAAACCTTCCACAATAATTTCCTTTAAATCACCGCGCGAACCCTCCATAGCATAGTGAAAAGCCGCATCGAGCTGCGAAATATCTTTTACCACACTTTGGCCTTTTCCAGAGCTCGACATTAAGGGTTTAACCACACAAGGAAGACCTATTTTATCTACCGCCGCCGTAAACTCTTCTATACTTGTAGCATATGCGTAAGGCGCTGTTTTCAAGCCCAATTCCTGAGCTGCCAAATCCCGAATAAGCTTGCGGTTCATCGTGAAATTTGCCGCTTTGGCCGATGGCGTTATTTGGATACCCGATGCTTCGAAGTCGTAAAGTTTATCCGTTCGAATACTTTCCACTTCAGGCACAATGATATCCGGCTGGTGTTTGAGGACCGCTCGCTCGAGCGCTGCACCATCGAGCATAGAAAAAACTTCAAATGCATCCGCAACTTGCATTGCAGGAGCGCCCGCATAGGCATCACATGCAATCACCGTACACCCCATTCTTTTTAAGGCAATAACCACCTCTTTTCCCAGCTCTCCCGAGCCCAACATCATCACTTTTCGCATGGCATTACTATTGTAGCTCAAAGGTATTGGTTAAATTTGTCTTCATGCGGAAGTTCATCATCCTGGTATTCACATTGTTTTACACCCTTGTCACAACGGGTGCAGTGAGCTATTTGCACTTTTGCCAGCATGAAGAAAGTGTTCATCTAAGCGTAGCACACGAAGAGCATTTGGCTATTACATCAGCGCCGGTATGTTGTCATGCTTCGCAAACAACCACGTGCAATCCAACTGAAAAGTCTTTAGATTCCGAAGATTGTTGTGAAACAACGTTTACGGAATTGGACGAAACCACAATTAATGTCGATTTTGGCAAAATCGTCGATTTTTCTTTGGTAAGAACGGTGCAGTCTGCACAGTTTATGGGTGATGCTAGATCTTTTTACAGTGGGACGCGCCTAGTTTTTGACAACGGCCCACCGATCTATTTGAAATATCAAAAACTGCTGTTTTACGCTTGATTATTGGTGCAGTTTGCCTCAATAAAATCAATCTTAATTTAAACGCAGTAACATGAAATCACTAGTTTTCACATTAGCGCTTTTAAGCGCAATTGGCCTTAACGGGCAGTCAAAATACAACACCACTACTTTAGAGGTAGACGGTCTTTGCGGTATGTGCGAAGAGCGCATCGAAAACGCAGCCTACATTAAAGGCGTCAAAAAAGCCGACTGGAGTCAAGAAACGCACCTTTTGGAACTGATATACAACAGTTCTAAAGTAGACGAAGCAGCCATAATTGCCGCTATCAATGAAGTAGGACACGACGTAAAAAATCATCCTGCCACAGACGAGCAATATGCGAACATCCACGGCTGCTGTCGTTTTAGAGATCCGGACCAAAGAGCGAAGCACGGCTTAGGCGATCCATTGTGTAAGCCGGGTGAAACCCATGAAGAGCACCATGCTCATGGTGGGAAACACGACCATTAAATGACTTCGCATAAAAAATACCTAGGCTTAGCACTTCTGCTGGCCTTCTCGGCTTTTGCTCAGGTTGACACATCGAGCATTCAGATGTTCGAAACACTGGATGAAGTCGAAATAGATAGAGATCCCGGAGTTCGACTCTCGAAAAAATCAGTGCTTTCAAAAGAGCTGATTTCTGAAGTTGAGCTTCGTAAGGCCGCATGTTGTGACCTCAGCGAGAGTTTTGAAACGAATGCTTCCATCTCCGCTTCCTTTACGGATGCAGTGACTGGGACTCGACAAATCCGACTCTTAGGTCTCGAAGGACCCTACGCTTTATATACTCGTGGTAATCTCCAAACTATGGGCGGCCTTTCTTCAGTTCTAGGTTTGGCATTAATTCCCGGTGCTTGGATACAAAGTATTCAACTGACAAAGGGCCCTGGCAGTGTAGTAAACGGTGCTGCTGCTATGAGCGGTCAAATAAATTATGAATTGCGTCCCAGCTTTACTAAAGAAAAAGCGCATTTCAATCTTTTTGCCGGGCCCGGACGTTTCGAACAAAACGCCATTTACACCTGGAAACAAAGCGCAAAATGGTCGTCAAATGTTATGGTACACGGCAGACAACAACTCTTCCGTTGGGACGGTAATGAAGACGGTTACCTCGATGCACCCTTATCCAATCATGTCTTTATTCAGAATGCTTGGAAACACCAGGGGGCCAACAGTGAAGCCCAGTTCGGTATCAAAGCCAGTGGTATTAAAAATATTGGCGGGAGTACGCTTTATGGCACTCCAACACTGGTACGTATTTGGTCGCATGAACTACAAACCGAACGCTATGAGCTTTGGGCTAAACGCGGTTATTTCCTCGATGGTGGTATCAACAGAAGCATAGGAACGCAATTCTCTGCTACCTACCAGGATCTGAACAGCTATTTCGGTAATCGAATTTTTACGGGAAAAGAGCGACGACTGTACGGTAACCTTATTTTTCAGGATAATATTTTTGATACACGACATACGCTTAAAGGCGGTCTTGATGCCAATAGTTTTTCCATAAGCCAACAAATGTGGGAAAACGACGGTAGCTATGATGGGCTATGCACAGGGGTTTATGGCGAGTACAGTTATGTCAATTCGCCCGATGGTGAAGGATTCAGTATGATTCTGGGGCAACGCATTGATGTCCTTAGGCACTATCTTCCTTTCTATGTTCCCAGATTACATTTGAAGTACAACTCTGGTCCTTGGGCATTTCGCGGGCAGGCAAGTAGATCGTGGAGAATTGCAACCTTAGGCCCAGAGTATATGGGTTATATGGCCAACGACCGTACGGCAGTATTTCTAGGCAATGGAGGCGGTCCGATCACCGAACCTATAGAAAAATCGAATACGTATGGTATCGGAGTAAATTGGTCGAAGGATGTCCTGTTTAAAGAAATGCAATGGTATGCTGATGTATTCTATACCCAATTTGAGAATAAAGTTGTCTTCGATTTTGACGGCAGTACGGATACCTTACTGATAGGATCGCCCGGTGGTTCATATTCGAATGTACAAGAGCGTATTCTTTACAGCCCCTACTCCATTTCTGCACAGGTAGGCGGTCAGTATGAGCTCTTCCATAGAACGATGATAAAGGCATCCTACCGTTATCAGGATGTGAAACAGCGCGACCTTACAGCTTATTATGCGTCTGGAGCGATTGAAGATTATTTTAAGCTAGAGGAAGTCATTCTTAACGTACCGCATCTTGTTTATTTGGGTGCAAGCTACTCCGGTAGAAAAGGAATGGGTATTGAATTAAATGCGACATACAACAGTTCTCAACGCTTACCGCTCGTTGGGTACGCAAAGAGAAGCCCTGCTTTTACCATGCTCAACGGTCAAATCAGCAAAGAAGGCCGTGCCTTCGGACAATTCTACATCGGGATTCAAAACGCTTTGAATGTGCGTCAGCTTGACCCCATTGTTGGCGGTAATCTTCCTTTTGATGGTGGTTTTGATGCCTCAATTGTCTGGGGCCCCATAATGGGCCGTCAGATCTACGCCGGCTGGCGCTACGATCTAAAATTTCAAGATTAAAAAAAGGCGCCCAATGGGCGCCTTTTTTATGCTCGCTGCAAAATTTTGCGCTACGCGCTGTTTCGTGATGCATTGATATTTCCGTAAAGCGAACGCACGACCATTTTTTCAAAAATAGCACGGTCTGCGTCACTTAGAGACTCTTCACGCAAGGTTATGAGTGCATACTGCTGTATGACCAGAAGCGGCAGCACAATATTCTCACGCAGCGCTATAGAAGCCTTTATGCCTGGGTTGTTACTCAACAGCTCCGCTTGACCAGAAATTTTTAATACCCATTGCTGTGTGCGCTCAAATTCCTCATTCAATGAGGACCAAAACGTACCAAACTTTATATCACTAGCCATGTACGCCGTTAATGGGAAGAACGTCTTACACATGCTTTGCATAGAATTTTCCACCAATGTTCTAAAGAATTTACTCTGGCGGTAGAGTGCTTGCACTTCATGCAAACGTCCGGCCTCACTTATCTCTTGCAATGCCTTACCCAGTCCATAGAAACCGGGAATATTCATTTTAAGTTGCGACCAAGCGCCTACAAACGGTATTGCGCGGAGATCATCTAACTCAAGTTTTTTAGCTTGTCCACGCTTTGAAGGTCTCGAACCAATGTTTGCTTGACCGTAGTATTTTAAAGGACTCATTTCCTCCAGGAATTCAGTGAACAACGGATCCTCTTTGAGCGCAGAATAATACTTCAAACTGATATCACTAAGCTCTTCAAGCAGCTGACGTTCGTTCGGCTGAAGAATTTTAGAATCATCGTCAAGCAATAAATTTTCTAAGCCCGCAGTAATGAGCTGTTCCATGTTGAACTGCGCACTTTCTGAAGTACCAAAGTTGCTAGAGATGGTTTGTCCTTGAACCGTCAATTGAATTTCTGAAGAAGCTATTTGTTGTCCTAGTGAAGCATAAAAATTGTGTGTATTACCTCCACCACGCGCAGGCGGTCCGCCACGACCATCAAAGAATACCACATCGATATCATTCAACTTCGAAATGCGAGTGAGGTTTTCTTTAGCTCTGTAGATGTTCCAATTCGCACTCATGTAGCCACCATCCTTGGTTCCATCTGAGAACCCAAGCATAATGGTTTGCTTGTTTCCTCTCTGCGTTAAGTGACGGCGGTAATTGGTCTCCGAATACAGGGTATTCATACTTGCACCGGCTCCTACCAAATCATCGATAGTTTCAAAAAGAGGAACGATATCTACGCTGATTTTCTCATCCCCAAATGCAGTCCATCGGGCAAGTGCAAAAACGCGCGCCACATCCATAGCGCCTCGACAATTAGAAATGATATATCGGTGTGCACCCTTAGGACCGTTCTTCGCTTGAATCTCCCGTATGACCCTGAAACTTTGGAGTGTATCGTCGACTCGATCATCGCCCGTAAGTGTGCCGTCCCAATGCGCATCTAGTGCAAAAAGTTCTTCTGGTGTAGTCGGAACGTCTAACTTTAATTGTTGCGCTAAAGCGTCGAAAGCGCGTTTGATTTCGCGACTGTCTTGTCGAACATCAATGCTCGCAAAATGAGAGCCGAACAATGCGACGCGATCTAAAAGCTCTTCCACCAACTCCACGAAAATACTGTCATGCTGCTCATGCAAGTCGTTCAATACTTTGTGTAGCGACGAACGGAATATTTTAAAGTCCCATTCATCCTGGTGGCGTATGCAGCGCAACACCATTTTTTCGATGGCCATTAAATCTTCATAGACTCCAGAAAAAGAAATGCGCCTTCTTAAGTTTCGTAAATCTTGGTAGTAGCATTGTAAAAGCACATCTCGTAATCTGCTTGCGACCTGTAATGTAGTCTCTACGGAAACAAAAGGGTTTCCGTCGCGATCTCCACCGGGCCAGAAGCCTAGATTAATTAGGTTTAACGTACCGTCCCAGCTCAGCAAAGACCGGCGCATAGCGGCCGTAATGTCCCCTGCACTTTTGTAAAAAACATTCTGCAGATACCAAATCAGATTGATTGCCTCATCGTAAGGAGTAGGTTTCGCTTTTTGTAAAAACGGCGTCTTTCCCAATTGCTTCAAATACATACGAATAGCCCCGAGATCGTTCTCTTGAATGGCATCCGTTAAATCAGTGATAATCGCTAAAACTCGGCCTGGATAAAACTGTGTAGGATGGGCAGTAAGCACTGGACGAATAGAGAAGTCTTGGAGTCTGTTCATCAAGTCTTCCAAATTTCCAGCGCGCTCCATTCGCATCATGAATTCACTGAGTGAACCTTTACCAGAGAGGTTATTCAGTTTACCATATGCCGCATCCTCAAGCGCATCCACGAGAACTACTTGCCGCTCGATGTATTGAATCACTTTAAATAAGAAGTCGATTTGCTCCGCTCTATTCTCACCGTCCTTGTACTCCTCAAAAAACTGAGCTATAATTTGTACTGGGCTGTGTCCTTCTGCCAATTTTGCCAAACAGAATTCGTTCAACACAGGAATAAAAATCCCGGTGTTTTTAATACCGTCCAGTGGCAAGGTCAAGAAAAGACTATTGTATAGCTGAAATTTCAGACCTACGTGGTTTTCGTAATTCGCAGCACTTAGTGCTAAGTTTTCATTTACCTCCATATTAGGGTAGTGTAGTTCCTGTTGCCGCCTGGTAAATAGTATACCACTGTTGGCGGTCCAATTTTATATTTAGCGCCTTCTCCGCAGCCTCCAGATTTTCCGCTTTCGTCGTTCCCACTATGGGTAGTACACCTGCAGGATGCTGTAATAGCCAGGCCAATGCAATAACTTGCGGGGTCACTTCAAATGCTGTTGCCAGCGGCTCTAATACTGTTAACATCTTGTTTGGTAACGTTCCGCCGCCTAACGGGGACCATGCCATGGGTACTATCCCATCTAACGCGCATTGATCCAACCTTCCATCATTAAAAGCACTGACGTCCTTTACAGAAACCTCCAGCTGATGTACTCCAACTGGAACAGTGCTCTGAAGTAATTTGACTTGCGACGGTGTAAAATTACTCACGCCAAAACTTCTAACCTTTCCGCTTGTGTAGAGTAATTCAAAAGCTTCCGCTACTTCATCGGGATCCATCAAAAGATCTGGACGATGCAAGAGCATCACATCGAGGTAATCCGTTTGTAGGCTTCGAAGACTGTCCTCTGCACTTTGTAAAATATGCGACTTGGTAAAATCGTAAGCTTTGATGTAATGCTCAGGTTTCTGATCGCATACTCGAATAATACCACATTTACTTACCAATTCTATTTGCGAGCGCCACTCTGGATGCAACTTTAATGCAGCACCAAATTCGGCTTCTGTGGTATGATCACCATATATATCTGCATGATCGAAAGTGCTCATTCCTAAGCTCATCGACTTATCAATCATGGCCTCATATTGTGCTGTGGTAAATTTGGCATCCCAGATTCCCCATCGCATAGTTCCTACCACAATATCGCTCATCCAAGGTGTACTGTACATAGCTGCGTATTGAGCATGCAACATAAGGAATTCTTTACATTACTTCAGCCTAATTCGACGTTGCCATTCGCCTGAAATAAATCGAACCTTTGAATCCTCTATTACAGGCTCCTCTGGATTGGGAAAATCCGTAAAACTGTCCGGATGCTCTTCGCCTAACCAATACACCTTGTGAGGTCCGGAGCCTTTTAGCCGCAAAGGCTGACTACTAGAGTAAAGATTTGGCGGCAGAAAGAAAAAACCAGCACTGCCTGTGGCATAAAGTGTCCCATCACCGTATGCGGTAATGGGATAATAGGAACTCAATGGATATGAGGCGACCCTCAAGTTTACGCCTGCCTTTCGAATGGCGACATGCGGAGACAACATGGCAGTGGGTAAAACGATATCACAACAGCTCATTATTGAAGTTAAGAAGGTCGAATCAATGCTCAACTCGCAAGAGTATACCGCTGAATATCTACCTGTGGTTTGAAAATCGAAAACCACTTTTTGCTGCTGACCGGGAGGGCGTTGAAATAGCAATTGTTTGCTCTTTTCATTCTTTTTATTCAAAAAATCAGGAGACAAAACTGCTGAATTTTGCTGTTCGTCCAAAATATGTAATCCTTTAAAAGTAGGGTCTTCGAAGATTGTTAAAGGATCTGATTTATCCACAAAAACTGAGGTATCACGCTCATTTTGAGCGGATAAAGGTTGTGTAACACTAAAGAAAGCGAGGCACAAAAACGTTGCGCAGCGCCCTACAGGCACCGATTGAGGTATGCTTTTCATCATTAAGGGGTTTAGGTTAGTAAAAACTGCTCCTTAATAAGTTAGTCTACGACCCTAAAAGAGTCTACTTTTGCGCCTTAATAATTTTCGGCACATGAACTTGCGCAACATTGCTATTATAGCCCACGTCGATCACGGTAAAACCACCTTGGTAGACAATATGCTTCATACTGCGAAGCTTTTCCGTGACAACCAACAAGTTGACGATCTATTATTAGACAGCAACGATCTAGAGCGTGAGCGCGGGATTACCATTTTGTCTAAAAACGTCAGTATTCGTTGGAAGGATACGAAGATCAACATTATCGACACACCAGGTCACAGTGACTTTGGTGGCGAGGTTGAGCGTGTTTTAAACATGGCCGATGGGGTAATTCTTTTAGTAGATGCTTTTGAAGGTCCGATGCCACAGACGCGTTTCGTTCTTCAAAAAGCGTTGTCCTTAGGCAAGACGCCTATTGTAGTGATTAATAAGGTCGACAAGCCCAACTGTACTCCTGATTTAGTGCACGATCAAGTATTCGAACTGTTCTTTAACCTCGATGCCACTGAAGAGCAATTAGACTTTGTAACTGTTTACGGCTCAGGAAAAGAGAAGTGGATGGGACCGGATTGGCAGACGAAGACGGAAGATATCACGTATCTCCTTGACACGATTGTTGAGACCATTCCTTCACCAGCGGTATCAGAAGGCCCATTACAGATGCAGATCACATCACTGGACTTTAGTTCATTTACGGGCCGTATTGCAATAGGTCGCGTAACACGTGGAAAAATCACAGAGAATATGCCCATCGCATTATGTCGGAGAGACGGCAGTGTGAAAAAAGCACGCATCAAAGAATTGATGACTTTTGAGGGGCTAGGTAAATCTAAAACGAATGAAGCCATAGCTGGCGAAATCGTAGCTGTGAATGGTATTGATGGATTCGAGATTGGCGATACCATTGCAGATCCTGAAACGCCAGAAGCTTTACCTACAATGGAAATAGACAAGCCTACCATGAGCATGTTGTTTTCGATAAATAATTCTCCATTTTTCGGGAAAGAAGGTAAGCACGTGACTTCACAGAAGATTCGCGAACGTTTGCAGTTAGAAACCGAGAAAAATTTAGCACTTAAAGTAGAAGATACCGATGCTGCAGACCAATTCATTGTTCATGGTCGCGGTATCCTCCATTTAGGAATCTTAATTGAAACAATGCGTCGTGAAGGCTACGAATTGCAATTGGGAATGCCCCAGGTAATTTTTAAAGAAGTAGATGGCAAGAAGCACGAACCTATCGAAGAGTTAACCGTCGACGTACCTGAAGTAAGTGCGGGGAAAGTCATCGAATTAGTTACAAAACGTAAAGGCGAATTACTCGTTATGGAGGCGAAGAATGACCTCACCCGTTTGGAGTTCGACATTCCTTCACGTGGTATTATGGGTCTCCGTAACAACGTACTTACAGCTACAGCCGGTGAAGCCATTATGGCGCACCGTTTAAAGGAATACCAGCCTTACAAAGGAGATATGGACCGTCGTATCTCAGGTGTACTTATTACTAAAGAGGCCGGTAAAGCCAGCACATATTCTATGGATAAGCTCCAAGACCGCGGTAAATTCTTTATCGAGCCCGGTGAGCAGTTGTACGGTGGACAGATTGTGGGTGAGGCGAACCGTCCAGGTGACCTAGTCGTTAATCCTTGTATCGCAAAACAATTGAACAACATGCGTGCCGCCGGTAAGGATGACAACTCTGCTTTATTTACTCCAATCAAATTCAGCTTAGAAGAAGCTATGGAATATATTGGTGCAGATGAGTATGTAGAGGTGACACCAGAAAGCATCCGTTTAAGAAAAATCTTGTTGAACGAAAGTGACCGCAAGCGTCAATCGAAATAAACGAACGAGAGAAAATTTTACATAAAAAAAGCCCCGCGTTGCGGGGCTTTTTTTATGCTTCCATCTCAATGAGAATCTCCAATATGGCTGTTGCCGCTTCGGCAATCTTAGTCCCTGGGCCGAAAATACCAGCTACACCTTGATCGTATAAGAATTGATAATCCTGTGCGGGTATCACTCCACCTACAATTACCAGAATATCCGCTCGTCCTAGCGCCTTAAGTTCAGCAAGTACAGCAGGGACTAAAGTCTTATGTCCTGCGGCTAAGGAGCTAACCCCTAAAATATGAACATCATTTTCTACCGCTTGCTTTGCCGCTTCTTTAGGTGTTTGGAACAGCGGCCCCATGTCTACATCAAAACCTAAATCTGCAAAGGAAGTCGCTACTACTTTGGCGCCTCGATCGTGACCGTCCTGCCCCATTTTTGCGACCATGATTCGTGGTCGGCGTCCGGCTTTTTCCGCGAATCGGTCGGACACAACAAGCGCCGCTTCAAAATCCTTATTCATTTTCATTTCATTAGAGTATACACCACTGATTGTTTGGGTTTTCGCTACGTAGCGGCCCCAATTTTCTTCTAAAGCTAGCGAAATCTCTCCTAGTGTTGCGCGCTCCTTCGCTGCTTCCACAGCCAAAGCGAGTAAGTTTCCTACTCCAGTCTTAGCGCATTTCGATAACGCTGCGAGTGTTTTATCAACCGCCTGTTGGTTCCTTAACGCGCGTAACTTTGCTAAACCAGCAACTTGGGCCTCACGCACTTCGTCACCACGCACCTCGAGAATATCTAGGTCGGCGCGCGCGCCATTTTCGAATGCATTGACACCCACGATAATATCCGCTCCACTATCGATACGTGCTTGCTTTTTTGCTGCGGCTTCTTCAATACGTAGCTTCGGTATACCCGCTTCAATGGCTTTGGTCATCCCCCCTAGTGCTTCCACTTCTTCCATTAGTGCCGTTGCACGATCAATCAAGTCCGCTGTGAGTTTCTCTACGTAATACGAACCACCCCAAGGATCTGCGGTGAAGGTGATGTCGGTTTCTAATTGCAAGTGCAATTGGGTGTTGCGGGCAATTCGCGCAGAAAAATCTGTAGGTAGTGCTATGGCTTCATCCAAAGAGTTCGTGTGCAAGCTTTGCGTGCCTCCCATAGTTGCAGCCATAGCTTCAATAGCCGTACGTGTAACATTGTTGTATGGATCTTGCTCCGTTAACGACCAACCTGACGTCTGGCTATGGGTACGTAAGGCCATGGACTTCGGATGTTTCGCTCCTAATGCTTTCAAATGTTTCGACCATAGGAAGCGGGCCGCGCGCATCTTCGCAATCTCCATAAAAGGATTCATCCCTATGCCCCAAAAGAAACTCAATCTAGGTGCAAAGGCATCAATGTCTAAACCGGCATCTCTACCTGTTTTAACATATTCCAAACCGTCACACAACGTATAAGCCATTTCAATATCGGCGGTAGCTCCGGCTTCTTGCATGTGGTAGCCAGAGATAGAAATACTATTAAACTTCGGCATGTTCTTGCTCGTGTAGGCAAAAATATCCGAGATGATGCGCATGCTTTCTTTAGGGGGATAGATGTAGGTATTGCGTACCATGAATTCTTTAAGAATGTCATTTTGAATGGTTCCGCTTAATTGGTCCAATTCAACCCCCTGCTCGATCGCTGCTGCTATGTAGAATGCCATGATCGGCAAAACTGCGCCGTTCATCGTCATCGATACAGACATTTGGTCTAATGGAATACCGTCAAACAGCACCTTCATATCCTCAACGGAATCGATCGCAACACCTGCTTTTCCTACATCGCCAAAAACCCGCTCGTGATCACTATCGTATCCACGATGCGTTGCTAAATCAAAGGCTACGGACAACCCTTTTTGCCCCGCCGCTAAATTTCGGCGGTAAAAGGCATTGGATTCCGTTGCAGTGGAAAACCCAGCGTATTGACGTATGGTCCATGGTCGCCCAACATACATAGATGCATAAGGTCCACGGACATATGGTGGTGCACCCGGTAATGTTCCTAGATGAGTTACTCCGTCAAGGTCTTTGTATTGGTACTTTTCCTTTACCACGATTTGTTCTGGTGTGGTCCACTTCGTATTTGTACCCATACCTAAGCTTTTTTGCCGTGTTGTTCTTCCAATGCAGCTGCCCAACGAACTGCTCGTAGAGGCTCAATATCACATTGCGCAAACTGCTTTTGATGCCCTGCGCGGCTCACCGGTGGTGCAGGCTTAAAACCTTTCGGAAATCCAGTTTCAGCAGGAAACTTATTCACTCCTAAGTATTCTCTTGGCGCAGCTTCGATCGCCTCCGTCCATATTTTATCTTGAATCCAATTTGATTTTAGTGCCGACAGCATCCCTCCCATCTCGCGTATCTCTTGCGCTATATTCCAAGCGGATTCACACAACTCTTGTGTCAATGTCTCAATGAAATAAGACCCTGCCGCAGGATCTTCAACCCGGTCCAGGAAACTCTCGTAGGCAAATAGATAGTGCTGATTCAATGCCAACCGCTCCGCCTCGGCATCATCCGCGCCCAGAACAGCTGTATAAGGGCGAATCTGCAGGGCATCTACACCACCTGTAATGGCACCAAACGCAGCAGAGGCCGCGCGTAAAAGATTCGTCTCTACATCTAATGCACTTTGCTGTTGAATGCCGGTCTCTGCGTAAATCTCTAAATGCACTTGATGCAGGCCGTAAGTCTCAAGCAATCGCCCCCAAAGCAAACGCATGGCGCGAATCTTCGCCATTTCCTCGAACATGTGCGTGCCTGCACTTAGCGCCAACCAATACTGTTCTAATCCAACTTCACCGAAGGCATCAAGGTAAAAATCCAAATGTGCCAAAGCCAAGCCCAGTTGCGTGGCCGCCGAAGCTCCACATGCGCCATAGAAATTTGCATTTACACACATGTATTTGAATTGTGGTGGGGTCAATCTGCTAAGCTCACCGAGATCGTACATTTTAGATTCGTCCCAATGTCCTGTTCTTGCCGCTATTTCAACCGGATCAATATTTAAAAATCCATGAATCTGGTCAAGAGGTAAAATCTCGTTATGCGCATGGTGTAGTAGCGCTTCCATAACTTCCGGTCCGCTTCCTTCGACAACAAGGCCTAAATGAATGTATCTTAAATCAAGATCGCGAAGAATGCGCGGTAAATATTGGTGATCGTACAGATAGAAAAGTAAACCACTTGCACCGTGTTTTAATCGCTCTAGCGCCCAATCGTTCGCCGCAAATTCTTTCTCTACGGCATGCTCTTGCACCATGACCCACCAAGGGTTGGAGCGAAATCCGGGCTGCTGGTCAGGCGCTTCGGTATAAAGTGGTGCCACACGCTTTCCATGCGGATAGGCGCGGTCAGTTGTCTCAGTCATCCTTTGAGGATTCAAATTCTATGATAGTTATATCTTCTCCTTCGCGGTGCATTCCAAAGTTTTCACGAGCGTAACGCTCGAAGGCATCGGGATCGGTTACTAATTGCTCCAAAAGAGTTTTATCGCGCGAAAGCGCCTCCTCGTAAAACTCAATATCGTTCTCGAGATCTTCGATTTGCGCTGACAATTCGTCGTGAATAAAGTAATTATTAGTGTCTAGAAAAATCATCCAAACCACAAAACTCATTCCCGTCAAAAAGTATTTATTCAAGAGGATTTTTGCCGCTGGATGTTTAAAGATTTTTTTCATCATTCCTAAGATACTACATGAATTTAGGTTGGCCTACAATTGGTCCGATTTCTCTTCGTCACGAGCATCTCTACCCATTACATCCTGCAGCTTAATGAGCTCAGCATAGGTGCCTGCTTCCTGCATCAACGCCTCGTGTGTGCCGCGCTCAATGATTGCGCCATCCTCTAAAACGATGATTTGATGCGCCTTGCGTATCGTACTAAGTCGATGAGCAATAACCACTGAGGTACGCCCTTTCATCAATCGGTCCAGCGCTTCTTGAACCAAATGTTCACTTTCGCTATCTAAAGCACTCGTAGCTTCATCAAGAATCAACAACTGTGGATCCTTCAAAAGCGCTCGAGCAATAGCAATTCGCTGACGCTGACCACCACTAAGCTGAACCCCACGATCCCCTACAGTCGTCTCGAGACCCTCTGGAAAGCCTTCAATAAATTCCCAAGCATTAGCCTGCTTCGCAGCGTCAATAATCATAGCGTCACTAGCCCCTGTATTTCCATAGGTAATGTTTTCGCGAATGGTACCTCCGAAAAGCAAGACATCTTGCGGCACTAAAGCTAGCGCACTGCGCCAAGACTGTAAATCAAGATCAGCGACCTGCTTGCCATTCGCTGTAAACTCTCCTTCAAATGCGGTATAAAAGCGCATTAATAGTGCGGCTATAGTCGACTTTCCTGAGCCACTTTTCCCTACCAAAGCGAGCGTTTGACCTTGCGGTAAATCAAAACTTAAAGCCTTTAAAACGGGAACATCAGGGCGTGTAGGATAGCTGAATTTAACATCTTTCATAGCAATAGAACCCACTTCGATCGGCGGTGCAGGTGTCTGCAACGGCTCCATTTCTACCGTTTCATCAAGCAGTCCAAAGATGGTTTCCGTCGCGCCGATCGCCTTTTGTAACTGGGCATATACGTTTGCTAGACCACCAATAGAACCGCCAATGAACAGGGCATACAAAATGAATTCATTGAGTTTTTCTGCAGCCAATTCTCCTTCATGCACCATGCCTGCACCAAACCAGATGACCAATGCGATTGCTCCGAATAACCCAAAAGTGATGAAACTAGAAAAAGCGCCTCGATAATACCCACCTTTTACGGCAAGACTTACCACATTTTGAATGCGTCTGGCATAACGACTCCGTTCCCAAGCCTCGTTAGCAAAAGCCTTTACCGTTTGAATCCCCGCAAAAGTTTCTTCTACTATGGTATTCGACGCAGCAACTTCATCTTGCACACGTTTTGCGTATTTGCGAATAAAACGACCGAAAAATAAAGTGACAATCATGAACGGCGGAATGACCGCAACAATGAACAAGGTGAGTTTAATAGAGGTGAAAGCAAGAATAGCAATCCCGCCAATAACCATGGACAGTCCCCGTAAAAATTCAGCTAAAGTAGTTGTCAGCGTTTCTCCAATCTGTGCCGTATCTGAAGCAACGCGTGAGTTCAACTCCCCTACTCGCCTGCTCGAGAAAAACGCCATGGGCAAGTGCACCAAATGACCGTACAAATCTTCCCTAAGGGCAGCCAATGCCCGCTCTGTGACGATGACAAAAATCACCACCCGGAAAAATCCCGCCACACTTTGCAGCGCCAATAGCCCCATCATTTGAGCCATATTGCCGCGCAAATTCTCCGCAGACGAAGACATAAGCCCTCCTAACAATTTCGGGAACAATAGCGAGGTCCCCATGGTTATGAGAAGGAAGAAGAATCCGACAATCCACAAAACACGATGTGGACGTAGGTATGAAAAGATTTTACGAAGTTGACTTAAGTCCTTTAACGATAGCGGCTTCCGTTTTTTATCGGCGCCGTCTTGACTGGTATTTCTTCTTCTACTCATAACTGCGAAGTTAAGCCGTATGGCCTACCTTTGCGCATCAAATTACAAACAATGGCGGGAGCAGAAGACATTAAACCGTACGACAGCGAATCAGCAAAAAAAGAGCAGGTAGCTGAAATGTTCAACAACATTTCGAAGCGTTACGATTTGCTCAACCACTTATTGTCACTCAACATTGATAAAGGATGGAGACGCAAGGTGGTCAATATGGTTAAAGCGGATGCTCCCACTTTAGTGCTTGACGTAGCTACCGGAACGGCAGATCTAGCCATTGCCCTAGCAAAAGGGACCGGTGCGGATATAACCGGCGCGGATATCAGCGAAGGAATGCTAGAAGTGGGTCGCGGAAAAGTCGCAAAGAAAGGTTTAAGCAAGAAAATTGTTTTAGAGCTCGGAGATAGTGAGAACTTGCCCTATGCCGACGCGACATTTGATGCCATTACCGTCGCTTTTGGCGTGCGTAATTTCCAAAATTTACACAACGGCTTGAAGGACATGACGCGGGTTCTTAAGCCCGGTGGCCAATTAGTGGTTCTCGAATTCAGCCAACCACGCTATTTCCCATTCAAACAGCTCTATTGGTTTTACTTTAAAGCAATTCTACCCACGGTGGGCAAACTAGTTTCAAAAGACCCACGTGCCTACACGTACCTTCCAGAGAGTGTTGAAGCCTTCCCTTACGGCGATGCATTTGAAAAAGAACTTGTACGTGCCGGCTTAACGCCTAAGCGTATGCGTCCAGTTACTTTTGGAATTGCCACCATCTACCAGGCACGAAAATAGGCCTAAGAACGTTCTAGTAAGAATGAATAAAAAAGTACTCATTTGGGTTGTTTTGTGCGCACCGGTACTCGCCTCTGCGCAATTCTCGAGATTACGTAACCAACCGTTGTTCGATAAAACGCCCTTGCACTTTGGCTTTCATATTGGATTGAATTGGTACGATTTTAACATGGATCTTTCGGACCTCAGCGAACAACCAGGTCTGTTTGGAGTAACGAGCGAGGCGCTGCCAGGGTATAACATTAACATTGTATCCAACCTGCGGTTAACGGAACATTTAGACTTACGCTTTACCCCAGGTTTCGCAGCTACTGTGCGCAACCTTCATTTTGACATGGTCAATCCGTTTACGAGTGAACGAGAGATCGTTACCCGTCAGATCGAAAGTTCCTACGTCCAGTTCCCGTTTCATTTAAAGTTCAAAAGCGTCCGAATAGACAACTACAGACTCTACCTCATGGGCGGACTTCGCTATACGAATGACCTCGCTTCAAAAGCAAAAGTTGTTGATGATGGTTTGTTCAAATTGCAACGCCACGTTGCAGATTATGAAGTGGGTTTCGGTGCTGATTTTTATTTCGAATACTTCAAGTTTTCTCCGCAAATACGAGCTGCTTGGGGATTAACCGACCTTTTAGTACAGGACGGCACACCACAAGTCGAAGCTTTTGATGCCCTGCGCAATCAAGCCGTTATGATCAATTTCACTTTCGAATAGTGGGTACCGGCATCCGCTATATGCTCATTTCCGTGGGCTGCTTCGCTGCCGTCAACCTGATGGTTAAATTTTTGCCTCATTTACCCGCGACAGAGTTGGTCCTTTTTCGTTCGCTAATCACCTTCGTAATCAGCTATACCTTGCTTAAACGCAAGCATATATCTCCATGGGGAGTAAATAAGAAATGGTTGCTTATTCGAGGATTAGCAGGTACAACGGCACTTACGGTGTTCTTTTACACCATTCAAAAAATGCCTTTAAGCGCGGCAGTAACCGTACAATACCTCAGCCCGTTCTTCACCGCCTTCATTGCCGGGTTCCTTCTAGGAGAGCGTACACGATGGGCGCAATGGTTCTTTTTCCTAGTATCTTTTATCGGTATCGTTGTCGTTAAAGGTTCGAGCGCTCAAATACCGCCCGCGCTCCTTGCTTTAGGCATTGGCTCCAGTGTCTTTTCAGGACTCGCCTACAATGCCATTCGAAAACTTAAAGACGAACATCCACTGGTGGTTGTGATGTATTTCCCACTGGTTGCGACACCTGTTATGATCGTTTTTAGCCTATTCAATTGGGTCACACCTTCTCTGCCGGATCTCGCATTACTCTTTGCCATTGGTGTGATGACACAATTTGCCCAATTGTACATGACCAAAAGCTACCAACTCTCCGAAGTGAATACGGTCGCTCCACTCAAATACATCGGCGTAATTTTCGCGTTAACTTGGGATATTGTGCTCTTTGATTTTGTCCCGAACGGCCAAATGTTCCTAGGAATCGCATTAGTGATCGGCGGGGTGTTAATGAACCTACGTTTTAAAGCTCGATTGAAGCGGTCGCATACGCATACAGCAATGTAGCGCCACTAACTGCTACGTTTAAGCTTTCCATTTTAGCCGCATTACCCGGCAGGGTCACTGCATTCCCCACGGCTTTGAATGCGGCATCACAACCCTGACCTTCGTTTCCTAAAATTAAAATATCTTTTGTGGTCCACTTCATTTGAGCAGCCGGCGTACCATCCATATCGGCAACAAGCAATCTCCTGCCCTTCGATGCACTCCATTCCAACCATTCATCTGCACTCTTCTCCACACACTGCACATGTGCCAACGCTCCCATACTTGCTTGAACGACTTTGGGATTAAACACATCCACACTGCCCTTCACTAATCCGATGTGTTCTACTCCGTACCAAAGCGCAGTACGCAATAACGTACCCATATTTCCCGGATCTTGAATACGATCGAGCAATAGTGTAAGTCCAGTATCCGATTGAAATTCGCTCAATCGAACCGGTTGTTTAAAAAGAGCCAAAACAGGACTGGGCGTTTCTAAAAAGCTGATGCTTTTCATGTCTTGAATACTGATTTCAATAGTTTGCCCTGTTGCTGCAAACGCTTCAGAACTGCCTTCCGTTAGAAAAATGTTTTCGACTGTTAACCCTGCACTGATTAAATCGGTGACTAACTTCAAACCTTCCGCTACAAATAGTCCCGACTTTTTTCGGTTCTTGCGTAAAGCAAGGCTGCGGATTAATTTTTCTTGATTTTTAGTGAGCACGTTGACCAATTTTACGGCTAAAATACACCGCTTTTTCTACCCCGTACTCTTCGGGGCGGCACTCTTGTGCACTACATCGAGCTGTACCGGCTTGCAACAGGCCTCCACAGAAAAGCCGTTACTCGTGAAAAACGATATTCGTATCAACGGGCGCCCTACACTGAGCGATGACGATTTCGACATCATGCGTCAGCGCCCTAACAAGGGCTTTGGTAATATCCGAATGTTTCTGAGTTTATATGGACTAGGGAGTAAACTAGGCGATAATGGAACGGGGAATTGGCTCAAAAGAATAGGAGAACCACCTGCGTATTTTGACCCCATTGCTTTTAATGCTTCAGCTACCCAACTAAAACAGCATTACTTCAACCTAGGCTTTTACCACGCTAACGATACCGCGTTTACGGAGCAAAAAGGAAAGAAAGTCGTTGCACATTATTACATTACTACGGGGGAGCAGTACAGGATTTCAGAGTACTCCCTTCGTTCCACCAGTCGATTCATTGATTCAGCACTTGCTCATTACCCCAAAGGTTTAGAATTAACCGATGCTTTAAACGCCGAAAGTATAGAAGAAGAGCAATTGGCCTTAACAAATTTCCTTAAAGACCAAGGCTATTTTACGGCCCAATTAGGCTGGGTGTATTTCGAGATAGACACAACAGCCGGGCCGCTCACGAGCGTCATTACAGGAGTAGTCGACCCTTTCATCTTTGGTGGCAGAGACGAACGTCAACGGATTTCAAAAATCACAGTCCGTCCCACCTACTCTTTTCAGAATTCAAACACCGTAAGTGACAGTACCCGGACCCTTCATGGAATAGACGTCCTTCAAAACGATAGACTATTCCGTCCTGGTTTTATAGATGAACAAATTTATCTTCAACGCGGTGGCTTTTACAATCAAAACCTACTCCGCGCCACGTATAAAAACCTCAACAGTCTTGGCGTCTTCCAAACGGTAGAATTTAATGTGCAACCTAAAGACAGTGCATTACACGCTACACTCAACTTAGTACCACTACCCAAACGTTCGGTTAGTGCAAACCTAGAAGGACTAGGAAATAGCGGCAGTTTAGGGATTGGCGGCAGTTTTAATTGGGACAATAGAAATCTTTTCAAAGGCGGCGAAACCCTCAGGCTTTCGCTCGGTGGCGCACTTACGGAACAACGAAATTCCACCAATACGAGCTGGCTAATCGATGCACGCGAATTAAATGCAGGTGTTGCCTTAGAACTACCTAAGCTTTTAATTCCAAAAGCACTCACGCCAAAGCAAGCAAAGTTTTGGCAACCAAAAACACAGTTAGCAACTAAGGTCGCTTACCAGTACCGCGCACAGGAATTCAATCGATTCAATTTTTCAACCAACCTCGAATACAGTTGGACGAAAGCGGGTGCAAAGCATGTTTTCAATCCCGCACAGCTTTCTTTTGTAAGTATCAATTTCGCAAACGATACTACGCTGGTACCTTTTCTATTTGTAGGTTTCCAAAATATCATTTTCGCAGCGAGCTCCTATCAATACACGAACAGCTGGAAAAAAGTCCAATGGCGATACTTTTTAAATGCAACAGTAAAAACAGGTGGGCATCTTGCAGGAGTAAGTGGATTAAACCAATGGAACGGTAATCCCGTCGCTCAGTTCGTGAGAACAAGTTTAGATTTCCGCGCGTACCGGAGTTTAGTTCGAAAAAGACAGCTGGCCTCGCGTACCTTTTTAGGTGTGGCACAAAGCTGGAATAGTCCATCGGGCTTTGTACCGTTTGAACAATCGTTTTTTATGGGCGGCGCGAACGATATGCGCGGTTGGACTGCCTACCATTTTGGCCCCGGAGCGACAAGCGAGGATTTACTTCAGAGCAGCGGATTTTTCTCTGCAGCCCCTATAAAACTAGTCCAGAGTCTAGAATACCGATTCACTATACAACGTGCCATGAAAGGTGCTGTGTTCCTCGATGCAGGAAACATGTGGCTCTACGATAAAACATATACTGGTTCTTTCAATAGTGCGCAAGAAGCAGCTATTTCGGCTGGAAAATTTGGCTGGAATAGCTTCTACAAACAAATAGGCGTCAATACAGGCTACGGCCTCCGTTATGACCTCGAATTTTTTATTATCCGAGCAGATTTAGGCTTAAAGCTGCACCACCCGGGGGCTATAGACCGATCAAACTGGGTTATTACTGCGCCACAATTGCGTGATTTCAACTTGGCCTTAGGCATAGGTTATCCTTTCTGAATTAAGGTGTACGCTTAAAACATTTGGTTTATTTTAGCGGCTCAATTAAACACCTAAGAATTATGATGTCCATTGACAAAATTAGAGAGTTGCTAGGCGATCAAGCTGATGCTTTGTTGAACCACACTTCTACGGCAATCACCAAAGACTCTTTGGCGATTTTACCTTCAGGCAACTTTGTCAC
The DNA here is from genome assembly GCA_965204625.1 of Schleiferiaceae bacterium. Classification (GTDB taxonomy): domain Bacteria; phylum Bacteroidota; class Bacteroidia; order Flavobacteriales; family Schleiferiaceae; genus UBA10364. Next base: position 147,042 of record CBDBET010000004.1, read on the forward strand.
GGAATCTTTCACAGAATCAAACCGCAGTGTTCAAGTGATGAACTCACTTCAGCGCCTTTACGGCACTGGACGTTTAGCCAACACTGGATACTTAAGTATACTTCCCATTGACCAGGGAATTGAGCATAGTGCTGGTGCTTCTTTCGCACCAAACCCTATGTTTTTTGACCCAGAGAACATCGTTAAGATGGCGATCGATGCGGAATGCAATGCGGTAGCCTCTACCTATGGTGTTTTGGCCACAGTGGCACGCAAATACGCCCACAAAATTCCATTTGTTGTGAAAATCAATCACAACGAATACCTCTCTCACCCAAATACTTTCCTGCAAAGCCCTTATGGGTCGGTAGATGAAGCTTGGAACATGGGAGCATGCGCTGTGGGTGCTACCATTTACTTTGGTCATCCTCAAAGCCGCGAAATGATTGAGCAAGTTGCAGCTGCTTTCGAGCGTGCGCACGAACTAGGCATGGCAACTATCTTGTGGTGTTACACACGTAATGATGCTTTCAAAGTGGACGGCGTAGATTACCACACTTCGGCAGATTTATCTTCTCAGGCAATTCACTTGGGTGTAACGATCCAAGCCGATATCATCAAGCAAAAGCTTCCTACCAATAATGGCGGCTATAATGCTACTGGTCACGGTAAAACGCATCCTAAAGTGTATTCTGAGTTGACTACAGACAATCCGATTGATTTGACGCGTTATCAAGTGTTAAACAGCTACAATGGCCGTATCGGTGTTATCAATTCTGGAGGTGCTTCTACCGGGAATGACGCGAATGATTTAAGCGAAGCTGTATTAACCGCAGTCGTAAATAAGCGTGCAGGTGGTCAAGGTCTTATTTTAGGACGTAAGGCATTCCAGAAAGAATACAAAGACGGTCTTTCGTTGTTGCGCGCCGTACAAGACGTTTACCTGAACGACGATATTACCATCGCTTAAGGCAAACGATAGAAATTCAAAGCAAAAGGGCACTCTTCTTACCGATGAGTGCCCTTTTTAGCTACTTTAGCACCCTACAAACTGCACAGAGGAACAAAAACTATGGGTTGGTTTAAAAGAACTGAGGTGGGTATTACCACCGAAACCAAAGACAAAAAGGAAACCCCGGATGGGCTTTGGCACAAATGTCCAAAATGTAAAGTAATCGTTAGTGTGGACGACCACGCAGCGGAGCTTTGGACTTGCAGCAATTGCGGGCATCACGACCGTATTAATGCAAAAGAATATTTCGAAATTCTCTTTGACGGCGGCGCCTTTACTGAACTCGATTCAGAAATGGTGAGTAAGGATCCGTTAAAATTTGAAGATACCAAGCCTTATGTCGATCGACTCAAGGCGGGTCAAAAAAAGTCAGGGCTGAAAGATGCCATTACCACTGGATATGGTGAGATGAATGGAAGACCTATAGTCGTAGCCTGTATGAACTTTAATTTCATCGGCGGATCCATGGGTTCTGTTGTTGGAGAGAAAATTGCGCGTGCAATGGATAAGAGTTTAGCAACGGGTGCGCCTTTCATTATGATTTCTAAATCTGGTGGAGCACGTATGATGGAGGCTGCTTTCTCTTTGATGCAGATGGCGAAAACTTCAGCGAAAATTGCGCTATTGGACGATAAGAAGATTCCATACATCTCCTTCTTAACGGACCCAACTACAGGCGGTGTTACCGCTTCTTATGCAATGCTTGGTGATATCAATATTGCTGAACCTAATGCGTTGATTGGATTTGCTGGACCGCGTGTCGTGAAAGAAACGATTGGAAAAGATCTTCCCGAAGGATTCCAGCGCTCTGAATTCCTTTTAGAGCACGGCTTCTTGGATTTCATTGTAGAACGCAAATCTTTGAAAGCAAGATTGACACAGTACTTAAATATGGTCATGGGCTAAGCAAATGCCCTGCAGATTATAAAAAAAGCCCCGAGCAATGCTCGGGGCTTTTTTCGTTATTCCTCCTCCCATTTTATCTGCCTGGAAATAAACATGATTCCGGCTAGTATCACGAACAATCCTAAACTTCCAGCGAGCAGTGCGAAGTCTTTTAATTGAATGAGTATAAAAATAAAGCCATAGAGCAATGTAAGAGTCGCAGCGACATAAGCCGCTAGTTTTGAGCTCCCAAGAACACTCCGGGCGTATAAGAACTCCATTAGTATTGTCATGAGGGCTGCTACGAAATATGCGGCATTGAAACCGATGTGCTCTGAGAAAGACAACAACAACGTATAGAATAATACCAAGGCTAGCCCCACAAGCACATATTGAAGTGCATTCACTTTAGCGCCTTCAATGAGCTCGGAGAAATAAAAGACCATGAATGTCAGCGCAATGATCAATATGGCATATTTAGCCACTCGGTTCGATTTGCTATAATTGTCGACCGTTTTCACAAATTCCGTCCCAAAGTAATCTTTGGAAGGAGTGTACTGCTTTCCAACCCATGATTGTGGAAAGTTTCTATTAAGATGGCTCACCTCCCAAAGCGCAGAAAAACCATCTGCTGTAGGCTCGTATTTGGTAGTTGCGAAACTACCTTCAAAATTAGGCTCAACCCAGGGACTAATCATAGCAAACGTTGTCTGTTTACCTAAGGGTACAACTGAAAAGCGGCGACTGCCACGGAGCTTGGTAGAAAATTCAAACTGAAGCAAATCCTCGTCGTTTATAACAACTGAACTATGTACACCACTCCAATAAATATCATTCGTTACCAACCCGGAACTCAGAGGTAAGGATGTGTCGTTCCATTTAAAATCGAAAGCGCCTTCTACACCTCTTAAATCAGATATCCCAATATTGAGCGTGACCTTATCCCAATGGATATGTTTAGGATCTACACCCACTTTAGTCCAGTTGGGAAGCTTAAATTCACCTTGCATATTCGCATTACCTCGATAAACAATAGCCTCATAGATGCCTAATTTTCTTGTTTCCGGCTGTACATCTACCTCGCCATCTAAATACTCAGGCAATACGTATAAATATTTTCGAGCATAGCTTAATTCTTCAGTTCCGTCAGAATTGGTAACTGTATATGAAGCATCAAAAGGCACAGTGAGGTATGGCCCTACAAGCATTTGCTCTCCGCCCCAAACACTGGTCATTTCGTTGATTGCGTTTTCTTGAGTGTATTCGCGTTCGCGAATAAGATTTTGAATTAATTCTGCCGGAATTAACAATAGCAATGCCAGTAAAGCCACTGCCAGCATTTTAAACATCGGTTTTTGAATAAGTTTCATAGGTGTATCCTTTAATTGAGTTTGAAACGCTAAGGACTCCGACTTGAGTGTGCTCGAAGCGCCAATAATTTGTTAAAGAAAAAAGCCCCGAGCATTGCTCGGGGCTTTTCTATTAATACTAAACTGAGATCGTTCTCTTATTCCGCTTTGACTCGCGCTTCGCGCATGGGATTAGAGCGACCATTACGTTGCCAACGACTGGTTGCACCTCTAGAATACACATCAAACTTACTAGGCTCTTGCATTGCAGGCCAGTAATTATCACTGCGGTCAGTATCCGCCATCTCCAAGAATGGATCTAGGGTGATCTGGACTACAGGCTGCGTAAAATTGAACCATTTTGTGAATTCATCTTCATTCTTAAGCCAAACCTCAGCAGGTATGCGCTTGACCTCTTCCGTTCCGTCTTCTAACGTGAAACGTACGACTAAAGGCATGATGAGTCCACCTTGATTTTCGAAGGTAACCCCATAGAAATGATAACCAGCGTCGAGTAGTGCGACTTCCTCCTCGCTTAAGCCCGCACGGTAACGATCATAAGCTTCTCTATCTGCGTCAGACACTTCAAACGGATTGTAACTATTATAGAAATCGCGAGTTGCAGGTACTTCGTCCACCATAGTGCGAATGACTTCATTTCTTGCACGTCCAACGTGGTCATTTGCTTTGCGGTCTTTTTCTGCTTCAAACGGCTTCTCTACATCTGGATTCTTAGTAGACATCTGATACCATTGTACATCTTTAACAGCAACATCTACATGATCTGTAGTATAGAACCATCCGCGCCAGTACCAATCCAAATCTACACCAGAGGCATCCTCCATAGTGCGGAATAAATCAGCTGGAGTTGGATGTTTGAAGGCCCATCTACGGCTGTATTCTTTAAATGCATAATCGAATAATTCACGACCCATAACCGTTTCGCGAAGAATGTTAAGCGCTGTAGCTGGTTTACCGTAGGCATTGTTACCGAACTGTAGAATGGATTCAGAATTGGTCATAATAGGAACAATCTGCTCTTTAGGGCCGCTCATGTAAGGAACAATTTTTGCCGCAGGTCCACGACGCGAAGGGTAATCATGATCCCATTCCTGCTCCGTAAGATATTGAACAAACGTATTTAGGCCTTCATCCATCCAAGTCCATTGACGTTCATCAGAATTAATGATCATTGGAAAGAAATTATGACCTACCTCATGTATAATCACCCCGATCATCCCATATTTCGTTCCTTCGCTATAGGTTCCGTCCGATTCTGGACGCCCACCATTGAAACAAATCATAGGATACTCCATTCCAATCCATTTTGTATGAACGGATATGGCCTTATGGTAGGGATAGTCGATGGTAAACTTTGAATATACCTTGAGCGTATGAGCCACGACGCGCGTTGAATATTGCTCCCACAAAGGGTTTCCCTCTTTCGGGTAATAACTCATTGCCATGGTTGTTTTGCCGCCTATATCCACAGCTTGAGCATCCCAAATGAATTTACGAGAAGTTGCGAAGGCAAAATCACGAACATTTTCAGCTTTAAAAGTCCATGTTTTGGTACTTGAAGCTTTATTTTTTTCTGCAGCTTCAGCCTCCTCTTGAGTCACAATGATCACTGGATCATCATAGCTTTTTTCTGCTTTTGCTAGACGCGTGCGTTGTTTCGAAGTTAATATTCGCGAGGCATTCGTTAATTCTCCCGTAGAGGCAACAATGTGATCTGAGGGAACAGTAATGTCCACTTTATAATCTCCAAAGGGTAATGTGAATTCGCCTTGACCTAAAAATTGTTTGTTCTGCCAACCCTCGACATCGTTGTAAACTGCCATACGCGGGAAGAACTGTGCAATGGTGTAGAGGTAATTATCTTCCTCTTCGAAGTATTCATAGCCAGAACGACCTCCGATATCCATACGGTCGTTGATATTGAACCACCATTTAATTTTAAAGCTGAACTTCTGACCTTGACGCAACGGGGTTGGAAGATCTACACGCATCATCGTATTGTTGACTGTGTAGGGTAAATTGGCACCGGAAGTGGCCTTTACGTAAGCCAATTTGAAGCCGCCGTCAAAATCGTAAAACTGATTGTTTTTTAATTGGTTGAATGCCGTTTGAGGCGTTGCACCGCGCTGATTGAAAATACCACCCGTTTTGATCTGCTGTGTTGTGCTGTTTTGAGCGCGCATGTTTTGATCCAATTGGACCCACAAATAGCGAAGCTCGTCCGGACTATTGTTCGTGTATGTTATCGTCTCTTCACCATAAATACGTTGCGTTTCATCATCCAACGTAATGGACATATCGTAATCCGCACGCTGCTGATAGTATTCGTGACCAGGCGCACCAGAGGCCGTTCTATAGACGTTTGGTGTGGGAAGTTCTTGTCCTAATTGACGGAACTTTGAGGTGTTTACATTTTGTGCGTGTAACGCAAAGGTTGTAAGTGCCAAAAGGCAGAGGGCTAATTTTCTCATGTGTAGGGTATGTTAAGCGCCAAAAACTTCTGGAAGTCGATTCAAAATCATTTGAACACTCAGAGTTAAAACAACTCCAGAAAGCAACCAGCGATACACACCGCCACGGCCACCAAATTTTTGGAAAATCGAATATACAAAAAGCAAACAGAGTACCACGGCTATTTGACCCGCTTCAATGCCTGCATTAAAAGGAAGCCATGCCCACCAAAAGGACTCGCTTTGGGCAATGAAAGTATAATAGGAACCAAATCCAAAACCGTGAATTAAACCAAATAATCCCGCCATCCACATCCCATGCGCCATGACTTTAAATCCGGTAAATAAATGAATCAGCACCGTCAGCCCTATAGTCACTGCAATGGCCAGTTCCACCCAAGAAGCCGGCAATGCGACCCAGCCCAATGCTGAAATGGCGAGCGATATGCTGTGCCCCAAGGTAAAAGCTGTAATCCATTTTAGAGTAGGCTTCCACAATGAGAAACTTAATGGCAACGTGAGCGCGAGCAAAAACAGCATATGATCGTAGCCCTGTAGATCCGTAATATGGCGAATGCCTAGGTTGAGGTAGAACATCAAAAATCGAATGTCAAAGTATAATTGTTTCCTTCCCTGCAACTATTGGTTTTCTGATCACCGTTGTAATGGAAAAGGACTATGTTTTCTTGAGTGGGATAGATATCTGCTAAGAATTCATTGCGAACATGCCACTGTCCTGACAACGCTTCCAAAGATTTCTCTCCGTAATCCGCAACAAACAGGAGGTACAGCTCATCGGGTCCATTCGCGGTAGTGTAAAAAGTGATGGGCAGCAATTCTTCATTTAAAGAAATCTTTAGTCGCGACTCTATGTAGCTAGCGTGCAATTCAAACTGTGCCGCAGAATCTAAGGAAACATAGCGCTGCACCTTTTCCTGAAGGAGCTCATTCATCGCTCGTTCCCAATCGTCTGGAAATGTTTTTACCACACCTGTGAGTACACCCTTGTTCGTATCAACATTCAAATCTGTGACGCTCACATAAAAGTCATGCCTTACCTTAGTAGGACTTGTGGTGGTTGGCGAGTACGTGCCTAACCATAGAGAAACAAAAACTAACAATACTTTCATCCGCGTGAAAATAAAGCATTTTTCGACCCTAACCATGCTTCTGTTCGGGCTATTTCGGCCAACTGTTGGGCTCGCTCAAGCCGTGCTTATCCATGAAGGCCCCGCCTACCAAACAGGCATATGCGAACCGAGCATATCTGTAGACCCAACGAATACTCAAAATGTATACGCAGCATCGGTATTGAACAATTTCTACCAGAGTACGGACGGTGGATTGAATTGGAACAAGCGACTATTTCAAGTCCTTACGGCGTTTGGGGCGATCCATGTTTGGTGACCGATTTTAAAGGGCGCACCTATTTTTTCCACCTGAGCGACCCTGAAGGCACGAATTGGAATAGTGATCAGATCCTTGACCGAATGGTCTGCCAAACAAAAGATGGTCCTAACGACACCTTCAATGACGGTAGTTTTACTGCGGTGAATGGTAAAAAACATGATAAAGAATGGACTGCAGTAAATCCGAAAAACGGTGCCATCGCATTGAGTTGGACCCAATTCGATCGCTACGGTACGGACGATCCCGAATGCCACTCACGTATATTATTTAGCGAGAGCCGAAATCAAGGCGAAAGCTGGTCTACCCCGGAAGAGATTTCCTCCTTTTTAGGAAACTGCATTGATGATGACGGAACGGCTGAAGGTGCTGTGCCTGCGTACGGGACAAAAAACGAAGTCTACGTAGGCTGGGCCTTAGATCAAAGCATTTGGATGAGTATTAAGAATGGAAAACGTTGGGAAACCAGACCCATCGCGCGACAAGAAGCCGGCTGGACACAGAGTTACGCTGGGTTTAACCGTTGCAACGGTATGCCCGTAACTGTTGTAGACCACTGTAAAGACAGTCCATTTTATGGCCGCGTTTATGTGTGCTGGGGCGATCAAAACAAGAAATTTGGAGGCGAAATTTACTTTGCTTTTAGTGATGATCGCGGTAAAAATTGGTCTGAACCTCAGCGTATTTCTCAAGGAGGAAAAAGCGACCAATTCCTTCCCTGGCTTACTATCGACCCTACAACCGGTGCACTCTTTGCCGTATATTATGACCGCCGCGAGACCGATTCTCCGACTGAAACAAACACCTATTTAGCACAAAGTACAGACGGCGGGGCACATTGGAGTGAATTAAAAATCAATAACGCACCGTTCTACCCTTCTGACGAATTTTTTATGGGTGATTACAACCACATCAGCGCTCATGGAAGCATCGTTCGTCCGATCTGGACCGAATTACGAGACGGAAAAAAATCGATATGGACTTATCCACTTGACTTTAAATTTAGCATACATCAGTAATGAACCTACTCATCGTAAGTACCTCTACCGTTTACGGCAAACCCTACCTTAGTTACCTCAAAGAAGAGTGCGCCGATTTCTTTACCAACGCACCAAAAATCCTTTTCATTCCGTTTGCCCGACCGGGCGGCATGAGCCATGATGCCTACACCGCAAAGGCCAAAGAAGTTTTTGCCTCATGGGGCTTCGAAATGCGCGGCGCGCATGAGTTTGCCGATGCGCAGGAAGGTTGCCGTTGGGCCGATGGCTTTTTCACGGGCGGAGGAAACACTTTCGTTCTAGCGAAAACACTTCACGAAAGCGGCTATTTCAATGCCATAGACTCAGCAGTTCGCAGAGGGAAGCCATACATGGGCACCTCAGCCGGTTGTAATCTGACTGGCATGAGTATTTGTACGACTAACGATATGCCCATTGTATATCCACCTAGTTTTAATGCCTGGGGCTGGGTTCCCTTCAATATTAATCCGCACTACCTGGATCCAATAGAAGGAAGCAGACATATGGGAGAAACGAGAGAGACGAGAATAAAGGAATTCCACCAATTCAACGACCAACCTGTTTACGGTCTTCGAGAAGGCTCTTGGATTCGTGTCGAAAACGGAACGTACACCTTAAAAGGGGAACACACTGCTAGAATTTTTGAGCAGGGGAAAGATGCTAGAGAATCCACTGAAGTTATAAAATAAACTACGCATCTAGCGTCATATGGCTTGGCTTTTATTATAATAATGGTTGTTTTAAGGATTTATTGAAACTATTCAATATCTTCTGACTCTATATTACAATCATTTATGAAGAAATTATTAGCAATTGCAGCAGTACTATTGAGTACTCAATATTCTTATGCTCAAAGCGAATGGGCCCTGCATATCAGCGCAGAGGAAACTGTTACCCTCGGCGATCAAAGGAGTTCATTCAACTTTTTATCACTCACACAATTAGCAGCCAACTCAGGCATGCGTGCTGGTTTCCATTACACCAAAGACAATACCCTAGCGGCGGAAATTACCCTAGGTGTTGTTGGGAGTTCTAGACCAAACACTTGGTTCACAAAACTGGTTCCGGTTGAAGTTGTAGGTCATTACAACATCGTCCCTCTCCTTCTTGATGATTCACCATTAAAATTCAATGTAGATCTTGGGCTTGGTTCAGGGCTTGTACGTGCTAGAAGTGCCTCATATAATCTAAACGGTCGTTTCGGTTTTAGTGAGCATCTGAGCGCCGGCCTATCGTTAGATATTCCCGTCGAAGATGTAGCTGTACTTTCTTTTGGTTTTAGAAATACCTACTTCATCGACGATTACATAGATGCTACTTCTATTGACGGAACGAGCAATGACCAATTGTTGAGATTCTTTACTTCAGCCAGAGTTCCACTAGGGCAAAGCGCAAAGAGCAAGGCTAAAATTGCCGAGGCGGAAGACCTTGCAGCATCGCTAAGCCAGACCCTAGAATCTTCGAAGTTAGAAGCCTCAGAAAATGCAGCCAACGCTTCGGCGCAGATTCAGAGCTTAGAAAATCAAGTTCAGAACATGAGTGCAGAACTTGCAGAGTTGAAAAAAGCTCCAAAACAACAATACATCCTTCAGAGCGTCCTATTTGAAATCAACAGCAGTGAGATTCGCTCCACCGATGTCCCAGAGCTTACTTCACTCCAATCATTACTAGCAAACAACACTGCATTAACTGCCACTATTATCGGCCACACGGACGATTCTGGACCCACAGCATTCAACGAGAAACTTTCATTAGATCGTGCTTCGACTGTAAAAGCGTGGTTGGTTGAAAAAGGTATCGACGCGTCAAGATTATCCATCAAGGGCGTGAGTTCGACCAATCCAATAATCCCGGATTCACGAGAAAGTGCGCGAGCGGTTAATCGCCGGACAGAAATTATCTTAAAATAATTCATCAAAAAGGGGCCAATTATTTTGGCCCCTTTTTTGTAACTTGATTATGACATAATTGAGACCAATAAATGAAAAAGACCTTAGCCTTAATCGCAATAGTTGCGACTATGAACTCCTATGCACAAGGTACCTGGGCACCTTATGCATCCGTTGAAGAGAACATTCACTTTTCAGACGTAAGCCCTTCTTACAACTACTTAAACTTAAGTGTTCCTGCCGGTAATGCCGGGATGAGAATGGGTGCCTTTTACACCCATAATTCGCAGCTCTCTGCAGAAATTACACTGGGTGTTGTAGGTGTAGGTACCCCAGGACTTTTCTCTAACACGATCATTCCTATCGAAGCCGTTGGACATTACAACCTGCTTGATGGTATGGATGTAAAACTTCCATCAAAATTCAATCTTGACCTTGGGGTAGGCTCTGGACTGGCTGAGTCCAGTAATGGCAACTTTGGATTCTCTGAGCATATAGTGTCAGGAGCGTCCATGGAATTACCCGATGTCGTACCCTTCGGAACGTTAATTATGGGAATTAGATACACTTCTTTTATCGATGACTACATTGACGGCTCTGTAGTAAGCGGTTCCTCAAAGGACGGGGTCTTACGTTTCTACACAGCAGTGCGCCTTGACGGTGAAAGTAAAAAAACGAGACAAGCGCTTGAAGATGCCGCAGCGTTGGCTGCAAAAGTGGGCGCCTCGCTTGAAAAATCGGAAGCAGAGAAAGCAGCAATTCAGAAAGAATTGAATGCAGCCGAGAAGGCTCATGCACTTGAAAGAGCAGCGTTGATGGATGAATTAGAAGCCCTAAAAGCTGCATCAGTTCAAGAAAAAGAAGATTCTGTAGAAGACCCCGCTATTGAAGCAAAAGGGTTTTATGTGATTATCGGCTCCTTCCCTTCCCAAGAAGGAGCAGAACGCTTCATTTCAGAGCTAGGCTCGGAGTTAGACGTAAGCTTTGTAAAAGACTTGAACACTTACCGCGTAGTGTTTAGTGCGCACGAAAACTTAGCCGAAGCGCGAAGATCTTTGGAAGCTGCAAGAGAAGTGGTTGAAACTGCATGGATTGCAGTGTATTGAAACAGTGAAAATTAGAAAAAAAGACCCGCCACGAGCGGGTCTTTTTTTGCCCCAATAATCCCTAAATTTGTCGCTCCAAAAGACACTATGAAAAAGACAGCATTGATCGTTCTAGACGGTTGGGGACGCCCAGATAATCCAGATGTGAGTGCCATTGATAAAGCACATACTCCCTTCGTGGACTCACTCTACGAAAATTACCCTCAATCTTGGATCAAAACCTCCGGGCTAGATGTCGGTCTACCAGATGGACAAATGGGTAATTCAGAAGTTGGCCATATGAATCTAGGAGCCGGCCGTGTTGTATATCAAGATTTAGTGAAAATTAATCTTGCTGCAGAAAACGGGGATTTCGCTAAAGACCCAACGCTTCAAGCAGCGTTAGCCCATGCCAAAAGCACTGGGGCCAACATACATATTGCAGGTTTATTAAGCGACGGTGGTGTACATGCACACATCAATCATGCAAAAGCGCTTTGCAGCTGGCTGCATACTGAGGCTTTTGAGAATGTCTTTGTTCACGCCTTCACTGATGGTAGAGATACCGATCCCAATGGCGGCGTTGGCTACTTACAGGATTTGATGGATCACATGGATGCCACGACCGGTCGTATGGCCAGTGTAATAGGGCGCTACTATGCCATGGACCGTGATAAACGATGGGAGCGTGTTGCACGTGCCTACCACCTGCTGGTTAACGGTAAAGGGACGGCTACACAAGATATCGTTGGCGCTGTAAAAGCGCAGTATGATGCAGGCACAACGGATGAATTCATGGAACCCCTTTTCGTGACCAACGAAGCTGGTGCACCTTTAGCGACCATAAAAGAAAATGATGTCGTTCTAGTATTTAACTTCCGAACGGATCGAGGGCGTGAGATTACTGAAGTATTGACGCAGCGCAATTTTCCAGAGCACAACATGAGTGCATTGAATTTACACTATGTCACCATGACCAGCTATGACGATACTTTTAAGGGCGTTGAGGTAGTTTTTCGAAAAGATAATCTAGCTAATACTTTAGGTGAAGTTTTGGAAAAAGCTGGAAAGTCTCAAATCAGAATTGCTGAAACAGAAAAGTACCCTCACGTAACGTTCTTCTTTTCAGGCGGTCGCGAAGAACCTTTTGAAGGTGAGGAACGTTTACTTTGTCCTTCACCAAAAGTAGCAACATACGACCTTCAACCGGAAATGAGTGCAGGAGACATTAGAGATGCAATCGTACCTAAGCTTAAAGAGGGGAAAACCGATTTCATTTGCTTGAATTTCGCCAACCCCGATATGGTGGGCCATACGGGTGTAATGGAAGCAGCTGTTAAAGCATGTGAGACGGTAGATCATTGTCTCCATTCTGTGGTTGAAGCAGGATTGAAACAAGACTACCAGTTTATCATTCTTGCTGACCACGGTAATGCAGACTGTATGCTGAACGAAGATGGGAGTCCTAATACGGCACATACCACGACTGTAGTCCCCTGTTTCCTGGTAGGATCTTCGTCGAAAAACTTTGCATTAAATGAGGGAAACTAGGCGATATCGCACCGACTATATTGGCACTAATGGGCGTAGCACAACCGGAAGAAATGACGGGAGAAAATTTATTGAAAGTGAAGAAATGATAAAATACAAAAGCGCTGAGCAAATAGAATTGATGCGTGAAAGCGCACAATTGGTAAGTAAGACCTTAGGGATGCTTGCACCTTTAGTAGTGCCCGGTGCTATCCCTTTAGAATTGGATAAAAAAGCTGAGGAGTTCATTCGAGACCACGGCGGTGAACCTGGATTTCTAGGAATGTATGGTTTTCCAAACAGCCTGTGCATGTCTCCAAACGCGCATGTTGTGCACGGTATACCGGGTAAATCACCGCTTCAAGAAGGCGATATCATGAGTATAGATTGCGGGGTATTCATGAACGGATATTATGGTGACCATGCGTATACTTTTCCTATCGGTGAAGTTGATGAAGCAACGGCCCAATTATTAGAAGATACCAAAGCATCGCTCTATGCCGGTATTCGAGAAGTGCGCGCAGGCAATCGTATCGGAGACATAGGTGCTGCTATTCAAGAATACACTGAAAGTCGAGGATATGGAGTTGTTCGTGAACTCGTAGGGCACGGCTTAGGGGTAAAAATGCATGAAGAACCGCAAGTACCCAACTACGGTAAACGCGGGAGAGGTAAGAAAATTCAGGAAGGATTAGTCATTGCAATTGAACCCATGATTAACCTGGGCACACAGCGCATCAAACAACTTGAAGATGGCTGGACCATCCTTACGGCCGATGGAAAAAACAGTGCACACTTTGAGCACGATGTTGCAGTCGTTAATGGTGAGCCTGAAATTCTAAGTACCTTCCAGTACATTTATGACGCGTTAGGTATGGAACCTGCGGAATACGAGAAACTATGATTTCTAGCATAATGAAATGGGCATTAGCAAAGGTGCCGCGTCCCCTTCTTATTCGATTAAGCTATTTGGTTCAATGGGTTGCACCCGTACTCTTCAAAGGCTCTAAATTTGTCGATCCTATAGACGGGAGAGGCTACAGTAGGTTCTTCCCATATGGCTACGGCCCTAACCAGCGTGAAAATGCCTTGTGCCCTGGAACCAATTCATTGGAGCGCCATCGCCTCTTGTGGCTCTACCTTAAAGACTACACGAACTTCTTAACGGAGCCGCAAAATCTATTGCATATTGCTCCAGAACAGTGTTTCTATGGTCGTTTTAAAAAGATGAAACATTTGGACTACACCACGGCGGACCTATTCTCTCCACTAGCGGATCTTCGTTTTGACGTTCAACACATTCCTATAGAAGACGATACCTATGATACCATTTTCTGTAACCATGTCCTGGAACATGTTGACGACGACCAACAAGCCATGCGTGAATTACGACGTATTTTAAAGCCCGGCGGTTTGGCCATCATGCAAGTTCCTCTGGATCCAGATTACACTAAAACGGATGAAGACCCTAGCATTAAAGATCCTGCGGAGCGCGAGCGTCGCTTCCGTCAGTATGATCATGTTCGTTTATACGGTCAAGATTACCCTGAGCGATTAACTGCCGCTGGATTTAAAGTAACGACTTTTGATGCATCAAAGGAATTGCCGGCAGAGTGGTTCTCAAAATATGCACTCCCGAAGCGAGAGATGTTGTACGTCTGTACGAAGTAAGATTTAGAACCTCGTGATTCAAGGGCGAGCGAGAGCGAGCCCACGATTCCTGTTCCCAGCAAAAAAAAACCCGCGGCCATAGGCCGCGGGTTTTTTGATATATGTAGTGCAGTACCGGCTATTTTAACCAACCTGCAATCATCTGTTGCATTTTCTCTTCTTCCTCTTGAGCTAATAAAGGATCGACTAGAATACGTCCACTGTGCTCATCAATCATGATTTTCTTACGCTGTGCCAATTCCATTTGGCGCTGCGGTGGAATCACGAAGAATGAACCGGCAGATGCACCGCGTTCCACAGAAACGACAGCCAACTTATTTTTAGTTGCGCTACGAATACGATCGTATGCTTCTGCTAAACGAGACTCAATAGTGCCTTTAGTCTCCTCTGACTTAGCCAAGAGCATCTCCTCTTCTTTCTGCGTCTCAGACATAATACTGTCCAATTCCGCTACTTTGTGATCAAGGTGTTGCTTACGCTCTGCAAGACGCTCTCCCGCCTCTGCATTCACCTCTTTCTTTGAATCGATACGTGCGTTGAATTCCTTAATGCGCTTTTCAGCTAATTGGATTTCCAACTCCTGGTACTCAATCTCTTTAGCGATGGCTTCAAACTCACGATTATTGCGAACTTGCTCCTGATCCTTGGCGTATTTCGCCATTTTCTCCTCGCTCTCTTTGATTAAGAGTAATTTGTCCTTGATATCTTGTTCTAGATCTGCAACCTCGTTGTTTACTTTCTCCATACGAGTCTCTAAACCTGCTACTTCACTTTCCAAATCTTCTACCTCCAATGGGAGTTCTCCGCGCATTGCGCGAATCTCGTCGATACGACGATCAATGATCTGCAGATCGTAAAGTGCTCTTAGCTTGTCTTCTACGCTGATCTCTTTTGCCTTCTTAGCCATACTAATAGTACTGAATAGGATTTGTGTTGACCTCTGTTGTGAGGACGGCAAATTTAGGGAATTTTTTCTCAATGAACTCAGCAATTAGACCGATTGTAAACTGCTCACTTTCAAAATGTCCAACATCCATTATTGTTATCGCAGCATCCGCATCAAAGAATTGATGATATTTGTAATCGGCGGTAATAAACACATCCGCCTTGACGGACTTTGCCGCACCAAGCAAAAAACTTCCGGATCCCCCGCAAACAGCGACGGTACGAACTTTATCTGCAATAGGTTTTGTATATCGAATGGTCGTCCCAAACGTTGTTTTTACGTGTTCTAAAAAGGCCTCAAACGGCATTGCTTCCGGTAATTCCCCATGCGCTCCAGCACCATAGTCGGTTGCCTTATTCGCGATGTTTAACCACTCATAGGCCATCTCTTCGTATGGATGGCTAGCGCGTGCCGCGTGCTCCACGGCCGATTTCGCAAAATTGGGCACAATAAATTCCAATTTTACCTCATCAACCTCTTCTCGAATACCTATTTCACCAACAACTGGATTTGTGCCCTTTGTTGGCTTGAATGTTCCCTTACCATTAGTTGTAAAGCTACACTCTTCATAAGCACTTACCTTTCCACCACCGGCTGCAAATACTGCCTCAGCGACCTCATTTCGTGCCGCCTTGGGAACATACACCTGAAATTTATCAAGCGTATCAGCCATAGGGCTAAGCACTTTATGATCTGAAACACCCAGCAAAGACATGATTTTAGCATTTACACCCCACAATACATTATCTAAATTTGTGTGAATCGCATAGATCGCGATATTGTGTTTTATGGCTTTCATAATAACGCGTTCAACATAAGTACGACCATTGAAGCGTTTTAATCCACTGAAAACAATGGGATGATGTGCAATAATGCACTGAACCTTTTTTTCTATGGCCTCATCCAAAACCGATTCCAGACAATCCAATGCTACTAGAACGCCAGTGGTTTCCCAGTCCAACGATCCAACAATGAGTCCACTGTTATCGTAAGATTCCTGGAGTCCCGGGGGCGCCCACTCTTCTAAAGCGTTTATTATTTCTCCTATTCTCATATTCCGAATTTAGGGCTCTTCTACCGCATCACAATAGCACCCATAAAAAAAGTCCCCGAACCCAAAGGCTCGAGGACTTTATTAAGACTCTCAAACAAGATCTACTTGTTATCGTTATCCATTTGCTCTTTCAAAGCTGCTAAAGCATCTAGATCGCCCATGGTTGAACGCTCTACGTTTTGGTTAGGTACAGAAACGTTGCCGCCTTTGTTACCACCTCCGCCACTACGGCCTTTCTTCATTTCAACCTCCTTGTATGTACCTACGTGAGATACAACAATACGGCGGTTGTCCTTATTGAATTCGATTACTTTGAATTCAGCAGTTTCGCCTTTTTCAAGCTTCGCACCATCTTCCTTTGTGATGTGACGTGCAGGACAATACGCTTCAACGCCATCGTAAGCGTCAAACTTAACATCACCGCCTTTGTCACCAGAATTAATCATGGTACCCGTTACAGTCTTACCTACGGCGAATACATCAGTATATGCATCCCACGGATTAGACTCAACTTGTTTGTGGCCTAGACTCAAACGACGGTTATCTGCATCGATATCTAGAACTACTACCTCTAGCTTAGCGCCAATAGTTGTAAACTCTGAAGGATGCTTGATTTTCTTCGTCCAGCTCAAATCAGAAATGTGGATCAAACCATCAATTCCTTCTTCCAGCTCTAAGAAAATACCGAAGTTCGTGAAGTTACGTACCATACCCTCGTGCTTAGAGCCTTGCGGGTATTTTGTAGTAATATCAGTCCATGGATCAGTAGTCAATTGCTTAATACCTAAGCTCATCTTACGATCTTCACGGTCTAATGTCAATACTTCAGTTTCTACTTCATCACCAACTTTCATGAAATCACCAGCACTACGTAAGTGTGCTGACCAGCTCATTTCACTAACGTGAATCAAACCTTCAACTCCTGGAAGAATCTCAACGAATGCACCATAATCTGCCAATACAACTACTTTACCTTTCACCTTGTCACCAACGCTTAGGTTTTCGTCTAGGGCATCCCATGGGTGCTTCTCAAGTTGCTTGAGACCTAATTGGATACGTGTTTTACCTTCATCGAAATCAAGGATTACTACGTTAATTTTTTGATCCAATTCTACAACTTCAGAAGGGTGGTTGATACGGCTCCAGCTCAAATCAGTGATGTGAACTAAACCATCTACACCGCCCAAGTCGATGAATACACCGTACGAAGTAATGTTCTTAACGGTACCTTCAAGAACTTGTCCTTTCTCCAATTTACCGATGATCTCTTTTTTCTGTTCTTCAAGATCCGCTTCGATAAGTGCTTTGTGAGAAACAACAACATTTTTGAATTCGTGGTTGATTTTAACCACTTTGAATTCCATTGTTTTATCAACGTACTGGTCGTAATCACGGATTGGCTTAACGTCAATTTGTGATCCTGGCAAGAATGCCTCTAAACCGAATACATCTACGATCATACCACCTTTCGTACGTGCCTTAACGTAACCTTTAACGATTTCATCGTTGTCATGCGCTTCGTTAACACGGTCCCAAGCTTTGATCGAACGTGCTTTTCTGTGTGATAATACCAACTGACCGTTTTTGTCTTCTTGACGATCAACCAATACTTCTACTGTATCGCCTACTGCTAATTCTGGGTTGTAACGGAACTCATTTAAGCTCACTACACCTTCACTCTTAGAGTTGATATCGATAATTACTTCACGGTCTGTCTTTACGGTAACCTTACCTTCAACGACCTGGTGTTCAACCGAAGAACCTAGTGTTTCTGCATATAGATCAACCAACGCTTGACGTTCGCCGCTGTCTGTAACAGCACCGCCTTCTACGTCGTCCCAACTAAATGCAGGAGCTTCAGGAACTACTTCCTCAGCAACTTCTTCAGTTGCGGCTGCAGCAGGAGCTTCAGGAACTGCTTCCTCTGTAACTTCTTCAGTTGCGGCTGCAGCAGGAGCTTCAGGAACTACTTCCTCAGCAACTTCTTCAGTTGCAGCTGCAACAGGTGTTTCTTCTACGGTTTCTTCTGTTTTCGGAGCCTCCTGAGCTGGAGTCTCTTGTTGTACCTCTTCTGCAGGTACTTTATTCTCTTCTGACATGAGAGATTTACTTGTATCTCAGAGTTTGCACACAGTTCCCATTAACCCTAAGAGTGGTTGTCGTTTTTAGTATTCCTTCACGGTTGTATGCTTCATGTCCGAAAAGGGGTGCAAATATAACAACTAATAACACACAACACCACTGTAAATCAACAAAAAGGCCTCGGAAAACAATTTTTCCGAGGCCTTTAATTTTTCTTTCAATGGAATTACTTCAATTTTTCTTTCAGCAAGTCCGTAGTAGTAGATCCTGGACGTTCAATAGGCATTCCCATTGCACGGTCCCAAATCAAATTTGATAACGTTCCTAGCGAACGTGCTACACCAAACAAGACGGTGTAGAACTCATATTCTACCAAGCCGTAATGAGTGAGTAATTGACCACTGTGCGCATCGACATTCGGCCAAGGATTCTTGACTTTACCAGTCGCACTTAAAATATCCGGCACCACCTCATAGATCATGCTGACAATTTTAAACAATTCCGAATTTGGCATTTTAGCTTGTGCAAACTCACGCTGCGCAGTGTAACGTGGATCGGTCTTCCGTAATACCGCATGACCAAAACCTGGAATAACCTTACCGTCTGCCAGCGTTTTCTTACAATAGCTCGCAATCTGCTCTTTTGTTGGCAAACCGCCGCCCAATTCCTGACGCATATTATTAATCCAACGAATCACCTCTTGATTCGCAAGACCATGCAATGGTCCCGCTAGACCATTCATACCGGCAGCAAAACTCAAATATGCATCACTCAACGCAGACCCTACCAAATGAACTGTATGCGCACTCACATTTCCACCTTCGTGATCGGCGTGAATCGTCATGTACAAACGCATCAATTCTTTGAACTCATCGTTATCGAAGCCCAGCATGTGTGCGAAGTTACCCGACCAGTCTAAGCTCGGATCTGGTTCAATATGCTGATCGTTATGGTACATACGACGGTAGATGTATGCAGCAACACGTGGTAAACGAGCAATGAGATTCATTGAATCTTCGTAAGTCGCATCCCAGTATTCGCTTTTGTGTACACCGCGACTGTATGCCTTTGCAAATTCACTTTCCGTACGCATTGCCATAATAGCTACAGTAAACTGTGTCATCGGGTGAGTGCGGGTTGGAAGTGCGTCAATAGCCTTGAACACATGAACCGGAACGTTATTACGACGTACCCAGTTGTTACTCAAGCGGCGTGCTTCTGCCTCAGTAGGAACTTCATTCATTAACATTAAATGAAACAATCCTTCTGGTAAAGGCTGTTCGCCACCAGGATACTTAGGAAGTTTCTCTTGAAGTTCTGGAATACTAAAGCCACGGAAGCGAATACCTTCATCAGGATCCAATTTCGAAGTCTCGCAAATGAGCGCAGGCATACCGCGCATA
Organism: Schleiferiaceae bacterium; assembly: GCA_965204625.1. Lineage (GTDB taxonomy): Bacteria > Bacteroidota > Bacteroidia > Flavobacteriales > Schleiferiaceae > UBA10364. The sequence goes on from CBDBET010000004.1 coordinate 166,824, forward strand.
CCGCCGTAGAGCTGACTTACCTTTATCTCGCCGATAGTTTTATCGCCATTGGCTTTTAGAAAAGCCTTGGTATCGGCTACGATGTCCGGAAAGATGTCTCTGAACTGTTCTTTAATTTTTTCCATGATAGATAGGTTTTCCTGTATTATTAGCTGATGAATCGGAAGTTTTTACCTGGAAAAACTGCATTTTCTCCGAGCTCTTCTTCAATTCTCAATAGTTGATTGTATTTCGCCATACGGTCTGAACGAGATGCAGAACCCGTTTTAATCTGACCCGTATTCAAAGCTACGGCTAAGTCTGCGATTGTTGAATCTTCTGTCTCACCCGATCTATGCGACATTACTGCGGTCATCATATGACGGTTTGCGAGCGTTACAGTATTGATGGTCTCTGTAAGGGTACCAATTTGGTTTACTTTAATCAAAACCGAATTCGCACTCCCTTCTTCGACACCGCGTGCAACGCGCTTCTCGTTGGTTACAAAAAGATCGTCACCTACTAATTGAACCTTATCTCCAATCTTCGAGTGAAGTTTAGCCCATCCAGCCCAATCGTCTTCATGAAGGCCGTCTTCGATTGACGCAATCGGATATTTTTCAATCCAGTTTGCCCAGTAATCGACCATCTCATCAGAAGTTAGTTCACGACCGTCACTCTTGTGGAATACGTAGGTGCCTTTTTCTTCATTGTAAAATTCAGAAGCCGCAGCATCCATTGCAATCCAGATATCCTGACCTGGCTTGTAACCTGCTTTCTCAATACTTTCTAAAATAATTTCGAGTGCCTCTTCGTTTGAGCCAATTGACGGCGCAAAACCACCTTCATCACCTACGTTCGTTGAGTAACCTTTACTCTTTAGTACTTTCTTTAAATTATGGAATACCTCAGTACCCATACGTAATGCTTGACTGAATGATTCAGCACCGAAAGGCATTACCATGAACTCTTGAAAGTCAATTGAATTGTCCGCGTGTGAACCGCCGTTTAAGATGTTCATCATCGGAACGGGTAACGTTCTTGCGTTAACACCACCAATGTAGCGGTACAAGGACTGGCCTGTACTTTCTGCTGCTGCCTTTGCAACTGCTAAAGAAACAGCTAAGATTGCATTCGCTCCTAGCTTTCCTTTGTTCTCTGTTCCGTCTAAATCAATCATTATCTGATCAATCTCCGCTTGCTCGGTAACGATCTCACCTTCCAATTCTGGTGCTATGATATCATTTACATTTTGAACGGCTTGTAATACACCTTTACCCATGTATACGCTAGCATCTTCATCGCGTAATTCTACTGCTTCGTGAATCCCCGTCGATGCACCAGAGGGCACCGCAGCTCTTCCCATTGCACCGGTCGATGTAATTACATCAACTTCAACCGTTGGATTACCACGTGAATCCAAAATTTGTCTTGCATGAATATGCGTAATAACAGACATATTGTTTCTTTTTAGAGTGTTAGTTCTTGTTCCTTGCGGACTAGTGGTTCTTTATACGTTCTATGAAATCGTCAAATAAATATCTACTGTCATGTGGACCTGGGCTGGCCTCAGGGTGGAATTGTACAGAGAAACAATTCGCATCCGTGCGCTTAATTCCCGCAACGGTTTGATCATTCAAGTGAATGTGCGTCAAAGCGACGTTTTCAGCTTTTTCAACATCCTCCATATTTACAACGAAGCCATGATTCTGCGATGTGATTTCGCCTTTACCGGTCTCAATGTTCTTCACCGGATGATTTATCCCACGGTGTCCATTGTGCATTTTAAAGGTTGACAATCCACTCGCTAATGCAATCATTTGATGCCCTAAACAGATTCCAAACACAGGTAAACCAGAACCGATTCCCTTAGCAACTTCTGCTACAACCTCTGGAGATGCAGCAGGATCACCAGGGCCGTTTGAATAAAACAATCCGCTCGGAGCCCATTCCAGCATCTCTTCAGTACTTGTGTTCCAAGGAAATACTTTTACTCGTGCATCCCTTTCTGTCATGCAACGAATAATGTTCTCTTTAATACCTAAATCTAAAGCAGCGATTTTTATAGTCGAATCTGTAGGACCTACCTCATAAGCCTCTGTACAACTTACCGTAGGTGCTAAAGCCAAACCCTCCATGGAAGGGCACTTCGTTAACTCTTCTTTCAAGGCTTGAATGTCATGAATCTCTGTAGAAATAACAGCATTCATTGCTCCGGAATCGCGAATGTGACGGACAAGCGCACGAGTATCGATATCTCTAATCGCTACTTTACCTTCTTTTTCGAAGTAACCATACAAGCTGTCTGTCTTACCGGTTCTGGACGCAACCTCACTGAAGTTTTTGGTCACTAAACCAGCAATCTGAATATGCTTGCTCTCAACCTCCGTATCCTTCACACCGTAATTCCCGATGTGGGAAGTTGCCATTACCATTAGCTGACCGAAGTAAGAAGGATCCGTAAAGATCTCTTGATACCCTGTCATACCAGTATTAAAACATATTTCTCCGTAGGCAGTGCCGTCCAAACCAGTTGATGTTCCGTAAAACACTGCACCATCTTCTAGTAGTAAAACAGCTTTTTTGTTTGATTCTTTCATGAGTTGCTATCTTCAAAAAAAAGGGGAAACCAGGCGTGCACCTAATTTCCCCTCGAAATTACTTAACAATGACCGATTTGGTGCATTAATTCTTTGTTATTCAGCAGATTCTTCTTTTGATTCTTCTACTGCTGCAGGTGCTTCAGCTACTGGTGCCGCTTCCTCAACTACAGGCGCAGTTTCAGTTTTCGCACGACGGCTACGACGAGTAGTCTTCTTCTTCTCGTCTTTCCCGTACATGTCATTGAAGTCCACCAATTCAATCATACACATCTCAGCATTATCACCTTGGCGGTTTCCTGTTTTGATGATACGAGTATATCCACCTGGACGATCACCGACCTTAGGACCCACTACATTGAATAATTCAGTTACAACTTCTTTCTGACGTAATACAGCAAAAGCGATACGACGATTGTGCGTAGTATTCTCTTTTGAACGAGTCACTAAAGGCTCAATTACCTTACGCAAAGCCTTTGCTTTTTGAACTGTTGTCATTACACGCTTGTGCTCGATTAATGAGCCAGCCATATTACTCAACATCGCTTTTCTGTGCGCAGTTTTTCTACCGAGGTGGTTAAATTTTTTACCGTGTCTCATGCTTATTCTTTATCGAGCTTATATTTTGAGATATCCATCCCAAAGCTCAAGTTTTTACTTTCAACTAACTCCTCTAGCTCAGTAAGAGACTTCTTACCGAAGTTGCGGAATTTCATTAAATCTGATTTAGAGAATGTCACTAAATCGCCCAATGTATCTACCTCTGCTGCCTTCAAACAGTTCAAAGCACGAACACTCAAGTCCATATCGTGCAACTTAGTCTTAAGCAACTGACGCATGTGTAATGCTTCTTCATCGTAGCTCTCAGTCTCTGAAGACTCCTCATCTTCTAAGCTGATACGCTCATCACTGAACAACATGAAGTGGTGAATTAGAATTTTCGCCGCTTCTGTCAGTGCGTCTTTTGGATGAATTGAACCGTCTGTATCGATCTCAAAAACCAATTTTTCGTAATCGGTCTTTTGCTCAACGCGGTAGTTTTCTACTGAATACTTAACGTTCTTGATCGGTGTGTAAATGCTGTCCAAAGCAATTGTTCCTATTGGAGCGTCCGCCTTCTTGTTCATTTCAGCACCAACATATCCGCGTCCCTTCTCAATTACCATTTCCATGGTCAAGCTAACGCTTGGGTCCATGTTACAGATAACGTGGTCTGGGTTCAATACTTGGAAAGCACTGATGTGCGATGCAAAATCGCCAGCAACTAACTGTTCTTTACCGCTGATTGTGAACTTCACTGTTTCAGTATCCTGAGCTTCAATCTGCTGCTTAAAACGTACTTGTTTTAAGTTTAGGACGATCTCAGTAACATCTTCAACAACACCTTGAATGGTGGTGAACTCATGGTCAACACCTTCAATTCTCAATGAAGTCAAGGCAAAACCTTCAAGACCGGAAAGCAAAACTCTGCGAAGTGCATTACCGACGGTAAGACCGTAACCAGGCTCCAAAGGTCTAAACTCAAACTGACCACTAAAGTCAGTGGAGGCGTTCATTATTACTTTTTCGGGCTTCTGGAAATTAAGGATAGCCATATAAGAGAGTATAAGGTGATTATTATTTAGAGTACAATTCGACGATGAGTTGCTCCTTGATATTCTCAGGGATTGCATCGCGTGAAGGTACACTTAAGAAGGTACCTTCCATTTTACTATCATTCCATTCTAACCATGGGTACTCAGTTCCACGGCTAGCTAATGCCTCAGCAATTACTACCAAAGACTTTGACTTCTCACGGACTCCAATCACATCGCCTGGAGTAACATTCATTGATGGAATGTTAACGATCTGGCCGTTCACTGTAACGTGACGGTGACCTACGAGCTGACGGGCGCCATCGCGAGTTTTACCTAATCCTAAGCGGAATACTACGTTGTCTAAGCGACTCTCGCATAATTGAAGCAATACATCACCTGTTTTGCCTTTACTACGTGACGCTTTGTCAAACATACGAGCAAATTGACGCTCCAATATACCGTAGGTGTATTTCGCTTTTTGCTTTTCTTGTAGCTGTACTGAATATTCGCTTTTCTTTCCGCGACGACGGGTATTCCCGTGCTGACCCGGAGGGTACTTACGCTTTTCGAAAGAGCTATCTGGGCCAAAGATTGGCTCACCCATACGGCGAGCGATCTTTGTTTTTGGTCCTCTATATCTTGCCATAATACTTTTCTTCTCTATTTATTAAACGCGACGTTTCTTAGGTGCACGACAACCGTTATGAGGAGTTGGAGTGATATCGATAATTTCGATAACCTCTATTCCTAGGTTGTGGAGCGAACGAATCGCACTCTCACGTCCATTACCTGGACCTTTGACGTAAGCCTTCACTTTTTTAAGTCCCGCTTCCAATGCTACACGACCACAATCTTCTGCTGCCATCTGAGCAGCATAGGGAGTGTTCTTTTTTGAACCGCGGAAGCCCATCTTACCCGCAGACGACCAAGAGATTACTTGCCCTTGATTGTTCGTCAACGAGATAATGATGTTGTTAAAAGAAGATCCAATGTGCGCTTCACCGACAGCGTCGATACGCACTTTACGCTTCTTAGTCTGTTTAGTCTGTTTCTTAGCCATAACTAACTATTATTTAGTCGCTTTCTTCTTGTTAGCAACCGTTTTTCTCTTACCCTTTCTAGTACGCGAATTGTTCTTTGTACGCTGTCCACGAAGTGGAAGCCCCAAACGGTGACGGATACCACGGTTACAACCGATGTCCATCATACGCTTGATGTTCAACTGAACCTCTGAACGCAATTCACCTTCTACTCTGTACTCGTCAGCGATTACACCACGAATAGCAGTTAACTGCTCATCCGTCCAATCCTGAACTTTTACATCTTCACTTACACCTGCCTTGTCCAAAATCTCTTGAGAGCGGCTTAAGCCAACTCCGTAGATATAAGTCAGGCCAATAACACCACGTTTGGTTCTGGGTAAGTCTACACCTGCAATCCTTGCCATAGTCTTTTTCTTCTATTATTGGTTAACCCTGACGTTGCTTGAACTTGGGGTTCTTCTTGTTAATTACATATAAGCGTCCTTTACGGCGAACGATCTTACAATCCACGCTACGCTTTTTTACTGATGCTCTTACTTTCATTTCTCTAGTATCTGTACGTTATACGAGCCTTTGACAAATCGTATGGGCTCATTTCTAGTTTTACTTTATCACCCGGTAGTAGTTTGATGTAGTGCATTCTCATTTTACCTGAGATATGCGCTGTCACTACGTGACCATTTTCCAACTCCACACGAAACATTGCATTTGACAATGCCTCTGTTACTGTTCCGTCTTGCTCTATTGCGCTTTGCTTCGCCATATTAACTAAACGTGCTTTGTGTGTTTCTACCTCTCAACTTTCCTGTCTTCATTAAGCCGTCGTAATGTCTATTCAATAAATAGCTCTCGATCTGCTGTAATGTATCTAGAATAACACCCACTGTAATGAGCAATGAAGTACCTCCGTAGAAGTAAGCCCATTGCGTATTCAAACCTACAGTCATTGCAACTGCTGGCAGGATTGCTACTAAAGCGAGCAACAAAGAACCTGGGAAAGTAATTCTACTTAATACAGTATCTAAAAATTCAGCAGTTGGAGCACCAGGTTTAATACCTGGAACAAATCCTCCATTACGCTTCAAATCATCCGCGATGGAGTTTGTATTTACTTGAATTGCTGTATAGAAATACGTAAAGACAATAATCAATACAGCGAAAGCTACATTGTACCACAAGCCTTGGATATTACCAAATACCGTTATCAACCAACTAACACTATCTCCCTCAGCTCCACTATACTGAAGGACAGTAATAGGAATGAACATGATTGCTTGCGCAAAGATGATTGGCATGACACCTGCAGCGTTGACCTTTAGAGGCAAGTACTGACGAGCAGATGGCGTTGTTGCCGCACGGCCTCCAGCAGCTTGCTTCGCATACTGAACTGGAATCTGGCGAACGGCTTGTGTCAAAGCGATTGCAAACATTGTTATCACAAACAACGCGAATAGCTCAATGATAAATGCTACCCATCCAGCACCTTGACCTACCTGACTCAACATCTCTTGGAGAAATGCCTGAGGCAAAGTAGCAATGATACCTACCATTATGAGGAGAGAAATACCATTACCAATTCCTTTATCGGTAATACGTTCTCCCAACCACATCGCGAAAATAGTACCCGTCGTTAAGGTAACCCATGCAAGGAACCAAAATGTACCTGGATCCAAGGTTAAAGAAACTCCTTGAGCACTAAGGTTGGCCAAATAAGACGGAGCCTGAACACCAGCAATAAGGATCGTTAAATAACGAGTTATTTGATTCAACTTACGGCGACCACTCTCCCCATCTTTCTGCATCTTCTGTACAGCAGGAACTGCCATACCCATTAACTGAATAATAATGGACGCAGAGATGTAAGGCATAATACCCAAAGCCATAACTGAAGCGCGTGAGAACGCACCACCAGTAAACGCGTTTAATACACCCAACAAACCTTCAGAGGTTTGTGCTTGTAGTTGCGTTAAACTTTCAGGATCAACACCAGGAAGAAGAACCGTAGAACCAATTCTATATATCAATAGTAACCCAAGAGTAGTAAGGATTTTATCCTTAAGCTCTGAGATTGCCCAGATATTTTTTATGGTTTCTATAAAACGTTTCATCTAATTACAAAGTAGTTGCCGTACCACCGTTTGCTTCAAGAGCAGCGATCGCAGATTTACTAAATGCATGAGCTGTGATGTCTAACTTCATGGTCACTTCACCACGCCCTAAGACTTTCACCAACTCTTTCTTACCAACAAGACCATTATTCACTAAATCAGCAACAGTTATGGTAGTTGTTAGCTTCTTTGCTTCAACAAGAGCCTGGAGCGTATCCAAATTCAATCCCTTGTATTCCACACGGTTTGGATTAGTGAATCCGAACTTTGGTACACGACGTTGAAGTGGCATTTGACCACCTTCGAAACCGATTTTACGGCTGTAACCTGAACGCGATTGCGCACCCTTGTGTCCGCGCGTAGAGGTACCTCCGTGTCCGGAGCCTTCACCTCGACCTACTCGCTTACGGCTGTGGGTTGCACCCTCCGCAGGTTTGAGATTTGATAAATCCATTATTATCTATTTAATTAAAGTTCTACTACTTCAACAAGGTGACTCACCTTGCGCACCATACCTAGAACTTGTGCTGTCGCTTCAACTTCTACTGATGCATTCATTTTACGCAAGCCTAAAGCATCCATAGTTGCTTTCTGGCGAGCAGTACGTCCTATGACGCTGCGTTTTTGGGTAATCTTAATTTTTGCCATTTCCTCTGGGGAATTATCCGTTAAAAACTTTGTCCACAGAGATACCACGAGTTCTCGCGATCTCTTTCACATCACGCAATTTCAATAAAGCATCAAATGTTGCTTTCACTACGTTTTGTGGATTAGAAGATCCTTTACTCTTAGCAAGTACATCATGAACACCAACACTCTCTAGTACAGCACGCATCGCACCACCAGCGATAACTCCGGTACCGCTTGAAGCAGGACGCAAGAATACACGCGAACCAGCGAATTTGCCATTCTCTTCGTGTGGAATAGTCCCTTTTACCAAAGGAATACGGAATAAGTTCTTCTTAGCATCTTCAACAGCTTTTGCTATAGACTCACTTACTTCTTTAGACTTACCACTTCCAAAGCCGGCAGTACCATTTTCATCACCAACGACTACGATGGCAGAAAAGCTGAATGTACGCCCCCCTTTGTTAACTTTAGTTACACGGTTTACCGCAACCAAGCGGTCTACCAATTCAATACCCGTAGGCTTTACTTTACGTGCGTTATGCATTGTATTCGCCATTTTAGAATTTCAAGCCGCCTTTACGAGCGCCTTCTGCCAATTGTTTAACACGACCATGGTAGAGGTAACCACCGCGATCGAAACAAACTTCAGTTATACCATTATCCATTGCAAGTTTGGCTAAGCCTTCACCTACCTGGAAACTTTTATCACTCTTAGTACCTGTCGCACCTTCCAACTCTTTGTTACGAGAAGAGAAAGACATTAGGGTCACTTGATTTACATCGTCAATTAATTGCGCGTAAATTTCTTTATTACTTCTAAAAACCGACAAACGTGGCTTCTGAGCTGTACCTGTAACGACTTTACGAATTCTTCTGCGGATGCGAAGTCTTCTTTCTGATTTAGTTAATGCCATTTCTATCTATTATTTAGCTGCAGACTTACCTGCTTTTCTGCGGATTTGTTCACCCACAAATTTGACACCTTTTCCTTTGTAAGGTTCCGGTTTACGCAACGAACGGATTTTCGCTGTAACTGCACCAACCAATTGCTTGTCGTGAGACGTCAATTTGATTAATGGATTCTTACCCTTTTCCATGGTTGTCTCAACCTTAACATCTGAAGGTATGTTGATCAGGAAATTGTGAGAATAACCTAAAGACAAATCTAAATGTTGTCCTTGATTAGAAGCGCGGTAACCTACACCCACTAACTCTAGTGAATGCGTCCAACCTGTGCTTACTCCTAGAACCATATTATTGATAAGCGCACGGTATAGACCGTGTTTTGCTTTGTGCTCCTTCGATTCAGAAGGACGCTGCACAGTGATGATGCTATCATCTATTGATACAGTGATACCACTGCTCAATTCCTGAGTGAGTTCACCCAACTTACCTTTTACAGTAACAACGTTCCCATTGATTGAAACGTCAACTCCTGTAGGCACGGCAATTGGGGCTTGACCTATTCTTGACATAATATTAAATATTAACTAACGGTACACAAAACCTCGCCACCGATATTCTCTTTGCGAGCTTGCTTGTCAGTCATTAAACCTTTCGATGTACTAACTACGGCAATACCCAGTCCGTTCTTAACACGCGGGAGTGTTTCACTTCCTGTGTACTGACGAAGACCTGGCTTTGAAATTCGCTTGATCTCACGAATTGCTGGAATCTTAGTTAGTCTATCATATTTCAAAGCAACCTTCAAAACATTTTGAGGAGCTACTTCTTCTACCTTAAAGTCATGGATATAACCTTGATCTTTTAAAATCGTAGCAATAGCAACTTTAGTTTTGCTCGAAGGGATTTCTACTACACGCATTCCAGCCGTTTGGCCGTTACGAATTCGTGTTAGGAAATCTGCAATTGGATCTGTATTCATAATTCTGTTTAATCTAAAATTACCAGCTAGCTTTCTTCACACCTGGGATCAAACCCTGGTTAGCCATTTCACGGAATGTTACACGTGAGAGGCCGAATTGACGCATATAACCACGTGGACGACCTGTCAGTTTACAACGGTTTCTACCGCGAACCGGAGAAGCATTCTTAGGAAGCTTCTGTAATCCTTCGTAATCGCCTGCAGCTTTCAATGCCTCACGCTTTGCAGCGTATTTAGCAGCTAGTTTTGCACGTTTGACCTCACGGGCCTTCATTGATTCTTTAGCCATTGCTCAATTATTTTGTGAATGGAATTCCAAATGCAGTTAACAAAGCCTTTGCTTCTTTATCGGTAGATGCAGAGGTTACAAATGTGATATCCATACCTGATATGCGGTTTACCTTGTCAATATCAATTTCAGGGAAAATGATTTGCTCTGTAATACCGAAAGTGTAGTTACCACGTCCATCAAAGCCTGATGCCTTAATACCGCGGAAATCACGGATACGAGGCAATGAAGCACTAATTAGACGATCTAGGAATTCATACATGCGCTCACCTCTCAACGTAACACGAGCACCAATTGGCATTCCTTTACGTAATTTGAAGTTACTCACATCCTTCTTAGATTTCGTAGGAACCGCTTTCTGACCTGTGATTGTGGTCATTTCAACGATTGCCTGATCTACTAATTTCTTGTCTGCTACAGCTGCACCAATACCCTGGCTTACTACGATCTTCTCTAGTTTAGGAACCATCATTACATTACTGTAGTTGAATTCCTCTACCAATTTAGCGCTGATCTCTTCGCTGTACTTAGTTTTAAGTCTAGGTGTCATATTCATTATGATAATACCTCACCGGATTTTTTAGCGTAACGTACTAGGTTACCGTTTTCATCCAATTTTCTTCCAACACGTGTTACCTCATTTGTAGAAGGATCTACAAGAGCTACGTTTGAAATGTGAATTGGAGCTTCCATTTCGACAATTCCACCTTGTGGACTCGACGCGCTTGGTTTCTGGTGCTTTTTAATCATGTTAAGCCCTTCCACAACTACGCGGTTCATTTTAGGGATCACTCGTACAATACGGCCTTCTTTGCCTTTGCTTTCGCCGGCAAGAACCTTCACTTGATCTCCCTTTTTTACTTTAAACTTTGCCATCTTAATCTATGTCGTTAAGATTATAGTACCTCTGGTGCAAGAGAAACGATCTTCATGTATTGCTTGTCACGTAACTCACGAGCTACAGGACCAAATACACGAGTTCCTTTCATTCCACCACCGGCATCTAATAATACACATGCATTGTCATCAAAACGGATGTAAGATCCATCTGGACGACGCACTTCTTTCTTTACGCGCACAACTACCGCAGTTGATACTTGACCCTTCTTAACTGTTCCAGCAGGAGTTGCAGCTTTCACAGTAACAACAATCTTGTCACCTACGCTTGCATAGCGTCTTTTCGTTCCGCCTAACACACGGATCACCAAAACTTCTTTGGCACCTGTGTTATCAGCTACTCTTAATCTTGATTCTGTCTGTACCATGATTATTTAGCTCTTTCAATAACTTCAACCACTCTCCAATTTTTAGTCTTGGATAATGGACGAGTTTCCATAATTCTTACAGTATCACCCATGTTGCAGTCGTTTGTTTCATCGTGAGCATGAAATTTGCTCGTAAACTTTACAAACTTCCCGTACATCGGGTGCTTTACTTTGCGCTCAACCTTAACGACAACAGACTTATCCATCTTGTTGCTCGCTACTACGCCGACACGCTCTTTACGCAAGTTTCTTGTGTTTTCCATGATACTCTTATTCTTCAGTTGAGCGAGTACTCAATTCAGTGCTCAAACGAGCAATATTTTTTCTAGCAACCTTAATTTGCATAGGGTTTTCTAATGGGCTTAGGCTGTGTGTCAGCTTCATGCTCATGTAGTTGGCCTTCTCCTCAGCCAAACGCTCTGCCAATTCAGCAGTAGCCAATTCTTTTATCTCTGTGTACTTCATGACTCTTACTCTTGCAAATCTCTACGTACTACGAACTTCGTGCGAACCGGCAGCTTCTGTGCAGCAAGACGTAAAGCTTCCTGAGCGATATCGAAAGGAATCCCATCGATTTCGAACATGATACGTCCTGGTTTTACAACAGCAGCGTAATATTCAACACCACCTTTTCCCTTACCCATACGAACCTCTAAAGGCTTCTTTGTAATTGGTTTGTCCGGGAAAATACGGATCCACATCTGACCCTCACGCTTCATATAACGTGTTGCAGCGATACGAGCTGCTTCTATCTGACGTGCTGTGATCCATTTTGAATCTAAAGACTTTAAACCGTATGCGCCATATACTAATTGTGCACCGCGCTGCGAGTTGCCTTTCATTTTGCCTTTAAAGACTTTTCTGTGTTTTGTGCGTTTTGGCTGTAACATCTCTAAAAGTTATTTACGGTTATTACGCTTAGAACGACCACCACGACCACCAGGTTTGGTAGAGCCTAATTGATTACTTAAATCACGCTTGCCATAAACTTCACCCTTCATGATCCACACCTTAATACCTAAACGGCCATAAGTTGTATGCGCTTCACTTAAATGGTAATCGATGTCTGCACGGAATGTACTTAGCGGTGTACGACCATCCTTATACATTTCTGAACGCGCCATTTCTGCTCCGTTCACACGACCTGAAATCAATACTTTGATACCTTCAGCACCCATACGCATTGCTGCAGATATTGCCATCTTGATTGCGCGACGGTGACTAACACGACCTTCAATCTGACGAGCAATAGAATCTGCCACAAGTTTTGCATCTAATTCTGGACGCTTAATCTCGTAAATATTGATCTGTACTTCTTTACCAGTAAGCTTTTTCAACTCTTCCTTGAGCTTATCAACTTCCTGACCACCCTTACCGATAATCACACCCGGGCGAGCCGTCGTAATTGTTACAGTAACCAAACGCAATGTGCGCTCAATGATGATACGGCTGATACTTGCTTTCGCAAGACGAGCGTACATGTAATTTCTAATCTTGGCATCCTCGGCGATTTTATCACCATAGTTACGACCACCGTACCACTGACTATCCCAGCCACGAATGATTCCTAATCTATTGCCAATAGGGTTGGTTTTTTGTCCCATTCTTCCCTTTTTAAGATTCTTTACTACCAACGATTAATGTCACATGGTTGCTACGCTTGCGAATGCGGTGCGCACGACCTTGTGGAGCAGCCTGAATACGCTTGAGCATACGACCACTATCAACACTAATCTCTTTAACTATCAAACCAGCATCCTCTAGAGTTGATCCCTCGTTCTTTGCTTGCCAGTTCGCTAAAGCGCTCAACAACAATTTCTCTAAACGATTCGACGCCTCTTTAGGGCTGTACTTAAGGATGGCCAATGCCTTCTCAACCTCTACGCCACGAATTTGGTCTGCAACCAAACGCATTTTGCGAGGAGAAGTTGGGCAATCATTAAGCTTAGCAATTGCAATAGCTTTCTTCGCTGCCTTGAGCGCTTCAGCTGCATGTTTCTTTCTAGCTCCCATCTCTTATTACTTCTTATTTTTTCCGTGACCACGGAAGTTGCGGGTTGGAGAGAATTCACCTAGTTTGTGTCCTACCATATTTTCCGTTACATAAACGGGAACGAATGTTTTGCCGTTATGAACTCCAATAGTCTGACCTACAAAATCTGGTGAAATCATAGATGCACGTGACCAAGTTTTGATCACTGTGTTTTTACCGCTCTCCACATTAGCGAGTACTTTCTTCTCTAACTTGTAGTGGATGTAAGGTCCTTTTTTAAGCGAACGTGCCATATACTTTCAGATTATTTCTTTCTACGTTCGATGATATACTTATTCGTAGCCTTCTTAGGCGTACGAGTCTTGTAACCCTTCGCTGGAATACCATTGCGCGAACGTGGGTGACCACCAGAAGCGCGGCCTTCACCACCACCCATTGGGTGATCAACTGGATTCATCACAACACCACGAACTCGTGGGCGACGTCCCTGCCATCTGCTACGACCCGCTTTACCGCTGACCTGAAGCATATGCTCAGAATTACTTACAGTACCGATTGTTGCCATACACGAAGTAAGAATCATACGAGTCTCACCTGAAGGCATCTTAATAATCGCGTATTTACCCTCACGAGCTAAAAGCTGCGCAAAAGTACCTGCAGAACGTGCAATGATTGCTCCCTGTCCAGGACGCATCTCAATGTTTGATATAATAGTACCTAGTGGGATTTCAGACAACAACAATGCATTACCCGCTTCAGGAGCACTGCCCTTACCGCTAACTAATTTATCGCCAACCTTGACTCCGTTTACTGCTACTGAGTAACGCTTCTCTCCATCCGCGTATACCAACAACATAAGATATGCTGAACGTAACGGATCGTATTCGATCGCTTTTACAGTTGCAGGGATACCAAACTTTTCGCGTTTGAAATCTACCGTACGTACTTTTTGCTTGTGTCCTCCACCTACGTAACGCATTGTCATGCGCCCGCTATTGTTTCGTCCACCACTCTTGGTCTTACCTTTAACAAGGCTCTTCTCAGGTTTCGCTGCCGTAACTTGCTCAAAGTCGTTGACTACGCGAAAACGCTGTCCAGGAGTAATTGGTTTTAATTTCTTTACACCCATTGTAATTAAATATTACCGTATAAATCGATGGTCTCTCCACCAGCTACCTTAACCATTGCCTTTTTATAGGCAGATTTACGACCTCTCACTAAACCAGCCTTAGTATACTTCGTCTGGAATTTTGCAGGAACAATAGCAGTGCGAACACTTTCTACACTTACGCCATAGAACTCTTCTACAGCTTTCTTTATCTCAACCTTATTAGCAGTTCGAACCACCTCAAAAGCATAGACGTTTTCGTCTTCGCTCTGAGCTGTTGCTTTTTCAGTAATGATTGGTTTAATCAAAATATTCATGGCTCTCTTAGCTTAAAATCGCTGTAATTTTCTCAACCGCACCCTCTGATAAAACCACTTCTGAAGCGTTCATTATATCGTAAGTACTTATTTCTGAGGAGTTTACAACTTTAACCCCCTGTAAATTGCGGGATGACAAATATAGGTTTTTATCGTAGTCACCAACGATGAATAACGATTTTTTCTTGTCTAAACCCAAAGCAGCCATCACATTGATGAAGCTCGTCGTCTTTGGCACCTCGAAAGTGAAGTTCTCAACAACCTTCAAATTATCAGACTTCGCTTTCATTGACAACGCAGATTTGCGAGCCAATTGCTTCACCTTCTTGTTCAATTTAAATCCATAGTTACGAGGACGAGGGCCGAATACCGTACCACCACCACGCTGAATTGGAGACTTTAAAGAACCTGCACGTGCGCCACCAGTACCTTTTTGTTTGTGGTGCTTTTTCGTTGTGCGATTTACCTCTGCACGTTCCTTAGATTTATGCGTACCCTGACGAGCATTCGCTAGGAACTGCTTTACATCTAGATAAATGCTATGATCGTTAGGCTCAATACCAAAGATTTTCGCGTCTAACTTGACGCTCTTCTTGGTTTCCTTTCCGTTTATGTCTAATACCTTCAATTCCATTACTTCTCGATAATTACAGTTGAATTCTTAGCTCCTGGAACAGAACCCTTAACTACTAACAAGTTCTTTTCAGCATCCACCTTAAGAACAACCAAGTTCTGAACCTTAGCACGCTTGCCACCCATACGGCCAGCCATACGCATGCCCTTGAATACTCTCGAAGGATCCGAACCCGCACCAATAGAACCTGGTGCACGTAGACGATTGTGTTGACCGTGCGTCGCTTGACCAACACCGGCGAAGCCGTGACGCTTCACAACACCTTGAAAACCTTTACCCTTAGAAGTACCCGCTACATCAACGTAGTCGCCTTCTTCGAATAAGTCAGCCGTCAAGACTTGTCCTAGTTCTAATTCACCTTCGAAGTCAGTGAATTCAACAAATTTCTTTTTAACAGAGGTGCTTGCTTTCTGCACATGTCCTTGCAATGCTTTAGAGACGTTTTTCTCTTTCGCCTCTCCCCAACCGAGTTGGATAGCATTGTAACCATCGACATCTTCAGTTTTCACCTGAGTAACTACACATGGACCTACCTCTAGGACAGTACATGGCAAGTTCTTACCCTCAGGGCTGAAAATGCTGGTCATTCCGACTTTTTTACCAATTAATCCTGGCATCTCTTCTGGAATTTAAATTTAGTCTACTGTTAGACCTTGATTTCTACTTCAACACCACTAGGCAGCTCTAACTTCATCAATGCATCAATGGTTTTTGATGAAGATGAATAGATGTCCAACAAACGCTTGTAATTGCTTAGTTGGAACTGCTCGCGTGATTTCTTATTTACGTGCGGTGAGCGGAGCACAGTGTAAATACGCTTATTTGTAGGTAATGGAATAGGTCCATTAACAACTGCGCCTGTACTCTTCACGGTCTTTACAATCTTTTCAGCAGACTTATCTACCAAATTGTGATCGTAAGACTTAAGCTTGATGCGAATTTTTTGACTCATTATCGTCTATTATTAAGCTTTTGTTTCTTCAATTACTTTCTCAGAGATATTGCTTGGCGTTTCAGCATAGTGCGAAAACTCCATTGTAGAAGCTGCACGACCTGAACTCAGCGTACGCAACGTAGTCACGTAACCAAACATTTCTGACAACGGTACATTTGCCTTGATGACCTTCGCATTGTTACGATCAGACATGTCATTTACCTGACCACGACGGCGGTTCAAATCACCAACGATATCACCCATGTATTCCTCCGGAGTGACAACCTCCATTTTCATGATAGGCTCCATGATTACCGGAGATGCTTTTTTAGCACTTTCCTTGAAACCAATTTTAGCCGCTAATTCGAAAGACAATTGGTCAGAATCCACCGGGTGGAACGAACCATCTTTAAGGACAATTTTGTAGCTATCTACTTTAAAGCCCGCCAATGGACCATTCACCATAGCTGCTTTAAAACCGTTCTCAATCGATGGAATAAATTCTTTAGGAACATTACCACCCTTGATTTTATTCTCGAATTGTAGGCCTTCACCTTCAAAATCTTCGTCTACAGGTGAGATATCGAATACGATGTCCGCAAACTTACCACGACCACCCGTTTGCTTTTTGTATTGCTCACGGTGACTACACGATCCTGTTAATGCTTCTTTGTACTCTACCTGAGGTTCACCAACGTTTACCTCAACCTTGAATTCGCGGCGCATACGATCAATAAGAATGTCCAAATGGAGCTCACCCATACCCGAAATAATGGTTTGGCCTGAAGCTTCGTCAGTTTGAACACGGAAA
Source organism: Schleiferiaceae bacterium (assembly GCA_965204625.1). Classification (GTDB taxonomy): domain Bacteria; phylum Bacteroidota; class Bacteroidia; order Flavobacteriales; family Schleiferiaceae; genus UBA10364. The sequence goes on from CBDBET010000004.1 coordinate 183,997, forward strand.
GTTGGATCTTCTTCAGATAATTTGGCCAAAGCCGTACCCATCTTATCCACGTCCGCTTTTGACTTCGGCTCCACAGCGATACCAATAACTGGCTCAGGGAAAGTCATCGATTCAAGTACAATTGGTGATTTCTCATCACACAATGTATCTCCAGTACGTATGTCCTTAAAACCAACACCCGCACCAATATCACCAGCGGTGATTTGGTCGATCGGTTGTTGCTTGTTCGAGTGCATCTGGAAAATACGAGATATACGCTCTTTCTTTCCTGAACGCGTGTTCTTGACATAAGAACCTGCATCTAATACCCCTGAATACACACGGAAGAAACACAAACGACCTACGAATGGATCTGTTGCAATCTTAAATGCAAGTGCCGAAAAAGGCTCGTTTACCGTAGGCTTACGGAAATCTGGATTTCCTGTATCCGGATTAGTACCTTCGATAGCCTCTACATCCAAAGGCGACGGCAAGTAACGCATCACTGCATCGAGCATAGCCTGAACACCTTTATTTTTGAAAGCTGAACCACACATCATAGGAATGATGCTCATATCGATAGTGGCGGCACGCAATGCTGCGATGATTTCATCTTCAGTAATGCTGTCTTCGTCTTCGAAGAACTTCTCCATTAAAGTATCATCGTATTCAGCAACAGCTTCGATTAACTCACCACGCTTTTCATTAACGACATCGATTAATTCAGCAGGGATTTCGATCGTCTCGTAAGACATACCTTTATCCTCTTCATTCCAAACAATCGCTTCTTTACTTATTAAGTCGACCACTCCTTTAAAGTCCATTTCGTCTCCGATAGGAACTTGAAGCGCTACAGGATTACCACCAAGCATTTCTTTTACTTGGTTACAAACCATGAAGAAGTCAGATCCTTGACGGTCCATTTTGTTCACAAAACCTAAACGAGGAACGCGGTACTTATCCGCTTGACGCCAAACAGTTTCAGATTGTGGTTCTACACCGTCAACTGCCGAAAAAAGAGCAACCACTCCATCCAATACACGTAACGAACGCTCTACCTCTACCGTAAAGTCAACGTGTCCTGGTGTATCTATAATGTTGATTGCGTACTTCTGGTCACGGTAATTCCACTCACAGTGGGTTGCAGCAGAGGTGATCGTGATACCACGCTCTTGCTCTTGCTCCATCCAGTCCATTGTAGCTGCACCGTCGTGCACCTCACCGATTTTATGACTAACACCGGTGTAATATAAAATACGTTCAGTAGTTGTGGTTTTACCCGCATCAATGTGCGCTGCAATACCAATGTTTCTAGTGAACGTTAAATCTCTATTTCCTTTTGCCATGATATTGTGTCAATTAGAATCTAAAGTGTGAAAACGCTTTGTTCGCTTCCGCCATGCGGTGCACTTCTGTACGCTTCTTAACTGCAGCTCCTTCTTCTTTCGAAGCTGCTAGAATTTCTGCGGCCAATTTCTGCGCCATTGAACGCTCGTTACGCTTGCGCGTTGCGAGAATCATCCACTTCATTCCTAAAGTGACTTTACGATCTGGGCGAACCTGCATAGGGATCTGGAAGTTGGCACCACCAACGCGACGACTACGCACTTCTACATGCGGCATTACGTTGTTAAGCGCTTCTTTCCATGTTTCTAAACCATTTCCTTCAGTCTTTTCAGAAACAATATCAATTGCATCATAAAAGATGTTGAAAGCGATAGACTTCTTTCCGTCTAACATCAAGTTGTTTACAAAACGTGTTACGAGCGTATCGTTAAACTTTGGATCCGGAAGTAACGGACGTTTTTTAGCTCTTGCTTTTCTCATGAGTTCTTAAAGTCTACAGTAGTTTATTTCTTCGGTCTCTTCGCACCATACTTAGAACGACGCTGCGTTCTTCCGCTTACACCCGCTGTATCAAGTGCACCACGTACAATGTGGTAACGCACACCCGGGAGATCTTTAACACGACCACCGCGAACCAGTACAATACTGTGTTCTTGTAGGTTGTGACCTTCACCGCCGATGTAGGCGTTCACTTCGTTTCCATTACTAAGACGTACCCTGGCCACTTTACGCATTGCCGAATTTGGTTTTTTCGGCGTCGTTGTGTAGACACGAGTACATACACCCCTGCGTTGTGGGCAGGAATCCAGCGCAGCAGATTTACTCTTTTGTTTGATCTGTTTGCGACCTTTTCTTACAAGCTGTTGAATCGTTGGCATACGTACCTTTTGATTTCTAGTTTATTCCAATAATCAGTTACCCCATTTTTTGGGGACTGCAAATGTAGGGTAAATATTCCCACATCCAAACCGGGTGTGAATAAAATAATTGGCTCATTCTGAATTATTTGTGATTATTGACGAATAAAGGGCTGCAGCTCGGTTTAAAATGGTCGGATTTTAAAGGTTGTAAAGGCGTTAATAAGGTGTAACTTTGTACATCTTGTCGAACGGTAAAGTTTCCCCTAATTGGCACATTTTCTCAAAGAACTAAATGACGCACAGCGAGTTGCTGTAGAAAAAATTGACGGCCCAGTCATGGTGATTGCCGGTGCAGGTTCAGGTAAAACCAGAGTGCTGACCTATAGAATTGCCTATTTATTGGACAAAGGAGTGGATGCTTTCAATATTCTCTCATTGACATTTACAAATAAGGCAGCTCGGGAGATGAAAGAGCGTATTGGCAAGATTGTCGGAGACGGAGAATCGAAAAATTTATGGATGGGCACATTCCATAGTGTTTTTGCAAAAATCCTAAGAATTGAAGCGGAACGCTTGGGCTACCCGACAAATTTCACCATTTACGATGCTGACGATAGTAAAAAATTGATCAGTACTATAATCAAGGAAAAACAACTAGATAAGGACATATATAAAGCCAAGAGCGTTTCTTCAAGAATTTCCTCTCTCAAAAACAACCTATTAACCCCGAAGGCTTACTTTCAAAATGGCGAATTACAAGCTCAAGATAGCGCAGCCAAGATGCCTATGTTTGGGGAGATTTATCAAGCCTACGCAGAGCGATGTTTCAGAGCAGGAGCCATGGATTTCGATGATCTTCTGCTAAAAACCAACGAGCTGCTCTACAAATTTCCAGAGGTTTTAGCGAAGTATCAAAACAGGTTCAAATACATCTTAGTGGATGAGTACCAGGATACGAATCACAGCCAATACTTAATCGTTAAGGCATTAGCAGCGAAATATGAAAATATTTGTATCGTTGGTGATGATGCACAATCTATATATGCCTTTCGTGGCGCCAACATTCGGAATATCTTAAATTTTCAAAAAGATTATCCCAACACGCAGTTGTTCAAACTAGAGCAAAACTATCGCTCAACCAACACTATTGTACAAGCCGCAAACAGCATCATCGCTAAGAACAAAGAACAGATCGAAAAAAATGTCTGGACGCAGAATAGCAGCGGCGATAAAATCGTAGTTCACAAAAGTATTTCAGACTCTGACGAGGGTAATTATGTAGCAACCAACATCTGGCAAACGGCCATGAATGATGGCGCGAAGCATGATGATTTCTGTATTTTATACCGGACAAATGCACAGAGTAGGAGTTTTGAAGATGCTCTGAGAAAAAAGAATATACCTTATAAGATATACGGAGGCTTGAGCTTTTACCAGCGCAAGGAAATAAAGGATGTACTGGCCTATTTGCGACTTGTGATTAATCCAAAAGATGAGGAAGCATTTAGGCGGGTAATCAATTATCCGACGCGCGGAATTGGTGCTACTACTTTGGCAAAACTTGCCGTCGCCGCAGAACAGCAGCAGTGGTCACTTTGGGAAACTTGCGAAAAGTTAGGCACCATCAGTAGCGGGATCGGAACTGCTGCCGTAAAGAAAATTGTAGATTTTACAACACTAATTAACAGCTTTGCAATATTCGCAAAAGCCAACGATGCCTTCGATACGGTGGCACACGTTGCGAAGAGTGTGGGCTTGATTAAAGTCCTTGGGGAAGACAAGACGCCGGAGGGTGTGACCCGCTACGAGAACGTCCAAGAATTACTCAATGGAATTAAAGATTTCAGCGAACAGCAAAAGGAATTGGCTGAAGGTGACCCCTCACTTTCGAATTTTTTATCTGACGTCGCGTTATTGACCGATCGTGACAATGAGGTAGACGATGGACAGCCCAAGGTGAGCATGATGACCATACACCTAGCCAAAGGACTAGAGTTTCCATACGTCTACATGGTAGGATTGGAAGAAAACTTATTCCCGAGCATGATGAGTATGGGAAGTAGGAGTGAATTAGAAGAAGAGCGCCGTTTATTCTACGTAGCTTTGACCAGAGCAGAGAAACGTGCACATATCACATATGCGCACACCAGATACCGCTGGGGCAAATTGATCGATTGCGAACCTTCACGATTTATAGATGAAATTGATGAGCAATACTTAGATATCCATATACCGGAGTTTGCCCCTACGAGCTTTAGTTCACCTGCCCTAGACAGCGCCTTTGGAGGTGGTTTTGGAGGAAATCAAAAAGGACAAACGGTTTACAAAGGCAGCAATAAAAATTGGGGCTCTAAAAAATCGGAAGGAAAAACTGGCAGAAGCGCGCTAGGACCAGGTAGCGGGGTTAAACCAGCGCAACCAACACTGCGCGGGAAGGCGCTTAAAAAGGTCAGCCCCTCCGGAGGTAGTTTTGAGGCAAGTGGTGACAACCTCAGGCCAGAAGAACTAAAGGTTGGCATGCGTGTGGTACATGGCAGGTTTGGACTCGGAACGGTTAAGGATCTCGAAGGTGCGGGAGCCGACGCAAAAGCCATCATTACATTTGATAATGCGGGTGAAAAAAGATTGTTGCTAAAATTTGCAAAGGTCCGGGCGGTATAACAAAAGAATTTACTTATTTGAAAGCATGGAATACAATACAGATCGTACAACATTAAAGATTCCTGAATACGGGCGCAACGTGCAACGTATGGTGGACTATTGCCTTACAATAGAAGACAAAGAGCACCGTAATAAAGTGGCACAAAGCATTATCGATGTTATTGGGAATCTCAATCCTGCAATTCGGGATGCACCTGATTACACGCATAAATTGTGGGATCACCTGTTCATAATGTCAGATTTTCAATTGGACGTGGAAAGTCCGTATGACATTCCTACGGCTGAAAATTTCGTAGGTCTTCCTGATGAAGTTCCGTACCCTCAGAAATCGCGTAAATTCCGCCATTACGGAGGTGTTGTGAAAACAATGGTAAAGCACGCCATTGAAATGGAGGATGGTGAAGAAAAAGAGGCATTGATTTACGGAATCGCGTATGCGATGAAACGCAATTACCTGAAATTCAACAAGGACACTGTCGCTGATACCACGATTTTATCGGATCTCAGTGAACTATCTGAAGGGCAATTAAAAACTGAAGGTATTGATTTGCCACATGCAAAATCATTCAATATTTCTCCCGCCGAGCGTAAAACAACAGCCGTTCGCAAAAAAGGAAACAATAATAACAAGAAGAAGAAAAGAAGATTCTAAAACTACATGGGGACATTTAAAATTACGGGTGGCAAGAAATTACAAGGTGCCATTACTCCGCAAGGAGCAAAAAACGAAACGTTACAAATTCTTTGTGCTGTACTGCTCACTCCAGAAGAGGTTAGAATCAGTAACATCCCCGATATTGTAGATGTAAATAAACTCATTGATCTCTTGGGAGATTTAGGAGTGTATGTCAAAAAGAACGGACCAGGCGACTTTACATTCAAAGCAGAAAATGTCAATCTAGACTACTTAACCTCAGAGACATTTAAACAAAAAGGTGCCAGTTTACGTGGCTCCATAATGATCGTAGGGCCTCTTTTAGCGCGCTTCGGAAAAGCCTTCATACCAAAGCCGGGTGGTGATAAAATTGGCCGCCGAAGACTTGATACGCACTTTCTAGGCTTTGAGAAATTGGGGGCTAAATTTAAATACGACGCCAAAGACACCTTCTATAGTGTCGATGCATCTCAACTAAAAGGAACCTACATGCTTCTTGATGAAGCATCCGTCACCGGAACGGCTAACGTTGTGATGGCCGCTGTGATGGCAAAGGGCAAGACCACTATTTACAATGCAGCATGTGAGCCGTATTTACAGCAACTCTGTAAAATGCTTGTTCGCATGGGTGCTAAAATCGATGGCATTGGCTCGAATATGCTTCATATTGAAGGGGTTTCAGAGTTGGGCGGTACCACCCATCGAATTTTACCAGATATGATTGAAATTGGCTCCTGGATTGGTATGGCGGCAATGACAGGGTCTGAGATTACGATCAAAGATGTGAGTTATCCAGACCTTGGGATTATCCCGACGGTTTTTAGACGATTAGGAATTCATACAGAATTGCGCGGTGATGATTTATTCATTCCGTCGCATGACCATTACGAAATTGAAAGTTTTATTGATGGCTCTATCATGACCATTGCCGATGCGCCTTGGCCAGGATTCACACCCGATCTATTGAGTATAATCCTAGTGACTGCCTCTCAAGCGAGAGGTTCAGTCCTGATTCATCAAAAAATGTTCGAAAGCCGATTGTTCTTTACGGATAAACTTATCGATATGGGCGCTCAAATCATCCTTTGTGATCCGCATAGAGCGACGGTGATCGGTTTAGATAAACAATCTCCTTTACGCGCTACGACTATGACTTCGCCTGATATTCGCGCCGGGGTCAGTCTCCTTATCGCTGCCTTGAGTGCAGAGGGTACATCTACCATTCATAATATTAATCAAATCGACCGCGGTTACCAGAATATTGACGGCCGTCTGCAAGCTTTAGGTGCTGATATTGTCCGCCTGTAAACGTTTTTTCCTATGAAAATCATGAAATTATTATTCTCCGGGGCTGTACTCGTAGCACTAGGAGTTATTACCACAGCATCTCAAGCCAACTATGAAGTAGCTCGCCCTGTAGTTTTAACCGCCAATCAAATGGCAGCTGTCGGGATCGGCGATAAAGCCCCGGATATAGCCATGCGAGACCCGCAAGGCAATATTCGTAAACTAAGTGATCTGAAAGGTCAAGTCGTTTTAATAGACTTCTGGGCTTCTTGGTGTCGTCCATGTCGTATGGAAAACCCCAATGTGGTCCGTACATTTAATGCTTACAAAGACGCGGCTTTTAAAAACGGTAATGGATTTACTGTATTCTCAGTGAGTCTTGACCAGAATAAAGCCGCTTGGATAAACGGCATTAAAAAAGATGGTCTCGTTTGGGAAAACCACGTTAGCGACCTTCAAGGCTGGAGAAATGCAGCGGCTGGCCTCTATGGTGTAAATAGTATTCCTGCCACCTACCTGATTGACGGTGACGGTATTGTAATCAAAAGGAATTTACGTGGTCAAGCACTAGAAAACACGTTAGCTAAACTCAAGAAATGATTATCTAAAAATTGATAAGGCGCGGCGTTTCGCCGCGCCTTTTTTATGCCCAAAATTTTGCACTCGTAATCCTTTCGCTGACAACGTGTCAGCGAAAGGTAAATTGGCTAACATTTTGCTTAATTAAGGAAGTAAGAGGAAAAAACTACCCCAAAGATGTCTGAAAACGAACAACATAAAGAAGAGAATCTGCATCAAAAAAACCCAGATCAGAAGAGCGAACAAACGCCGGAAATTGATACGGAAACAACTGAAAAACAATCAGTTGAATCCGATCCTGTTGAAAATCTAAAAGACGAAGTCCAAGATTTAAAAGATCAAAATCTACGTCTGTATGCTGAATTCGAAAATTTCAGAAAGCGCACGGCGAAAGAGCGCCTTCAGATGATGGACAGTGCCAATAAAGACACTTTAGCGGCATTGTTGCCAGTTTTGGACGATTTTGACAGAGCATTAAAAAACACGGAGGCGACTCCGGAGAATGAAGCCGTACTAGAGGGATTAAAGTTAATTCAACATAAATTGGGTGAAACACTCAAGAACAAAGGGCTGATTGCAATGGAGAGTACCATCGGCAGAGCCTTCGATGTTGAAGAAATGGAGGCCATTACACAAATACCGGCACCAAGTCCTGAATTTGCTGGGAAGGTTATTGACGAGGTTGAAAAAGGTTATAAAATTGGTGAGCAAGTGTTGCGATACGCCAAAGTAGTCGTAGGTAAAGAAGCATAAAATGGCAAAAAGAGATTATTACGATATACTAGGCGTATCCAAAGGTTCCGGTCAAGACGAAATCAAGAAAGCCTACCGTAAAGTGGCTTTAAAGCACCATCCGGATCGCAATCCTGACAATAAAGAAGCAGAGGATAAATTTAAAGAAGCTGCTGAAGCTTATGATGTGCTCGGAAACGAGGAAAAGCGTCGCAAGTACGACCAGTTTGGACACCAAGCCTTTGGCGCAGGTGCTGGCGGCGGCGGTTTTGGCGGCAACATGAACGACATCTTCGATATGTTCGGTGATATCTTCGGTGGTGGCGGTGGTCAAGGTGGCGGATTCGGTGGTTTTGGCGGATTCGGTGGCGGCGGTCAACGCAGACAAGCTAAAGGCTCTAACCTTCGGGTAAAAGTAAAATTGACTCTAGAAGAGATTGCAGAAGGAGTAGAAAAGAAAATGAAAATTCGTCGAGCAAAAATTGCAGACGGCGTTACATTTAAAACCTGTAGCACGTGTAACGGTGCAGGTCAAGTTCAGCAAGTAACGAATACAATACTAGGCCAAATGCGCACTGCGGCTACCTGTTCTACCTGTAACGGAAGTGGTAAAGTCGTAGACAAGAAACCATCTGGTGTAGGAAGCGATGGTCTAGATCGCAAGGAAGAAGTTGTAAGTGTTAACATCCCGGCAGGAGTTCAAGACGGGATGCAATTACGAGTTGGTGGTAAAGGAAATGAAGTACTCGGCGGTGTTGCTGGCGACTTAATTGTGTTAATTGAAGAAATTCAGCACGATCATCTGACAAGAGACGGCGAAAATTTACATTACGAATTGAACTTAAGTTTTCCAGATGCCGCCCTCGGGACGCAAGTAGAAATACCAACCGTTAATGGCATGGTAAAAATTGGAATCGATTCAGGCACACAGCCAGGTAAGATCCTTCGACTGAAAAACAAAGGACTACCCAGTGTTCAAGGCTATGGAAAAGGGGATCAACTCATTCACGTGAATGTTTGGGTACCGAAAAATCTGAATGGTGAAGAAAAGAAAGCAGTTGAAAAGCTCAAAGGGAACGAAAATTTCGAACCTAATCCAGGTAAATCGGACAAAGGCTTTTTTGACCGAGTCAAGGAGATGTTCTCTTAAATAGGTTTCGTACTTTACACTCCCACCATCTTGGTGGGAGTTTTTTATATCCTAGAATTAACAGCCATGATTACAGCCAAAAAGGTCTCTAAAGAGTATAGCGCGAAGCTTGCACTCGATGGAGTTGACCTAAATATACCAAAAGGTAGCATCTATGGATTGCTTGGTCCAAACGGAGCGGGTAAGACTTCATTCATTCGGATAATGAACCAGATTACCGCACCAGATAAAGGTGAGGTGTACTTTGGTTCGGAACTCCTGCAACCCAGAGATATAGCACGCATTGGATATCTTCCGGAGGAGCGCGGACTGTACAAAAAAATGAAAGTCGGCGAGCAAGTACTCTATTTAGCCCGCTTGAAAGGCCTCACTACAAACGAAGCTAAAAGCAAAGCAAAAGAATGGTTCGAACGCCTAGAAATGAGCGGTTGGTGGGATAAAAAAGTGGAGGATCTAAGCAAGGGAATGGCGCAAAAGGTGCAATTCGTAACTACGGTTTTACATGAACCTGAACTCCTCATCTTTGACGAGCCGTTTACTGGCTTCGACCCCATCAACACCAACCTGATCAAAGGAGAAATTCAACGCCTTAATGAAAATGGTGCGACCGTGATTTTTTCTACACACCGTATGGAGAGTGTGGAAGAAATATGTAACCATATAGGATTGATCGATAATGGTAAGGTGATGATTGAAGGTGATTTATTAGAGATCCGCAAGCATTACAAGAACGGAACTTTTGCCTTTACAACGCGCACTGCCGTCAGCGACTGGGGAACACATGAAGTGCTGTCGCAAAAAGAAGACCATATGGGTTATCGTACAGAATTGAAATCTTCCGAGTTCCCTAAAGAACTGGTCATTGCTTTAAGCGAAAAAGAAGCGTTGGTGGCCTTTGAAGAAGTACTTCCAACGGTAAATGATATTTTCATCGAAATCGTCAAGAACGGACCTAAACCTTGGAATCATGAGTAACCCTATTTTTTTGATCATACAACGTGAATTCCTATCACGCGTTCGTAAAAAGACATTTTTATTAGTTACTCTTATCGGTCCATTGGCTTTTGCAGCACTAATGATTGTACCAGGACTATTAGCTACGATGCCTGAAGACTCGAAACAAATTATTGTTCTCGATGAACCGACACTTTTACTTCCCCATGAAGGTAAGGAGCAGTATACCTTAGAATATTTGGACCCAAGGGAAAACGATTTAGAGTTGGCAAAAGAATTGCTACGAGATTCGCAATACGATGCCCTACTCTACATCCCTTCCGGAGAAAATTGGGACCCAGATTTCATCAAAAACAATATTTTACTTTTCGGAAAAGAGGATCCTTCTATGGAGATGCAAGGGTACCTAGATTATTTGCTCGAGGAACAGATCAACAAAGCAAAACTTCTTAAAAACGGAGTTGACCCTGAAGTGGTCGCCCAGATTAAGACGAATGTTACAATTAAAAGCTTCACCCTCGGGGAAGAAGGAACGGATGAGCAGAGTGCCGTACCAATAAAAATGGCACTTGGTTACATTACTGGTATGCTTATTTATTTCTTCATCTTCTTCTATTCCGTTCAAGTCATGCGCGGTGTCATGGAAGAAAAAAGCAGTCGTATTGTGGAGGTTATCATTTCAAGTGTTCGCCCTTACCAGTTGATGATGGGTAAAATTTTGGGCATTGGCTTAGTGGGAGTAGTCCAATTCATTATTTGGATCGGGCTATCTGGAATCCTCTACACTGTGATCAGTACATTTCTATTTCCTGAGTTATTTGCTGAACAAGCTGCCGCAGGTACTGTAGGTAATCCTGCTGAGGATATGGTTGGGCTTGAAGTCCTAGACATGCTTCGCTCTATTGATTTCACTACTGTCATACTAGGATTCGCATTTTACTTTTTTGGGGGATATTTCCTATATAGCGCACTATTTGCTGCAGTTGGTAGTGCCATTGATCAGGAGGCAGACTCGCAGCAATTCATGATACCTGTCACCATTCCTATGATCCTTGCGATCGTTACAGCAATGAATGTTATACAAGAACCGAACGGGGCTTTGGCTTTCTGGATGAGCATGATTCCATTGACCTCTCCCATTACTATGATGATTCGTCTGCCTTTCGGTATTCCGCTTTGGGAGGTGTTTTTAAGTGGTGGTATATTAGTAGGTACATTTTTCACTGTTGTTGGACTGGCCGGTAAAATCTACCGAGTTGGTATTCTTATGTACGGTAAAAAAGTAACCTGGAAAGAACTATTCAAATGGCTGAAATACTAGAGAACATCGGTGCCTTCATAGATTCATTTCTTAGCTATAAGATTTGGGGCTACGATACTGTAAGACTATCTGTCAAAGGTGTATTACAGGTCGTATTTCTATTTCTTTCTGCGCGCTTCGGCATCTGGACCATGGGACGTGTATTCATGAGAAGCCGAATGGGCGGAAATTATGACGAGGGACGTCGATACACAATTCTTCAGATTTCTAAATACCTTATTTATACTGTGGTCATAGTCATGGCCCTAGAAACTGTTGGTGTGAAAGTCACCACACTTTTAGCTGCATCTACCGCCTTATTTGTTGGTTTGGGACTGGGTTTACAGGATGCCTTTAAAGATTTAAGTGCAGGCGTAATTATTCTTATGGAACGCACCCTTTCCGTGGGCGATATCATCAAACTACAGGACCAATTCGGAAAGGTAGAAGCCGTTGGTCTCCGAACCACCACTGTGCGCACGCGAGACGATATTCTCATTATCGTTCCTAACAGTAAACTGACGAACGAAGTTGTAGTCAACCTAACGCATAGCGAAGAGACTACGAGATTTGCTATTCAGGTGAGCGTGGCTTTTGGAAGTGACACCCAACGCGTCGCAACCTTGCTAAGGCAAGTTGCATTGGATCACCCAGAATCCGAGCCTGGTCAAGAGCCATTAGTCATTCTCAAGGATTTTGGTGAAAGTGCACTTGTTTTTGAATTAAACTTTTACACTCGAAACCTATTTCATATTGAAAAGATCAAGAGTGAATTGCGCTATGAGATTGATCGTGAATTCCGTGAAAATAAAATTATTATTCCATTCCCACAGCGCACCGTTTGGAAAGGTCCGGAACGAGTAAGACAGTTTGGCGACGGAATAGTCGGCGCTGGCGAGAATATTGCATCAGAAAACGATGACAGCACATCGGGTGCACTTTAAAAATTAAGCATGAGCAGAATTTTATTAATTGAAGACGAAGAAGCCATTCGTCGCGTACTAAAGAAGATACTCTTAGAGGAGGATGCATCGAATGATGTTCATGAGGCAGCAGATGGCAAGCAAGCCATAGAGGTTTTCGGCGACGGTGCCTGGGATCTGGTTTTCTGTGATATAAAAATGCCTCACATGGACGGTGTTGAAGTCCTTGAAAAAATGATGGCTATAAATTCTGAAATTCCCGTCATCATGATTAGTGGGCATGGCGATATTAATACTGCTGTTGACTGCTTGAAAAAAGGCGCCTTCGATTATTTGCCAAAACCTCCTGACTTAAACAGATTATTAAGTACCGTTCGCCACGCACTAGAAAAAAAGACACTTGTGCAAGAGGTAAAGACGCTCAAAAAGAAGGTAAGTAAGAAGTACAACATGATTGGTGAGAGCAGTGGCATGCTTGAGCTGCGCGGACTTATAGAGAAAGTCGCGCCTTCTGAAGCGCGTGTTCTTATTACTGGACCTAACGGTTCCGGAAAGGAATTGGTCGCGCATCAGATACACGAGCAAAGTGCGCGCTCGAAAAATGCCATGGTAGAAGTGAACTGTGCTGCCATACCTTCAGAATTAATTGAAAGCGAACTCTTTGGTCATAAAAAAGGTGCGTTTACCGGTGCTCAAAAAGACCGCAAAGGGAAATTTGAATTGGCTCACGGGGGGACTCTGTTCCTTGATGAGATAGGCGACATGAGTCTGAGTGCGCAAGCCAAAGTATTACGTGCATTACAAGAACATCAAATCACCCCAGTAGGTGGCGATCGCAGCATTAAGGTAAATGTTCGTGTTTTAGCCGCGACGAATAAAGATTTAAGGAAAGAAATCGAAGCGGGAAAATTCAGAGAAGATTTATACCACCGCTTGAGTGTAATCCTAATCGAAGTACCAGCATTGAACGATCGCAGAGACGATATTCCTTTATTAGCCGATCATTTTTTACAGCAGGTCGCCGACGATTACGGAGTACCGGTAAAAACGATTAGCAATGAAGGCTTAACCGCCTTAGAAGGCTATGACTGGACTGGTAATATTAGAGAATTCAGAAATGTCATAGAACGCTTACACATTTTAGGTGGTTTAGAAATTAGTGGGACCGATGTAAGTACGTTCGCGCGTAAATAGACGTACTTTTGACATTCAAAACGAATACAAATGAACTTTCCTAAATTCTTAGTCGCAGACAATACTGATTTACCAGAAGCAGTATATATAGTTCACACCGAATTTCCTTCTTTCATTCTCAACCTTGAGAATGATGAAGTGAAGTGGTTAGATGATATCGGTGATGAAAGCGAAGGAGATTTGACAAAGATTCTAGAAGGATTGATCGCTGAGGCAGAAGCGTTTTATACCCGCGAGGTAGAACGCTATAATCTCTAAGCCGCAGTGGCATACCATTGGAATACATATAAATCCCAATACGGGATAAGCCTGAAATTGGCCTATCCAGTTATGATCGGGCAATTAGGACAAACATTAGTGTCCGTGGCCGACTCCATAATGGTGGGGAAATTCCTCGGTACCATCCCATTAGCGGCCATCTCACTAGCCGTATCTATTCTCATCATTCCCATGGTTTTTGCAATAGGCGTAGCCTACGGCCTCACACCTTTAGTCGCAGGCGCAGACGGGAAGGAAGACCCTGCAGAAGCGGTGAACTATTTTAAAAACGGACTCGTATTAAACTCAATACTTGGATTGCTTGTGTACGGCGTGCTTGCCCTTTTTGCACAATTCGCACACCTTTTAGGTCAAGACGCACGTGTCGTTGAAGCATCGCTTCCGTACATCCATTTGGTCGGTTTATCCATCGTCCCGATGATGAGCTTTTTTGCCTTCAAACAATTTGCTGAAGGGTTGAGCGATACCAAAGCGGGAATGCGTGTCAGTCTCGTCGCCAATTTGCTAAACATTCTTTTAAACTACCCCTTAATCACAGGATGGGGACCTTTCCCAGAATTGGGATTAGCAGGTGCAGCAATAGCAACCTTAAGTACACGTTTCCTAATGTTAGGCGGAATGGCTTTATACATTCGTAAGCACAAGAAATTCGAGAGTTATTGGAACCATTGGCGCAGCAGTGAAGTTTCTTGGAAAAGTATTCGTGATATTCTAGTCATTGGTGTACCCAGTGGATTACAATATGTGTTCGAAGCCGGTGCCTTTGCCATGAGCGGTGTGATTGTCGGGATGATTGGTCCGGTACAACAAGCGGCTCATCAGATAGCACTAAATATTGCTTCAGTAAGTTACATGATGGTAAGTGGTATCGGTGCTGCTGCAACTATTCGTATGGGAAATCAATTGGGTAAAAGAGATATACCTATGCTTCGTACAGCGGGTCAAAGCTTGTTTCACCTCACCTTAGCGATGATGGTTGTTACCATGTGCTTATTTATCGGTTTTCGCAATCTTGCCCCTGAATTTTATAGCTCCGACCCTGAAGTTTTACAATATACTGCTGTGCTAATGATTGCTGCCGGAATCTTCCAATTACCTGACGGTATGCAAGCGACCACTTTAGGTGCACTACGTGGCGTACAGGACGTAAATGTGCCAACCATTATCGCCTTCATTGCTTATTGGGTGATCGCCGTACCGCTTTGCTATTACCTAGGTGTGGTAATGGCTATAGGTCCTTTAGGTGTTTGGATCGGGCTGGCGATCGGATTATTGCTTGCTGCAATTGCATTGTACTGGCGTTTTCAATACAAAGTGCGCAGCCTGCTTTAAGCAGTAATTCCAGCGCGCCTAATTAAAGCATCCACCTTTGGGTCGCGTCCTCTAAACTTTCGATACAATTCATCTGGAGCAACAGTACCGCCACTCTGAAGGATTAACGCAAAATCCGCGGCTACTTTAGGGTTGAATAAACCTTCCTCTTCAAATCGCTCAAAAGCATCGGCATCCAATACCTCAGCCCATTTGTAACTGTAGTATCCGGCACTGTATCCACCCTGAAAAATATGACTAAAGGCAGTACTGGAGCGGATACCCTTAACTGCCTCAAATAGGGAGGTTCGCTCAGTTGCGACCTTTTCATGTGAAGCTACATCGCCTTCAAATAGATCTTTTCTATGGTGCCAACTCATGTCTAAGTAGCCAAAATTTAGTTGGCGCAAGGTCATATACCCTTCGAGGAAAGTCTGACTTTCTTTTATCTTATCAATATATTCTATAGGCAAGACAGCACCGGTCTCATAATGCTTTGCAAAAAGTGCCAATGATTCGGGCTGGTAGCACCAATTCTCCATGATTTGCGAAGGGAGCTCCACAAAATCCCAATACACGCTCGTCCCCGTGAGCGAAGGATAGGTTCCACGTGCCATCATGCCATGCAAGGCATGTCCAAACTCGTGAAATAACGTGGTGACCTCGTTAAATGTTAGAAGCGAAGGCTTCGAAGCTGTCGGTTTTGTGAAATTGCAAACAATACTGATATGTGGACGTACCTCTGTGCCCTCTTTGGTATACATACTCTGATAACTAGTCATCCACGCACCGGCACGTTTACCTGGTCGAGGAAAAAAGTCAGCATAAAACAGACTCAAGAAATTACCGTCGGCATCAAAGACCTCATAGGCATCCACATCCTCGTGGTAGACTGGTACATCAGGATGGTGTTTGAAATAAAGTCCAAACAACCGGCCAGCCACAGCAAAAGCACCCTCTAAAACATTTTCAAGCTTGAAATACGGCTTTAAAGCTTGATCATCCAGGGAAAGGCGTTCCATCTTCAACTTTTCTGACCAATAACTGAAGTCCCATGGTTGAATAGCGAGGTCAGCGCCCTTTGCCACGGCAAAGTCCGTAACAGCTTTTAAGTCTAGCTCTGCAGCCGGTTTAGCCACCTCTAGTAGATGATCCAAAAAGTTTAAAACCGTATTTGGCGTTTTCGCCATACGCTTGCTCAAAGTCAACTGGGCATGAGAATCGAACCCAAGCAATTGCGCGCGCTCCATGCGTTTATTGACCAAATCTTTGATGACCTGTTCATTGTTATTTTCGTTTTCCTTAGCGGCTCGCGAGCCATAGGCACGGTAAAAGTGGGCCCGTAATTCCGAACGATCGGCATATTTCATGACAGCCATATAAGTAGGCATATCTAGACCCAAGAGATAACCCTCTTTGCCTTCCTGCTGCCCTAATTGGGCCGCAGATTCAATCACATCTTCCGGAAGTCCTTGAAGATCCTCTGCGGTTTCAGTGTAGTATTGAAACGCTTTTGTTTCTGCTAAAACATGCTCGCCAAAAGTCAAGGATAACGTACTCAATTCCTCATTTAAAGCCGTTAATAGAGTACGGTTCTCACCCTCGAGTGCAGCACCATTACGGACAAAGCTTTCATACGTTTCATTGAGTAAACGCTTAGCTTCTGCTGAGTGCAACTCTTGCCCAGATTCATAAACGCTCTGAATACGAAGGAACAAAGGTTCGTTCAATAATGTCTCACTACTAAATGCCGTCAATTTTGGTGAAAATTCGCGTGCGATTTCCTGAATATCCTCGTTCGTTTCGGCACTATTGAGGTTGAAAAAACAGCTGCTCACTTTATTTAATTCCAATGAGGAGAATTCTAATGCGGCTACGGTGTTCTCGAAAGTTGGCCGTTCAGAATTGGCAACAATGGCTGCTTGACGTTCCTTAGACACTTGGATCCAATGCTCCAATGCAGGCAAGAAATGTTCTGGCTTAATACGGTCAAAAGCTAAAGCTTCATGAGCTGTCGAGGGGAATTCTATTAGTGGATTCATGGAGATCGTAACAAATTATGCGATTGCTCAAAGATACTTTTTACCATCGGCAATACCTACCTTTGAACCATGGCAAAAGAGCAAATTCAGTGGGCATTATCAGGAATGACTTGTGCAGGCTGTGCACACAGTGCACACGGTATTGCAGCAGGTACATCTGGACTGGAAAATGTTCAGGTTCGATATGCTAGTGGCAGCTTTAAAGCCACCGTAGATAATGACGTATTAGATCTTCCCGCACTACGAAAGAGCTTAGCTGCGGCAGGATACGAACTTACTACGAACTACATAAGTCCACGAGCGCGCATAAAAAATCAAAAGGAAAAGGTGGACCGTAAACGGAATGAACTATTTGCTGCTTCAGCGCTTGCTCTTCCTTTATTCATAGTAGGAATGATGCATCTGCATACAAGCTGGAGTAGTGTACTGCAATTTTTACTTGCTACTGCACTCAGCATGTACTTCGGAAGGAACATCCATAGAAAGGCGTTTGCGCTCGCTAAAATGGGGAATACGAATATGGACACATTAGTGAGTTTAGGCTCCTTAGTTGCTTACGTCTATTCCATTGCCGGATGGGCCATGGGCAGGCACGATCAGGTCTATTTCGAAAGTGCCGGCTTGATTATTTACTTTATACTGATTGGGAAGTTTTTGGAAGACCGTGGAAAATTATCGAACAATAAAGCTTTAACTGCACTTCTGTCGTTACAGTCCAACGAAGCCATTTTGATGGATACGGGTAAGCAGCAAAAGGTAGCGGTTGAATCGCTGGAATTGGACCAATTGGTCTGGATTCCACCCGCGCAACGCGTACCAGTGGACGGAATGGTGGTAGAAGGCAGGAGCACAATCGATGAAAGCACATTTACCGGAGAACCTATACCGGTGGAAAAAGGAATAGGATCAAAAATTTGGGCGGGTACAATGAACGGCCATGAAGGCCTTTTAGTGCGCGTGACTCATACTGGACGAAGCAGCGCTTTAGGCGGCATCATCGATGCTGTTGTCGATGCCCAGGGCACCGCAGCCCCTATTGAAGCATTAACCGATCGTATTGCTAAAGTTTTTGTGCCCACAATTTTAGCCTTGAGTTTGCTTACTGGGTTAGTGTGGTATTTTGGGTTTGACTCGCAGAAGGCAGTAATGTATGCCGTTGATGTATTAGTCATCGCATGTCCATGCGCACTAGGATTAGCCACACCGTTGGCCGTAGTAGCGGCGACTGGAATAGGTAGTAAAAAAGGATTATTGATCAAGGACGCTGCAGCCTTAGAATTGGCCGGCGAAATTAAATATGCGCTCCTAGATAAAACCGGTACACTTACCCTAGGTAGACCGGTGGTTACTGCTATCGATTGGGAGAATAAGGCGGCACGCTCTTTCGTTGTCACCTTAAATGAAAAGGGATCGCATCCGCTCAACAATGCCTTAGCCACCTACTTTGGAAATGTCGATGGATTACCTCAAGTGAAACGATTCAAGGTTTTACCGGGTAAAGGGATTCAAGGGAAGATTGATGGACGCATGTACTATATAGGTTCGGGATCATTTTTCGCTGAAATCACAGGTACGCCTCCTCCAAACGCGCCGTTTACACACACCCTCTGCTTTAGGGAAGACGGTCTTATTGCCTTAGTATCCTTTGAAGATACACTCCACCCTGATGCGCCGCTTTTAATACATGCACTGCAGCAACGTGGCATTACACCCATTATCGCATCGGGAGATGTTGAAGAAGCGGTTGCAAAAACAGCTGAAGCTTTGGGTATAGAGAAGTACCACGGCGCATTACAACCACACGATAAAGTAGTTCTTGTACGATCCTATCAAAAGCACGGCCGCACCTTAATGCTTGGCGACGGCATTAATGATAGTATTGCTTTAAATGCCGCGGATGTAGGTGTTTCACTAGCGCATGGAACTGCCGTAGCACAAGAAAGTGCTGCTGTAGTTTTGACGCGAGACGGGTTACCGCAAATGGCACTCTATTTCAAACTGAGCACCTTGACCATGGAAACCATTCGAGGGAATTTAATGTGGGCTTTTGGCTATAATCTCATTGCCATTCCAATTGCTGCAGGTCTGTTGGCCACCCCATTCGGACTAGAATTAACCCCAATGATGGCGAGTATTGCCATGAGTTTTAGTAGCTTGGGCGTGGTAGCTAATTCACTTCGACTCCATAAGAAACCCTTATAATGATCCTAGATTCAAAAATCAATTGCGGCGGATGTATCGCCAAAGTACAATCGGACCTTAATGCTTTGCTCGGGGAAGGAAAGTGGAGTGTCGACACTGCGCTTCCAAACAAACCATTGACATTTTCTGACGACGTGGATGCAGATGACGTACTCGATGTATTAGAAGCACACAACATGATCGCCGAATAATGCATGTAGTGCTGCTGGCACGAAAAACCCTGTATACTCAGCCGGGAGGCGATACAGTGCAAGTGGAGGAAACGGCTTCCGCACTGCGACGCTGTGGACACGAGGCGACGATCATTACTGCAGGTCAACCATTGCCACTTTCGACAACTGTACTTCATGGATTCAACCTTGGGAGACCGGCGGACCTCTTAACTTATTTTAAATCATTCAAAGGCAAGAAGATGCTCAGCAGTATTTATGTTGATTACAGTCTTGCAGACCAGCAACGTTTCCCATTGCTTTATTCACTCATGGGTAAACATGGTTTAGAGTATGCAAAAACACTAGGCCGAGCACTTAACCGCAGTGACCGATTCCCTGGTGCGCGGTTCATCGCACGAGGACAAAAATCCCACGTACGTGCACTACTTAGATTAACGAACCTCTTAATCACCTCATCCAATAGCGAGTTGCAGCGTATAGAAAGTGACTTTGGTTCACTCGATTGTGCGGTTAAAACGCTACCACTCGGGATCAGCGCTTCGTTTCTAGAACCTTTTGAGGCGACTGAAAAGCGTGGAGGTTTATTGCTTTTAGGTAGACTAGAATGGCTGAAGAATCAAAAAACCATTATCGATTGGGCTACTGAAAACAACTGGCCGCTTACTGTTGTAGGCGATGCCAATACGAATCAGAAAAGCTATTACGATGATTGCCTTCACCAAGCCGGGTCGAGTGTTTCATTCCTGCCCTATACCGCCGGTGATGCACTTAAACGAGTTCTTCGTTCACACCGAACACTTATTATACCCTCGCATTTCGAATCTTTTTCACTGGTAGGATGGGAAGCCGCTTCGCAGGGCATGCACGTGCTTTACAATGACGTTGCAGACATGAATGAAACCCTCGCCCCAATTGGTACACCCATTCAGATTGAAGATAAAGCGGCCGCTGTAACCACAATCACCGCGGCACTCAACGGAAACTTAGCGCAAAAAAAATCCCACGATCTGCTAAAGAGCAGATCGTGGGACGCTATAATTCTAGAATTGCTTGACGCGTACGCGTAGTTACCTACCTGCGCGTTCCATCTCTTTTTCGTACGTTTCTTTGAATTTTTCATAGTTGTAATCAACCATGATCTTGTCGTTCTTCGAAAGTGCTTTGTAGTAATTCTTAACGATTTTCTCACCGTCCAATTCTATAGCGATGTAGTACTTAAACTTACCGCTCGATTGTACTTGCGTGATACGATCACAAACCACTACAGATCCGTTTAAACGCTCATTGATTATCGTACGTGAGTTTTCTTCGAAACGCTCCAGCACTTCCTCAACGTTGTTGACTTCCATGCTCTTAACATAGTTATCGGCCACCACTTTCATGGTACTATTGACCATGCCTGCAAGTTCTGTACGCGCATTACTCAAAGCTTTCTTCTTGGCAACATTCATATCGGCGCTCTCACCAAAACTGTATACGCGGAAGGTTTTTTTGTCGCTTTTAAACTCTGAACAAGGCAGTACCTGTTCGATTTCACCTTTTGGTACTTTTGTTTTAGAACCACAGCTGGCTAATAATAGTCCTGCGCTAGCTAATGCCACTAAGAGGATTCTCGCTTTCATAATTCACGGTTTTACTGTTAATTAAAAAATAGGTAGGTTAAGGTACGGAGTCCTTATTTGAAATATTCCAAAAGGCGTGCCAAAATCTACCACTTCCCTTTTTGGACCAATTTCTCACGTTCCGATTCAAAGAATTCCAATGCCCGTTCTACCTGTAAATCTATATTCTTGATGCGCATGGTCGAATGACAGATAGTACGCTTTCGACCGTCAGTCAGCCTATTCCATATGCGTTCTACGACTTCATCTTGCGCAAGAAGCGCTTTGAGCACTTCAGGAACCGCAACACCGAGAGGATTTGGGTCCTCAAAAATTTCGAAAGCAACCTTTTCACCGGTGAGTAAGCCTAGATCAGTCATGTGTTTTTTACTAATCATCATGCAGCGCATACCAGGAATATGTGAGTTTAATCCGCACTGAATGTGCCCTTCTCCATTGATTTTTAAAACAACCCGGGTACGGTGCTTTTGAGGGAAATCCGCAATAATAGCAGTTGAAATGCTCAATACGTTGTGCGGCATGTTAGGAAACATAGGTTCTATAAAGGCCGTACCGGTATAGAGTGATTTCATTTTACCAAGGATCTGTAAATGACGTATCCGTTAAAAACGCGGGGTCTGAAAATGTCTTTAAAAAATCTAACAGCCCCTGTTTTTGAGCTATTGACCAATTCCGACCAATACCCACAGCTTTCATGTTTGGATCAACAGTCGACGATGGATGACCGCCCATTTCATAAAAATCAAGCACCTCAGAGAGCGTTTGAAAACGACCATCGTGCATGTAGGGGTAACTGTATTCAACATTGCGTAATGACGGGACTTTGAATTTACCGCGGTCTGAAGGATCTCCGGTAACCGCCTCGCGTCCTGCACCCACAACATGCATGCTATCTAATCCATTGTTCGTGAATTGAAGGAGTCCATGTGCACCCATTTGGTACCCTGTGGTTGCTAAACCGTGACAATGGAAACAATCGCCTTGTTCGTTGTTGAAAATATCAAAACCCAATTGTTCAGAAGACGTAAAAGTATACGTACCCTGAATATACTGATCGAGCTTGCTGCCGCCACTAACCAGAGTACGAACATACTGAGCCAATGCTTTCGCTGTATTTTGTCTCGTGATAGGATCATCAGTACCAAAAGCATCTTCAAATAGCTCAACGTAGGTAGGGTCCTGGGTCAATTTTGCAATGACGTCGGGCCATTGTGCGTGCATTTCAATAGGATTAACGATGGGGTCTTGTACCTGATCTTCTAAACTGTTTTCGCGTCCATCCCAAAAGAAGAAATCTTGCCAGGCCATATTCGAAAGCACCATGGCATTGACTGTACCTATAATACCGTCTATTCCTGTAGAATATCGAGTAGGCTCTGCAAAGCCATGTTCCTGACTGTGGCACGAACCACAGCTTTGCGTATTATCACCTGAGAGCCTTGGGTCAAAGAACAAATGACGACCCAACTTGACACCCTCTTCGGTGAGCGAATTATCTAAAGGCATATCCGGTGTTGGAAAATGGGACGGGTATTCTAATGCTAGAGGTGTAGGATTGTGCAACGGTTCTTCGGGCCCACAGCTCGCAGCTATGAACAACATGACCAATGGCACTAAAACTAACTTACTCTTCATCTTCTCTATTTGGCTCTACCGAACTAGTGTAAGCATCGAATTTACGAATGACTTCCTGCATGTCCTCTGGTAAAACACTTTCATAGCGATGTTGTTCGCCTGTTTTCGGATGAGTAAAGCCTAAACTCTTTGCGTGCAGGGCGTGACGGGGGCAAGCTTTAAAGCAATTCATAATAAACTGCTTGTATTTTGTAAACGTCGTTCCTTTCAAAATTTTATCCCCACCATAGCGTTCATCATTGAACAGAGGATGGCCTAAATACTTCATATGAACGCGAATCTGGTGCGTACGACCCGTCTCTAGTTTACAACTGACAACCGTTACATAGCCGAAGCGTTGGAGCACCTTATAATGCGTTACTGCATGCTTTCCTTCGCTACCGTCTTCGAAAACTGCCATTTGTAATCGGTCCGATAAACTTCTACCAATGTGGCCTGTAATGGTTCCTTCATCTTCTTTCACATTGCCCCAGACGATCGCGATGTATTCGCGTTGTGTAGTGCGGTCATAGAATTGCTTTGCAAGATGACTCATCGCCAATTCTGAAGCGGCCACCACCATAACACCTGTGGTATTCTTGTCCAATCTGTGAACCAGACCGGGACGCTGCTCACCACTCGAACCTACCGGCAAATTTTCAGCTAAATATGCTAAAGCGTGGACCAAAGTTCCGGTGTAATTTCCATGACCAGGATGACAAACTAAGCCCGCTTCTTTGTTTACGACAATAACGTGCTCATCGCGGTATAACAAATCCAACGGGATGTTTTCTGGAACAATCTCTGTATCACGCGGTGGATCTGCCAGTACTAATTCGACCGTATCCCCAGCTTTTACCTTGTAATTGCTTTTTACCGGTAAGCTGTTGACATGAATGGATCCTGCATCGGCAGCCTTTTGAATTCGACTGCGCGAAGTGTCCTCTAAAAAATTGAACAGGAATTTATCTACACGCAGTGGATTCTGACCCTTATCGGCAGTGAAGCTGTGGTGGACATACAGTTCATCATTAGAAGTACTATCGTGCTGCTCGTCCATTAAATTTTGATCCATTTAGTATAGGTTACAGCGCCGTTTTTAAGGGTGCGTATGAGGTACATTCCTTTCGGCAAAGGAGTAATATCCAATTCTATAGTTTCTTCGCCGCTTGCATTCAACAGCACTTGTCCATTTAGATTTTGTAGGGCAATTTCAAACCGGCCTGCCTTTTTTGATGCAATACTTACCCATTGGCTTGATGGATTAGGATATATTTCAAATGTATCAATAGCAGGAGCTATCACAGCCATGGTAGTCGGAGTGTAACGAAAAAATGGTCGAAGTACTAAAGCACCCGGTTCTAAAGATGGATACCAATTAAAACCATCTCCATAATACCGCGGCATAGTATTGGGCAACGTGCGTTCTTGATCGAGCCCCACATACATGGTGGTAACGGGAGAAACATCTACATAACCGATCCATACGGCTGGATAGGCGCTGATATCCACCGCAGAGTCTAAAGCAAAATGAAAAACATCATTCCGGTCCCAATGCAATGAATGTTGGTACACGGAGTCTGTCAAATATAAGAGTGCACCAGGCGCAGAGCCAGAATCGGCAGGTGCCCAAACGGCTATTCTAAAGGTATATACTGAATCCTCGAACCAGGCAAAATTCATGGAAATCCCTTTCAATGAATCGTTCGACCCTAAGCCGCCGGTATTGAATTTTTGAGCAACGCGCGACCCCGAAACATTCTCAATCCCATATGCACGCTCGGCAGTACCGTCGTCAAGAGCGAGGTAATTGTCTAAATACAGCGTTCCTTGCACCGTATCGTTTTGCCTAGTCCCTGCCGCAGAACCGTCGAACCACACCTTAGTGGTGACCGTTGTAGGACCGTTTAACGTACCTAAGGAACCTGCCGGAACGGCAACATCAAAGGTTAAGTCCTGATCATGCTGAGTCGTCGTAATTACAGGAACAGCGGTTTGTTGTTGAATAAGTATACCGTTTTCTTCCCATCGGTATTGACCTAGGTTTAAACTCCAACCACCTGATGGTACTGTTCCTAATCTGCGGTACGTGAAAGTAAGGTTGTTAGGGCGGTTAGCTATCGTATTGCTCATGCTGAGCCACCACGGCCAAGACGTGTAAGGTCCATTGCCCAAAATGAGTGGATGCGGTCGAGCGAATGCAGGTTCAGTCACAATGGAATCACCTGGATTTCTGTCTTTATCTAACTGAAGGTAGTCTACATTCCATACATCATACGCACCGCCGCGCGAACCATAGGTTGCCAATCGGAAGCGGAAACCTTTCTTTAAAAATTGGCTTCCTGTCACTGGAATCATTGCCGTTTTAAAGGCATCTGCATTACCCGTTCCTTTCTCACCCCAAACCTGTGTCCAAGTCGAATCTGTAGGTGAATAATAGGAGACAACTAAACTGTCCGAAGCTGAAGGAGCCTCGCCTCTACCGGCGCGTTGGTATTGGAATGAAAGCCAAACATCCGTTGCACCCTGGAGATTAATGTAGTTTGAGGTTAATTGGTCTGAAATACCATTGGTAGTTATGTTACCCGGTTGATAGGGTTTTCCATAAGCATTACACCCGTCAAAGGTCGCAACGCCGATAGAGTTTTGAAACAATGGCATGGCATCATTGATCCAAACGTCCTGATCGCTCCACAATTCCTGCGTAGGTCGATCCGAACGGTAACTAAAATCATCTACGAAAGGGGGATTGATTGTATCTGTTGTTTCTGTATTGAAATGTACCGATTCTCCCCCGCCTAAAGGACGCGTTTGCTCAATCACTTGCGCTTGCGCAATACTACTTGCACCTAAAAAAACAAACAGAAAAAATCGCATAATTATTGGGGTAAGGAATCTAAAGTTGCCCTTTTGGCACATACGCTGCAGCACTATCTGCAGTCAGCCATAAATCGACTGAACTGCCAACGGGAGCCTCCGCATCCATCTTAAATTCTGGAAACTGTCGCAATACAAACGCAGCAGACGTATCGTTTATTTCACCATCTATTATGGTTGCCCCTAAATTCAAGCTGTAGGTCATTAGCGTTTGCTGTGCTTGGGTATACGTTAAACCTATTAAATCGGGTAAAAAAGCATTTCTATCGCTTTCGCCTCCACTCACATAAAAGACAAAATGACTTCCTGTTTGGTAAGGCGTTTGCTCTTCTGCAAGAACACCTTTTTCATCAATAACTTTCAAAACTAGGTCGTGGCTCAGGTCCGGTATGAGCACAAGACTATCTACAAAAAAACCTTTGTCCTCAAACTTACTTAGTACATAACTAAGCAACTGATCTTTATAATTCGGCAAAGGATATTTGGGTAATGAAGATGGATTTGTGCTCAAAAAAAGAGTGCGTCCCAACTTAACTTCCGCATAAGCCTTTGGGAAAACTTCGACTACAGCTCCTTCTTTTACACCGGGAACATAATGCGTTGAATCAATCACTTCATACGACAAGCCTACGGACTCAAGCGCTTCTACCGCTTCTGACAATTCGAGTAGTCGAATATCTGGAACGACGACTGTTTTTCCGTGTTGCGTAGTACCGTGCATCCACCACAATACACCCGCAACGACCAACAACACGCCCAAAACAGAGAAGAGCGCTGTTTTTAAAAAGGTCTTGCTAAAAAGAAAAAGTATCCACTGCTTCATGAGGTAAAGATACTTTTTATCATCCCGGAATCGAAAGCAGAGTTGCATTACATTTACAACTATGGAAAAAGGCGTTAAAACCGTAGTCGTTCTCGCGGGAGGATACTCTTCCGAGCACGAGATAAGTCTTGCCTCAGGGCAGATGGCATGTGCTGCCTTTGAGGCAGCTGGATACAGAACTCTATTCGTAAAAGTAGAACGCTCCGGCTATTCACTTAAGGGAAAAAATGTACGTCTCGATGAATTAGGGGCCGATTATGTCTTTAATAGTATTCATGGCTCTCCAGGTGAAGATGGACACATTTCCGGTGTATTGGAATTATTGAATATACCGCACAGCACCTGTCCTACATTCCAAAGTGCATTAACCTTTAATAAAGCCCAATGCAACGCTGTTTTGAGAGATGCAGGAGTTCGTGTACCAATGGGAAGGTTGTTTAATGAATTTCCAGGAATGACTGAATTCAAGCACTGGCGCTTTCCATTATTTGTAAAGCCTAATTGTGCTGGGTCAAGCTATGGAGTTTCTCGCGTTGAAGAACCCGAGCAACTTGAAGCCGCCTTTCAATATGCATTTACAGAGGGGGCTCAAATCCTTGTTGAAGAGGGTATCACAGGGAAAGAAGTAGGTTGTGGTGTTTTGCACACAGCTTTCAATTTCGATTCCAAAGGTTTGGAATCTCCCAAAAGCAGAGCCATTGCCATTACCGAAATCGTACCTACAGAAGGTGCCTTCTTTGATTACGAGGCTAAGTATAAGGGCAAGTCAAAAGAGATCACACCTGCAAGAGTTTCTGCGGCGATTGGCGCTAGAATTGAGGGTATTTCTGAACGGGTTTATGACCTATTAAACTTAAAAGGGATTGTCCGTATGGACTACATTATTGATGAAAACGAAGAAGCCGTTCTCATTGAGGTAAATAGCATTCCAGGATTGAGTCCTGCGAGTATTGTACCGCAGCAATTGGCTTCGAGAAATTGGTCTTTAGAGGAAGTACTTAGCACACTGGCTGAAGAACACATGACTGCTCATAAAGAAAAGAATAGCTAACTTCGGCCTATGGCACGTATCGCTCTTTTCCCAGGATCCTTTGATCCCATTACACTTGGTCACGTAGATATTATCGAACGTGCACTGCCGCTGTTTGATGAAATTCGCATCGCAGTCGGTACGAACAGTGCAAAAAATTACCTTTTTTCTTTGGAGCAAAGGATTGCTTGGATCGAGCAAACTTTTGCAAACCAGCCGAAGATTAAAGTGGTTACATATGACGGATTAACGGTTGATTTTGCTCAACAAGAAGGTGTGAATTTTCTATTGCGCGGCCTTCGTAATCCAGCGGATTTTGAATTCGAAAAAGCCATCGCTCAAGCCAACCGAGAGATGACTCCTGAACTAGAAACAGTTTTCCTTTTAACTAGTGCGCGTTATGCGTATATCAGTTCAAGCATTGTTCGCGAAGTCTTCAACTACGGAGGCGACTTTAAGAAATTTGTACCTTCTTCGGTACAACCTTAGCTCTCTGTAGCTACGAAATTTAGAAAGACTTCCTCCAGACTATTGTATGAAGGTATTTCTGCAAGACGTTGCTTGACGCGTTCGGGTGTTGCCCAGTAGACTGCGCTAATCCCTTCGTCAGTCTGTGGCTTGAGTTTTTTTGAATAATCAGTTATCATAGGAAACCAAAAGGTGGTCTTCAATGCAAATGCCCCTTTGTGAAGATAACAATGGTAGGTTTTAACGGCCGGTCCCGTAATTTCACAGCGCTTTACGCGACATTCCTCCTGCACTTCTCTCACAGCACAAACAGCGATGCTTTCCTTTGACTCTAATTTTCCTTTTGGAAGGTCTAATTTTCCATTTCGCTCAATGACCAGTAACTGACCTTCAGTATTCCTAACCCAACCGCCACCAGCGATTATTTGATGATGTAAAGACATAAATAGAGACCAAAATTCGTGGTCAATACCTATCTCAATCACCTGCTTTGCTGGTTCTTTATAACATCCCTTTAGCCACTTTTGGACACGTCTAGTAGTGGATAAGGTGTTGATAAACTCCGGCGCAAGAGCACCAGGGACCGCGACCAAAATGGCCTTATGAATGAAAACTTTGGTGTAATTTTGAAGCATGATACAAAACAAACAAGTCGCTCTTAAAACTGCAGAGAGCTTATTGCAGATTAAAGCCATCAAATTACAACCTGAAAATCCATTTACATGGGCTAGCGGCTGGAAAAGTCCAATTTATTGTGATAATCGACTTACGCTGAGCTTTCCAACCATTCGAAATTTCTTGAAAATCGAATTTGCAAAGCAGATTGAAGAGATTTACGGCAAGCCAGATTACATCGCCGGCGTAGCTACAGGAGCCATTGCCATTGGTATGCTCGTAGCGGAATACTTAGGCGTACCGTTTGTTTATGTTCGTGACAAGGCCAAGGGCCATGGACGTCAAAATCAAGTTGAAGGTTATTTAGAAAGTGGCGCTTCGGTGATCGTCATAGAAGATTTAATCTCTACCGGAGGTTCATCCCTAAAAGCTGTTGATGCATTAAAGGAGGCCGGAGCACGTGTCATGGGAATGCTGGCCATTTTCACCTACGATTTTGAATTGTCAAGAGCCAATTTCGAAAAGGCCGGTATACGTCTGAATACTTTAAGCGATTATCATCATCTATTAGAGCAAGCTGTGCAGCAGGGAGCTATTGTAGAAGCGCAAATCGATCTGCTCAAAGAATGGCGTGAGCAGCCTGCTGAGTGGGGAAAATAAAGTCTAATTAGGGTCGATCCACTTTATTTCATCGATATCAAATGTTCGCGCTTCCCCGCTTACGAGGCGAAGCGTTAAGCGACCGTTTTCAGTAACTGATTCTACTTTTCCTTGTTCTTCGCGTTCATTAATAACGTAGCGCTGAGGTGCATCCGTACCCCACAATACAGCTCGGTAGGCATGCTCGAGTGCTTTTGAATGAAAATCTCTTGTGAGTTCTGCGGAAAACTGCTTTTGTATGGATTGAGCCAAACGCTCTGGCGTATTATTTTGACCGTTCAATTCATTCAAAAATGCCGCCCTAGCAAGGACATCCTCTGTACGGTCTAAATTTATTCCAATACCAATGCTGCTGCTCTTTATTCCACCACCTGACCAGTGGTTTTCTATGAGCATTCCGCCTAATTTCTTAACCCCTATCATTAGATCATTAGGCCATTTAAACAACACCTCTTCAGGAAGTAGCGGCTTAAGTGCAATACAAACCCGTTGGTTTACTTCAAAACTCTCCTTTAAAGGGATGGGCCATTTGACATATATGGACAATAACATGCTGCTGTCCGGGGAATCGTGCCACTTTGACACCCCACGCCCGCGACCCTGACTTTGATGTGCAGCAAGCACCGCTGTAAATGACGTCAATTCACCTTGCTGCCGCAGCATTCGCTTTAATTCCCGCTGCGTACTATCTACTAATTTTAGCCTATAAAAGGGAAGAATTCCCGACATTGTGCCTCATTATTGATCCAAAGCCGAAGATGGCATATGTTTTGGTAATTTAAGAACAAATACACAATACATTTTAATGCATACAAAACCCGAAGCTTCGTCTGAGCTCGTCAAGAAATTTGTCGTAGAAGGACTACAGGAAATAAAAGGACAGAATATTACTGTTTTAGATCTACGAGAAATAGAAAATGCAGTCACCGATTTTTTCATCATAGCAGAAGGAAATTCGAACACTCAAGTAAATTCTTTAGCTGATAGCGTGCACAAAGTAGTGCGTGAAAACGTTGGGGATAGACCATGGCACATTGAAGGACGTGATAATTCGGAATGGGTTCTCATGGATTATGTCACCGTTGTGGTGCACGTCTTCCAAAAAGGCATCCGTGAATTCTACGATTTAGAGGGTCTTTGGGGTGATGCTGAAATAACAATCATAGAAAACGATTAAGCCTTATGGCAGATAATCCCAACCAAAATCAAATAGACAAACTGAAAAAACAGTTTGCAAAAAACAAAGGCACTAACGGTGACGGCAAAAAGCCGGGCACTCCAAAAAAAGGTGGCAACAGATTCAATTTTTATTGGGTCTACATCATCGTCTTTGCGCTGTTCATAGGTATGCAAATCTTCACCGCGATGAGTTTCAGCGCAAAGAATTCCAACTATCAGGAATTTGAGCAAGCGCTTGAGCTTGGCGATGTGGATCGCGTAAATATCGTGAACGAACGAAAGGTTCAAGTTTTCATAAAAGAAGAGAGCTTACGCGAAAGCGAACGCTACGATGAAGTCAGTGAAAGCAATCTCGGCAAGGATTTAAATCCAGGACCGCATTATGTTTTTGAAATGCCTTCTACCACTTTTGAAGATAGGCTCAAAGACTACTATGAGATACGCGATGTTAAAGACCGTATTCCTGTTAACTACCAAACACAAGATAATTTCTTCGGTGATATCATATCGTGGATTTTCCCGCTGGTGATAATGATTGCAGTATGGATGTTTATCATGCGTAGAATGTCAGGAGGAGCTGGCGGCGGCGCTGGTGGAGGTTCCCAAATTTTTAATATCGGTAAATCACGTGCGAAGGTATTTGATAAGGATACCGAAGTAAAAACCACATTCAACGATGTAGCCGGTATGACTGGTGCGAAAGAAGAGGTTTTAGAGGTTGTTGATTTCCTTAAAAATCCTAAGAAATACACAGACCTAGGTGGTCGGATACCGAAAGGCGTCATGCTTTCAGGCCCTCCCGGAACAGGTAAAACCTTACTTGCAAAAGCGGTGGCAGGTGAAGCCAAAGTACCTTTCTTCTCGCTATCAGGTTCGGATTTTGTAGAGATGTTTGTAGGTGTGGGTGCATCACGCGTTCGAGACCTTTTCAAACAAGCAAAGGAAAAATCACCATGTATCATCTTCATTGATGAGATTGACGCGATCGGTAGAGCCAGAGGAAAAAACAACTTCTCCGGAGGTAATGATGAACGTGAAAACACATTGAACCAATTACTCACCGAAATGGACGGCTTTGGCACTAATGAACACGTGATTGTGATGGCAGCCACCAACCGAGCAGATATTCTGGATCGCGCCTTAATGCGCGCTGGTCGTTTTGATCGCGTTATCTACGTTGACCTACCTGAATTAACCGAAAGGGAAGCCATTTTCGATGTTCATCTTATGGGAATCAAAACAGACGACAGCGTAGATGTGGCACTTTTGAGTAAACAAACCCCTGGTTTTTCCGGTGCGGATATCGCTAATGTTTGTAATGAGGCTGCACTTATTGCTGCACGCAAGGAGCATAAAGTCGTGGGTAAGCAGGACTTTTTAGATGCTGTTGACCGCATAGTAGGTGGACTCGAAAAGAAAACAAAAATCATAACCGAAGCAGAAAAGAAAGTGATCGCTTACCATGAAGCAGGACATGCTGCCACGTCTTGGTTGCTTGAACACGCAGCACCTTTGGTGAAAGTAACCATTGTTCCCCGCGGTCGTTCTCTAGGTGCCGCCTGGTACCTTCCTGAGGAACGTCAAATCACCACCGCTGAGCAAATGTTAGACGAAATGTGTGCCACCATGGGAGGTCGCGCAGCAGAGAAAGTCATTTTTGATAAAATCTCAACAGGTGCTCTAAGTGACCTAGAAAAGGTGACAAAACAGGCGCGTGCAATGGTAACTGTTTATGGATTAAATGATGTACTCGGAAATGTAACCTACTACGACAGTCAGGGTCAAAACGAATACGCAATGGATAAACCGTATTCAGAACAAACCGCCGAAACTATTGATCAGGAAATCAGTAAGATTATAGAAAAGCAATACCATCGCGCCATTGAGATGCTGGAAAACAATCGTGAAAAATTGGACCAGTTAGCGAATCTATTGCTTGAAAAAGAAGTCATCTTCAAAGAAAATGTAGAGGAGATCTTCGGAAAACGTCCTTGGGATAAAGAAGAAAAGAAGGAGCAGGATGCTGAGGTAACTCGCGCTGACTCAACGATCGAACCCACTACAGAAGCCGAAGCGCACACCTCTGACGAGGTGAAAGCCGAGAAATCTACTGAGGATACTAACAACATTGCTATTGAAGCGGAAGCGGACACCTCTAATGACGACGCTGCAGCGAAGGAAATATAAGCCTTTAGCATAATGTGAAACGCAAGAACCGCGGTCCGTTAGGCCGCGGTTTTTTGTTAATAGCTACGGGGCGCGAGCGGTAGTATTTAGGCTACACGTATTATTTTTGAATAAATGTCTCGCACGCTATGGCAAAATCCTCTCGGTTTCTTTCAAAGCTTAAAACTAGTCTTCTCGGTAAAAGCGAGAAGACTGAAGAAAGTACGGCAGGAAAGTTTGCTCCTAAGAAAGAGGAACCCTTAGATGTAAAGTTTGTCCAAACCTTTACTGAAGGTGGTGGGAATTTCATGTACTGCACGAGCTTACAAGAAGCCGTGCATTCTTTAGAACAATACGCAGAAGATCACCAATGGCGAGGCGTGTATATTTCGAGCCCCACAATCGCAGATTGGAGTAACCAAACAAAATTGGAAACCACGTTTGAGAACGACGGTCAGTTTCCAGCCGTGCTTAGCACCTGTGAGGCACTCATTGCATTTAACGGGGGTATCATGATCCATTCACACCATACAGGTGGTAGAAAATTAGGTGACCTTCCCCAACATCATGTTCTCATTGCGTACACCTCTCAAATCGTGCCGAACCTTAGAGACGGTCTAACGGCAATCAATCAAAAGTACCGTGAAAACAGACCTTCGAATATTGCAGTAATCCGTGCACCGCACGATCAAGCCGTAGAATTGGCATCTGCAGATCCAAACAAAGGAAGGACGGTCTTTTTAATTTTAATTGAAGACGAGGCCTGATGAGAAAGCGCGCACTCTTTGGAGGTATTTATGCCCTAGTTCTCATTGGCACCTTTGGCTACAGTGACTTAGGACCCTATTTATTAGCGGTATTTACAACGCTTCTTCTTAATGAAGTTGCACGAATTTTAGACGTCCAAAGCCGATTCCCTTTACTTGCGTTTACGACCATCGCTTTAATTCTCGGAGTGATTTTCGGTTGGGGCGGCCCTACAGAACTCATTTCTTCTACCCTTTTTATAGGTGTCCTTCTTGCACTTTCATTGTTGCGCTCAGAACGACCAGCACACGAAATGCGTCGGGGTTTATTTGCATTAGCCTACATATGGCTGCCTATGGCGTATCTCATTCAAATCTCTCAAGATTTCCCATGGCTCATTCTTTTCATTTTCATCATGATCTGGTCCAGCGACACCTTCGCCTATCTTGCCGGCCGACAGTTCGGTAAACGTCCTTTGGCTCCAAAACTTTCTCCCAAAAAGACGATCGAGGGATTTGCTGGCGGCATTATTGGAACCTTAATTGTCGGTGTAGTAGTGAACCATTATATAGGATGGACCTCAGC
This sequence comes from Schleiferiaceae bacterium, assembly GCA_965204625.1. Taxonomy (GTDB): domain Bacteria; phylum Bacteroidota; class Bacteroidia; order Flavobacteriales; family Schleiferiaceae; genus UBA10364. Next base: position 218,011 of record CBDBET010000004.1, read on the forward strand.
TGCGGCAGCTCTTTCTCTCGCTCTAACCGTAGCAATTACTGCTCCTTTTGGAGACCTCATCGCCTCCTCATTAAAACGTGAAGCAGATATCAAAGATTCAGGCGTATTTTTACCTGGGCATGGTGGAGCGTTAGACCGCCTTGATAGTTTTATAACAGCCGCACCTCTGGCTGCTTTAGTTTATTATTACATACAACTCTTATGACGATCCATAAAGAAGGAAAAGGGACGCTTACTGTTTCATTTGTCGTGCTTTTTATCAGTAATGCACTGGTTCAATATTTGACCAATTTGCAATGGCTTCATATCGCAACACTTGCCATTAGTGTTGTACTCTATGCTGTTGTACTTCAATTTTTCCGCAATCCTAAGCGTACGGTTACATTGAATCCTGATGCCATTATCTGCCCAGCAGACGGCAAGGTGGTAACTATTGAAGAGGTCTTTGAGGATGAAATTCTAAAAGATAAGCGCATTCAAGTCTCCATCTTTATGTCGCCATTCAATGTGCACGTCAACCGCTATCCTATTGGGGGAAAGGTGGCAGAAGCCATACACCACGAAGGAAAGTTTCTTGTAGCATGGCACCCAAAAAGCTCTACACTAAACGAACGTACGACGGTAACGATAGATAATGACCGATGGGGGAAAGTACTGTTTCGCCAAATCGCTGGTGCTGTTGCACGCCGCATCGTTATGTATTCAAAGCCCGGTAATCTCGCTCTGCAAGGTTCAGAATACGGCTTTATCAAATTTGGCTCGCGTGTAGACTTATTCCTGCCTTTAGACAGTGAAATCCTTGTAAAAGAAGGTGATGTTGTGAAAGGCGGTATTACCGAATTAGCAAAACGCCCTTAGGCCTCATAGCAAGCCTAAACGAGTAAGCTTTTAGTCCAACCCAGGACCAATTCGAATTGGTCCTCACGATTCATTGTACTGTTGTCTAGTGTTCGTGCATCCTCAGCTGCAATGAGTGGAGAGTCTGAACGTTCCATATCCGCTTTATCCCGCGACTTTAGGTTTTCAAGCACCTCTTCAAATGAAACGTCTTGTCCTTTGACATCCAATTCCGCTTTACGACGTGCAGCCCGTACATCGTCCGATGCGGTCATAAAAATCTTTAGCTCTGCGTTTGGAAAAACCACGGTTCCAATATCGCGACCGTCCATCACAACACCCCCGTTCCGACCCATAGCCTGCTGCAAGGCAACAAGGTGTCGTCGTACTTCAGATAGTTTTGCAACATGTGATACGACGTGACTCACAGCCATTTCTCGAATTTCTTCTTCTACGCGCCGGCCATTCAAAAAAGTTGCGTTAACACCATCTGCATCTAATTCAAACGTAATCTGCACTTGATCCAGCGTACTTTCAATTTCGGCAGCATCGCATCCTTTATCTTTACTTACCCAGCCCTTGCGCAAAGCGAATAAAGCAACTGCTCGGTACATCGCGCCAGAATCTACATAGATATAACCCATGGATTTCGCGAGCGCCTTTGCAAGTGTACTTTTTCCTGTCGAACTGTGTCCATCAATGGCAATTGTAAGCGGCTTGGTCATGAAGGAGTCGTTATAAATTCAGGTTTAAAGATAGGGTATTCATACGCCCAGCTACACTGCGCAATTCATTCGCAAAGTGCAACTGGAATTTTGAAAAATAGACTGATGCACCTAGTGTAAAACCGCCACTCGTTCTGCGGTCTGATAAGGCCATCTCAAATTGACGTCTGAAGCTATATCCCGCCATAATATGCAAGCGTTGTGTGGGTAGAAATTCTAAAGATCCATTTAAGTGACGTAGGCCAAGATTCAATAACGATTGAGTCCCCTGCGTCGTTTGGCCCGTAACCGGATCTACTGTCACAAGATTAGGATCGTCGTAACCCAAATTGGGTCGGTTCAGCTGATCCACTACCAAAGCCCAACGGAAGGGAGCATACTCTAATTTTTGTCCAAAAGCGACCAATATATTTAGCGGTAGTGCTTCTCTCGTTCCCGCAAATGTTGACAATTGTCTACCCGTATTTTTTAAAAGTACGGCAACATCTAACCCACTCTCTAGTCGTGTCATTGCCTGAAAATCCAATGCCACTGCCCAGCTCTGATAACTTTCGTAGGTTCCGTTAACTAATTTTCCGGTCATACCAAAGCGCCAGTTATGCCATTCAGCAAGCGGTGTGCCTAGAGACAGTGCAATATCACCGGCATAGAAAATCCCAAGGTTATTCCCCCAAACATCTGTAGCAGTAAACTCGCCATACTGAATAGTTTGGGCGGCTGCAATAACCGGGTGTCCTTTTATTTTAAAACCATAACTTCCCTGAAGTAACTGAATACCTTCCCCGAGCGAACCTCCGCTCATTTCCAATTGAAACAAAGTAGTGTCGTTAAGTAAAAGCGGATTTTGAACGGCAAAAGCGCCCACAGGTCCTGGGTTTACATATGCAGTGTTCGCCAAAGCAGAGCTGCCGGCAAAAACGCTCCTGTCGAGAAAAGAGAACACACCAGACCTCCGCTTTGCGCAAGGGCCAGCGAACTCCATAATACCGTTATGGCAAGGGCTCTTATCAAGATTTTTTAACTTCCAGAGGCACTAGCTTCTTTGCATTTTTCACCTTTTGGTCTAAGATAGCTAAATCCAAAACTTCTTGCATTTCTCCTACATAATGGAACGTCATGCCTTTCAAATAGTGGGCTTCGATTTCCTCAATGTCCTTGCGGTTCTTATCGCAAAGAATAATACTCGTAATCTTTGCGCGCTTTGCCGCTAAGATTTTTTCTTTTATTCCCCCTACGGGCAACACCTTACCACGAAGCGTTATTTCCCCAGTCATTGCAAGTTTTGCGGCTACACGTTTTTGTGTAAACAAGCTAGTCAATGCCGTAAGTAAGGTGACACCAGCTGATGGCCCGTCTTTGGGAATGGCACCTTGAGGTACGTGAATATTTATATCGTACGATGTAAAAAGCTTAGGATCGATGCCTAATTCTTCTGCATTACTCTTTAAATACGCCAGTGCAATAGTCGCACTCTCTTTCATCACATCGCCTAGGTTTCCCGTAACAATAACCTTACCGCTACCTCTACTTATTGAGCTTTCAATAAATAAAATATCACCACCTACAGGCGTCCAAGCCAATCCAGTGACTACACCAGCATGGTGGTTACCTTCGTAACTGTCTCGCTCTCTTGCAGGCCCAAGCACCGTGCCTATACCCTCTTTCTCTATCTTGACAACTTTGACATCACCCATGGCGATATCCTTAGCAGAGTGACGAATGAGTTTTGCCACTTTTTTGTCTAACGAACGCACGCCACTTTCGCGAGTATAACCTTCGACAACAGCCTTTAATTCTGGCTTTCCGATGCTGAATTGGTCCTTCGTTAATCCGTGATTCGAAAGCTGCTTTGGCACCAAATGGCGTTTTGCAATCTCAACTTTTTCGTCTGTCGTATAGCCCGATACATCAATGATCTCCATACGATCTAACAAGGCCGGCTGAATAGCACCTAGGTTATTTGCAGTAGCGATAAAAAACACTTTACTCAGGTCATAACCCATTTCCAAATAGTTGTCGTAGAAACTATTGTTCTGTTCTGGATCGAGCACTTCTAACATGGACGACGACGGATCACCACCTACCCCATAGCTTAGTTTATCAATCTCGTCCAATATGAATACAGGATCATTAGAACCTGCCTTCTTCATATTCTGCAACACACGTCCCGGCATGGCGCCTATATACGTTTTTCGATGTCCTCGAATTTCTGCTTCATCACGAAGCCCACCCAAAGACATACGCACGTAAGGACGACCTAAGGCCTCTGCTATGGACTTCCCTAATGAAGTTTTACCTACCCCTGGAGGCCCTGCCAAGCAAAGAATAGGGCTCTTCATGTCTCCCTTTAGCTTGAGTACAGCAAGGTGCTCTAAGATGCGCTCTTTCACTTTTTCCAGACCATAGTGATCGTTATCAAGCGCTTTCTGAGCCGATTTCAGATTTATACTTGCATCACCCTTGCTCTCGAATGGCAAGTCTAGCATGAACTCTAAATAGTTGCGCTGGATGGCAAATTCCGGCATCTGCGGATTCAATCGTTGCAACTTACGCAACTCTTTTTCAAAGTGTTCTGCCGTCTTATCGTCCCAAGCTTTTCCTTTTGACTTTTGACGCATTTCTTCGATATCACCTTCACTACTATTCCCTCCCAATTCTTCTTGAATGGTCTTCATCTGTTGGTGCAGGAAATATTCGCGTTGCTGCTGATCGAATTCGTGCTTTACTTTATCGTGAATTTCATTCTTTACCTCCAGCATTTTCAACTCGAGATTCAATCCTTCCAAAACCTTTACGGCACGATCTTTCAATGAGTCCAACTCAAGAACCTCTTGCTTCTTCTCGAGATTCATGCTGCTGTTCGATGCAATAAAATTGAGTAAGAACGTATTGCTCTTGATATTATCTAATGCAGTTTGCGCCTCACTTGGAATGTGCGGACTCTCTTGAATTAATCTAGCCGCAATATCCTTAATAGAGTCCATGAGTACTGTGAACTCCGCATCATCCTCAGCTGGAACAAACTCCGGTAGAAATTCAACCTTCGCCATATTGTAAGGCTCAGTCTCCACCCACTCCAAAATTCTAAAGCGCTTTTTGCCCTGTATGATGATCGTAGTATTGCCATCGGGCATTTTAAAACTTTTCACAATCTGCGCTAAGGTTCCTGTTGGGAATACCTCAGCTTGACCCGGATTTTCAGTATCGCTATCACGCTGTGCGATCATTCCAACGAATTTCTGATCTTCTTTGATGCTCTTAATCAATCGAAGACTTTTATCGCGACCAGCGGTTATAGGAGCAACAACACCCGGGAAAATCACTGTATTTCGCAGCGGAAGTATGGGAAGTAACTCTGGAAGCTGGTCATCTTGAATTTCAACCTCTTCATCAGAAGTCATTAAAGGAATAAATTCCGTGCTTTCGCTAATGATATCGCTAAGTGACAATGTGTCCATATTCATTCAAATCAATTAAGGGTTTGCCTTAAATTCTGCGTCATGCTGTCACTTAAGGTCAAAAAAGGGCCACTCTTTTGGAGGGCCCTATATATGGTTCAAAGGCTGTGCCGAACTTATTGCTCGAAGAAACCTAAACTCATTCCGAATTTAAATGTAACGCTTCCATCGAGTGCATTTCGCTCTGCGGGATTCGCATCTAAGTATTCTTGGGTGTAATTAAAACCTTCCACGTTAGAAACGCCAAAACCATTGTAATAGATACCCAAATTGTAAAAACTTTTCAGCGACTTACGAATTCTCCAACCAAAACCAACGGCATACGTGTAGGTATGACCGGTTCCAGGATACAACGCAATTTCCTCAGGGTACTGCGCATTTGTATTTAGATGTGGTTGGTAGGTTAAGGCACCTACCCCAACATGAATGAATGGCGTATGGTGATTGCGTTGATTGTATTTTCCGAACGGAATAAAATGCACATTCGTAAACACATTAACATTTAAAAGATCCGTGTCTACCTGATAATCACGAGTTGCGTTTCCGTGAAGATTATCGTGACTGTATATACTTCCATAGTTTACATCTGCACCTACACTGAGTAAGCTGTTGAAATTATATTTTAACTGAGTGCCTAAGCCAAAACGAGCTTCTTGAGTCAATGCGCCTAAACTTCCTCCGTTCACATCACCGAGGTAGTTCTGTGTCAGTGCATATCCGCCCAATTCTAAAAAAGCCGTTGTACGTTGCGCTTGAGCGCTAAAAGTCGTTCCGACTATTGCCGCCGCTAGGGCGATGTATTTTATATTCTTCATAATCATTGTGAATCCCTCAAAAATACCAATTTATTATCGTCAAATCTATGCATTCGATACCCCATTTCTTGGAACGATGTTAACGACTCCATTTCTTTGATATTATTTTCTAAACACCAGCGTACAAAAGCACCTCGCGCCTGCTTACTAAAGGCTGAAACCGACTTTATTTGATCGTTTTTCAGTTGCTTAAAATCGACTTGAACATACGGTCGTTTGACATTCTTCCAATCAATCGCCTTACTGTATTCACCGCTGCAGGCATCAATTATGAAAGGAGCATGCAGTGAATTCATCCATTGGGTTAAAATGGGACGCCACAAACTATACAGGTTTCTGTGCGAATCTACTTCCAATCGAGATTGCATTTCCAACCGGTAAGGAGCAATATGCATATTAGCAGTTACCACCCCGTATAGTGCACTCAAAATATATAACGACTGCTGTGCATTTGAATTTCCCTCCGGCGACAATTCCGCTGCATTTAGAAATTTAAACGCCTCTCCCGTATATGCCTCTAGCCCACGCAACCCAACTTCGGGATTCGTGTATGACTCACTATCGTTACTCCACATCGCAGCGACTTCAGGCCACAAAGCATCGCTCACTTTGAATAGGTTTTTAGCTGCTTCCGGTTTCAAACGCTGAATAGATCCTACCACCTTCGTTGTAATCTCAGGAAATACACAACGTCCTGATACTTTTGACGTGACCCCGCCGTTACGGCTCATTCCTTTGGAGGGTGAAAGAAGAATCAATGGGTTATTCATAGGATAAAAATAAGGTGTGACCTACCTTTAAGCCCAAAGGCACGGCTTTTGTTTTATACAACGTGATGAGAAAAATGAAAAAGATTGGATTGATTTTATGCGGTTTGCTACTCTTGAGTGCTTGTAAAGGTGCAAAATACCATTACAAATCTGGGAAGAAGTACGCGCAGGCAAGCATGCTGAAAGAAAGTGTAACCTCCTACAAAAAAGCCATTGATCGTAAGCCGAATAAGGTCAAATACCGCATTGCAATGGAGGAGACCGCTAGTGCTCTTTTAGAAGAATTATACACGAATTATCGATTCGCCGATGGTAACGATAGTGCATCTATTTATAAGTTTCGTGATGCGGAAAAATGGAGGAATTATTTAGTCCCCTATATCAACACGAGCCGCTATGAGGGGTTTTATGACCGCGACTACAATGACCAGTTGAGCCGTTTCCTTGGACAGAAATATGAACGATCGAATAAATGGATTCGAACGCGTCAATACGAACGTGCTCAAAAAAATCTTATTGAAATAAAAGAATTAGATCCCGATTACAAGGATGTGAAAGCGCTCTTGGAGTTTGCAGAGGTTGAACCTATATATGTTTCAGCGCTTGAACTTTTAGAAAAATCTGAGTATCGAAACGCCTACGAATTACTTCAACCCACGTTAAAAAAGTATCCAAAGCAAAATCTCTTACGCAAACTAGAAGAGCAAGCTATTGAGCGCGGTAAATATCGATTAGGTATCATTTCCGATCCGAATATTACCGGCAGTGAAGCAACAATGTCGGCTGCCCTACAGAGTGCTGTTATTTCGCTAATACAACGTGAAAAAGATCCTTTTCTAGAATTGCTTGATCGAACAAATTTTGATTTGCTGCAGCAAGAGCAAGACGCTATCATAAATGGCACTACAAACGAGGCCGCTGTGACGCAGGAATTATTGGCTGCCGACGGGTACCTCAAGGTCATTATTACCCATGCCCATGAAGAGGAAGGACGACTCTTTCAAGAAACCAAAAAAGGATGGGAAAAATACTACGTAACTGAGAAAAACGAGGAAGGGGAAGACATTAAGAAAGCGAAATATAAGAAGGTGACCTACCTGGAATATCATAAACGAAACGAAGCCGGTTATGATATGCAAGTCGCTTTAGTTGAAAGAGCGACTTCCAAAATTTTGTGGACAGAATCTTACCATCAAGATTTCAACGATGAAGTTCATTACGTCCAGTATTCAGGCTCAGGAAGCTTGTATTCAGGCAGTTGGCGCTACCAAAACAAAGCGCACCCGAGTGACCGAAGATCTAATGACAGCGGTCGTCTAAACCAGCTACGCAAAGGAAATAAACGCGTCAAAAGCACATCATCTATGAGGAAAGATGCTGTTGGAATACTGGCTAAAAAAGCGGCAGATTACGTTCTAGCTCAAAAGTTAATACGCGAATGAAAAAACCAACCCTACTCTTCATTACACTCCTGCTCTGGGGTTGTGGTACAAAAAAGAATGTGCCGCCGTCTTGGATTTCAGGAAAGCCTATTGACCCCAATGGAGTCTTCGTATATGGAATGGGAAATAGCTTTATTAATCCAAACGTACCTTATCAGCAAGCTGCACGTTCAAATGCTCTAGCCGATCTAGCACAAGAGGTTCAAAGCGAGATTTACGACGAATCGAAGTGGTTGCAAAAAGAAGATGTAAACGGTTTTAATAGCGCATTTGAATCGAACACTACATCTACCTCATCCCTTCGCTTGGACGATTATGAATTGGTTGAAACGTATGCCGATGCGTACCGTTTCTATACTCTCTACAGGCTGGATCTTGAATCCTTTCTGCGCAAGAAGTCCATTCAAGATGACGCGGCCATGGAATGGATCAAGACTAAAATCTCGGAGGCACAAAATCCAAGCCTTTCAGCAACGTCGCGCTTGAGCGCCCTTATTGACGCTTTAGACAAAGCCCATGACTTTCAATTGTTCGGCGACATCCGTTACAGAACGAAATTAAATGCCAGTGCCACTGAGGCCTTGCGGTCAATTGAAAAAGTTGTTGTAGCAATCGATTGGCTTCCTGAAAAGTCGGCTTATTTAGGTTTGCCAGCAACATTTCAAGCACAACACACCCAGCAGAGACAAAGTCAAGAACAGGTTCCGCTCACGCTTTCTTCGAGCTCGGGACAGTTTACACTCCAAGAACAAACCATCCAATGCATACATACAGGCTTTGAGACGCTCGTCACTCTCGACTTTTCGTGGGACTGGGATCGTATTCAGTCTGCCCATACGGAAACAAAAAAATGGCTTCAAAATAAAAGCCAATGGGAAGAATCGATAGCGGTTAACTTTCTAAAGCCAACGGTCTTTATTGCAAATACCGGAGCTGATGTATTGGTCGATGAGCTGGAAAAAAGTCTATCAAAAGATTTTCGAATGGGTGATCGCAAAACCGCACAACTGATTCTAGAATGTGACGGACAGCTGGCTTCAGAAACTGCAGGGGTTGGACAGGTACGGAATTCGTTAGTGCGACACAAAGTGCACATAGAGGCCCAATTTTCACTTTCATCCACTGAAAATAACTCCATGCTTTGGAACAGCGCAACGATATCCGGAACCGCTATTTCTACATCACAAGAAACGGCCTTAAACAGTGCGAAAGCTGAATTTATGGACGATTTCAACTACCTCCTCCTACCGCAGCTGCTTCGGAGCTTAGACTTTTAAATTATACTATGCGCGCATAGTATAATTTAGTATATTGGTTGAGTCATTAGAAGTATGAAACCAATAGAAACCTTTGACTTTCAAATCAGGAAATCCTGGATTGCATTGTCAAAAATGTACAATGAGCAAGTTGCCCAATACGGTCTAACCGTAGCAATGGGCTTTGCCTTATTGAACATCGATATCAAAAAAGGAACACCTTCCACATCCCTAGGACCGAAAATGGGCATGGAAAGCACTTCTTTAAGTCGTCTACTAAATAGTCTTGAAAAGCAAGCTTTAATTTCGAGAGAATCGAATCCAAATGACGGGCGGAGTGTCTTAATAAAATTGACCCACGAAGGATTGAAAATGCGCAACTACAGTCGCCAAGCAGTCTTGGATTTCAATCATCAAGTTTTGTCGGAAGTGACCGAAGAAGAAGTACGTGGCTTCTTTAAAGTGATGACTAGAGTGAGTGAAGTGGTGGAAACCCATAGAGCAGAAGAAACCATTAAAATGACCTAAACCTGCGCTTTAGCGCAAATTCAATAGGGTACTTTGCCCCAAACAGAGTGACAAAGCGCTGCCTAGTAATTGGGCGGCGTTTTTTATTTGCGCCACTTTTTTTTTGTATTTTCCCCTTCATAGAAACCTTACGCCGCCATGAAAGAAGTAAAACACTGTCCCAAGTGTTCTAGCGCAAGCTATGTGAAAAGTGGGATAATTAAAGAGCGTCAACGCTACCGTTGTAAAGAATGCAACTACTATTTCACTGTCCAGAAATTGGGCAAACGAATCTCTGATTATTATGTCGTAAAAGCACTTCAACTGTACATTGAAGGAGTTAGCTATCGTGAAATTGAACGCATCTTAGGTATCTCTCACGTCAGTGTAATGAATTGGGTCAAAACCTATAAGATTCAAAGACCCCAGATTCAGCATAATCACAAACCCAGTTTTGAAGTTCTTGAACACGAGCAACTCCTAGAGCGTATAAAATCGCCCGAGTATCTTGAACAGAAAGGTCTACTAATTTCGGAGGTAGAAGGTAAATTTTTTGTCCTAAATTGGAATCAGAACCAATAACAGATGGACCAATGGATCAAATTCAACTAAGGACTTTCTCAGATTATGAGAAAGCCTATGCTGCGTCAATAAATGAGCCTATTAAGTTTTGGGAAGAAATCGCAGCAGCATTTAGTTGGCAAGAACCTTGGCATAAAACGCTTGAATGGGAATTTGCAACGCCCACAGTGAAGTGGTTTCAAGGAGGCCGTCTGAACATTACAGAAAACTGCCTTGACCGCCATCTTAAAACACATGGAGAGGATATCGCGCTGCTTTGGGAACCTAATGACCCAAAGGAGCAAGAGGTACGTCTGACTTACAAAGAATTACACAGCGAAGTATGTCGTTTCGCGAATGTCTTAAAAGCGAAAGGCGTAAAAAAAGGAGATCGAGTCGCGGTATATATGCCGATGATTCCAGAATTAACTATTGGCGTTTTAGCATGTGCACGAATTGGCGCGGTACACTCCGTAGTATTTGCTGGATTTTCTTCAAATGCTCTTGCTGATAGAATCAACGATAGTCGGTGTGTTTGTGTTTTAACCTCGGATGGAATGTATCGTGGTGAAAAAGCTTTATCTGTGAAAGCAACCGTAGATGAAGCATTAAAACATTGCACGTCAGTTGAAAGTGTGATTGTTGTTCGCCGGGATGGACGCGAAGTTACTATGGTAGGGGGACGTGATCATTGGTATCATGAAGCGCTTGCAGAAGTGGGTATCGATTGCCCAGCTGAGCCCATGGATGCTGAAGACATGCTTTTCATTTTGTACACTTCAGGTTCTACGGGAAAACCAAAAGGTGTAGTGCACACCTGCGGAGGCTATATGGTTTATGCCGGCTATAGTTTTAAAAATGTATTTCAATACGAACGTGGTGATGTGTATTGGTGTACCGCCGATGTTGGTTGGATAACGGGTCATAGTTATATCATTTATGGACCGCTTCTCAACGGCGCGACTACCCTAATGTTCGAAGGCGTACCGACTTTTCCAGATGCTGGTCGTTTCTGGGACGTTTGCGATAAATATGGTGTCAACCAATTCTATACTGCACCCACTGCTATACGTGCGCTTATGGCCTGTGGCGATGAATTTGTAGATCGTGCAGAATTAAGAGCACTAAAAGTGATCGGTTCCGTGGGAGAACCCATTAATGCTGAAGCTTGGCATTGGTACCACGACAAAGTTGGGCGTGGAAATTGTCCTGTAGTCGATACTTGGTGGCAAACAGAAACAGGAGGCATAATGATATCGGGACTTGGGAATCTCAGCCTGCAACGACCGACCTACGCCGGACGCCCATTACCCGGGATCCAACCCGTACTTCTGGATGCCAATGGCAATGAGATAGAAGGAGACGGTGTTGAAGGCTACTTGTGCATAAAGCACCCCTGGCCGTCAATGCTTCGCACTACATACGGAGATCACGAACGTTGTAAGAATGTGTACTTCAGTAACTACGAAGGCTATTACTTTACCGGTGATGGTGCACGCAGGGAAGAAGGAATGTACAGAATCATTGGTCGCGTGGACGACGTGATCAACGTGAGTGGTCATAGATTTGGAACCGCAGAAATAGAAAATGCTATTAATGCGTCAAGCGCGGTAACTGAAAGTGCAGTTGTTGGGTACCCGCACGATATTAAAGGCCAAGGGATTTATGCTTATGTTATTGTGTCGATAAGGATACCACTGATGAAGCAACTATAAGAAAATCAGTGATCAGCTCATTGATAGCAGAAATTGGACCTATTGCCAAACCCGATGTAATACAAATCGTACCCGGCTTACCGAAGACACGCTCCGGAAAAATCATGCGACGTATCTTAAGAAAAATCGCGGAGGGAGATACTAGTAATCTTGGAGATACTTCTACCCTTCTAGACCCGTCTGTTGTAGAGGTATTAAAGGCAGATGCTATAGCTCTCCGGAAATAATTTCCATTGTTGCGCTCTATTACGATCCTTAAGGTATTACGTCTGTGGAACACTTTGAACAAAGAAGCTGAGATTGCAGTACCTTCGTAACACTATGGTAACGATTCGCAAAGCAGTACAAGAAGATATGATCGCGGTACACGCGCTCATTACGGAATTGGCCGAATACGAAAGAGAACCGAATGCCGTAATAATCTCCGTAGATGACTTAAAACGACATGGTTTTTCGGAGCAACGATTTCACTGTTATGTTGCGGAACATATTAAGTCAGGTATCGTTGGCATGGCTTTGTACTATTCTCGCTACAGCACATGGAAAGGTCCTACACTACACCTAGAAGACCTCTATGTAAAACCGGAGTATCGCAAAGCAGGTCTCGGTAAAGAATTATTCGATAAAGTAGTGGATGAGGCGGCTAAACAGAATGTGGGTAGAATGGAATGGACGGTCTTAGAATGGAACGAACCGGCTTTAAATTTCTACAAAAAATATAACGCAACGCTCGACCCTGAATGGCATTTGGGAACGTTGACTCGCGAACAATTGAATGCTTTAAAATGAGTACATCTCTAGTCTTCAAATTTGGTGGCGCTTCAGTAAAAGATGCCGATAGTGTACGAAATGTCGCTCGAATTATCAGTCTATTTGCGCAACGACCAATGGTCGTAGTTGTGAGTGCCATGGGTAAAACCACCAACGCTTTTGAGGAAGTAGTAAGTCACTGGAGTCGAAATGAACTAGAATTGGCAAGGGAAAAAATCGGCGCCATTCGCAAATTTCATTTGAAATCATCGAAACATTATTCGAAGAATCGGCGTCTTTAAAATCGGACATCCAAGAGCTCCTAAATCAGGTAAGTTTGGGTGTTGATAGGAAAGACCTGACTTATGGAGAGGCCTACGACTTTATCGTGCACCACGGGGAACTCATTTCAACGAAAATCATTGCCGCATATGTTGGTAAAGCGACCCCAACCGTTTGGCAAGATACTCGACTTCTTATCCGTACAGACGACCAATTTAGAAGGGCTACTGTATGTTGGGACGAAACAATAACCGCGGTACAAAACCGTATTGATCCGGGAAAAGTGAATATCGTCCAGGGATTCATAGGCGCCACTGCCACAGGAACACCCACCACTTTAGGCCGTGAGGGTTCAGATTACACGGGTGCCGTTTTCGCATTCTGCTTAGGAGCCGATAGCCTAACTATTTGGAAAGATGTCCCGGGCATGTTAAACGCCGATCCGAAGACTTTCCAAAACACGACTAAGATTGACCGATTGCCCTTCAATGAAGCGATTGAACTTGCTTTTTACGGGGCCTCAATCATACACCCTAAGACCATTCAGCCGCTCAAAAAGAAAGGCATTCCTTTGCACATTAAAAGTTTCGTAGACCCAACAGCCGAGGGAACAACTATAGGTGGTGTGATCGGGCTACTCCGGAAGTGCCCAATTTTATTTTAAAGAAAAATCAAGCACTGCTGCAACTAAAGACTAAAGATCTCGCGTTTATCGCGGAACACCACCTCAGCGCGATTTACCAACTTTTCGCGGATCAAGGCGTTGTAGTCAATCTCATGCGTAATACTGCAACGAAGGCCGTATTCTG
>CBDBET010000005.1:0-523445 GCA_965204625.1 Schleiferiaceae bacterium
GATGAAGTATTTTCTAGATGCCGCTTATGGTAAAACCTTAGTTCTTATTGATGAATTTGGCTCGGGTTCAGACCCCGACCTGGGTTCGTCCATGGCACAAGTGTTTCTGCGCGCATTGAATGAAAGCAAAACCTACGGGGTAATGACCACCCACTACAATAGCATCAAAGCATTGGCCAGCGACCTGCCTCGGGTAGAAAATGGATCCATGCAATTCAACTCCACAGACCTAACGCCTGAATTCAAGTTAAATCAAGGTGTTCCTGGCTCTTCATACACCTACGAGGTTGCACAACAGGTCGGTGTCGATAAGCGACTCATTGACCAGGCGCGTAATGTGCTTAACGAAAGTACCGTTGCAATGGACCGCTTATTAGTAGGGATTCAAAAGGAGAAAAACCAATTGGCCCATCAACGAGTACAGCTGTCTTCACGCCTCGAGGAACTGGAGCGGCTCAAAGAAAAGCAAGACCGGAAAATAGACCAATTAGAGGATAAAGTGCGCCGGCAAAGCGCAATGAATGAGCAACAAAACGCCATGATTACTTGGGGTAAAAAATTCCAGGGACTGGTAAATGAATATGCTGAACAACGCAGCAAAAAAGGGAAGGATGAGGTAGTCGGACGTTTTAAAGTCTATGCTGGTGAACGCGCTAATCAGACTCAAAACGAGCGTACTATCAAAAAAACACGCTACGAAAAGCAGCAAGAACGGAAGATTAAAAAGCTGACCTCTGCCCCTGTCAAAATTGGCGATCGAGTAAAACTCATCGGCTCGCGTCAACCCGGCGAAATCATCGAAATTAAAAAGGACCAATTCCTTTTAGCCATCGGGGCCTTAACAACCTGGGCCACGCGAGACAAATTTATACCCGCTGAAAGCCTGCATGGAGATCAAGGCACGCCTAAAGGAAAAGCACGAGGCGGAGTTAAAGAACCTGAAATAGAAAAGGCTGTCGAGCCCACTGCGCCAAAGTCGAAACAAGAGGTTGTCGCAGAGAAGAAAAAAGCGAAGAAATCGATAAAAAAGAGCGAAAAAAGAGCGAAAACGACTCAAAAAGGGTCAAAAATTGCTGAAAACGCGACAAAACCAAAAAGCACCAAAGCGCGAAAAAGTGTGCCTAAAAGCCCTGAAAAATCGCTAAAAGAAAAACTCAATGAAGTGGCAGGCTCAAAACCCCTGAAAGCCGCTCCAACCTAAAAAAATGACCGGGAAAAAAGAAACCTGATGACTTAACTCCTGAGCAGCGCGCGCAATTAAATCAACCGCTAAAAAAGGTGGCATCACCTGCCACAAAAGAAACACAGGCACCTCGCGAATCTACGGATGCCGATCTCGAAAAACTAAAAGCTTTTTTCGGAAAAAAGTAGGATTTTAGAATAGCGCTACTTCTTTTTCGAAAGTGCGTCCTTAATTTGATCCTCCAACTCTGTGATTTTTGACTCTAAGGAACCTATAGTTCCCTCCATTGAAGCCACGTCTATTTTCATTTGATCAATGACATGACCTTTTTCACTAGTTCTAGTTCAGTTTCTGCCAGTTGCGTTTTAGTCTTCTCAAGCTCGGCAAATAGGGCCTTTGCTTTAGCTTTGGTGGTTGAAAGGTTAGACTTTAAGCCTATACGTCACAAAAATCAAAAATGCTACTCCAAGAACAACATTCGTAACACGATATGCGTTCCATTCGGTCCCAAAAATTAAATACGTTGAAACGATCACTGTTACAATTCCAGTGAACATTGCCAACCATTCTAGACTAATACTTTTCGAATCGTTCGAATCCTGCTAAATAAGACATTAGATTAGGTTTATTGATTTCTGTAAAAGTATATAAATTCTTCGATTCTACTCGGAGTCTAATTTCTTGCGAAGACGCTCTACTTCTTTCTCGCGTGCTGCAGCCTCTTCTTCAGCGCTAATCAAATCCGACTTTACGGTTTGCAAGTCCGCTTGTGCTTCTACTAGTGATTGCTTCGTACCCTGGAGCTCTTGAGTAACCTCAGCGTTACGATCGCTTAATTCTCCTACCTCGCCTTTTAAACTGCGTACGTTGATAAAGTTATATGCCACGAAAACTAGGAACGCTAAAGAAATGATCCAGTTAGTCAATCGATAGGCACTGCCTTCGGTCATAAAAATAAAATAAGCCGAGGCGGCAATGGCAAGCACACCAATGATGATAGCTGCTGTTTCTAGTGACTTTGAGCGGTTTGCGGTAGACATGGTCGTAAGTTTCGTTGTGGTTTCAAAGTTAGCCTTCTGAGACACATGGCTCAAAATCAATTTGTTTCCTTTCTAAATCTACATTTTTTACAGTGATTTTCATAGGGTCGCCCAATTGAAATATTCGACCCGTTCGTTCACCCTCAATGCAGAAGTTCTTGCTATCAAACGTGTAGTAGTCGTCACGGAACGCGCTAATGCGAATCATTCCCTCGCAATAGTTATCTGTCAACTCCACATAAACGCCCCATTCCGTCACGCCGGAAATCACACCCATGAAGCTTTCCCCGACATGTTTTTCTAAGAATACCGCTTGCATGTACTTAATGCTCGCGCGTTCCGCGTCCGAAGCCGCCTTCTCGCGTTCAGAACTGTGCTCACACAGCGCTTCATACTTCGCATAATCTGGGCTCTTGCCTCCTTCTAAGTAATGCTGTAACAATCGGTGCACCATTACGTCGGGATAACGACGAATGGGCGAAGTAAAGTGTGAATAGTACTCAAAGGCCAATCCGTAATGCCCAATATTCTGAGTCGTATACTTCGCCTTGCTCATCGTTCGGATGGTCAGGGTCTCAATCATGTTTGCTGCCGGGGTGTTCTTCACCTCCGTTAGCATTTTATTCAAACTTCGCGTAATGGCCGATTTATTCGTCATTCTAACCTCATGGCCAAACTGTTTCACAAAAACGCTCAAATCCTGCAGTTTCTGGGGGTCCGGATCATCGTGAATACGATAAACGAAGGTTTGTCCAGATGGCTGACCGCTTTTGGCTTGACCTATGAACGTCGCAACCGAGCGGTTCGCAAGCAACATAAATTCTTCTATCAAATGATTGGCGTCCTTACCGACCTTAAAGTAAACGCCGGTTGGAGCATTGTCTTCGTCCAGTTTGAATTTCACCTCTTTCTTGTCAAAACTCAATGCGCCTTTAGCCATACGTGCCTCACGCATGATTTTCGCCATTTTGTCTAGAGTTCGAATCTCCTCATAGAAATCTGCGTTCTTTCCTTCCGGATGGGCGTCTTCGATAATCTGTTGCGCCTCTTCGTATGCAAACCTGCGATCACTGTGGATGGCTGTGCGGCCAAACCACTGGTTGTGAATCTTCGCGTCTTCGTCCATTTCAAACACGGCCGAAAAGGTGTATTTATCTTCGTTTGGCCGCAGTGAACACGCACCGTTTGAGAGCACTTCCGGAAGCATCGGAACTACCCGGTCCACCAGATAAACACTAGTCGCACGGGTAACCGCTTCGTCTTCTAAAATGGAGTCTGGCTTGACATAGTGACTCACATCTGCGATGTGCACTCCTACTTCCCAATGCCCGTTTTCCAATCGTTGTAAAGACAATGCGTCATCAAAATCCTTCGC
The DNA here is from genome assembly GCA_965204625.1 of Schleiferiaceae bacterium. Taxonomy (GTDB): domain Bacteria; phylum Bacteroidota; class Bacteroidia; order Flavobacteriales; family Schleiferiaceae; genus UBA10364. The sequence continues at coordinate 3,599 of CBDBET010000005.1, forward strand.
GTCCGCCGGATCAATAGTGAACGTAGGCACATTGCGGAAGTCACGGCGGTTTTTCGCGATTTCATCTTCTTTAATCGCAGTATCTAACTCATCAGCCGCACGTTCTACCTCTTCTGGGAATTGGTTCGGTAAGCCAAATTCTGCCAGTACTGCGTGAATTTCAGTATTGTGCTCTCCTGCGTTCCCGAGCACTTCGATAATCTCACCAAAGGGCGAGCTTGCCTTCGCTGGCCAATCCGTAATACGCGCAATAGCCTTTTGACCGTGCTCGGCGCCCCCAAGCTTATCCTTAGGAATGTAGATGTCAATCAACATCTTTCTGCTGGAAGGCACTAAAAATCCGTAACTCTTACCAATCTCAATAGTACCCACAAAATCCGTCTGCTTGCGCTCCACGATTTCTACAATCTCACCTTCGAGTTTTTTGCCTCCACGGCGTGCGAACAAACTCACTTTTACGCGGTCCCCATGCAACGCATGCATGAGGTTCGGTGATCGTACCATAATGTCCGATTCCGTATCCGGACTCACCACATACGCATTGCCGTTTGAGGCCATGTCAACGACTCCCTCCGTAAATACGGCGGTATATTTCAGTTTATACTTGAATCGGTCCACCATGATAATGGTGCCCTTGCGCTCTAGGTCAGACAGTGCCATTTCTATTTTAGCCTTCACCATTTGCGGTTTGTAGCCTAGTTGAGCAGCGAGCTGTTTGTAGTTGAATTTTCGAGCAGGGTATTTACGAAAAACACCCTCGAGTTGTTGCGCGTAGGCTTTAATATCTACGCTTTGCGAACGTTTATTGGCCCGCTTATTGTGCTTTCTTGCCATATGTAAGTAAAGATATGCTTTCTGTTTTCAACCTATTTAAACCTACGTATCTTTAAAACGTTACTTGTACACTATGAAAATCTTAACCACAACGATCGCTCTAGGCTTGTCTATATCCGTTTTTGGGAATCCCCAAATAGGCCTTAACACCTTTGATAATGACTCTTTACCGCCCATTACCGTTGTTGAGGATACATTAGTTGCAGCGATAATCGAAGAAGCCTGGAAGCTTAGCGACAAACAGCAAATGGTGCTCTCGTCTGTTGAGGTTTCAAGTATCATTAACCAACTAGAAAACGGTGGATTAAGCCAAGAGGAGGCGCAAGAGGCTATAGACTCGTTAATCTCCAGTATCTATTTAGCTTCTGCATCCTTCTTTGAAAATTACGAAGCGACAACAACTGAAGGTGTTATAGATTCTACTAGCGGGGACGATGAATTGTATGACCTCAACGACATTGATTCCGTGTTTGAAGAAAAGAACAAAACCTTCGTATTTGAATGGCATATAGGCTCTAATAGGCTGCTGAAAAACAATTTTGATGATGCGTCGGCAATGGAGCATGTAAACGGCTGGCTTTCCATTGAGAATAGACTTCTTTTTAGCCAGAAACGTAGGTTGGGCGGTTACACATCGCCGTTCCAACTGCAACGCGGCGTAGGATTCTCGAGTACGGTTTTCAGCTTCAAGAATGAACGCACCATCTCCAAAGACATTCTGGGAGGAACGGGTACCGGTCTGTTCCCCATTTTTAATATGAATACTGTTCGTGCAAGCAATTGGAGTTACGCACATCTCAATATACCCGTCATGCTACATCTCGACCTGAGTCCAAAGGGAACTTTTAACGAGGGTTTAAATATTGGCGTTGGTATAGAGGGACGCATGCGTATCGCAAGTTCTGCTGCTTACAGCGGACGCGATCTAGACGGCGACTTGTATACCCGCACCGTTCAAAGCGGTTTCAATACCCGTATTTTAAATTATGCGGTTTTAGCGCAAGCCGGATATAAAAAAGTGAAGCTCACGGGCCGACTAGAACGCATCCCCTTATTCAGGGCTGGTGCTTTCGAAGAAGATGTCTTCCTTGGCTCATTGACCTTAGGGTTTTCTTTCAACTAAACTATCCTACACCCTTTCCAGCATGTTTGAGGTTTGTCCGACTAGGATTGCACACGTTGGGCAGCAACGTGCGCGATCCTGGGCGTCGGGAGATAGTGTCCCCTCAGACAAGCCTCACAAGCTTGGGGGTTCGGGGAAAGAAAAAAGCCCCACACTTTCGTGCGAGGCTTTCTCTGAGTTATCCGACTAGGACTCGAACCTAGAATGACGGTACCAAAAACCGTAGTGTTGCCATTACACCATCGGACAATTCTCCCTTTTGGGATGGCAAATATACTCCAATTGACAAAACACGAAAAAGAGTTAGCTAAAAATTTCGCGGTTTAACAATAGGTTTGCTCTGTGGGGGCGGGGATTTTCTTATTTTCGAACCGTTTAGAACGCTAGAACACCTAACATCTAGCAAAAAGCACGTTATCAGTGGATTACAAAAAACTAAATAACATCGTTGGCTGGACGGTTTTTGCCATCGCCACCATTACTTATTTCATGACCATCGAGCCTACAACCAGTTTCTGGGATTGTGGGGAATATATCGCAACTTCGGTGAAGCTTCAGGTCGGTCACCCTCCGGGCGCTCCGTTCTTTCAGCTAATGGGAAACCTCTTTGGCCAATTTGCTGGTGAAGCAGAAAACCAAGCACTCATGGTCAACGCTTTAAGTGCCCTGAGTTCTTCTTTCAGTATTCTCTTCTTGTTCTGGACAATTACTGCGCTTGGAGTAAAACTTCTAGGCGGTAAGGATAAAATTGATGCTGCAGCTACGATCGCCGTTTTGGGGGCGGGCGCCGTTGGTGCGTTAGCTTACACATTCTCAGATAGTTTCTGGTTCTCTGCTGTAGAGGGCGAGGTATATGCGATGAGTTCATTCTTCACCGCCGCCGCTTTCTGGGCCGTTTTGAAATGGGAACAAGCGGTAGACGAAGATCCGCATGCGAACAAATGGCTTTTGCTCATCGCTTATTTGGTAGGCCTTTCTATTGGCGTACACATCCTTGTATTCTTGACCATTCCTGCGATTGGAATGATTTACTACTTCAAAAAATACCCCAACACCAACCGCAACGGATTCATTATAGCGAACGGGGCAAGCATTCTTGTATTGGCTTTAGTTTTCGCCTTCATTATTCCTATGGTTTTGAAGTTGTTCGGAGCATTAGAGATCACGTTCGTAAACAGCTTGAATCTGCCGTTCCACTCTGGAACAGTTGCCGCTTCACTGATTCTTATTGCCGCTATGACCTTTGGTATTGTTTGGACTAAAAAGACGAACAAACCATTGGCGCAACAAGCTGTTATTGCAGTCATGTTGATTGTTATGGGCTATTCGACCTTCATCATTTTAGCAGTGCGTTCGAATGCAAATACGCCCATTGACGAGAATAACCCAGAGGACGCCATGTCCTTGTTAGCGTACTACAATCGCGAACAATACGGAGACTGGCCGATTCTCTATGGAAAGAGCTTCAACGCCCCTTACGATAGAAATAAGCCTTTTGGTGATGGTAACCCAGTGTACCAGCGTGGGTTTGCTGTATTGAAAGGTAAAAAGCAGGTAGCCGCATTTAAATTAGAAAGCGAAGCATTGGCCTACGTAGAGGAAAAAGGGGGCAACCTTGAGGTTGACGGCAAATACCTACTTACCGACGAAAAGAAGTCAAGCGTTCCTAATTATGACCCTAAATATCAAGGGTTCTTCCCAAGAATATGGAATGATGATCCGCAATACAAGCAGAACTACATCAACATCATGAACATTAAAGATCCGGATGCGCCGATCACTTTTGCGCAGCATGTAGGATTCTTCTTTGAATACCAGATAGGTAAGATGTGGTGGCGTTATTTCATGTGGAATTATTCCGGTCGTCAAAACGATCAACAGCACCGTTATGAAATGACCAAGGGGAATTGGATTACGGGTATTTCTTTCCTCGATAAAATGCGTATTGGCGACCAAAGCAATCTACCGGATCATTGGAAAAACGATCCGTCACGCAACACGTATTTCATGTTACCGTTCCTGTTAGGAATCTTTGGGCTTTATTACCAATACAAGAAAAACAAGAAAGACGCCTGGGCCGTCACACTGTTCTTCCTACTTACGGGTATTGCCATTGTGGTCTACACTAACCACAAGCCGTTTGAGCCGCGTGAGCGTGATTATGCTTTTGTTGGTTCTTTCTATGCTTATGCGGTGTGGATAGGTTTAGGGGCCCTTGGTTTATGGGATACGCTACGTACTAAACTAAGCCCCATGGTGGCTTCTTACCTGGTGATCGGTGTTACGCTTGTTGCAGTTCCTGTTCGCATGGCTGCTGAAAACTGGGACGACCACGACCGCAGCAACCGTTATACGGCTAGAGATATCGCAAAAGCTTATCTAGACAGTTGTGACCCGAATGCAATACTATTTACAAATGGAGATAACGACACATTCCCGCTTTGGTATGTACAAGAGGTTGAAGGATATAGAACGGATGTTCGCATTGTAAACCTCAGCTTGTTGAACACGGACTGGTACATCGACCAGCAGCGCAGAAAGGCCTACGACGGCGAAGCCGTTCCATTCAGCTTTAAATGGCACGAATACGTCCAGGGAACACGTGATGTTCTGTACTATCGTGATCTTGGTGTGAAAGGCCGTTGGGATGTTAAGGATTTCGTCCAATTCAGCAAACGTGATGATTCGCAGGTTAAATTCAAGACCGGCGGTGGTAAAGAATTGCCGTTGTTCCCTCAGAAAAACTTCAGAATCAATATTGATAAAGAAGCGGTTTACGCAAACGGTGTAATGGATATCGCAGACAGTGCAGATGTTTTAGATTACATCGACTGGGACTGGAAGTCGAACGTGATGACCAAACGCGATTTAATGGTCGTTGACCTTATTGCCAATAACAATTGGGAGCGTCCGATCTATTTCTCTATCACCGTGGGCAATAGTCCTAAAGCCTATTTCTGGCTGAATGATTATTTCCGTCTTGAAGGAATGGCCTACCGATTCGTACCTGTGAAATACGAAAGTGGAACCGGCATTGATTACGGTAAAGTAGATACTGATATCATGTACGAAAACCTCATGTCGAAATTTAGCTACGGTAATATGGAACTTCCAGAGGTGTACCTCGACGAAACCAACCGTCGTTTGAGCTATAACCTTCGCACTATTTTCGGGCGCCTTGCTAATGAGTTAATCGTTGAGGGAGAGAACGAAAAAGCCATTGAAGTGCTAGACTTTGCAATGGATAAAATGCCTGCTGAAAAGTTCGGCTACAACTACTTCGTATTTGGTATTATTGATTCCTACTACAAAGCAGGGGCTACGGATAAAGCACGCGAATTGACCAATGCATTTGCAAATCATTTGGACGCAGAATTGGATTACTTCAGTGCCTTCGACAGGGAGGACCGTAAACGTGCCGCGAACGAATGGCGCACCAACTTGCAGTTCTATCAAATGCTTTTACAAAACGTACAGGTGCACGATCAGGACAGTGTTCAGGATTTCTATCAACGGTTCCAGCTTGCGGCGCAGCCGTTTGGCAACGGTCGCGGATAAGCCATATTAGCACTAAGCACAACGCCCTCCGCCGGTCAGGTGGGGGGCGTTTTTATTTAACCAAAGTCCAATTGCATCCGCTTGATGCGCTGCGCCAAACTTTCATTACCCATCGTCTCACGAAGACGGTCAACTAAAATGGGGAAACTTAGCGGCGACGGATGCGTCAGATGCTGCAACACTGTTTCCTGCGTGGCGATTCGATCCAGTGCCGCGCGCATGCGGGCCTCTTCGAGCTGAAACTCATGAACCTCTTCATACGCTTGGCGTAACAAAAGATTGTTAGGTTCATAGTCCTTAAACACCTCGTACATCAGCTTTGTCGAACTAATGAGTTGTTTTGTCGTCATGTTTTTACCCGGATATCCTGTAAATATCAATCCAGAAATCTGCGCTATGTCGCGGAATCTACGCTGCATCATCTCACTTTCGTTTAGACTACTAACTAAATCTTCACGTAATGCGGTCGCGGAAAATATATCGCTGTCTATTGCGTCTTGAATAGGAATGGGCTGATCAGATAAAAGCTCAAAGCCGTAGTCATTCATTGCTAAAGAAAAGGTCTGTGGACCAAAAAGACCTAGTCGGTAGGCCAATAAGGACGCCATGCCCTCGTGCACCAGCCGCCCCTCGAAAGGGTAAACAAACAAATGATGCCCTTCTTTATCTTCTAAATATTCAATCAGAAATTGGGTGTTGGTTGGCACAATGCTCCGCTCCTTCTGAAGCCTAATAATGGGTTGTATTAAGGCCAATTCTGGATCCTCAAAAGTCTGCGCCGTGGCCGCTTCTTCTAGTTTATCGCGTAAAAAGTGGCCGAGCTCTGCACTCAATGGCATTCGCCCTCCCATGTAGCTGGGTACTGCTCCTGTAGTTGCCTTCGACAGGCGAACAGTGGCTTCGACGCCACGGAATCGGACCAATTCTAAACAACGCCCCGCAAACCAAAAACTATCTCCAGGCATCAATTTCGAAACAAAATACTCCTCTACGTGACCCAAGAAACTTCCCTTCTGTAGCTTCACCTTCACCATCGTCGAACTAACAATGGTGCCGATGTTGAACTTATGCCGCATCGCTACTTTTCTAGAAACCACTTTGTATACACCGTCTTCTTTCACCACCTTATGGTAGTCGTCGTAGGCTGCTAAACTCTGGCCTCCGCGGACAATAAAATCTAAACACCAAAGCCATTCCTCATCGGAAACACTAAAATAGCTGGTCGTTGAACGCACCTCTAACAACAACGCTTCAGACTCAAACCCGTCGCTTACGGCCAGGGTAACCATGTATTGTATGAGCACATCCAAGCTTCGTAAATACGGGATGCGGTCCTCGTTCGTATTGTGATCTATCGCCTTGCGTAATGCCGCGCACTCCAGCAGCTCTAAGCTGTGTGTTGGCACGAAGTGAATCGTGCTCGTTGCTCCTGGGCGGTGACCCGAACGGCCAGCGCGCTGCACAAACCGACTGACCCCTTTTGGAGAACCTATCTGAACTACACAATCTACCGGACGAAAATCTACTCCTAAATCCAGAGACGAAGTACACACTACGGCCTTCAGGTTGCCATCGTACAACGCTTCCTCAACCCAATTACGTACATCCTTTGAAATCGCGCTGTGGTGCATCGCAATGATGCCCGCTAATGAAGGGTCGACCTCTAATATTTTTTGGTACCAAATCTCAGCCTGCGCACGGGTGTTGGTGAAAATAAGCGTACTCTGGTTCTCATGAATAAGCGGAACCACCTTTTCCAGCAGCCGAATACCCAGGTGACCTGCCCAAGGCAGGGTTTCGACTTCATCCGGCAATACCGGTTCTACGACAAGGGATTTTGTGAGGTTTGCTTTTATTAATCGGGCCGATTCCACGCCATCTACACCCAAAAGCACCTCCATGCTTTCGTCCATATTGCCTATGGTCGCGCTGATGCCCCAAGTCTTAAGAGCAGGACGTAATTTTCTGAATTTTGAAAGAAATAGTTCGCACTGGACGGCACGTTTACTCCCCATTAGCTCGTGCCATTCGTCGATAACTACCGTATCTAGATTGCGAAACAGCTTCGCATACCCCTTGTTTGAGAGCATTACATGAATACTTTCCGGTGTGGTTATCAAAACCTGAGGAAGCTTTGTTTTTTGCGCTTGCTTTACTTTTTGAGAGGTATCACCAGTACGGGTTCCCACTTCCCAGCTCGAACCCATGCCCTCGATGGCTCTACGGGCGCTCTGCTCAATCTCCTTCGCTAAGGCTCGGATGGGTGTAATCCAAATCAACTGCACACCTTCCGCCTCGCGTCCGCTCCGCTGCATTCCAGCAGCAATAGCAGGAAGCAAAAGGGAGTACGTCTTACCGCTTCCCGTGGGTGCGTTTACAATGCCGCACTCTCCTTTTAGAGCCGCAGACCACGCCTGAATTTGAAATGAAAAGGGCTTCCAGCCTTGGTCCTCAAACCAATTCCGGCATAGGTTTAGGGCCGTCGCTTGGCCCGACATTTACTTCGCTATTTTTTCAGTGAGCCAAATAAAATCGTCTAGGAACGTTGGATAGTTGAGGTTAAAATGCTCCTCAACCGGCACGCCCTGCTCGTTAAATAAATGACCTGCTTTGCTCACCAAAAGCTTCGTTGGGCTAAGAATCCCACCAACATAATGCGCCCAATCTCTAAAATCATAAAGCGCATTAATACCCCCAAATGGTCCGGAACTTACAGTTGCTATAGCCATCGGTTTCTTTGCGTATTCTGGCTGAAAATAGTCTAGCGTGTTTTTAAACGCCCCGGGAACACGACCGTTGTATTCTGGAACAACAAACAACAAACCATCAGACTCTATTATGCCTGTCTGAAACAACGCTAAATCTTCTTTAGACGCCTCACCCATTCCCCAATTGGGAAAATTAAAAGACCTGATATCTAAAAATTGAGTAGCCGTAACGGCATTGTTTTGGGACAATTGCTCTTCAAAAAAACGAGCGACTTTATCGGTATTTGCTTGTTGACGGGGACTGCCTTGAATTATAGTAATGCGCATGATGTTGAGCTAGGTTGTGAAGTTAACATCCCCTCGCTTTCATTGTTTAGACCTTCTTTCCGAACTTCGAAACGCGGAAATAGTCGCTGTTCGCATCTGGCGCATTTTTCAGTGCCTCTTCTTTCGTGATCATGTTGGCTGCCTCATCTTCTCGCATGACATTCACGCTCCTGCTCATCTGCGTAAGCGGTTCCACACCGTCTAGGTCGAGCTCCTCCACCTGAGCTACGAAACCTAAGATCTTCGACATATCACCCTGCATCGCGTCAATCTCAGAATCTGAGAGTTCTAAACGACTTAAATGCGCCAAATGTTTGATTTGCTCTTTGCTGATTTCCATAGCTCTTAATTCTCCTTCAAAGGTAAAGCAACTTCGCCAGTGTGACCCCAGTTTTTCAAATCCGTAGCTAGAACTCTATACGACCGGTCCATCAATTCTTGCACCGGGTTTACTTCTTGAGGGTCTGCCCAGAACTCGCCTATCACTTTAGTGTCAACGGGGCCTATACTTGAGGGCTCTCCCCAGTCACCCAATCGAAATTTACTCTGATAAATACTAAGCAGTACTACAGGAACATTGTTTTCGACAGCAAGTTTGAATGCTCCGGCTTTAAACCCGCGCATTAAATACTTCTGTGGTGGAATTCCCCCTTCCGGGAAAATACAAACGCTAAATCCTTCTTTGATTTTCTGGTCGGCATCAATCATAGCTTGTTTTCTGCCACTAAACGAAGATCGATCAACCGCTATACTCGTCTGTTTAAAGAAATAACCAAACAACGGGAGCTTCAATAGTTCCGCTTTTCCCATGAAAACAACCGGTGTTGGTGACGCTAAAAATGTGAGCGGAATATCTAAATCTGATCCGTGATTCGGACTTAAAACAACCGGTCCGTCATGCTTGATTTGGTATTTGCCCGGGCGTGGCCAAACACCCATACCCACTAAATACATCCAGGACCACACCTTTGCTGCTTTGAAAAAATGATAGTAGTTCCCGCCAGGACGCGCTGTCCATAAGAGCACAGGAAGTAGCGCCAAAATGGTTACAAGGGCAACCAAATAATACCAAATATGATGAATGTAGCTCAGAACTTTCACGGCGCTAATGTAGTAGTAAGCCTATTGATAATGAAAGAAATAGAGTTAATAAACAGATTTTTTACCTCTTGTTTAAAAACCTAATTTTTCGCGCACTCGGCTCAATGTCGCACGAGCAATAGGGCGCGCTTTGTCCGCTCCTATCTTCAAGGCCTTACTTACTTCGTCCGGATGGTTCATGTAGTAGTCGAAACGTTCACGCGCTTCCGCAAATTCTTCTAGAATAAGCTCTAAAAGCGCTGTTTTCGCATGACCGTACCCAAAGTTACCTGCGCGATATTTCGCCGCCAACTCTTCTGTCTGCTCGGATGAGGCTAACAGCTTATATAAGGCATATACGTGGCACGCCTCCGGATCCTTGGGTTCTTCGAGTGGAGTGGAATCCGTAACGATCCCCATCACTTGCTTCTTCAGCTGTTTCTTTGGCAAAAACACATCAATCACGTTGCCGTAGCTCTTGCTCATCTTACGCCCATCTGTACCTGGAATGGTCATTACTGATGTTGCAATACTGGCCTCAGGAGCTACAAAAGTATCCCCATAACGGTGGTTAAAACTACTCGCTAAATCGCGCGTTATCTCCAGGTGTTGCTTCTGATCTTTGCCTACAGGGACTAATTCCGCGTCGTACAATAAAATGTCCGATGCCATTAGAACTGGGTAGTCAAACAACCCGGCATTCACATCGCTGAGGTTATCGCTTTTATCTTTAAAGCTGTGTGCGTTGGCAAGCATCGGGTACGGCGTAAAGCAATTTAAATACCAGGTTAATTCCGTGCACTCTGGTAAATCGCTTTGCGCATAGAAAACCACTTTCTCTGGATCTAGCCCACAAGCGAACCATGCGGCAGCAGTAGCCAAAAGGTTCTCCTTGCGCAGTTCAGGATCCTTAACCGTAGTCAAGCTATGCAAGTCTGCTATGAATAAAAACGCTTCGTTTTTTGCGTTTTCGCTCATTTCTATCGCGGGACGGATTGCACCTAGAATGTTTCCTAGATGCTGACGCCCTGAACTTTGAATACCGGTGAGTACTCTTGCCATTCGTTTATTATTTAATCAAAGTCAATTCTAAGTCTATATCCGCCCAATAGCTGCTGTCAGCAGGAATTTGCATGAAAGACGTCTGCCAGATCTGCTGGGTGGGCAGTCCGCTAATCATCTTAAAAGCGTAGCTCACGCTATCGTTATCAAGGACTAATGTACTGTCGTTATTTTCAAGGTACCATGTACCGCCACTGATCAAGCTGACCGGAACCTGAATCGTGTTTAGGTTGGCAACAAAGTCTACATGTAAGTTACCGGTATCCGGCATTTCGTAAATATTGATTTTTCCATACAGCTGCGTCCCGATACCGCTAAATTGCATGAGCGCTGATGGGTTAATCGGGTTCGGCATTTCACCGCTGTAGGCTACCTGATTTACCGTCCATTCCCCGACCACATCTTCGCGGTTAAAAGTTTCTGTAGCAACGGGGTCTGTCGTACAAGAGGCTGCCAATAAAGCGCCTGCGGCGATAAAGGATAAAAGGGTCTTTTTCATACTGTATAGTTTGAGGTACTAAAAATAACTGGAATTTCGTCTTTCCTGTCTATAACATGCAGCAACGATGTGGCTACCGTTTCAGGAAGGACAAGGCTCCCTGATTCATATTCTTCTACAAAATGTGCAACCCCTGGAAAATCTTCTTCAGTAGTTGCGCGAATCTCCGCCTGCATTGGCGTGTTCACTTTTCCTGGTCTGAAAGCATGGATTCTCAACTCAGGATGCTCTTTAGCTAATACTGAAGCGTACATGTGTACAGCTGCTTTTGAGGCACAATAAGCACTCCAACCTTCAATGGCAAATTCTGCAGCCCCGGAGCCTGTAAAGTAAAGTTGTTTCTCTCCTGAAATTTCCGCTAAAAATTTGGCGCTCAATAGCATGGCACTACTCGTGTTCAGGGTAATGCAATGGTCGATTTCCTCCCAGCTTGCGTTTTTTCCAGGCTTTACCGGGCCCAAAGTGCCGGCGTTATTCACTAATACGGTAAGTTCGCAGGACTGATCTTCCGCTAGTCTTAGCCCGCTTAAGGCTGTTCTATCGCTTAAATCACAGGTGGTGAAAGAGCCACGAGGATGCGCTGTAAGTAACGCAGGTGCATTTCTTCCTATACCCTCAACATACCAACCTAAGCGCAAGGCTTCGGCCGAAATAGCCAGCCCTATTCCCGAGCTAACGCCGGTAATAATCATGCGCCTTCGGTCTGACATCAAGCGTTGATTTCAATAAACCTATTAATGTCTTTTATCTTACCGAAGACTAAAATGATGTCTCCGTTGTTAACGGTACTGTCTGGCCCAGGAACGCCGTTGATGTGGTGACTGTCGCCTTCTTTGCGCAAAACCGTTACTAGGTTAATGTTGTATTTCTTGCGCAGCCCAATGTCCTCTAATGTGCGGCCAATTATTTTCGTCGGCGCCTCAACCTCAATAATTTCATAGTTATCCGGTAGTTGAACACACATGAGTACTCCCGGGTTGGTCAATTGCTCAACAACGTTGTTTGCAACCTCCTGCTCCGGACTCAAAATGTGCTGAAGACCCATTTTCTCGAGAATTTTACGCTGTACCGGTCCCTGAGCGCGCGCGATAATTTTCTTCACGCCCATCTCTTGTAGTTGGAAAACACATAAAAGCATCTCCTGGAAACTAGAACCAATGCTTACCACAACGGCATCCATATCTTGGATGTTTTGTGCTTCCAGCGCTTGTTTATTTGTTGCATCAAGGGCTACGGCGAATGGAACGTCTTGCGCTATGCGCTGCACCTTTTCTTCGCTTTCATCAATGGCCATTACATCAGCGCCACGCTTCGCGAGTCTGCGCGCAATCGCTGATCCAAAAACACCAAGGCCTATTACGGCAAACTTGCTATTCATACGCTATTATTTTGCGAGTGCTTGCTCTAAATCGGCAAGCAAATCGTTTATATTTTCTATTCCTACGGACAACCGAATTAGGTTGTCTGTTACCCCTACTTTTTCACGTTCTTCCTTAGGAATGGAGGCGTGTGTCATGGATGCTGGATGTCCCGCCAAGGATTCCACTCCACCCAAGCTTTCCGCAAGCGTAAAGACACGAAGCGCGCTAACAACCTCAGCAGTTTTCTCGAAACCAGCATCTTTGATGGTAAAGCTTACCATTCCGCCGAATTTCTTCATTTGTCGTTTCGCTACCTCATGACCATTATGACCCTTTAAGCCTGGCCAATACACATTTGCAACTGCAGGGTGTGCCTCAAGAAAATGTGCAACAGCCTCTCCGTTTTCACAATGACGATCCATGCGTACGTGCAGGGTTTTAATTCCACGCAACGCCAGAAAACTGTCCATTGGGCCACAAATGGCACCAGATGCATTTTGATTGAAATATATTTTCTCAGCGATAGCATCGTTTTTGGTCGCTAGTAATCCTAACACAACATCACTATGCCCTCCCAAATACTTCGTGCCGCTATGCATTACCACATCTGCACCTAAATCTAATGGACGCTGAAGGTATGGCGTCGCAAAGGTGTTGTCCACGACTAAAATTAGATCGTGTTCTTTCGCGACTTTAGAGGCTGATTCGATATCAAAAACGTTGAGCATTGGGTTGGTAGGGGTCTCCATCCAAAGCATTTTTGTTGCTTCACTTACCAGATTGTGCCATCCATCGTTGCTCATGTCGACAAATTTGAATTTGACTCCATATTTGGAAAACATCTTAGTAAACAACCTGTATGTTCCGCCATATAAGTCGTTACACGCGATGACTTCGTCTCCAGGACTCAAGAACTTCAACATACAGTCAATGGCTGCTAAACCTGAACCAAAAGCAGCTCCGTGTGTACCGCCTTCAATGCTTGCAATACCGTTTTCTAAGGCGGTCCGTGTTGGGTTTCCGCTACGGCTGTACTCATACCCCTTGTGCTTTCCTGGATATTCCTGGACATAGGTAGAGGTTTGATAAATAGGAGGCATTACGGCTCCTGTTGAAGGATCGTGCTGTTGTCCGCCGTGAATGGCTAGGGTTTCAATTTGTTGATTCTTATCGTCCATTGCTTGCTATAAAAGTTCTGTGTGTCTATTATTTGCAGTGCTCTTCAAAGGCAGAAAGCAGGTTGCCAGCGATCATTTCCGCCGTACGGCCTTCAATGTGATGGCGTTCTACCATATGGACTAATTCACCGTTTTTAAATAATGCCATTGACGGTGACGATGGCGGGAACGGCTGCATCATGCCGCGCGCTTCGTTTACCGCTTCAACATCATTACCAGCAAAAACAGTGATCATTCGTGTAGGTTTCACCGCTGATTTTGACACTGCCATAGCCGCTGGACGCGCAGATCCTGCTGCACATCCACAAACAGAATTTACGACAACAAACGTTGTTCCATCTGCGTTAATCGCTGATTTTACTTCGTCTGCGGTCTTTGTTTCAGTATATCCACTATTTGCTAGCTCTGCGCGCATGGGCGCGATCATTTCTTCTGGGTACATATTTTGATTGTGTTTTTATCTAAACAAAGTTAGTGTTTCCTAATGGTTTGCGCGATTGTACCTTTGCGCCAATTATAACGACATAAACATGAGCTCAAAAGTTCGCGTTCGATTCGCTCCTTCACCAACGGGGCCTTTGCATATAGGCGGTGTGCGTACCGCTTTATACAACTATTTATTCGCTAAAAAGCACGGCGGTGACTTCTTGCTTCGTATCGAAGATACGGACCAAACTCGATTTGTACAGGGTGCAGAGAAGTATATCATAGAGGCACTGGCGTGGTGCGGCATTTCACCTGACGAAGGTATAGGTGGTGAAGACCGTGGAAACGGACCCTACCGTCAAAGCGAACGCAAACCGATGTATCGCGAATACGCAGAGCAGTTGTTGGCTGCAGATAAAGCCTATATAGCGTTTGATTCGGCTGAGGAATTAGACGCAATGCGTCAAATGGCAAAAGATGCCGGTGCATCGAATTGGCAATACAATTATATCACCCGCGGCAACATGAAGAACTCTTTGACTCTTCCAAAAGAAGAGGTTGATGCAAAGATTGCTGCAGGGGAGCCCTACGTTGTACGTATTAAACTTCCTCGTGATCATGAGGTGCGTTTGGAGGATACCATTCGCGGTTGGGTCAGCGTGAACACGAACAACATGGACGACAAGGTCTTGTTTAAGGCTGACGGAATGCCAACCTACCACCTTGCTAATATCGTGGACGACCATTTAATGGGAATCACTCATGTCATTCGTGGTGAGGAGTGGTTGCCGTCTGCGCCTTTACACGTAATGCTTTATGAAGCGTTCGGTTGGGATTGCCCAACTTTTGCGCACCTACCGCTTCTTCTTAAGCCTGACGGACCTGGAAAACTTAGCAAGCGAGATGGCGACCGTCTTGGGTTCCCGGTTTTCCCTATCGATTGGAAAAACGATGAGACCGGAGAAACCGCAAGCGGCTACCGTGAGTTTGGATTCTTTCCTGGAGCTTTTATCAACATGCTGGCCTTGTTGGGCTGGAACCCGGGTACAGAACAAGAGGTTTTCGACCTTCAAGGACTGGTTGATGCTTTCGACCTTAGCAAGGTTTCAAAGTCTGGTGCTAAGTTTGATTTTGAGAAAGGAAAGTGGTTCAACCAATTGTATTTACGTGATTTAAGCGAAGCAGAATTGGCACAGGAGCTGAAAAATGTACTCGACAACGAAGGCCTCTCTTACAATGAGGCGCACCTTGGCACGATCGCTACGATGATGAGTGAACGCGCGACCTTCCCTCAGGATTTACTCGAAGAAGGTCGATTCCTTTTTGAAACACCATCCGTTTACGATGAAAAAACACGCAACAAAAAATGGAGCGACGCTAGCGCGCCTATGATGCAAGACATCGCCGACCGTTTTAATGCGCTGCCAGATTTTACTTCAGAAGCGATTGAAGCAAGTTTCAAGGGTTATTTGGCGGAAAAAGAATTGGGCTTCGGAAAAGTGGGCCCTTCCTTCCGTCTGGCAGTCACGGGAAGAGGCATGGGGCCAAGCATGTTTGTTATTTGCGCTGTATTAGGCAAAGACGAGGTGCTCACTCGTATTTCTAAGGCAATTGAAGTGTTGGGTTAATGGCTGCTTTACATCAAATCGACGTTCACGGCATTCGCATTTACACGAACCACGGGTGCATGCAAGAAGAGGCGGTTATTGGCTCCAATTATGAGGTCAACATCAGTGTTTGGGCAGACCTTAGCGCATCGGTTGCCTCTGACGATTTGAACGACACAGTAGACTATGTCGCGCTCAATGCTATTGCAAAAGAAGAAATGGCCGTTCGTGCTAAACTTCTTGAAGTGGTTTGTCAGCGCATGATTAATCGCATTATGAGTGAACACCCATCCGTTCAAAAAGCATGGGTAAACGTAGCAAAACTCAATCCCCCTATCAACGGAGACGTAGAAAGGGTGGCGCTTACGTTCACCGCCGAACGATAGAAAAAATAAACTCGGGCCAAAACCAATTTTTCTACTATTTTTGGCCTCCCTAAGGTTCCGTGGCCGAGTGGCTAGGCACTGGTCTGCAAAACCAGCTACAGCGGTTCGAGTCCGCTCGGAACCTCAGAATGAGAAAAGCCCCGGCGCACGCAGTGCGCTGGGGTTTTTTCTTTTAACAAATACGAAGCTTGCTTCAGTCTTTGGGAAAAGAAAAAAGCGCAGCGGAATGCAGGGGCGTTCTTACTGACCTTAGCTGGGCAGCAGTCCGCCAAGCGAAGGCAATCCGCCAAGCCATCCGCTTCAAAGCAAATAAAAAACCCCGAACCAATGGCCCGGGGTTCTAGAGTTTAAGTCTTTTACTTTTACAACAAATAATCGGTAGTCATCCAGGTGCTTTGACCGCCTGAGATCACATTTCCGACCAATTCTTTCTGATCTGTACCCGTCGCAACCAGCGTTCGAATAGAGAACGAGCGTAAGGCGTCATGCACGCTTAACGTAGCTACAGCACTATCCTTTCTTCCTGTAAACGGTAGATAATCCGGGCCGCGCTGACACGACGCGTTGATGTTCACACGGCACACCTGATTCACCATGTTGTCCACCGCATAGGCTATGGTCAATTCATTATCGCTAAACAAACTGCACTGTTGCCCGCAGTCGGATGCTGCAATAGAGGTCATCACCTCTTCTAAATCTTCATACTCAACAATAGGAACTACAGGTCCAAACTGTTCTTCATGGAAAATGTCCATTTGCTTCGTTACCGGATATAAAACAGCCGGGAAAAAGGCGGTGTCTGATACGCGTCCGGCGTTTTGGTTGATGACCGCCGCACCTTTAGCAACAGCGTCATCCACATAAGCCTCCATTTGCTCGACTTTATTTCGTTCGGGCAGCGGGGTCAGGGTGCTGTCTGCTGCCGGATGACCCAGCGCTAAAGCGTCTACTGCTTTCGTAAATTTCGCGCGGAACTCCTCTGAAACAGATTTGTGAACGAAAATAAGCTTGAGTGCTGTACAGCGTTGACCGTTGTAACTCAATGCGCCATTAACACACTCTTTAACCGCTTTATCGACATTGGCATCATCAAAAACAATGGCTGGGTTTTTTGCTTCAAGACCTAAGACTTGACGCAAGCGGTTTGGCTTCGGGTGTTGCGCGACTAGTGCGTTCGAGCTTTTCGAGTTTCCAATCAACGCTAGAACATCCACGTCGCCTGTTTTCATGATAGGACCTGCCAATGTTCTTCCACGGCCGAACACAATGTTTACCGCTCCCGGAGGAAAGGCTTCTTTAAACGCGTCGATAAGCGGCGTCAACAATAAAACTCCATACTTCGCCGGTTTAAAAACAATAGTGTTACCCATGATCAACGATGGAATGAGTAAACAAAAGGTCTCGTTCAACGGATAGTTGTACGGCCCCAAACAGAGGACGACGCCTAACGGTCCGCGACGAATTTGTGAGATAACGCCATCCTTACTTGCGACGTGTGAACCCCTGCGTTGCAGTTCCTTATATTCTTCAATAGTATCGTAGATGTAATCAACAGTACGGTCAAATTCCTTGTATGCTGCGCTTTTGTTCTTTGCGATTTCCCACATGAGCAGCTCACTCACTTCTTCACGCTTTTCCTTCATAATAGCAACGAATTTCTCCATCGCTGCGATACGTGCGGAAGCGCCTGCGGTAGGCCAATACCCGCGACCATTGTTGTATGCCGATTTTGCTGCTTGAAGTGCCTTTAAGCCCGACCCTTCATCTAGTGTTGGTGATGATCCCAGGTACACTCTTTCTGTGGTGCCGTCCTTCGAAACTCTACCCATTGGGCTGTACACTTCTTCGAAATCTCCTTCCCAGGTTTCAATAGTTCCATTGATCAGATACTGGTTCCATTTGAGCGGTTTTGGCGGTTCAAACTCTGCGATAGGTAATTGCTTAGAGCTTGCTTTCATTTTACTGTCCAATTAGTTAGTGTCTTTATAAGGGTAAAATTATAGATTTAGTTCATCCCACATAAAAGTAAATTAAACGACGACCTTGGATACATTGAGTGATATCTATTACAAGGCTGCTTTGTAACTTGCCAGAAATCCTATCCATATGACCCTTCATCCGATACATACAGGAAACTTTAAACTCGACGGTGGCGCCATGTTTGGTGTTGTGCCTAAAGGACTTTGGGAGCGCACAAATCCCGCAGACGAAAAGAACCTTTGCACTTGGGCAATGCGCTCCTTGCTCATTGAGGACGGGGACCGATTAATTTTGATCGATACGGGAATCGGCAACAAACAGAGTGAAAAGTTCTTTTCACATTATTACCTCCACGGTGACCACAGCCTTGACGCCTCCCTCGCTATAAAAGGCTTTAGTCGCGATCAGATCACTGACGTCTTCCTCACCCACCTGCACTTTGATCACGTAGGCGGTGCGGTTCAGTGGAACAAAGACCGAACGGGTTACGAACCGGCGTTTAAAAACGCAACGTATTGGACGAACGAACGCCATTGGAATTGGGCCATAAAACCCAATGCTCGCGAACGCGCCAGCTTCCTTTCTGAAAACATCTTACCGCTTCAAGAAAGTGGTCAATTAAAATTCATAGTGGCTCCGGAAAACCAGCATCGCATCAGTACCGGCTTAGGTTTCGACGCGTTTGTAGTCAACGGCCATACCGACGCGCAAATGTGTCCTATTCTCGAATACAAAGGAAAAAAGCTGGTCTTTATGGCCGACTTATTGCCTTCCACTGGACACATTCCGTTGCCTTATGTCATGGGGTATGATACGCGCCCGTTGCTTACGCTCGATGAGCGGAAAAAGATCTTTACCGAGGCCGCAGAAAACGGCTATCATTTGTTCTTAGAACACGATGCGTACAACGAAGTTTGTACCCTAGAAATGACAGAAAAAGGACCGCGTCTTTCGGATAACGGACGCCTAGACCACTACTTCAAATAACCCCTTTTACCATGAAGAAAACTATACTCGCGCTATTTCTAACGTTTTCGGGAATTGCGCACGGACAATACTGGCAACAATCGGTCGACTACACCATGGACATTACCATGAATGTCGATGACCATCAATACGATGGCTACCAGAAGGTCCAGTACACCAACAACAGTCCTGATACCCTTCAAAAGGCGTATTTCCACCTGTACTTCAATGCGTTTCAGCCGGGCAGTATGATGGATGTGCGCTCGAGGACCATCAAGGATCCAGACCGTCGTGTAACGGACCGTATTTACGGGCTTAGTCCGGACGAAATTGGCTTTCAAGAAGTTCGTGAACTCACTCAAAACGGCATGCCGCTTGGTTGGGAGGTGACCGGAACTGTGCTGAAGTGTGCGCTTGCTGAACCCCTGCTTCCGGGTGAAAGCACCACGTTTGAGATGCGCTGGAACGCACAGGTTCCAAAACAGATTCGCCGTTCGGGTTGGAACAATAAAGAAGGTGTTGAATTTACCATGACCCAATGGTATCCTAAACTCGCAGAATACGATAAAGACGGCTGGCACCCAGATCAATACGTTGGCCGTGAGTTTTACGGTGTTTGGGGAGCCTTTGATGTGACTGTTTACATTGATAAAAACTATGTGCTCGGTGGTACCGGTTACCTGCAAAACCCCGAAGATGTTGGTTATGGTTATGGCGGAGTAAAAAAGGTTCGATTAGGGCGCAATGAGCTCCGAAAATGGCACTTCAAAGCAGATAGCGTACACGACTTTGCCTTCGCTGCTGATCCTGATTACAAACACGTACAACTTCAGATCAAAAACGGTCCTTTAGTGCACCTCTTGTACGATCCTAAAACGGCAAACGAAGCGAATTGGATCAAAATTCAAGACGGCTACCTCCAGGGATACTTTGATTTTATGGCGCAACATTTTGGTAAATATCCCTACAAACAATTCTCGCTAATTCAAGGCGGAGACGGCGGTATGGAATATCCCATGTGTACCATGATGCTTGGTGGTGGTGATGATTTCGAAGGTTTTACCGGTCTTTTTGTGCATGAAGGAACGCACAATTGGTATTACGGCGTGATCGGAACCAATGAAGCGGCCTATCCCTGGATGGATGAAGGCTTCACTTCTTATGCAGAGGAAGAGTGTATGAACGTTCTTTTCAGTCGCGGCGAAAGCAATCCACACCTTGGAGCCTACAGAGCCTATGTCTATTTAGACACTTCCGGACTGCGCGAACCGCTCAGTACACCTGCGGATCATTTTAATTACAACCGCACCTATGGTATCAATAGTTACAGTGCTGGAGCGCTGTTTTTAAACCAATTAGAATACATCATCGGCGAAGAACCTTTCGCTCGTGGCATGAAACGGTACTGGAACCAATGGCAATTCAAACACCCAAAACCCGAAGATTTTATACGCATCATGGAGCGCGAGTCGGACCTCGAATTGGACTGGTACCTCAGCTATTATGTCGATCAGGTAAAAAGCATAGATTACGCCGTGTCGTTGACGCGCAGCGATGCTAAGGGTGCAGAGATCCTCCTTGAACGAAAGGGCCTCTTCCCAATGCCTGTTGATTTACGTATTACCTATGCCAGCGGAAGAATAGAAATGCTAAATATTCCACTGGTGAGCATGTATGGAGCGAAGCGTATCGAGGGTTACGACGCTCAAGCGCCGTGGGGCTGGACACACCCTGAATACGTTCTAAAACACACCGCAACAGAGCCTATTATTTCCATAGAAGTAGATCCGTCGCAGCGTTTGCTCGATATCGACAGGTCGAACAACGTTTGGAACATAGACTAACATAAAGGGCCCGCAATAGCGGGCCCTTTATGTTATCTTTTCTTCGGGCCGCTCTTGTGCTTAGCCGCTTTTGTCATACGCTTTTTAGCGCCTTTACCCAGGTTATACCCCTTAGCGTTCTTCGCTTTTTTGGGGTGCCTTGATGGGCCCGGTTCCTCTAATTCCGCTGCCGTTTTTCCGCTACGTGGACTGACCTTACTCATCGAAACTAACAACTAATTCGTCGCTGGTGGCATGTGTCTGACAGGTCAAAACATAACCGTCCTTCACTTCATCGTCTACCAACGCGTAATTCATAACCATCTCTGCTGTCCCTTTGAGAACCTTCGCCCTACATGTGCAACAAACAGCTCCTTTGCAGGCGTAAGGGACGTCTGCTCCAGCGTCTAGTGCAGCATCAAGAACATAGTCTTTAGGCCCCATTTCAAAATGGGTTTCTTCACCGTCTAATACCACGGTTACTTTCGCGTTTGCGCTGGCCTTGGCAGATGATTTAGCTTTGGCCTCTTCGGTTGCTCCGGCGGTGTTGAACAACTCGAAATGTATTTTAGCTTTTGCTGTTCCTAGCGATTCTAAAACCCCGCTCACCCCTTCAATCATGCCTAAAGGCCCACATAAAAAGTGTCCCGTTGTCGTAGCTACATCGAAGAACTTTCCGTTGTAAGCGTTGACCTTGTCCGCATCTAGTCGACCAGAGGTATAATCACTTCCTTGGTCTTCACGGCTGAGCACATGGTGTACTTCGAAACGATCAACATAGGTGTTTTTCAGGTCTTCCAGTTCATCTTTAAAAATGATACTGTTGCTGTTTTTGTTCCCATAAAAAAGGGTAAACGTACTCTCGTTGTCGCTATTCAAAACCGATTTAGCAATTGCGGCAATCGGCGTAATGCCTGAACCCGCTGCCCAACCCACTACATGTGCCGCGCTGCCCTCGTGTTTCCATGCAAAGTTTCCCATAGGCGCCATGCTCTCAAGAGTATCTCCTGCTTTTAGAGATCTATTCGCGTAGGTAGAAAACTTGCCGCCTTCTATTTCTTTGATTGCTACGCGCAGCTCTCCTTCGTGTGGCGCTGCACAAATAGAATACGAACGACGCACCTCTTCTCCATTAATGGTGGCACGAAAGGTTAAGTATTGTCCTGGCGTATACTTGAAAACCGATTGTTGCTCCTTGCTTAATTCGAACGCCACGCTTACCGCGTCTTTTGTTTCTCGGCGCACCTCTTTTACGATTAGAGGATAAAAAGTACCTGTTGGTGTGGCCGTGCCGTTGGACTGCAATGATGGTTTTTGTTCTTTATTCTTTTTGAAAAATTTAAGCATGCTTTCTGTTTTGTGGTGTAAAGGTAGAGTGGAATCTTAAACCATAACACTCCTTACGCTGTTGTGTTTTAACTTTGTAAGCGACCTAATACACAGAATGATGGGAACAAATGTATCGTTAGAAGAAAATTTTCAGACCTACGTCGATGGGGAAAACAAGATTGAACCCAAAGATTGGATGCCTGAAAAATACAGACGAACCCTAATCCGCCAAATATCACAACACGCTCATAGTGAGATAATTGGAATGCAGCCGGAGGCCAATTGGATCACCCGAGCGCCCTCCCTCAGAGCAAAACTTATCTTGCTCGCAAAGGTACAGGATGAAGCCGGTCATGGGCTCTATTTATACAGTGCCGCAGAGACTCTTGGTGAGTCTCGAGAAAAGATGATTTCTGACCTTCAAAGCGGAAAAGCGAAGTACAGCTCGATATTTAATTACCCAACTCCTTCGTGGGCAGACATGGGTACAATCGGCTGGTTAGTCGACGGAGCGGCCATTCAAAATCAGGTGATGCTTACGCGCACTTCCTATGGTCCATATGCACGAGCAATGGTTAAAATCTGTAAAGAAGAAAGTTTTCACCAACGCCAGGGCTATGAGGTGGTCATGAAATTAGCACAAGGCACTCCAGAGCAAAAAGCTATGGCGCAAGAAAGCTTAAACCGCTGGTGGTGGCCATCATTGATGATGTTTGGTCCGTCTGATGACGAAAGCCCGAACAGCGCACAGAGCATGAAGTGGAAAATCAAACGTAAAAGTAACGATACGCTTCGCCAAGAGTTTGTAGACAAAACGGTGCCTCAAGTGGAATACCTAGGTTTAACTGTTCCAGATACAGACTTGAAGTGGAACGAGGCTCGTGGACACTACGATTTCGGTACCATCAATTGGGACGAGTTTTACGATGTTATTCAAGGCAATGGTCCTTGTAACAAGGAGCGTATTGCACACCATGTAGAGGCGCATGAAGAAGGCGCTTGGGTACGTGAAGCCGCCAATGCTTTCGCTCAGAAACAAGCACAACGCAAAAAAAATACAGGCGCCGCCGCCTAAACCTTGTTCCACATGAATAAAGACCACTGGAAGCTTTGGGAAGTGTTCCTCCGTTCAAAAAACGGACTTTCCCACAAACACGTTGGAAGCCTACATGCAGCAGATGCAGAAATGGCCATCCAAAATGCTCGTGACGTGTACACCCGTAGAAGCGAAGGAATAAGCATCTGGGTTGTTCCGTCCGAAGCAATCACAGCCAGTGCGCCCGACGAGAAAGAGCCATTGTTTGCGCCTAGCGATGACAAGGTTTATCGACACCCAACTTTCTACGACATCCCTGATGATGTCGAACACATGTAGGCTATGAACGGAGGTTGGTTATCAGGGAAAAAGTCCCAATTCACAAAAGAGGAGGCGCTCAAAGAGTACTTTACCTTCCTCGCTGATGATGCCCTTATTTTAGGGCAACAGCTCAGCCGCTGGTGTTCAAAAGGTCCTGTATTAGAACAAGATATTGCTATTATTAACACTTCATTAGACCACATAGGCCGTGCACGGCTTTTGTACCAAGAGCTCGCTACACTAGAGGGCGGTGAGACCACAGAGGACTCTTTGGCTTATTTCCGAGATCACCAAGAGTTTCGCAACGCGCTTTTATTAGAGCAGCCTAACGGTCACTGGGGAGATAGCGTGGTAAGAAGTTTTTTTATTGACACCTTTAATTTTTTCTTGTACGACGGTCTTCGCCATTGTGAAAACCAAGTATTGGCGGGTATTGCAGAGAAGTCTGTAAAAGAGATCGCATACCAGGCACAATGGAGCGCGGAATGGGTCATTAGACTAGGCGACGGTACCCAAGAATCACATGAAAAAGTTCAAAAAAGCGTTAATGAATTGTGGATGTGGACAGGAGAGTTGTTCGAACAACACCCTGTATTTGAAAAACTAGGATCAAGCTTTATCGATTTTTCTACACTAAAAACACAATGGTTAGAAAAAGTAACGCTCGTTCTAGAAACAGCTACATTACAAATGCCCGATCCTGAATCTTGGATGCAGACAGGCGGACGTTTAGGTGTACACACTTCGCATTTAGGCTTCATCCTTGCGGAAATGCAAAGCTTACCTAGAACATACCCAGCCGCAAGTTGGTAAAATCTCATTTACCCCACTCAGTTAAAAAATCACAACACGTTAACATTAATTTTCTGCTGCCCCTCTACTTCGGCATGAGGTTTGCATACAATTTAAAACACGAGTAGTATACGTGTTTTTGTGTTAAGCGAGTGAGGGCTAGAGTGGGGACTTTAGCCCTCTTTTTTTACTCCATACAAAGGAGCCTGCGAACAAAATAAAACTTGCTACAGCCATAGATCCGCTAATCGACCCACCAACCCATTCCGAAAGAAAATAGCCAAACACTGCGCTCAGTAAACCCTGGACTAAAATGTACAGTGTCATGCGTTTTAGATTATCGGTAATTAGGTACGCTGTTGCCGCGGGAACCACAAGAAAAGCAATCACCAAAATAGCCCCTACGCTTTCAAAACTTACCACGGTTGCAACGCTCGTGGCGGCCATTAGGGTATAGTGCCAAACAGCTGTTTTGATACCTATACTCTTTGCGTATTCAGCGTTAAACGAGGTGAGCAGCCATCCTTTGTAGCCCAGCCAAAAAATCATTTGAATCAAACCCAACAGAATCAGCAGTGTCCAAACCGGTGCCGGCACGCCTAAGTTTAAAAAGGAACTGGTCTGAAGCGGAACAAAAGCAATCTCGCCGTGAAGCACACAATCTGCGTCGATGTCGGCCTGTCCGGCATACTTAGTTACTAAAATCACGCCAACCGCAAAAAGAAACGTAAATACGGTTCCCATTGCAGCATCTGCCTGCATCTTGCCTTTTGATGAAAAAAACTGAATAAGCAGTGTTGTAATAACCCCCATAATTATAGCCCCTAAAAATAGTGGTATGGACGCTCTAGATCCGCTTATTAAATACGCAATAACAATACCTGGTAGTACCGCGTGACTTAGCGCATCACCCATCATACTCATTCTTCTCAGTAAGAGTAAATTCCCGAGCATTCCTGTGGAAGACGCTACTAAAAAGCCTGTTACGATGATCCAAAACGCATCCATATTATAGCGCATTTATAGGGTTGTCTGGAACCAATTCGTGAATTTCCAACAAAGGGTTAAATCTTGAACACAAACCTAATTCACCGAGTATTTCTGCTTCAATTTCTGGTGTTAAAAAGTGCTCCATCGTTTCTGCCTCGTCGTGTACGAGGTTGATGCTCATCTGCATTCGACGTTGAAGGTAAATCTCCCAAATCTTATGACGTCTATCTATTTCTGCACCATAAGACCGGCCTTCTGTGGACAGTGTAAAACCGGTGTGCACCTTCTTAATCAGCCCCTTTCTACGCAACCTGCGTACCGTTCTGTTCCAGAGTCGTTGCTCGAAAAATTGGCGCTGGCTTATGCTTCTCCTGTTAAAAAGCTTACCTAAGCCACGAACCTCGTTTTGTACCGCCGTCTTCAAAAGGTTTTCTTCATTAATTCTCCTTTTCAACAACAGTTTTGACCAACGTTGGTAAATAACCCCTCGCTTTGGCGCAAACAACATAGAAACAAAGGCAATTAATGAAATAATTACAATGGTCCATGGACCTGTGGGCATAGCTGCCTGACGGTAGCTTACAAATGCCCCTAGCCATCCGGCTAAGGCCCCAAAAAATCCACTTAAGAGTAGTAAGCGCAGGAGGCTGTTCGTCCAAAACCGAGCCGCAGTGGGTGGTATAATAAGCAGTGCGCTCATCATAACAATGCCCACAGCTTTAATACCTACAGAGATGCTTAAAATGGTAATGAAACTGATCAAGCCGTCGATAAATTTTACGTTAATACCTATGGCATCGGCGTATTCGAGGTTAAATACAACTGATTTAATACTGTGATAAAAACTAAAAACCAAAACCAACACTAAGGCTGAAACCCAAGCAAAAGCAGTGCTGTCCCCGGGGGTCATTGCAGCTGCATTTCCAAAAATATAGTGGTCTAAGCCGCTTTGTTCACCGCCGTAATTCGACTGTATAACGGTCAATAAAACAATACCAAAACCGAAAAAGCTTGAGAGCACGATCGCTAGGGCACTATCGCCTTTAATTTTACTTTGTTGCGTAATGTAGTCCACAAGCAAAATGCTTAACCAACCACTTGTTGCAGCGCCTATGATCAGCACATATGGATTTTTCACACCGCTTAAAAGAAAGGCAATAAGCACGCCCGGAAGCATACTGTGCGCTACGGTTTCTCCCACCAGGGTTTTCTTTCTTAAAAAATTAAAACTACCTACTGCTCCAGAAACACCGCCTAATAATAGCGCGGCCAATGCTACGTAGCGCACATTGGGTTCTTGAAGCGTTAGGTATTTAAGAAAGAGGTCCAAACTAGCGTGCTAAATACGTTTTTAAAAGTGTTGCATTAAACAAAAGCATTTCAACGTATGTATCTTGATTTGCTTCTGGGCCTAAGGAATCGCTCAATAGTTCCGGGCCTAGAACCACATTAAACCCTTTGTCTTGGCAGCCGCGCTGAACACTTTCCATGGCTTGAGGACTTACAATGTTCTCTAAAAAAATAGCCGGAACCTTATTATAGCAAATGAAATCAACTAATTCTGTGATTTCTCGTAAACCGAATTCACTCACTGTCGAGGCGCCCTGTAGAGTCCGTACCTGCATACCAAAAGACCGTGCAAAATAACTTAAAGCATCGTGAGTCGTTATAACTAATCGTTGTTCCGGGGGAATACTTTCTATGATTTTTTGTACCGAATCTGCGGCCGCTAAAATTTCTTGTTGGTAGTTTACAGAAGCGCTCATAACCTCATCTGCTGTTTCTGGATAAGCCGCTAGAAGTTGTTGAGCAAGATCACCAACTATAAATTGGACTAACTCTGTATCAAACCAATAGTGAGGATCCTTACTCGCTGGAAAATTTGGGTCACTTATAATTATAGAGTCTGGAACATGTGCCGCTGCGTCAATAATAAGCTTATCCTCAATTTTTTCTAGAACATCAATGATTTTACCTTCCAAATGAACACCGTGATAAACGATTACATCTGCAGCTCGAATAGCGTCTAAATCACGCTTGCTCGGCTTATAGGTGTGTGGATCAATTCCTTTATCGAGTAAAGCTGTAACCTCAAATGCATCCCCAGAAATATGAGTCAGCCAATCTGCCATTATACTGGTTGTACACAGCACCTTTGGTTTCGAACTGGTGTGTGTAACAGCTTCGTTTTGAGGTGTTGAACACGATCCAAAAACAAATGCTAACACTAGAATAATAGGGGAAAAACGCATCTTATTTAAATTAATTCTAAATAACAAAGGTAAGGAACTGGAAGACTACTTAAAAAATCAGTAAAGCTATTTTTAGAATACAACAAAAGTCGTTCGTTATGTTTAATTTTATACGCTCACCTAAAACAAGAACATGGGAAATTTCACAGCGACCAGTATTTTAAAAAACCTAGGATTAGAAGCAAAAAACGCAGGAACGTCTACAGGTAATCAATGGCATAATTCCAGTGAGTGGATAGCTTCATATTCACCTATTGACTCTGCGTATTTAGGTGATGTTAGTGTTACTACGGAAGAACAATACAATACAGTTATATCCGCTGCACAAAGCGCTTTTAAGGATTGGCGGAACGTTCCCGCGCCTCAACGAGGTGAATATATTAGACAGTTTGGAAATGAGCTGCGGAACCAAAAAGAGATGCTAGGCGCACTTGTTTCATTAGAAATGGGTAAAAGCTATCAGGAAGGTCTCGGTGAGGTCCAAGAAATGATTGATATTTGTGATTTTGCAGTAGGTCTATCACGCCAATTGTATGGATTAACAATTAAAAGTGAGCGCCTTGATCATCACATGATGGAGCAATGGCATCCACTCGGAGTAGTTGGCGTAATCTCCGCTTTTAATTTCCCCGTTGCAGTATGGTCCTGGAATTTTGCATTGGCACTAGTTTGTGGTAACACAGTTGTTTGGAAAGCTTCTGAAAAGTCACCACTTTGCTCCGTCGCTTGCCAACACATCTGGAATAAAATAGCTTCTGATAATAATTTACCTGAAGGTATTTCTACTATTATCAATGGAGATTATACAGTTGGAGAGTGGATAACTAAGGATACACGTATTCCTTTGGTTTCAGCAACAGGCTCGACACGTATGGGAAGAATTGTTGGTGCCGCAGTTGCCCAGCGATTTGGAAAAAGTATTCTTGAATTAGGGGGAAATAATGCAATTATTATTACACCTAGTTCTGATTTAAAAATGACAGTTACTGGAGCTGTTTTTGGAGCTGTTGGAACGTGTGGACAACGTTGTACATCAACTCGTCGTCTGATTATACACGAATCTGTCTACAATAAAGTTCGCGATGCATTAGTCGGAGCTTACGACCAATTAAAAATTGGAAGCCCACTTGATGAATCAAATCATGTGGGTCCATTGACCGATGCAGATGCTGTTTCTGCATTCTTAAATACTATTGAGAATGCTCAAAAAGAAGGTGGGAAAGTCCTTTGTGGTGGTACGGTTCTGAGCGGTGGAATTTATGAAAATGGATTATACGTGAAGCCTTGTATTATTGAAGCTAAAAATGAGTACGATGCTGTACAAACAGAAACTTTCGCACCTATTCTTTACTTAATTAAATACTCTGGAGATATACACGACGCTTTAGAACTTCAAAACGGTGTTCAACAGGGTTTATCTTCAGCTATTATGACTAGTAATATGCGTGAGGCACATATTTTCTTGAGTGAGAGTGGATCAGACTGCGGTATAGCTAATGTTAATATAGGAACTTCCGGCGCCGAAATTGGTGGTGCTTTTGGTGGTGAAAAGGAAACAGGCGGAGGTCGCGAAAGTGGTTCAGATGCTTGGAAAGCTTATATGAGAAGACAAACAAACACTATTAATTACGGAAGTGATTTACCTTTAGCACAAGGCATTGAATTTAATCTTTAAACTGTGATTACACCTGTAAAACTTGGAGGACCCGTTGAATCGAGTCCTCCTTTTTTATTTTTTGGATTAGGTAGTTGTTTCGTGCAGAATCTTACTGTACCCTTAGAAAGAATAAATATACCCTACCAGTTTAATCCTCTGGGTACATCTTTTAATCCTGTAAGTATAGCACATCAGTTGAATTGGTTACTTGACTCAACATTTGTTTTCAACCCAAGTTTTCTCCATAATGGAATTTACCATCAACTCGATGCTGCAAATAAATTTCAACATAAAGACTCATTTATTCTTGACCAGGATATTGAGTCGGCGCGTAAAAAAACATTACTTCATTTAAATCAAATTGAGCATCCTATTCTTATTATTTCATTTGGAACTGCCCACTGCTGGGAAATAAAAGGTACGGTAGTGAATAACTGCCATAAATTGCCTCAACATCTTTTTAAACGGCGTTTATTAAATAGTCATGAGATCGAAGACGCTTGGAGATCTGTTTTAGCTTTAATACCTGAAAATTGGAAAATCATCTTTACTGTGAGCCCAGTAAAATATACAAAGGTAGGGTTAGAGGAAAATTTTATCAGTAAGTCTATTTTACGACTGGGTATAAGATCATTAATAGAACAAAATTCTAATTGTTTTTATTTTCCTAGTTATGAGATAATTACAGATGAGTTACGAGATTACAGTTATTTTAAAGATAACGGTACTCACCCAAATGAAGTTGCAGTAGAGGTAGTGTTTGAGCGGTTTAGATCACTTCTTAATTTCTAAAAACTCCGGTCGAAGTACAGCTAATTTTAATACTGCAGCTACACTGATACTGTCTGTTATTTCTCCTTTTATCACTTGATTATAAAGTGTACTAAAATGCAAGCGTTCTAAGCGAAGATTTTCTGTGTCTTCATGATCTGTACCTAAAAAGGTTAAAGATTCAGCTAAGAAGACTACAGCACGTTCATTTGTCACGCTATTGCTTAGATCCATCTGAAGAAATTCATTCCATTCTTCAGCTGTATAACCCACTTCCTCTAGTAACTCGCGTTTTGCACTTTCTAAAGGATCTATTCCAATAGGGCCACCTCCCTCAGGAATTTCCCAACTGTAGGTATTTAATGGAAATCTGAATTGACCTACACGCCAAGTATATCCATTTTGATCTATTGGAATAATTCCAATTGCAAGATTTTTAAAGTTTACCTCACCGTAAATACCATCGGTATCTCCTGGAGTAATAACATCAGAGTGACGTACAGTGATCCAAGGATTATCGTAAACCTCCTTAGAGTTTTTAACTATCCAGTCTCCTCTATTTATATATGTATTCATTTTAAAAGATATATAGTAATATATATAGTCTGTTGATAACCGTGATAACTCACGAAGCTATTTCTAATATTGAACCAAGAATCCAGTTTATTAACAATTTAACTATTAATTAAAATATTGATTTTGAATAAATTATAATAATATTAGTTGTTCTGTTAATTATGAAGTTAACTAGTGTTAGTTGATAAATTAAACATTGAGTGTGGGGTATATCTCTTCTTTATAAGTTTATAAATGACAGAGAAGATTTTCTAAGTACTAAAGCTTATGTCAATTTTTTTTTCAATTAAATAAAACTTTGAAATAAACAAGAGAAAGTTTTAAGAGGATATGATGTACTTATCCATATTTACACACAGAGTAATTCACAACATTTACGACCTTTAAAGAAATTTACGACCCATGAAAATAGCAATTGGAACTGACCATGCAGGTGTTGAGTTAAAAGATGTTTTGATTCAATTAATAACAGGATTATCATACGAGGTACTTGATAAAGGTCCTTTCTCAAATGAAAGTGTTGATTATCCAGACTATGGTCATGCAGTTGCATCAGCTGTAGATCAAGGTGAGGCAGATTTAGGTGTTGTCATCTGTGGTTCAGGTAATGGTATAAACATGACAGTTAATAAACATCAAAGCATTCGGGGCGCTTTATGCTGGACCCCAGAGATTGCAGCGCTCGCTCGTCAACACAACGACGCAAATATTGTAGCAATCCCTGCTCGTTTTATTTCAACAGACGACGCTAAATCAATAGTTTCAGAATTCTTAACTCAAGAATTTGAAGGCGGACGTCATCAAAGAAGGGTAGGGAAAATAGCTTGTAGTTAATCTATTTAACTACTTGATAAAGTAATTCACCTTCATATGAGGAAAGATTAATCTTTGGTTGTTGTCGCCAGATGTTTTGTAAGAAACGAAGCGAATAGTTTCCATAAATTCCACTTGGTGGAGGTGTGGTTTCAAGAAGTTGCACTAACTCTATTGGTTCTATAGTAGAAGGATATCCAGGAAGCACTTTTTTGTTTTTATACATACATTCTATTAAATAGTCTCTTAAACTCCCTTTATAAAAAGGAAATAAAAAACCCCCTTTAACCTCTGTATTTACAAACCATTCCACAGTGGAATGCACCTCTAAACCAGTTGCGGCAATGTACTCAATAGGATAATTTGATAAAGAGTTAACTAAAGCTAGTCCGTTTGAAGCGCGCATTAATGGGTGATCAGTGTTTAGAATATATAATGGGTCGATATTTAATCGTTCAGCAAGAATGACTTGATAATTATTCTTTACGAACCAATTAGTAATAGAATCGTTCTGAAGGCAATAACTATCTTGAAAAAATAATACCGTGGGATTTTTACTCCGTCCGATTTGGACTAATTTATAATTAGGTACGTTTGTTTTTATCTCTTTCACCGGTGAACAATGAGTAAATAGTAATGACAGAGTTACAAGAATTACGGCGTTTCTTACGCGTAGTTTATCTACGTAAATCATTGTATTACAGTGTTTTAATATTATTGTTTAGTGTAATTTTAACTACTCTATTAGCGGTATATAACCATTTTCTTATTCCTGATCTTGTAATATTTAGAAAGATAGTTGGAATCCTTCTTTCACTCACTATTGCGGTATTCTTATTTTGGCCATTGCGGTACTTTTTACAAGCTTTTTGGAGTAGATATTATTCCTTAAAACAACTAGCTAAAAAACTGAAGCACTATGACGACGGAAGACTTAATGAAATTACACAGTTATCCAATGAGGCATTAGATCTCTGGGCTCAAAATATAGTATTAAAAAAAGTTCATCATAAAATACCAAGGTTCAAAAAGGAATTAAATAGAAACATTCCTTTGAACCTTATAGGCTGGACTATTACACTTCTAGTTGCCGCGTTAATATGTAGTCCTAAAGCGTTGTTAAAAGAAAGTAAGAGTGAAATCATTAACGGTACATTTTCTAGAGAGCTCACTTTCTTAAATAGATTAGACACAATTCATATACCGTTTAAAGAAGTGTTGAGGTTGAGTAACCCGGAACTTACACCTTTTTACAAAGGAATAGAGACCTCGGAAATACTAATAGTGAATAACGAAAGTATTGACTGGGAGCTTAATGGGCGGTTTTATAAAACCCAGCATATAATTTGTGACAGTATACCTCAACTAACATCATGGCGGGCAATAGTGAATCCACCAAAATATTTGAATTTATCTAGTTATAAAACGCAGGATACTATAAAAGCTTTTAAAGGCTCTAATATCAGAATAGAGTATCAAGGTGTATTAAAAAACAAAATCAGTGTTTCACGTGAAACAAATGGAACGTCTTTTATATGGAACGGAGAGCTTATTGAATTAATAACAGATTATTGGAATAAAACTCTACCAACCATACTTATCGAAGACTTACCACCATCAATAACCGTGGTTAAAAACAGTAGTGATTCACTTGTTCTCTTTGTAAAAGACGATCATGGTCTTAGCAATATTGAATTAGGAGAGGAGAACATAATAAGCGAAGGTGTTAATTCAACTGTAAAGCTTGCTTGGAACGCTAATGTAGAGTTAACTATCAAAGCAACAGACAGAAACGGCGGTGTATGCATAAGAGAGGTTAGAAAACCTACGCTTAGCGCAGTCCAATTATTAGCAACGGCTTCTGACCAGACTTTAAAGAGTTCTACAGCAGAAAATATACAAAAGCCACTTCAAAAGTTTAGGACCAAAAAGAAGATAAAGGAAGAATCAACGGAAGATTTAGGAAAAGAATTAATAAAAGACAAACCATATTTTGAGACCGAATTATCCGAAAAGGAACCGTTAGACCAACTTCTTGAGCGCTTGGATGAGTTATGGCGGATGGAAGAGGCAATAGAATTACTAAGCAAAGTTGACTCTTTACCTAATAAAGAACTGGATAGCGCACTAACAACCGCGGCTGAGGCGTTAAAAGAGCTCAATTATAAAGAAACACAAGAGTCTGCAGACCTTATTAAGAAAATTGAGAAAAAGGGTCAAGCTAGGGAGGAACAAGCTAAAGACGCAAGTAAAAAACTTAAAGAGTTTTTATCAAAAAACATAGCTGAAGTACAAGAGGATAATGTTTCAAGAATTAAGCGACTTTTAAAGAGTGGTTGGGTTGTAAGCGTTTTTCAAGAGAGTTTACGAGACTTGTCTTTAGCTGTTAACAAAGCACGGTCTCAACAATTAGTATTAACAAATGAAGCAGCAATTAAAGACAGCTTAGATCTGTTATTAATACACGAACCTAAACTAAACCAAACGCTCTCTGAAAAGCGGGCGGACTTAGATCGTGCGTTACGGTCGCTGGAATCTAAATCTAGCAATGGAAAGGAGATGAAGGCCGATATTGGATACGCGGTTACAGCATTAAATGACATTAATCAGGCATTATACTTTATTTTAGAAAGCGAGAAATCTAATTTGAATCAAGCAAAGAAGAATTGTAAAAAGGGTAAACCAGGCTCCTCAGGAAAGCCATCGTCTTCAGGGAAAGGCAAAGAAGGTAAAAAAAGTCTTCCTAAACCATCAAAGAAACCCGGTGGAAGGGTAAAAGGGAAATCAGGGGAGCCAAATAAAGGTGAAAAAGGAACTAAACCCGGAACCACAGGGAAGCCTGGTGAAAAAGAGTTGTTGAAAAGAATAGAAGCAGCAAGTGAAGCGTTAGGGAAATTAGGACAAAACGCTGGTATCAACAGCGAAAAACTGGATCGCATGAAGGAAGAACTCTTGTTTAACAACGATAAGTCTTCTGTAGATTTAAACGAGCTTGAAGAGCGCTTATGGCGTGTAGAAGAAAGCGTGTTTAATAAAAAAGAGTTGGGTGAATTAAGGAAGAGTAATTCAGGTGATGAGTCAACTTCGCATGACGGAGAAACCATTGATTTTAAGGTATTAAAATCTAAGGAGACCGACTTACCTTTGCCCGTGCTGAAGAAGCTGTAATAATGATGATAGATGCAAGTTTGGTTGACAGAGTGAAGAGTGCTATTAATGCGCTCCATCCGTCTGCACGACTAAAGAAGATTGATGTTTATGGTGTTTCAGACAATGAGTTGTTGGAGATAAACAACAAACATCTTCAGCACAATTACTATACTGATATTATAACATTTGACTACTCAAGAGGCAATAGGATCAGCGGCGAATTGCATATTAGCGTGGAGCGCGTAAAGGACAATGCATCAGCATTAGGACTGGCTTATGAGTTGGAATTATTAAGGGTTATAGCGCACGGTATTCTGCATTTAATAGGGTTTAAAGACAAGACAAAAGAAGAAGAAGCGGTGATGCGAAGTAAAGAGGATGAGGTGTTGGCTTATTTAGAGAAGTATGGTTCTTGACGAGAAATACGATGTAATTGTAGTTGGCGGCGGTCATGCAGGCTGTGAGGCGGCATACAGTGCAGCAAAAATGGGTTCAAATGTGCTCATGATTACAATGAATATGCAGACCATTGGACAAATGAGCTGTAACCCAGCCATGGGAGGTGTAGCAAAAGGCCAGATTGTGCGAGAAATTGACGCTCTTGGAGGCGGTAGTGCACGCATAACAGATAAGAGCATGATACAATTTCGCATGCTGAACAGAAGCAAGGGCCCTGCAATGTGGAGCCCGCGCGTTCAGAGTGATCGAATGTTGTTTGCTCAGTATTGGAGGGAACTCTTAGAAAAGACACCGGGGCTGAATATGTTTCAGGACATGGTCACCGGACTCAATGTAAGCGACAACACCATTCATGGAGTCAGGACAGCATTAGGGCTAACGTTCGAGGCGCATACGGTTATTCTTACTTCAGGCACATTTATGAACGGCCTAATTCATGTTGGAGATCAAAATTTTGGAGGAGGTAGAGCGGGTGAACGCGCGAGCACCGGTATTACCGAAGAGCTTATAACCATGGGTTTTGAAGCGGGAAGAATGAAGACAGGCACCCCGCCAAGAATAGATGGTCGCTCTTTAGACTTCTCTGTCATGGAAGAACAGCCTGGCGACGAGCACCCGGGCCAGTTCAGTTTTGAGGGCGACTATACGCTAAAGAAGCAAAGAAGTTGTTGGATAACACACACATCACAAGAGGTTCATGACGTTCTTAAGAAAGGATTCGACCGATCTCCACTATTCAACGGGTCTATTCGTGGAACAGGTCCGAGGTATTGTCCGTCTATAGAGGACAAAATAGACCGGTTTTCCGATAAAACGTCGCATCAAATTTTCGTTGAACCTGAAGGATGGAACACGGTTGAGGTTTATGTAAACGGGTTTAGCTCAAGCCTGCCTGTAGAGATTCAATACGAAGCCTTACACAAGGTCAAGGGGTTCGAGAAAGCAAAGTTTTTCCGCCCGGGCTATGCTATAGAATACGATTATTTCCCCCCGACACAACTTAAACACACGTTAGAAACAAAATTGGTCAGCGGCTTGTATTTTGCAGGCCAGATCAACGGAACCACAGGTTATGAAGAGGCCGCTTGTCAAGGATTGATGGCGGGTGTCAACGCAGTTTTAAAGACCAGGGGTGACGCGCCGTTTATTCTAGGTAGAAACGACGCTTATATAGGTGTGTTGATTGATGATCTTATTACTAAAGGTACAGAAGAGCCGTATAGAATGTTTACCTCTAGAGCGGAATACAGGTTGTTATTACGTCAGGATAACGCAGACATAAGACTTACGAAGTTAGGCCATGAAATAGGTTTGGCCTCTAACAGACGTATAGCGCTTTTGGATGAAAAGGAACGATGGATTGCGGAAGGAAAAACAGCGTTAGACAAAAACTTACCGTTAAGCTTTGTAAATAACGTTTTAGAAGAAAAAGGGGAGAAGAAGGCTTCAGAAAAAACAAAGACAAGCAAATTGGTGGCGCGTCCAAACCTGGGGCTTAAAGATTTTAGCGCCAAGTTTGACGGGGCAGAGTGGTGGCGTTCAGAGGTTATTGAGCAGCTAGAAATAGACATAAAGTACGGGGGCTATATACAGCGAGAGCGAGAGAGCGTAGCAAAAATGAAACGCCTGAACAACAAAGCCATACCAGAGAAATTTGATTACGACAAGGTAAAAGGTTTAAGTTATGAGGGTCGAGACAAGCTTAAAGCTATAGGGCCGGCGACGATAGCACAAGCGTCTCGAATAAGCGGCATAAGTCAAAGCGATATACATGTATTACTCATATATATGGGTAGGTAATGGTTTCACGTGAAACAATATGAAAGAGGAGTTAAGACACTGCCCTGCGTGCTTGGGAAATGAAATATCGTTTCAACAAACGGTTAAAGACCACAGTACAAGCAAAGAAAATTTCGATATATGGTCGTGCAATGATTGCGGCCATTTATTTACCAACCCGCGCGTTAAGGAGGGTTCGGTAGGGCCTTATTATGATAACCCAGATTACATAAGTCATACAGACGACGCCACCTCAGTGTTTGCGAAGGTCTACCAAATCTTAAGGGGAATCAACCTTAGCTGGAAGCACGGTTACGTTGCAAAATACGCCCAAGGCAAATCGCTATTAGATTATGGTTGTGGTACAGGTCAGTTTCTTGAGAAAATGGTTCAGAAAGGGTACAGTGTCCAGGGCGTTGAAATTAACGATGGCGCTCGTGCAAAAGCATCTAGCTTTGGTAAAGTCTTTCGAGCTATTGAAGATGTCAAAGGACCTGTGGACGCGATAACCATGTGGCACGTCTTAGAACATGTTTATAATCTAGACCACCTTCTTGAGGCATTCAAGGACAAGATGTCTGATAACGCAACCCTTATCATTGCTGTTCCAAACCCTGAAAGTTATGACGCTAAGCATTACGGCGTACACTGGGCAGCGTGGGATATACCGATACACGTCCATCACTTTACAAAGAACAGTATGAAGACAGCGGTAGAACGGAATGGTTTTAAGCTACAAAAAGTGTTGCCGATGTCTTTAGACAGCTATTATATAAGCCTAATTAGCGAACAGTACAAAGAGGCCGCTCCTGCAAAGAAGTTAAAGCACTGGTTGTACGGCCTTATTCAGGGGACAATCAGCAATATAAAAGGAGGTAAAGACAACAAGAGCTCCTTGATCTACGTCTTCAAGAACGCTTAGTTGCCACGGAAGGCATTATGAAGCGCATATGAGGTGTGTGTCAACGTCGTCTTTACGTGGACATTTCTTTCTAGATCATTCAAGCAAGCACTAAGAGACTGTGTTATACTTAAGGTGCCCTTTGGAACCACTGCGTTACTTAACTTTTGAACGTTTATTGCTCCGAGATCTGTTGCGTTGTTAGACGTGTTTTGCACGTTGTGATAAAAACCGCGCTCTAAAAAATGTAAAGACCTTAATATCAGCGTTTTAACCGACTCTTTAGGCAGAGCGGCTAGCCCGTTAACAGCGGATGTAATTTCGATAGGCACACCTTTATAGCAGGTTCTCATCCATTCCGCAAAACGATCAATTTGAGTACTCTCAGGATCATCATAAGCTGTTATTGCCGCGCCTAGATTGGGAGCGAAGACCATGCTCAATAATCTTTTTGTTTGGTCAGGGTTGTTAACAAAGTGTCGGTGAAAGGAGGTTTCATCTAGGGGCTTGCAAGACCAAGGCGCACATCTAGATACTATTGTGGGAAGAAGTCGGTTCTTTCTGTGCGAAACGAGAATAATAAATGTTTTTGGCAGCGGCTCCTCTATCAGTTTTAACAGCTTATTTGACGCAGCAGCTTTGATTTGCTCAGGCATCCAGATAACAAGGACGCGGTTTCCTCCTTCAGCAGCTGTTAAGCTAAGTTTTTGCTGAAGATTTTGAATCTCTTTTACCGGAATTTGTAATTGTTGATTTTTGCTGGTGATCTGTCGTTGCCAACTATCGGGATCGAGAAATGGGTTCTTTAAAAGCGCGTTTCTGAACTCTTTTAAAAAGTCGTCTGCGGTACCCGTTTTTCCACCGCTTACGAAAGGAAACGTAAAGTTTAAATCGGGATGCTCCAGTTTCTCAACCCTTTTACAACTTCTACACGATCCACAGGCGATGTTTGTTTCACAGAGCAGTATGGCCGAAAGCCTCAGTGCAATACCTAATGGATCTTCACCGGCGCCCCCATAAATAAGATTTGCATGGTGTAGTTTTTTACTGCCATGTGCAGCAAATAATTGGTCCATTAAATCTTGGTTGTTATATATGTTGAACATCTAATGTAGAGTGAAAATTGGGTAGTAAATTGGGCGCTGAATTAACACTCAAAAATATATGAAAAGCTTCGACTTTAAAGATAAGAAAGTTCTAATCCGCGTTGACTTTAACGTGCCGCAGGACGAAAACCTTGCTGTGACTGACAATACACGAATCATGGCAGCAGCGCCAACAATAAAAAAAGTGTTAGCAGCGGGTGGAATTCCGGTTTTGATGAGCCATTTGGGTCGTCCAAACGGAGCGCGGGTTCCGAAATTATCTTTGAGCGCCTTGGTTCATGAAGTTGAAAAAGCTGTAGGGGCTTCTGTTCATTTTGCGGAAGATTGTATTGGCGATGCAGCTACAGCTGTCATTGCAAAAGCAAACCCCGGTGAAGCTGTTTTATTGGAAAACCTACGCTATTATGAAGAAGAGACCATTGGTGATGAGCTCTTTGCTAAGGCGCTAGCTGCACTAGGCGATATATATCTTAATGACGCTTTTGGAACAGCACACAGGTCGCACGCGTCAACCGCTATTATTGCCAAGTTTTTCTCACCAGAAAACAAGGGTTTTGGTGACCTAATGAACGCCGAGGTAGAAAGCATTTCAAAAGCATTGGGGAGTGATCGTGATTCCACCGTTGCGATAATAGGTGGCGCCAAGGTTAGCTCAAAGATTGGTGTTATTACGAATATGATTGACAACGTCGGCACCGTGATTATTGGCGGAGGCATGGGCTTTACGTTTGTGAAAGCCATGGGCGGCACCATAGGAACCTCTTTAGTAGAAGACGACAAGCTGGATTTAGCGAAGCAGCTCATAGCTGACGCCAAGGCAAAGGGGTGTAATCTCTTGATCCCTGTAGACACGTTGATTACTAAAGACTTCGCGGATACTCCAGCGGAGCGCGTTTGTCCTATCGGAGAGATTCCGGAGGGTTATATGGGCTTAGACAATGGCCCACAAAGTGTTGCCCGTGCTTTAGAGGCCTTAGCATCGAGTAAAACCATTATTTGGAACGGTCCTATGGGCGTCTTTGAATTTGAAAATTATGCGGACGGAACAAAAGCCGTAGCGCAAGGTGTCGCAGATGCAACGGCTAATGGCGCGTTTTCACTAATCGGCGGAGGCGACAGTGTCGCGGCGGTGAATAAATTCGGTTATTCTGAAAAGGTAAGCTACATCAGCACAGGTGGCGGTGCGATGTTAGAGTTTCTGGAGGGCAAAACGCTTCCTGGCGTAGCGGCGCTTAGTTAAGCGGGAACTAGACCTTCTCCAATACTAACGAGGTCGAGCAAGAAGGGATAGCATACAGAATCAATTACCCACACCGGGTGGTTGAATCCAATACCAACATGTATTTTGGTGTAAGCAAACGTTAAAAGAGTCAGCCAAAAACAGGCTTTAATTAGCCCAAATAAGGCGCCAAGCACCCTATTAATGCCACCAAGCATAATGGAACGAAGTATTTTGTCTAGGAGCTTGCCGAGCATCATCACAATTAGGTAGAAACCAAGGAAAATAACTACGTACGAAACCAATTGAATGTACTTTTCTCCGACAAAAGCAGATATATACGGCTGCACCTGAGCATGAAACAGAAAAGAGACGGCGACACCACCTATTACGGCGACGATTCCGGCAATTTCTTTTACAAAGCCTTTCCACATACCTTTAGCAACGAGAAAGGCGCAGAAAACAACGACAACAAGGTCTAGTCCAACCATAATGATGGCAAATTAATGAGAAGCGAAGAATTAAAGCAGGATTGGGAACGATTAGTGAAGAAACTTACGAAACAGTTTCCTGGAGACGGCGATTTAGATTTAGATGGAGTATTGCTGCTTATCGGTACGCAAGAGCTTCAAATGGGCTACATAAAAATGAAAAAGGATGTAAAGATCAACGTGCTTCACATTGCCATATGCACCATTTTAGAACCGTTTGGTTATTACGAATTTGAAAAGCGTGACGACGAAGGTTGGCCGCACTTTAAATCGCTAAAACCGCTTCCAAATTTAAAAGCGGGTGAGCAAACCATATTAA
This sequence comes from Schleiferiaceae bacterium, assembly GCA_965204625.1. Taxonomy (GTDB): domain Bacteria; phylum Bacteroidota; class Bacteroidia; order Flavobacteriales; family Schleiferiaceae; genus UBA10364. The sequence goes on from CBDBET010000005.1 coordinate 44,478, forward strand.
TGAAGGAAGCTGTAGTACAGTATTTTAAATCAAACGGGTATGTATAAAAAAAGCGGGCTATTAGCCCGCTTTAAATTTATGTGGTGGTCGTATTAGCACCCGGGATCACTAGGATCGTAGGGCAACAGAACGATTTCTGTTTCTACAGTTTTATTTGGCTCAAGTTTGATAAAACCACAACCAATGTGTGTAAAGGGATTTTCACCTCTTGTTCCTAAAACCTTAAATACAGCTTCGTAATCGTATTCGAACTCTACAATGCCGTCTAGACCGGTAACACCAATGAAGTAAGCCTCTTCACGGAAGCCGGGAACGTCAACAGAAGCCTCCACGGTTACATTTTGTATGGCAACACCGTTGGGGTTGGTTATCTTAATTCTAAATGGATAAGAAGGGTTTTCTATCTGACACCCGCTAAGGAGCAGCGCTGAAAAAGCAAAAAGAGCAATAATACGTTTCATTATTCTACACAGCCGTTTGGTTCGCCGATGGGGTAAATTACAACATTTACTTCAACTGTCTCGCCTTTAACAAGTCGAACGTAATTACAGCCTTCATAAATCATTTTCCAAGCTTTGAGGTCGTAATAAGCTTCGCGCCCGGTACGAAAAACCACTTCACCACTCGGACTCGTGGACTCATCGTACCACTCCTCAGCGCCAGCGACCGGTGCAAACATTTTAACAGCAGCGTTTTGAATAGGTACACCATTCTCATTAACTACTTTTACCTTCACGAAGTATTCGTTAACCACCTCTTCTTGACACGAGGTAAGAACAAATCCAATGAGTACTAAAAGAATAAATCGTTTCATGCGGGGAATTCTGTAATTTCGCCAAATCTACAACAAAGCTAACGTATTAGAACGGCCAATTATGCTGGAAAGAGTCGAAAATTTAAAAAGTCAGGTCGAAGCTACCTCCCTCACCAACAAGGAAGAAGCTGAAATTTTCCGTTTACAGTACCTTAGCAAAAAGGGTGCTATTCAGGAGCTTTTTAAAGCATTCAGAGAAGTTCCGGCAGATCAGAAGAAGGCATTCGGCGCAGCGCTAAACACCTTGAAAGACCTTGCTGAGGTCAAGCACAAAGAGGCTTTAGAGGAATTAGAGTCATCTGCCACTGTAGGTCAAAACGGAGATTTAACACGTCCCGGGCAACCTCAAGAGCTAGGGGCGATTCACCCAATTAATGCGATTAAAGACGAGATTGTAGACATTTTTAAGCGCATCGGTTTTAATGTTAGCGAAGGGCCTGAAGTTGAGGACGATTGGCACAATTTTACTGCATTAAATTTCCCAGAAGAGCACCCGGCTAGAGACATGCAGGACACGTTTTTTGTTCAACGCAAACCAGATTGGGCACTAAGAACACACACCTCTAGCGTTCAAGTTCGGGCTATGGAAAACAACCAGCCCCCAATTCGCACTATTAGCCCTGGCCGTGTTTTTCGAAACGAAGCGATAAGTGCTCGTAGCCATTGTATTTTTCATCAAATAGAAGGGTTGTACATAGACAAGGACGTAAGTTTCGCAGATTTAAAGCAAGTGCTTATGTACTTCGCTAAAGAGTTTTTCGGTAAGGCTAAAATTCGCATGCGACCGTCGTACTTCCCATTCACAGAGCCTAGCGCAGAAGTGGATGTTTACTGGGGTCTAGAAAACGAGATTGATTATAAGATTACTAAAGGAACCGGTTGGCTCGAAGTAATGGGCTGTGGCATGGTTGACCCTAATGTTTTACGCGCTAGTGGAATTGATCCAGAGGTTTACACCGGATATGCTTTCGGAATGGGCATTGAGCGTATTGCTATGAACCGCTATCAAATTCCAGACATTCGTCTATTCACGGAAAACGATAAGCGCTTTTTGGAGCAGTTCAAAACGGGACTATAGGCAATGTTCTTGGTAGAAAAGGTCTATTGCAGCAGCTAATAGATGGTCTTTAGCGGTAACGATATTTCCATCATCGTGTGTGGAAAGAGACAGGCTTACAGATGTATAGTGGATGTGTATGTTCGGGTGATGGCGGTGTTTTTCCGAAAGTGTCGCGACCTCACTTACAAAATCAATTGCTGAAATAAAAGTTGGAAAAACGAAAGAGCGCCGCAACATGTGCTCTTGCTCCTTCCATAAATGCTGTGTGTGATTCATACAGTTAAAATAAGAAAAGCCCGGTGTTCGCCGGGCCTTTCAGGGATAAACAAATTTATGCCGCTTAATCAATAGCGGATATTTTCAGCATGTTTGTGAACCCGCGCTCTTGTATAGGCATAGAAGCGATATTCACAATAAGGTCACCGCCTTTAACAGTGCCACTCTCTTTGAGGATTGCTTTAATGTCCTTAAAGCTTTGATCAGTACTCTCCATTTTATCGTAAAAGAAAGCCTCTACCCCCCAAACCAATGACATTTGGTTCATGATTTGACGGTTGGCGGTGAATACTATAATTTTTGTCTTAGGACGGTGTCCTGCAATTTTAAGCGCTGTATAACCACTGAAGGTCATCGTTAAAATGGCTGTAGCATCAATTTGATCGGCAATTTTTGCGGCGTTATAACAAATGGTTTTAGTGATGTAGCGTTCGTTCTTCACAGAAGGCTCATTCTCAATATTTGGCTTTACGTCAAAAGTTGATTCTACATGGGCCACAATGTTTGCCATGGTTTCAACCACCTTTGCAGGGAATTTACCAACGGAGGTTTCGCCTGAAAGCATCACCGCGTCTGCACCGTCACACACCGAGTTAGCAACGTCATTAACCTCAGCGCGAGTAGGGCTTTGGCTGTCTATCATGCTCTCCATCATCTGCGTAGCGATGATACACGGCTTTGCTTTTAAATGACACTTCTCAACGATCATCTTCTGTACCATCGGTACTGAAGAATAGGGGATTTCAACACCTAGATCCCCGCGAGCAACCATAATAGCGTCTGTAGCGTCTATGATTTTATCGATATCTACAACGGCCTCAGGTTTTTCAATTTTCGAGACAATTTTAGCAAACGAACCAAAGTCGTTTATGATTTTACGCAATTCATTGACGTCATCTGCATCGCGAACAAAGCTCAAACCAATCCACTCAACACCCTCTTCCATAGCGACCACAACATCTTTAAGGTCCTTTTCTGTTAAACAGGGTAGGCTGACTTTCGTGTTTGGGAGATTAACCCCTTTCTTGCTTTTAAGCGGGCCACCTTGAATCACCTTAGTAACTACGGTGTCTTTTTTGTTAGTTTCTAAAACTTCACACATCAACTTACCGTCGTCAAGCAAAATATTCTCACCAGTATTAACGTCCTGCGGAAACTTCTGATAATTCATGTAAACCAACTCTGCTGTACCCTCCACTTTATTTGTGGTGAACGTCAAGGTATCTCCTTCGTTGATCACGGCACCTTCTTCTACATCTCCTATGCGAAGTTTTGGCCCTTGAAGATCGGCAAGTACGGCTGTTTTGCAATTGAACTCTTCATTTAGCTCTTTAACTAAACGAATGGTACGACGGTGCGTTTCGTGATCGCCGTGCGAAAAGTTCACTCGGAACACGTTTACACCCGCAATGATCATGTCCTTCATGACATTTTTATGCCACGATGCAGGCCCCATGGTTGCAACAATCTTCGTGTTGTTAGAGGTTTCTAATTTCATATAATAAATGTGTTTCTCGTTGTGTTAGTTGTGTGTGTGCCTCAAAATACTGGGCAGTTGTGATTCTCTCGTTTCTTTTTAGGACGGTTTCTAAATCAAACGCGAAGTCCGCGTTTTCCACCATTAAAACATAGTCCCAATGCTTAACAGAAGGTAAAAGGTGTTTTTCCGGAACACTATCAAACAAGCTCCAGGCCTCTTCGGCTTGGGTCTGCGCTCCAGAGCTTAAATTAGCGACCATGCACAAGGCCTCTCCAAAGGGGTCTGAGCCGTCAAAAACGTTGTATTCCCAGACAATAGCATTTTCCCATTCGTCTTCCGGTTCAGGCCTGCAGACTAAACGCATTCCGTATTGAATATTCAACCAATAGGCTAATTCGTAATCTTTTAGAGGTGAGCGAACACCCACAGCGCTGAAGTTCATCTTCAGCTTAGACAGTGCATCAATGTGTTTCACTCTAGCCATTTGTTAACTCCGCTGTTTGATTGTAAAAGATCTTTGCCGCTGCTTCCTCTCCTTTTTTCTTTGAACTTCCTTCACCTTGAGCAACCAGTTCATCACCGACGAACAAGCCCATTGTAAAGGTACTATTGTGTTGCTCGCCGAGACGCGCTAATTCCTCAAAACGGAAACTGAGCTTTTTCGACTGGAAATATTCAATGACTTCGCTTTTGTAATTGTGGGTGGTCAACAATAAATCAGCGTCCTCTATAAAAGGAATCACAATGGTTTTCATGACAAAAAACTGCGTCTTTTTTAACCCAAGGTCAATGTATATAGCCCCGACCAAAGCCTCGAGAGCATCTCCGTAAATGCTGTCGCCGTGATTACCCTTTAAATTGGCCACTAGTAAATTAGGCAGCCCCAATTCGTCTGCGACCCTGTTTAGGTTGTTTCGCGAAACCAGCTTGCTACGAAGCTTGGTTAAATAACCTTCGTCTTCTTTAGGAAACCTGTAAAACAACGCTTCGGCTACGACCAAATCAATCACGGCGTCCCCTAAATATTCGAGGCGTTCGTTATTGCGCTCGCCCTTCTTTTTACGAAAAGGATAGGCGCTAGAATGACGAAGCGCAAGCTTGTACAATGAAAGATCTTTGGGCCAATACCCAATGATTCCCTTGATTTCATTTTTGAACCGGGACGGTTTTAAAGAAAGAAATACTTGGGAAAATCTACTCATCTATTCGGCTTTCTTGAAGAGGACAGAGGCGTTGTGACCCCCGAAACCGAAGGTGTTGCTCAACGCTGCTCTAACCTCTCTCTCCTGAGCCGAATGGAAAGTAAAGTTAAGTTTAGGATCAAGGTTTTCATCATCGTTGAAGTGGTTGATGGTCGGTGGAACCATTCCAGTATGAATAGCCATAATAGAAGCCATAGCCTCAACAGCACCGGCAGCACCCAATAGGTGACCGGTCATACTTTTCGTAGATGAAATATTAAGACTGTAAGCGTGTTCTCCAAAGACCTTTTGTATAGCCTTCGTTTCAGCAATATCTCCTAGTGGTGTAGAAGTACCATGAACGTTTACGTAATCTATATCTTCTGGTTTTAGGCCGGCATCGTCAATGGCGTTTGCCATTACATTTCGTGCGCCCAAGCCTTCCGGATGCGGTGCAGTAAGATGATGTGCATCAGCACTAAGGCCACCGCCAACCATCTCAGCATAAATCTTTGCGCCGCGCGCTTTTGCGTGTTCGTATTCTTCTAAAATAATGCCAGCACCACCTTCGCCCATTACGAATCCATCGCGCTCGGCATCGAAAGGTCTAGACGCCGTCACTGGATCGTCGTTCCTTGTAGACAAAGCATTCATTGCGTTGAACCCACCCATTCCTACAGGATTAATCGCCGCTTCTGAACCACCGCTAACGATGACATCCGCTTTGCCGAGTCGAATTAAGTTGAACGCATCAATAAGAGCGTTTGTAGAAGAAGCACAAGCGCTCACAGTGGTGTAGTTGGGTCCACGCAAACCGTGTTTCATAGAGATGCGACCAGGCGTAATGTCTGAAATCATCATCGGTATGAGGAACGGATTAAAACGAGGATTGAGTTCGTTATCAACAAACCCTCTGACTTGGTCAAAGAATGTATCGATACCACCTATCCCAGAACCCCAGATAACGCCAATACGATCAGGGTTTTCTTTTTCAAAATCCAACCCGGAATCGGCAATAGCCTCGTCAGCTACTACCATTCCGAATTGTGTAAAGCGATCCATACGACGAGCTTCCTTGCGGTCTAGCAAGTCGTTGGGAACAAAATCTTTCACCTCACACGCGAAGTGAGTTTTGAACAATGAGGCATCAAACCTCGTGATGGGTCCGGCACCGGATTTTCCAGCAAGGAGATTCGTCCAAGTTTCTTCGGCTGTGTTACCCACAGGCGTGAGCGCACCTAGCCCTGTTACTACTACGCGTTTCAGGCTCATAAAAAAGACTTTTGCTTATGCTAAAGCTTCCTCGATGTAAGAGATAGCTTGACCTACTGTACCAATGTTTTCAGCTTGATCGTCAGGGATCTGGATATCAAATTCTTTTTCGAATTCCATGATCAACTCAACGGTGTCTAGCGAATCCGCACCTAGGTCGTTCGTGAAGCTAGCATCTGCATTAACTTCGTTTTCGTCAACACCTAATTTGTCAACAATGATAGCTGTTACTTTTCCTGCAATTTCAGACATGATTAGAATAGTTTAATAATCGCCACAAAGAAAATAAAACTTTAGTTATCCCCCACAGAGGATATCTCGGCTTAAATTTGCGTCTTCAAGGTACGAAAATCATGTTAAAAATAGCCATACTTGCCTCAGGTTCAGGAAGTAACGCAGAATCATTAGTGCGTTATTTTGAACAATCAGATGTTGCAAGGGTAAATTTAATAGTTACGAACAACCCAAAAGCAGGCGTAATTGAACGTGCGAAACGATTAAATGTTGTTGTTCAGGTATTTTCACCGAGCACCGAAAACAACGTGATTTTAACTATTTTGAAAGAACGGGCAGACCTGGTGTTGTTGGCTGGTTATTTGCAGATGATACCCAAGGAATGGACACTAGCGTTTAGTGGTCGAATGTTGAACATTCACCCTGCTTTGTTACCGAACTTTGGCGGGAAGGGTATGTACGGTAAACACGTCCACAAAGCGGTAAGCGAATCAGGAGTGAATGAAACGGGCATCACGATACATCTTGTGAACGAATCCTATGATGAAGGCGCGATAATTGCGCAATATGGTGTAGAAATTGAACCAGAATCTACACCAGAAACCATTGAGGCAAGCGTTCGTGAGCTAGAATTGGAATATTATGGCCCTACTGTTGAAGGGTGGATCGAACAAACGGCGTTGAGCAATTGAGAGTAACTATATACACTGACGGAGCAGCGAGCGGCAACCCAGGACCAGGAGGTTATGGAGTGGTTTTAGAGAGCAGTGCCGGCCATCAAAAGGAACTAAGTGGAGGCTTCCGGCTTACTACGAACAACCGAATGGAATTGCTCGCGGTAATTCAAGGTCTTCGTGAACTTAAAAGCGACAAAGTCGAAGTCGTGGTAGTAAGCGACAGCAAGTATGTTGTGGATGCCATCAACAAGGGTTGGTTGTTTTCCTGGGTAAAAAAAGGCTTCAAAGACAAAAAAAACCCAGATTTGTGGCGTCAAATACTACCGCTGCTTAAAAAATATAACCCCGCTTTTCAGTGGGTAAAGGGCCACAACAACCATCCACAAAACGAACGATGCGATGCATTGGCGGTGATTGAAAGTAAAAAGGAAGGTCTACCCGTAGATTCAGGATACGAAGAGTCGCTTTAAAGCTTTATGTAATCTTCGGGGTTTATAGCGCTACCGTCGTACCAGAGCTCAAAATGAAGATGAGGACCCGTTGAGTTTTCACCACTGTTGCCAATAATTGCAATAGCCTCACCGCTTCGAACGTAGTCGCCGACTTCCTTTAGTAAAGCACTGTTGTGTTTATAGGCACTGACCAGGTTGTTTTCGTGCTGGATTATAATAATGTGCCCATTTTCACTGGTCCAGTCCGCAAAAACCACGATACCTTCATAACAAGATTTAATAGGTGCGTTTTTCGTAGAGGCGACATCTACTGCAAAGTGACCCATTGTTCGGTCAAAAGAGGACGTGACCACACCTTCCACAGGCGCTAAAAGTTGTGGAATATCTAATTCCGCAGCGCGTTGCTCCAAGCTAAAGGCAGTTTCATCTTCTACCCATTCTCTAAAAGCACTATCTGTTGTGCTAGGGTTTGAGAGCAAAACAGCGGTGTTAGTTGCGGTATCTTCAACCGCCACGTCTTGAACAACAGAATCGATCACCTCCCCTTGCAAAATGCGCTGAATTCCGCTAACATAACGTTCGTTCTGTCGCAAAACACCTTCCAAACTGTCTGTTTTTAGGCTTAATTCTATGGCTTGTCGACGAATTTTAGAAGAAGCGTAACCAGGAACGAGTTCTTTTAAAGGCGTAAAAGCAATGACAATAGAAGTGATTGCGATCGTAAAAACAATTGCGAAAACACTGAATGTAAAAACGTTCAGTGGGCTAAGGCGAAGGGTTAAGAGCTCCTCGAAGGTATCATCATTCAGAATGACGAGGCGAAATTTATTACGCCACCGCTCTACGCGTTTCTGTTTCTGTTTTTCTGTTGCCATGATTAAAGACAAATATCGTGCTCTGAATTTCTCTCGGGGCGTGAAATAAAATAATTTTAGGGCGTTATTAGAAATATGTTCTACACCAAACGACTTTTAGCCATCGTGGCTGCACTTTTCTTGGCCTCTTGTTCTACGACGAAGGATCGGTGGGTGAATAGAAAGTACCACGAAGTAACAGCACACTACAACGCCTATTTTAACGGTGAGGAGGCTTTCGAGGAGGCCGTAAAACAGTTTCAAAACAGCGAGGAATGGGACTTTGAACAGTTCTTACCCATTTACTTTTGGCCAGACGCGGAACAATCATCCGGGTTATTTGCAAAAATGGACCGTGCTATTGAGAAGAGCGCGAAAGTGGTTAAGAAGCACAGTATGGTCTTTGCCGGTAAGCAGAAGAATGATTACGTATTTAAAGCATACCTGTTAATTGCGCGAAGTCGATTTTATAAGCACGAGTTGATTCAAACTCTAGAAGCGACCTCTTATATCGAAGATAATTTCGGGCGAATCGAGCTGGCTGAAGACGAGGTTTTTTGGTCAAAGCTTTTGGCAGCACAGACGCATATCCGGATGGAGAATTTCTTTCAGGCCGAACAACATCTGGACGAGTTGTACACTAAAAAACTTCCGAAAGCTGAATTATTCGAGGCTCAAAAGACAATGGCCTATTTCCATTTCTCTCAAGAACGGTGGTCGGATGCACAGTACTGGGTTGCAGCAGCAGCGCAGAGTGCTAGTATAAAATCGGAAAAGGTTCGACTGACGTACCTCAACGCACAGCTTTTAGCAAAGCTTGGAAAAGGATACGAGAGCGCATTAGCCTATGAGGACGTGCTGAAACTTCACCCAGACGATTATGACATTACTTTTTCTGCGCAAATAAAGCGGGCAGAAAACTTTGATGTCTTCATGGAAGACATTAGCATTATCGAGAAAGCACTGAATAAGATGCTCAAGGACGATAAAAACATTACCTACCGCGATCAGATTTATTATGTGTGGGCGTTGAAAGAATTGGACCTAGAGTACTATCCGGAAGCAGAGGCTAAGCTTCGTCAGAGTATCGCCTCGTCTGTTGATAATGCCCGTCAAAAAGGGAAAAGCTATTTAAAACTAGCGGGAATTGCTTTTGACTTTAAATCGTTTGTCAACGCTCAGGCATATTACGATAGTGCTATTGCGGTTCTGCCGATGGATTATCCAGGTTTAGATACTCTTGAAGAGCGTACTTCAGTATTGAATGATTTGGTAGCCCAATTAAACGCCGTAGCTCTAGAAGACAGCCTTCAGTCGATGTATGGATTGAGCGACCAGGCATTACGACAAAAATTTGAAGACTATATAGAAGCGAAACAGGCTCGAGAAGAGGAGGCAGCAAGACGCGCTGAAATTGCAGCGATGCGCGCAGCTGAAAACGCACTTTTAGCGGATGCGGGCCCACAGGCAGGCGGCGGCTCAGGACAATGGTATTTTTATAATCCAACAGTTCGAGCAAAGGGCGTGGCAGCATTTAAACGCACGTGGGGAAACAGGACACTAGAAGACCACTGGCGTACAAAGGACAAACCCGTACAGGGTTTTGCCGTGCAACAACAGACGGAGACAACAGACTCTACTTCCAGCGACTCTACTAAGGCGTTGTTGCCGAGCGATGAAAACAGCGTGGACTATTATCTTGCGCGCGTTCTAAAAACTGAGGATGATTTAAAAGCCAGTTTGCGGCGCGAAGCTTTTGCTAAAAGTGAATTGGGATTCATCTATAAAGACGGACTTAAGGACAACAACGAAGCCGAATTAGCATGGGCAGACTATATGAATGAATTTGAGTCTTTTGCGCAGACGACACCGAAAGTTTTATATGGCCAATATTTACTGTTTAACGATCAGGAATCAGAAGATAAGAGTGAAGTAGCAAAATCTGTTCTTTTGACAAATTACGCGAACAGCCCTTATGCGGCCTTGTTGCGCGGAGAAAAGAAAGGCCCTAAAATCCCTTTACAGGAGCAAGCAGCTTACGACGACGCATTTACAGCGTATGAATCCGGCCAATTTAGTTCAGCAAGAATACTGCTTAATGCGTTCACAGCAACCTACCCGAGTAGCGCACTTTTACCGAAAACCAGCCTGTTAGCAGCATACATTACAGGAACCTCAGGCGACGCGGAATCAACCATCGAAGCGCTTCAAGAGGTTGTTAATACGTATTCAGGAACAGAAGAAGCTACCCGCGCCGCTCAGCTTTTAAACATGCTCCAAGACGACGAACGCGGAAGTGAGGAAGGTCCAAATCGCGGAATGGGAGACCTAAAAGTGAATAAAGTAGATTTCCAGCGCCAAGACAATGCTCCACATAAATTTATCTTGGCGATTCCCGCAGAAAACTCAAACATTAACGAGTTGCGCAATGCGCTTGCAGATTTCAACAAAGAGTTTTTCAAATTTGATAACCTTCGTATTCAAAACATTTTCTACGATCAGAACACGCAGCTCATTATTGTAAGTGGTTTGCGCACAAAAGAGAAGGCAATTGTTTACCTCAACACCTTTAATCAACAAGGAACATTAATGGAACAATACTATCCAAAGGCTCAAAGTGCTGGTTTTTACATAAATAATCCGAACTTTGGCAAAGTTTATAGAGACAAGGTCCTCAAAGAGTACCTCCAATATTTTGACACATTATGATTTCATCTGCAAAAAAGTACCCAGAACAAGCGCAAGCATCGAACCGTATTCTAGCGGGCACGAGTATTAACGGTGATGTTGTTTCGGATGGAGATATACGCGTTGACGGAAAAGTAGCTGGAAACATGAAGGTAACCGGTAAGCTAGTTATCGGCGAAAACGGTAGAGTGGAAGGCGAGGTAGAGTGTAAAAATGCTGCTATCGCAGGTCAACTAGAAGGAACGCTCAACGTTGCGCAGACGCTATCACTTTCAGCTTCGGCGAAAGTCAAAGGTAAGGTGCAGGTTGAGAAACTAGCCGTAGAGCCAGGTGCTGAAATCAACGGTTCTGTAAGCATGGGAGCGCTAATGAAGAAGGTTGGTGAAGCAGACTCAACTGCGACAAAAACAGCCTAAACTATCCCTGTATGGCTGATTCTCCGGAAAAAAACGATCTTAAATTTTTGCGATTCAGTTCACTTGGGGTGCAGATGGCCATACTCATTTTTTTGGGTTCGGAATTAGGTAAATATTTAGACGAAAAATACGCTTCGGAAAAGGGTATTTACACCGCGGTATGTGTTATGGTTGCCGTGGGGATGTCCTTATACCAACTTGTTAAAGCACTACCTAAGGGTGATTAGAGCTTCACGAGAGACAAAAACTTTATATTTCATACTGCTTATTGCGGCTGTCTTGGCGTGGTTTATTCAGCAGGAATTAACACCTGATGAACTTCATGGAATTTTAGCCCGATGCTATATTTTTAATATTTTATTGGCAGCACTTATACATGTAGCTATGATTGGCTTAAAAAAGAAGCATGTAGAAAAGCTGGGTTTTGTTTTTTTATCAGGGAGTGGTTTAAAGTTTTTATTATTTTTTCTCCTCATCTACCCTGTGTTCAACGCTGATGGACACCTATCGAGCATGGAGTTTGCCTCTTTTTTCATTCCGTACAGCTTGATTACCATCATGGAAACAGCGGCTTTGGTGCGCCAATTGAATCGCGTATAACCAATAAAAAACGCCTTTAAGTTGGCTCAAAACAAGGGTGTGTCATAGGATTCGCTGGAGCCCGTTGAGAGGCCTAAATGCCGCAAAAAAATAGTGTGTTTTCTTTTAGAAGAGAGAGATTAAGTGTTAGTTTTGCATCGCTTTAATTCCGAAAGAGGAAATGCCAAATAGTATGAGAGCTAACTTTACTGTCTTTTTTGCCTTTGCAGGCTTATTATTTTTCAGCCCCGTTGCTCATGCTCAAGCTGAAAATGTTGAGAAATCCCAGCACGAACAAGCGCATCACGAAGACGGCCATAACACCGATACTCATGACGAAGCATCGGGAGAAAAGGACATTAAAGGGATTATCAAAGAGACCATTCAGCACCACCTCGCGGACTCCTATGAATTCCACGTTACTGACGGAATAGGATTTCCGTTGCCAGTAATTCTTGTGGACGGCGGTTTAAAAGTCTTTATGTCTTCCGCATTTCACCACGGGAGTATAGCAGAAGTTGACGGAAACTTTTACAAGGAGTACCACGGTAAGATATACAAAACAGACGCCCTCGGAACCCTTTCTTATGACCACAACCACCACCCAACAAACCACAAGCCGTTAGATTTTTCTATCACGAAAAACGTTTTTGTGATTTTGGTCATGGCCATCTTCATGTTTTTCTTGTTCAGGGGTGTGGCCAAGACGTATCAAACAGGTTTAGCGCCGAAGAAGGCGGGCCGTTTCTTGGAGCCCATCATTATTTATGTTCGTGACGAAATCGCCATCCCAAATATTGGCGAGAAGCACTATAAGAAATACATGAGTTATTTACTTACAGTATTCTTCTTTATATGGTTCTTAAACCTAGTTGGGATGACACCGCTTGGCGTAAACGTAACAGGAAATATTGCCATCACATTTTCACTTGCGTTGATGACATTCATAATAACACAGGTTTCGGGCAAAAAAGACTATTGGATGCACATCTTTTGGATGCCAGGAGTACCTGTTTTGATTCGTCCGGCATTAGCTATAATAGAGCTCATAGGTTTGGTTGTTAAACCATTTTCATTGATGATTCGATTGTATGCAAACATGCTTGCAGGTCACGTTGTTCTAATGAGCATAATAGGCCTGATTTTCATTTTTGAAAGCTGGATAGCTGCCCCAGCCTTTCTGGGCTTAACAGTTGTCCTTTCATTACTTGAACTTTTAGTTGCGGCGCTTCAGGCGTATATCTTTACCATGTTGACAGCCCTTTATTTTGGCTCAGCGGTGGAGGAGCACGCACACCATTAACAAATGAGTATTAATTAAACTATATAAATACTATGGAAATTCCTGAAATTGTAGGTGCAGGCTTGATCGTAATCGGTGCTGGTATTGGTATCGGTAGAATCGGTGGTTCTGCTATGGAGGCTATTGCTCGTCAGCCAGAAGCTACTGCAAAAATTCAAACAGCGATGCTTATTGCAGCGGCACTTATCGAGGGTATCGGTTTTGCTGCGCTTTTCGCAAAGTAAAGAAATTGAACAAGGAGAGGTCAACGATTGGTTGACTCTCCTTGTTACAAATCAAAAGGTATAGTTTGATTCAATAAATCAATTATGGATAAATTAATTCAAGATTTCTCTTACGGCTTGTTTATATGGCAGGTTCTAGTCTTTGTTTTGTTGATTTTCTTGTTAAGAAAGTTCGCGTGGAAGCCAATTTTAAACGCTGTTAACGAAAGAGAAGAGTCTATCGAAGGCGCCTTGAAAGCAGCAGAGAAGGCACGTCAAGAAATGAAGTCGCTTCAGGCAGATAATGAGGCTGTTTTAAGGGAAGCCCGTGAAGAGCGTGAACGCATCTTGAAAGAGGCGCGTGACATGAAAAACAAAATGATTACTGAGGCAAAAGACGCAGCGGCTACAGAAGCAGATAAAGCTATTGTATCTGCTAAAGCGGCGATTGAAGCAGAGAAAACAGCGGCAATTGCTGAGCTTAAGAATCAGGCAGCTTCATTGAGTATCGATGTTGCTGAAAAGATTTTGGGTCAGGAGCTGAGTGCTGAGAACAAGCAAGCTGCAATGATTGGCAAGATCATTGAAGACGTGAAATTCAACTAAGAACAGGTATGAATTACCCAAGAGTCGCAACCCGTTACAGCAAAGCGTTATTAGAATTGGCGATTGAACAAAACGCATTAGACGTCGTTCGCGCCGATGCAGCTTTAACTAAGGAATCGCTTTTAGCATCAGGTGAACTGGCATTATTGCTTAAGAATCCAGTGGTTAAAGCGGACAAGAAGCAGGCGATCTTAAAAGAGGTCTTCAGCGGAAAGGTTAGTGAACTTTTCGAGGGTTTCATTATGCTGCTTACGAACAACGGTCGCGAAGAGCATTTGGCTAAAGTTTGTGAGAAGTTTGAGAAAGACGTTTTGGCGCACAAAGGAATCATTGAGGCTCACGTTGTGAGCGCAGTTGCTTTGTCTCCTGGCGATAAACAGAAATTGGTTTCGAAATTATCGAGCCAATTGAGTAAAGAGGTGTTACTCACAGAAGAAGTTGACGCTACCGTTATCGGTGGGCTGAAGTTGGAAGTGGAAGGATACCAATTGGACAATACAATTTCCGGTAAACTAAGAGCATTGCGCAATGCAATGATCGACTAGTCACCAAGCATTACAATAGAAAAACAAAGACCTTAAATAGAGGATCATGGCAGAAGTAAATCCAGCTGAAATTTCAGCAATCCTTAAGCAACAATTATCTGGTTTTAGCGATGGCGCTGACCTAAACGAAGTAGGTACCGTACTTGAAGTAGGTGATGGTATTGCGCGCGCTTACGGTTTAGCAAACGCTCAATCGGGTGAGTTGGTACAGTTCGAAAACGGCCAAAAAGGTATCGTATTGAACTTAGAAGAGGATAACGTCGGTATCGTATTGCTCGCTCCGTCCACGGACATCAAGGAGGGAACAACCGTTAAACGAACAAACACTATCGCATCTATCAATGTAGGTGAGGGAGTTGTGGGTCGTGTGGTAGATACTTTGGGTAAACCCATCGATGGTAAAGGACCGATACAAGGCGAAACCTATGAAATGCCATTGGAGCGTAAAGCACCAGGGGTAATTTTCCGTCAGCCTGTTAACGAACCAATGCAGACAGGTATCAAGTCTATTGATGCAATGATTCCTATTGGACGTGGTCAACGTGAGCTTATTATCGGTGACCGTCAGACAGGAAAGACTACTGTTGCGATTGATACTATTATTAATCAGAAGGAGTTCTTTGACAAGGGTGAGCCGGTTTACTGTATCTACGTTGCTGTAGGTCAGAAAGGTTCTACGGTTGCGGGTATTGCTAAGACGTTGGAAGACGCTGGCGCACTGCAGTACACTACCATTGTTGCGGCAAACGCTTCTGATCCTGCCCCGATGCAGTTTTACGCACCATTCGCTGGTGCAGCAATCGGTGAGTACTTCCGTGATACAGGTCGTCCAGGTTTGATCATCTATGATGACCTCTCAAAGCAGGCAGTTGCCTACCGTGAAGTTTCTCTATTGCTACGTCGTCCTCCCGGTCGTGAGGCATACCCAGGTGATGTATTCTACTTGCACTCAAGGTTATTGGAGCGTGCAGCAAAAGTGATCGCTGACGATACTATTGCTTCGCAAATGAACGATCTTCCTGAGTCGTTGAAAGACAAGGTAAAAGGTGGTGGTTCTTTGACGGCACTTCCGATCATTGAAACACAGGCGGGTGATGTATCTGCATACATTCCTACCAACGTAATTTCTATTACGGATGGACAAATCTTCTTGGAAGCGGATCTCTTCAACTCAGGTGTACGTCCTGCGATCAACGTAGGTATCTCTGTATCTCGTGTAGGAGGTTCAGCTCAAATTAAGCCGATGAAGAAGGTATCGGGTACATTGAAGCTTGATCAGGCGCAGTACCGTGAGCTAGAAGCATTCGCTAAGTTTGGATCTGACCTTGACGCAGCAACAATGTCTGTAATCAACAAAGGTGAGCGTAACGTGGAGATTCTCAAGCAAGGTGTGAACGCACCCATGTCAGTTGCACACCAGGTAGCGATCATCTATGTCGGTACAAAAGGAAAATTGAACAAGGTTCCAGTAAACAAGGTAAAAGCTTTTGAAAGTGCACTTATCGAATACATGGAAGGAAATAAGAAAGACGCGCTTAACAGCATAGCTGGTGGCAAGTGGACGGACGCAGAGATTGGTGCTATTGAAGCGTCTATTGCGGAAGTACTACCTAACTACGAAGCGTAATTTACCTCCTTTAAGGAAGGAAAAACTAACGTCCTATGGCGAACTTAAAAGAGCTTAGAAACAGAATCACTTCTATTGGTAGCACAATGAAGATCACTTCAGCGATGAAGATGGTGAGTGCTGCTAAATTGAAGAAAGCACAAGATGCAATCGTGCAGATGCGCCCTTACGCTTCTAAGTTGACTGAAATTCTTCAGAAAGCATCCAGTACTTTGGATAGCAGCGAAAACGCCTATGGCGAAGTTCGCGACGGCAACAAAGTACGTTTGGTAGTGATTTCTTCGAACAGAGGTCTTTGTGGTGGATTTAACTCAAGTGTTGTTAAAAAGGCAAAGAGTTATATGGCTGCAAACCCTGCTGAGTACACCATTGCTACGGTTGGAAAGAAAGCGCACGACGCGTTTAAAAACGACTCACGCAAAGTAAGCAGCAACACTGCTCTTTGGGACGAAATCACGTTTGACGGTGCGAAGCAAGAGGCGCAAGCCTTGATGGACGGCTTCGTCGCGGGCGAATTCGATAAAGTAGTAATCGTATACAATTCCTTTAAAAACGCAGCTGTTCAAGAGCCACAGGCAGAGCAATTCTTGCCGATAGCCATGGAAGAGAAGTTGGGCACAGAGGAAGTCGCTGATACTACAGAGTACATTTATGAGCCTTCGATGGAAGAAATTTTGGCCGATTTAATTCCGACGTCATTAAAGACTCAGTTCTTTGCAGCCCTTCTAGACGCGAATGCGTCTGAGCATGGTGCGCGTATGACGGCGATGCACAAAGCAACCGACAATGCAAAAGCACTACAGGGAGATCTAAAGCTCGAATACAACAAGGCACGTCAGGCGGCGATCACCAACGAAATCTTGGAGATTGTGGGTGGTGCCGATGCTTTAGCGGGGTAAGAAAACCTATAGATATATTAAAAATCCGCGGTGTGAACTGCGGGTTTTTTTTTGGTCAACAGGCTCAATCGAGACAAACGTTATGGTAAATGACACCTAACGACTAGAAGAATGGAATTTCTACATATTTTAGGCATCCAAACCATTACCTAAGAAACATGTCTCAATCTGAATTGCTCCAAAAGGAGTTTATCAGTGTAGCTGAACTCATGCAGCTTTTCGATATTTCCCGCGCCACTGCGCAGCGCTTGCTCAAATCTGGGGAAGTCGTTCATAGCAAATTAGGCGGAAAAATCATCATACCTACACGCCCACTCCGTGAAAAATTTGGGCTGTAGAAATATCCGTAATTAGCCTTTCCGACCTGCGAGTATTGCCTTAATTTAGAAACATGGCAGTCTTAACCATTCGGGTCCGTACTTTTTTATTCATGATGATGATTCTGCTCGTGGCTTTCGTGCTAACGGGAACGTTTTCGTTGTACCACTTTAAAGCGGAAAATAAGAATTACCATTACGAGCGATTGGAGCGAAAGGCAAAGGCAATTTCTTCACATATCGACTACATTACCAGCGGATATCAGGGTCAAGGGTTTTCTCCAACGCAATGGAAATCCGTACTCGGCACTAGAATGGATGAGATAGGATCCATTCATAAATTAGACCTAGGGCTCTATCACCCGAATGGCGCTTTATTAGCAAGAAGCCATGTGTTTAAAGCGTCTGATGAATTGTTTCCATCTTGGATAGAGTTAAAATCACTTAAGCGTAAGCCGAAGTCTGACTATGCGATAGAATCAACAGAAGGTTTTTTAATAGGAACAGGAAACATCGTAAGCTCGGATAATTCGGTAGAGCTGATCATACGCGTTCCATATGCGGTAAACGACAACCTTATTCCTGATGAAGATTATCAGTTCCTGCGACAGCTGGGTTTCATATATGTATTGTTGTTATTGATAGGTATTGTGCTTGCCCTAATACTATCCAATTATATCAGCAGAAACATGAGTATCGTTAGCGCAAAGTTGAAGAAGGTTCGTTTGAATCAGAGCAATGAAAAACTGACATGGAGACGTAACGACGAAATGGGTCAATTGATACAAGAATACAACTTGATGGTTGAAAAGCTGGAGAGGACCGCGGTTGACTTAGCAAAGAGCGAACGTGAGAGCGCTTGGAAAGAAATGGCCCAGCAAGTGGCGCATGAGATTAAAAACCCGCTGACACCAATGAAGCTCACGCTTCAAATGATGCAGCGCGAGAAAGATCTAGACGATCTTCAAGAAATGTCAAAGCATTTGCTTGAGGAGATTGAGGGCTTGACATCCATTGCAGAAGCGTTTTCAAGGTTTGCTCAAATGCCATCGTTACGTTTGGAAACACACGATGTTTCTTATTTAAGCAATCGTGCAACAGCACTGTATAGTGACCGGGGGGTTCAATTCCTTTCAGACGGTCCTGTTTACGCCAGTGTGGACAAAGAGCAATGGTCAAGAATCATTCACAACCTTATTAAAAATGCGCTGCAAAGTGTCCCAGAGGATCGTCAGCCAGAGATTGTGGTGCGGGTTTTAAAAGAACAAGGTAAAGGCATCATATCCGTCAGCGATAATGGAACTGGCATTCCTGATGAAATGAAAGAACGTGTTTTTGAGCCCAATTTTACAACGAAAAGTTCCGGAATGGGGCTAGGACTAGCCATGGTTAAAAACCTCATTCAAAACTTTGGTGGGACCATCGCTTTTGAAAACGGAAAACTAGGCGCTGTCTTTACAATTACTATATCTACGAAGCAAAACAACCTATCTTAAGATGGAAAACGTACAACTCACCATTGCGGACGGCATCGCGGTGCTAGTCATTAACCGACCGAAACAACTCAATGCCTTAAACAAACAAACGCTATCAGAGATTAACGAGGCTTTTGAATCTATGCGAGATGATGATGCCGTTAAGGTGGTTATTATGACCGGATCAGGTGATAAAGCATTTGTCGCCGGTGCTGACATTAAAGAATTTGCTGATTTCTCTGGTCCGGAAGGATCTGATCTTGCAAAGACGGGTCACATGACTGTTTTTAATGTGATTGAAGAATTTTCAAAGCCGGTTATTGCGGCGATTAATGGATTTGCATTAGGAGGCGGTTTAGAGTTAGCTATGGCAGCGCACGTTAGGATTGCTTCCGACAATGCGCGTATGGGTCTTCCAGAGACTTCCTTGGGCGTTATCCCCGGGTACGGAGGCACCCAACGCTTACCGCAGCTTGTAGGGAAAGGACGCGCCTTAGAAATGATATTTAGCGCAAAAATGATTGATGCCTCAGCAGCTTTGAATTATGGATTGGTAAATGCTGTTGTTCCACAAGATGTGTTGCAAGCCACTGCAGAAAAAATGGCACAGGACTTTATGAAAAACAGTATCGTAGCAATGGGATACGCCATTGAGGCGGTAAACGCAGGCATGCTTGAAGGCGCTATTGGGTATGACGTGGAAGTACAGGCTTTTGGTGACTGTTTTGAAACTGCAGATTTTAAGGAAGGAACCACGGCATTTTTAGAAAAACGCAAACCAAAATTCCCCGGTGCTTAAATGAGTCAAACGCACTGGATACCAGTAGCGCAAGAGCAAAGAGTAGAGACACTTGGAGCCCTCTCTGATGCAACAAATCACGTTTGGGTGGGTTTGCACGGCTATGGCCAATTGGTCCAATTCTTTGCGCGGCATTTTCGCTCACTTGTCAGAGAAGAGCGCGCCTTTGTATTTCCTCAAGGCCCACATAAATTTTATCTTAACGGTGTTCACGGTCGTGTCGGTGCATCATGGATGACCAAAGACGAACGGTTGGTGGATATCGCTAACCAGCGCAAGTACCTGGGATTCGTCTTTGAGTGGATTAAACAACAGGCGCCGAAAGCGACCATTCATTGTATAGGGTTCTCACAAGGCGTAGCGACCATCATGCGATGTATTGGTCACGAGGATGTACAGCCTTCTTCACTATTGGCTTGGGCAGGAAGCTGGCCGCCAGACCTTGACGAAACGAACATAGCGACACTAGAAAAGCTCAGGTTTAAAGCGTGTTTTGGAACGGAAGACGAATACATCACCACCGCGAAGCAACAAGAAATGATAGGCTACTATCTAGAAAAGTATAACTTCGAACCCTCGGTGAGCGTGTATGAAGGAGGCCATTCTTTTGACGCGGAAAAATTGGCCCAGGAAATCGCCACTTTAGAAAAATAACGAATAACAATTATGCACGAAGTACATCCTTTAATTACTAACGACGCCACGTTGTTTGGGATTTTAGCGGCCATGTTGGGCGCTATATTTTATACCTCAAAAAGCGAACATCCTGCGTTTAAAAAGTTTTATAGCGTTATACCAGCACTGCTTTTGTGCTACTTTTTACCGTCCCTTCTCACTACGTTCGAAATCATAGACCCGAAGCAGAGCCGGTTGTATTTTATGGCAAGTCGTTATTTATTACCAGCGGCATTGATTTTACTGACGCTTAGCATTGATTTTGGCGAGGTAAAGAAATTAGGCCCTAAGGCGCTTATTATGTTCTTTACCGGTACAATTGGGGTGGTGATTGGCGGCCCATTAAGTATTTTATTATTTAGCGTGATAGCTCCGGATATCGTGGGCGCTAACCCTGAGGAAATTTGGCGCGGAATGACCACTGTAGCCGGCTCATGGATTGGGGGCGGCGCGAATCAAGCGGCAATGAAAGAAGTTTTCGAAGTCAGCGAAGACATCTTTAGCGCCATGGTTACCGTGGATGTTCTGGTAGCAGAGTTGTGGATGGCATTTTTACTTATAGGTGTTGCAAAACATAAAAACATTGATAAAGTCTTTAAGGCCGATGCCTCAGCGGTAGACTCACTTCAGAATAAGATGGAGGCCTACACCGCGAGCATTAGCAAGGTGACCTCATTTAATGATCTCATTTATATATTAGCATTGGCTTTTGGGGCGACCGGATTGGCGCATTGGATGAGCGATGGAATAGCCCCTTACATAGGCGAGCATTATCCGATTCTCGCAAAATTCAGCTTGACCTCTGGCTTCTTCTGGCTGGTTGTTATTGCCACGACTATAGGTATTGGACTAAGCTTTACGAAAGCGCGCACATTAGAAGGAGCAGGCGCTTCAAAAGTGGGTAGCGTTTTCATCTACATTCTTGTTGCCACCATCGGTATGAGCATGAACGTGATGGAGATTTTCCATAAACCAGGGTTATTTGCCGTTGGATTGGTGTGGATGATGATACACGTGGGCCTCATGTTCATCGTTGCAAAAATTATCCGAGCCCCCTATTTCTTTCTAGCAGTTGGCTCAAAAGCAAATATAGGCGGAGCGGCTAGCGCACCGGTTGTCGCTGCTGCGTTCCACCCGGCGTTAGCTCCAGTTGGCGTGCTTTTAGCCGTTCTGGGATACGCATTAGGCACGTACGGAGCATATATCTGCGGGCTGTTAATGCAGGCTTCAGCTGGAGTCTATTAATAGAGCATTAGATGCGGGTTGAATTACCAAAAGAGAAAGTTTTTCCCATGCCTTTTCGGTTTTGGTTGATTCTCGCGGTATCCATTATTCTTCCCTTCTTCAGTGGAATGCATCCGGCAATTTTCGTTTTTTGGTTGATTGGGCTGTGGGGAGTAACTGCGCAACGTGGGACTACCCTTCGCAGTGCGGATCAAAAAATGTTTCGCTATTATTCCGTTTATGGCATTCCCTTGGGGAGCTGGGAGCCCATCGAGCCGAATGCAGCTGTGGTCATTTTAGGTGAACAGCAGTCCGTTCGACAAACCAGTTACGCGGGAGTTATGCGCTATCAAGAAAGAGAGGGCTTTGCGTTATATGTAGTTAATGCAAGTCATAGAGAAAAGGTGTTATTAGCGCGAGCGGCAGTGAGAGATGAATTGGACGTTTATGTGAAGGTGTTAGAAGAAGAGTTTAACCTTAAATTAGTAAGGTACTCTCCGGCGATATCGGCGAAGACGAAAGCAAGAAGAAAGAGATGATGAAATATAGTGTATTAGCCGTTTTGGCATTAGCAGGATTCAGCGCAGTGTCACAAGTAGACCCGGACAAGGCTGCCGTAATGAAGTCCATTTATACAGAGGCGTTGGGAACGCAGCAAGGGTATGAATGGCTGAGGTACATGTGTGAAGAAATAGGACCGCGACCTAGTGGTTCGGAGGCGGCCAATGAGGCTGCACGTTGGGCAAAACAAACAATGACGGAAGCGGGAGCGGATACGGCTTGGCTTCAGGAAGTTGAGGTGCCGAAATGGTACAGAGGGGAGGAATGGTCTAAGGCCTATGCCGGCGGCGCGCCTGTCTCATTGCCAACCACAGCGCTGGGAGGATCTGTGCCTACTCCAGACGAAGGCGTGCGCGCAGAGGTGGTTGAGGTCGGTTCATTTGAGGAACTAGAGGCTTTAGGACGTGAGGGGCTCGAAGGCAAGATTGTCTTTTACAATACCTACATGGACCATAGTTTGATTAGTACGTTTAACGCCTATGGTGGTGCGGTTAAATACCGTTGGGCGGGAGCGATGGAGGCAGGTAAATATGGTGCCGTAGCAACAGTACTTCGTTCGGTGACCTTGTTGCGTGATGATCTTCCGCACACAGGTGCGATGAGCTACGGGGATAGCGAAGTGAAGATTCCGTCAGCGGCCATTTCTTGGCAGGCGGCAGACGTTTTAGATCACCTTTTAAGCAAAGGCGAAAAGGTAGAATTAGAGTTGTTCTTAGACTGCGGCGTTCAGGGGACGGCTAAGAATTACAATGTTATCGCTGACTTCAAGGGTACGGATAAGGCCGATGAGATTATGCTCGTAGGCGGGCATATTGATTCCTGGGATTTAGGCCAAGGAGCGCAGGACGATGGCGCAGGATGCGCCCATGCCATGCAAGTACCTAATCTGTTGAAGGAGGTCGGTTACGAGCATCACAGAACTATTCGCGTGGTACTGTGGGCGAACGAGGAGTTTGGATTGGACGGCGCTAAGAAATATGCGAATTGGGCTCGAATGAATAACGTGCACCATTGGGTTGCACTGGAAAGTGATGGCGGTGCAGGCGTACCTCGTGGTTTTGGCGTGGGTGCTAGTGATGAGTGGATTGAAAAAGTGAAAGCGTTGAAGCCATACTTTGTGCCTTATGGCTTGCACGAATTTGCAAAAGGTGGTGGTGGTGCAGATTTATCACCACTACGAGGATACGACAATGTGTTTATAGGTTTCCGCCCAGACAGTCAGCGTTATTTTGATTTTCACCACAGCGCGCGAGATCGAATAGAAGCGATTCACCCACGTAGCTTGGAGATGGGATCTGCGAGTATTGCGGCGTTGTTTTACTTGCTCGATACGGATTAAAAACACACGACGCCTTACACATGAGACAAAACGAAGAAAATATAGAACTTATAAGAGTTATGTTATCTAAGTATTAATAATTATTTCTAAATTAGGACCAACTTAAGAGTAGCTTAGGTTTATTGGTTTGGTTAAACCCCGTCTTCGGACGGGGTTTTTTTATGTCCGTATGATACCTACTGATTTACGGTAAACACTCTTGATATATTAAAACCCAGAAAAAGACTTCCATTTGCTGCGCTGTAGGGGTTTTGTGCCATCCATAATGGATCACTCATAGCGCGCGTATTACTTAAATGAAATTGGAACACATGCCCTCCAGTTTCTATATCTACACCTACACTCATAGGATTATGAAATCGCTCTTCCGTTGCCCCAGAACCGTAACCGCGGTTGGAAGAAAAGGCGTACTCACTGGTTAATGCGATTCGTTTGCTAAGCTTATAACGACCGCCGATCAGAAGGTGATAGGTGTCATTCTGATCTTCAGGACCTGGGACCAGATTCCAATGAACGATGCTTGGCGCCAAAATAAGGCTGAGGCTCTCATTAAACTTACGTGCAAATATTGCTTGGTGATGGTACGACAAGCGATCAGTTGTGTTGTGATCTATACCGTCTGTAAAACGAGCGCCGCGGTAATTAAGAGAAGAGTAAAGAGTTACACTAAAGGGGAAAAATGTCGCACCTGTTTTTTGACGAAGTGCCCGGTATTTAATAAACGCATCTGAAGTTTTGAGCACAGAAGATCTACCCATCCCAACATTTAGGCGGTCAGAAAAGCCATAGTCTAACTGCATTCTTATGTGCGCATTGTCTAAACCAAAGAAATTGTACAGGTACTCATCGGTAAAACTGCCGAACCGGTGTGAAATGATGTATTGAAGCACACCTTGCCCTGGAGTTTCATTTGTTTGCCCGTTCAATAATTTTGTTCCCTTGAAGGTTGCATAGGTATATTGGGTAGACTCCGACTCTTCGTCTAACAAATCAAAAAGCTCTTCTTGAGCAGTGGCGAGTAATACGCTTAACGAAAGGATGAAAATGTAGTGTAATCGACCCATTATTTTGAAAATTTCTTAAGTGTTGCTTGGACCTGAATCGATGCCGTTTTAGAAATTTTATTCGCCACGGCGCTTGGAATTTTGACGTCGTAATCTGCCAACGTGATATCGAAAGAGGTAACTAAAACATAGTTGCCCTCTTCTTGATCTAAGCGAGCCGGTACCGATATTTCTTTTGTAACACCATGAATAGTAAGCCCGCCAGCGACAAAACCTTCGCTGTAGGAACCTTTAAATGATGCTTTAGGAAACTTCTCGCTTTCAACATAGTTTTCGTTGAAGTGCTCCTGCATTAAAGCGCGTTTAAATTGGAAAGAAGTCATTAAAACTTGAACCCCAATTTTACCCGTACTCTCATCATAAACTGCTGAGCCGCTTTCTGTGAAGGCTACGATGTCTTCTAGCGGAGAGCCAGCGTCGAAATCAAGTCTAGCCTCACGGGTTAAGTATTGTTGCGCAGATAGAAGCGTGCTAGAGATCAGAAGCGTACTTAATAGAAGTTTTTTCATAGCTATTAATTATTAGGCGCGCCCGCTCCGATCCACGCTTTCAATTTGCTGATGTCACAATCGCTCAAAGCGCCACTTGGCGGCATTAACAAAGGATCCCCAGCGCTACGTGTCATACGGTCTATCAAAGAGCCACTTAGTGCCGCAGCAGCGGTATTCTGATGTCCGCTCAAGACGAGACCACCATTTGCAGACATTCCGTTATGACAGCCTTCACAGTTCTGAGCAATAAGTGCTTTAATGTCTTGGCTAAAAGTCACCGCTGCGGTATCGCATGCGGCAGTATTCCCGTAGGAGTCGACGGTATTGTCGTACGTGCAATGGGTCAACAATAGCAGTACTATAGCACACGGTAAGACGAAGTAGTTGTTTTTTTTTATGCTCTGTTGCATGATCTATAGGTAAAGTAATGTACCGTCTACTGCTTCAAAAACAGTGCTTAACAATTCAATATAACGATTTAATTGCTCCTGATGTTCAGGTTTTTCAAGGCCGGTTTTATAATCAACCACTGTAATCTTGTTACCAGCTTTGATGAGAAGGTCGGGGCGCACAGTAGCATCTTTTGAAATGATGGAGCGCTCAGTGTAAATAAGTACTTCGCTTTCATTGATGTTTTTTAGTATTGGGTGTTGAGCCAATTGGTCAATTGATGCCGCCGCACCTTTGTGCAAGTGATGCGAAAACGCACCTGTACGGTACAGCCTGCGCAAAGCTGCCGCTCTTGAAGCAGGATTCCTTTGGAGAATTTGATGTAGCGCTGTTCCCCATTTGCCTCCGTCGGCATGTCCGTCAAACCAACCTATAGGTGCCGTTTGCGCCATTCGAAGATTTGCGGGTGAGAATACTCCGGGCTTTGGCGCTTCGGGACGAACAGATTCTTCAGCATTTACAGATTCCGGGTATACGACCTCCCCGGAGCGGTAAGTTCCTTGCTCTGGGTCACATGCTAAAAAGTCGATCAAGCCCTTCCCTAATTCATCAGGCTTTTCTTTATCCACGAAGACATGCAATCCAGAAATGGGTCGAGTCATGGCTACATAGGCCATGTTCATCCAGTCAAAGTAACTTTGGTTTTCTAGCTCAGACCATAATTCTGGGTCAAACAAAGAGGCGTTTTTGTCCGATTTTGTAATGGGTAATCGGGCTAATTCCGGATGAACATCGACATCTATCCAGTGTGCATCGCCGCCCGATTTGTAGTTAATCCCAAAAGGAAGAATGACGTGTTCAAACTCTAACCCTTTACTTTTATGTATGGTCATAACCTGAACGGCAGGTTCATCTTGAGGAGCAGGAACATTGCGTTTTTTAGCTTCAGCCTCCCACCATGAAGGTAAGGTGGCGAAGGAGCCTTCTCTGGTCTGAAACCCATAGAGCAGATCTAGACAGCTGTCCACCATGGCGTTGGGCTCTAATAATAGGCCAAAGGCTTCAAAAACGCGTGCTCCGAAAGTGTATAACGATTCTTGTTGGCTAAATAATTCTTGGAGACCTGGAAATAGACTTCTGAGGTAGGGTATGCCTTTTGATGTGGCTTCCTGTTGGAAAACAAAGGGCTCTAGTTGCGCGGGGATTTTACCAAGCTTAGTTAGTGCGTAGGCTAACGCGAATCTGCTTTCACGATCGTCAGCGTTGAGGAACAGTTTGGCGCATGACAAGAGAACGGTGCTTTCGAAAGAGTTTCCTACTACAAGACTATCTGCTGATAAGACGGGAATGCCTTCTCCCGTTAAAAAATTGGCCAATAATTTCCCCTGGGCATTTCCACGGACCAAAAGGGCGATGTCATTGTACGAATGCCCTCGCTCTAATAGGGTTTCTATGCTTGATTTTACGTTAGCGCATACCGCCTCAGCATAACGTTGAGCAGTTTTTGTTTCTCCTTCGGGCACGGAGATGAACGTTACGCTTACTTCACCTTTTAAGGAATCTTTATGAGGTGTTTGTTGCAGTTGCGCACCGGTATAAGCGCTCTGGTGAGCTGGAACAGTAAGTCGTTTTCCGAGGTGTTCGAAAAAGCCATTGTTAAAGTGTACAATGTTCCCGTAGGTGCGAAAGTTTTTAGGCAGTTGAACGGTTTCACGTGAGTATAATTCGTATCCCTCCGGGTGTTGTTGAAAGCGATTAGACGGATGGACGTTATCTACCAATGCCATAAATTGTTCAGCGCGTCCGCCCCTCCAGCGGTAGATGCTTTGTTTTGCATCTCCAACTATGAGCGCACTGTTTGGATTTTCATCTTTAGTCAGCGTATGCTCAATGAGCGGGTGTAAATTATCGAATTGCATTTCAGAGGTATCCTGAAACTCATCGATATAAAAATGCCAAAACTTTTCGCCCAAACGCGCATAAATAAACGCAGTAGGCTCTTTTTGAAGCTCTTCGGAAATTAATTTATTGAAGGCGCTTAATGGCATGGTATTCTGCTCGTCCTGAAGGGCATTAAACTTATCCATCAGTGCCCGAGTCGCCGAGAGTTGCTGCAGTTTTTCGGTGGCCTGCTTTAGCAACAATAATTTGCGTTGGTTACTATCTTGAAACGCACGTGCCAATTCTAAAAAGGCCTCCCAATCCGCATCTGAACCCTTCTTTGGCTTAGTCTTAAACGCCTGAACACCTGCTTCGAGATTATTGCTGCGCAGGTTAGACCAAAGATCAACGAAGTGTTTTTTCCCTTGAGGGTAATAAGTGAAGTTATCTTTTGTATAACCCTGGCTTTGCAAATGGGTAAAAGCTCGCTGTGCCAGTTTTTTACCTTCGGCTACAATGACAGAAAGCTCACGATTCAGTTCTTCTTCCAGCTCAAGCATGCGTTCCGGTCCCGGTAAATGGGCCAATTCCTTCCACGTATCCTCATTAAAGCTCTCTTTTCCTTCGCGCTTTAAATCACGATCAGGGTTATGACTCTTTTCCCGGTTCATACGTTCCTGCATCCATGCAGCTAAGGACTCCCGTAACGCTGGCGCATCCCCGAGGCTGCTGTAGAGTAGGTCCATTGCCTCTTCAATCATGCCATCGAGGTCCAGTCGTACCTCAAAATTATCGTCGAGGTCAAGATCTCTTGTGAAAGTGCGCACTAATCGATGCGTGAACTGATCAATAGTACCAACATTTAATGTGCTGTAGTTGTGCAACATGTGGCTTGCGGCTCCAGCGGCGCGTTGCTGTAATTCCTCCGGTGAAACGCCTATTTCCTCCCATATGGGCTTGAAAAATTCACTTTGGGAAATGTTCTAGGCCTTTGAAGGTTAATAATTGGTCCAAAAGGCGTGCCTTCATTTCGGCAGCGGCATTGTTGGTGAAGGTAATGGCAAGGATTTTTTGGTAGGCGCCTGGCATGTTTGCGGGGCGCAGCGCATTCATCAATATGTGTTGAACGAGGCTGTAGGTTTTTCCCGACCCTGCGGACGCATCGAGCACCAGAAACGGTGCTTTTGCAGCAAGCGGTGCGGACTTAGAACGAACACGAGAAACCATAGGATTAATGTAAGCGTTTAAATTCATTTGGTGTCATGCCGGCAAGTCTTTAAATATGGTGTGAAAGCTCGAATTAGAATTGAAACCCGACCTTTCTGCTAATGCGAATAAGGTGTATTTACCGCCTTCTTCAGTAATCAATTCCTTGACCCTATCTACTCTTAAAGAGTTAATGTATCCATTAAAGTTCTTTGCAGTGGCACTTTGATTTTATTAGTAAGCACCTGTTAGATGTGCCTAAGATTCGAGACAATTCTGTTAATGTTAAATCACGAATCGTAAAAAGCTCTTGATCTACGTTTCAAAATCTTCAAATCTGTACATGGAGGTTTCAATTTATCACCAGGCAGACGATGTTTAATAAATACTTCTGTTGTTGAGTTAATGGTTTTCGTCCCAATCAAAATGATCTGTCCTAATAAAGAAATATTACTCAATATAGGAGCACTTTGAAATTCGAAGAAAATCCCTGCCAGTATTGAAATATGCTGAGCCATTAGCAAGCCAATGAGCAATAGCACCCATCTCAAAGATTTATTTTTTGTGAATGAAAAATTTTCTAAAACAAGTTCTTGATAAACCCATATTGATCTTGAAATATGAAAGATCAGCACTAAGGAGCTAAAATAGCATACTAGGTAAATTACTCCGAACCCCTCCCACAAATCGAATAGATATGGGAGCACAGAGTGCAAAATACCGGCAATCAATAGGGCCCAGTATTTATTTTGAATTCTATTCAAGTTCCAATAAGCTACAAAAACAGTTATTAGAGGCAGCTGCAGTGAAAGATCTAGGTTAACATCGCCTAAACTAATCGTTCCCAACACACACAGCAGATATGCAACAATAATTAACGAGGGAACTCTGTTTTGGTTTCTTGAAAACAAAACAAAACAAATGGTTGTAATGGCGGAATTAACGATGAAAGTCTCGAGCAGCTCGTTCACAGAAAAATAACTTGCTTTAATTATAAATTCAAGGTTTGACACCAATCTCTGAGTGCTTGACGATCGGCATTAGAAATTGAGCTATGGTCAAAGTCGGTAGCGTTTTCAAACGGCGGGGGCATCACCAATTCATCGAGCGGGTAGTTTTCGAAGTGTTGCGTACACTGAGGCCTATGGCACGATGTACACGAGTTTTGTATAGATGTAGTGTGTGGTTGTGAAAACTCTTGGCCGATTATAGAGTACGGACCGTTACCGGTCATTGGAACCAACAGTTCAGAGGTGTCGTTTGGATTTTTTAGTTGATCAACTGCTGGAGTATGCAAGAATGGACTTGCCATGTGACAGTTCTGACAATTATCCTGTGCTACTATAGAGGGAGACATCCAGCCATCATTATAGTTGGCGTCATTAACGCCAGGAGGGTTGTTGTTGTCTTGTCCATCAAGTATGGAGAAGAAGCAGGTTTCGCCGGTGGAATATTTGTGCCCAATAACCCCTAAGCCCCCGTCTCTACAAAAGGTGATAAAAACAACATCGCTATTTTCCGATCCGTCAATTAAGCCCAGAATAACGCCCCACTTTATTGCCTGTTTGACAAGCCAAGCCGAATGCCCAGGGACAATCACAATCGTCCGGATTGGGCTTCCATTGCCGCCCTCTGCGGTTGGCCCAAAAGTTACCGGGGTTCCGTTTTTGGTGGTTGGCACTTCAATCGCATCAGCACAACTAAAATTGGGCAAAGGGCCTAAGACATCTTGGCACGCATAGGCATGATCAAGAGCGGTCCTATTGCTTGAAGTACCTCGCTTACAGGAAAAAGTATTTACAAGACAGAAGACAAACAATACAATGAAAAATGGAAACTTGAATTTCATTAAATTTTGCGGTTAAATTACTGTAACGGCAAGAACTAAAATTCATTTCATAAAAGCTTCAGTATATCGTGAAAGGTTTATCCAAAACCTCTTTTCTGCACAAATTAGTTCAACGCAGAAAATTTATCTAAGTGCTCTGAATAGTTTAGATTTACAAAAAAATTAAAACCCTACTCATTATGGCATTTGAATTACCACAATTGGGGTACGCACACGATGCGCTAGAACCGCACTTTGATGCACGTACCATGGAAATCCACCACGGGAAACACCACGCAGGATACACTTCAAAGCTCAACGCAGCAGTTGAAGGAACAGATATGGAAGGCAAGTCGATCGAAGAGTTGCTAGCAAATCATTCAGACAATGCAGCCATCCGCAACAATGGTGGCGGTTACTACAACCACTGCTTGTTCTGGGAAGTACTCTCACCAAACGGCGGCGGTGCACCAACAGGCGAATTGGCTGTAGCTATTGATGCGGCTTTTGGCTCGCTGGATGGATTAAAAGAAAAATTCAACGCGGCAGCAGCGACACGCTTTGGTTCAGGATGGGCCTGGTTGTGTGTGAATAACGGTGTATTGGAAGTGTGTTCTTCTGCAAATCAGGACAACACATTAATGCCAGGCGTTGGTTGTGGTGGTCACCCGATAATGGGTCTAGATGTATGGGAACATGCCTACTACCTCAACTACCAAAATCGTCGTCCAGATTACATTAATGCCTTTTGGAATGTGGTGAATTGGGAGGCAGTTGCAGCGAAATACGCAGCATCGAAATAAACGGATTCATTCTTAGAACGTAAGAACCTCGGGCAAACGCTCGGGGTTTTTTTATGTCGAGGTTTAAATGGCGTCGTCTATTTTTTCCACAGCTTTTCTTACGTCAAAGTAGAAGCGTGCCCCGATGGCAAAATTGGTCACTAAAGTCGGGGAAGGAAAAACGGCAACGCCAGGTGCAAATTCGAAGAACACATCAACAGGAAGATCAGCAGCTTCGTAAGCCACCCCGAGAGGCACCCGCGCATAGAGTTGGTTGCCCGCATCGTTGTAGCTCTTCAGGTGTATACCGCCACCGTAGTAAAACGGAATGCGCCCTTTTTCTGCGGTGATGAAATCGTAGTTGTGGAGCAAGTAATCTGCTCCGATGTTAATGCCTTCTTGCCCTTTCACGGCACTGTAGCCTAAGGTATACTGAAAGGCTTCATTGTTGTTGTTGAACTTCTTAATGCTGAAGCCGCTCGGTTCTCCTAAGGCGAGTCCAATACCGTAATGTCCTTTATAATCTTGCGCGGCCGCAGTAAAGGCCATTGCAAAAACTACAAGCAGAAGTGTTTTTTTCATTTTCTTGGGATATAACTGTCTAGGGTTAAATGTGTGCCGTCCCATTTAGCGAACGTATTTAAACGAATCCAATCGCCTAGGACAATGTATGTGCTGTCAATTTTAGTGCCATCTTCCGACTCGTGCGTTTGGAGGACCAATTCTTTCTCATGATGCCGATGCCCATAAATAAAGTAGTCGAACCACTCCTGTACAAGAACTGTTTTACTGTGGACCAATTGTCTTTCTTTTTCCCCTTTGAATGCATGATCGCCATCGCTTTGGCTGTTGCGCGATGTCCGCGACATGCGCGCGGCAAACCCTACCCCAAAATTAGGATGCAAGCGCTTGTAGGCCCAAATCGCAATAGGGTTCGTAAAGAGCTTTTTTAACGCTTTGTATTTACGGTCTCCAGGACCTAAGCCGTCTCCGTGTGCAAGGTAAAAAGAAGTCGTTCCGTCGTTTGGCGACCACTTTAACGGTCCGTGATGAACGGTTGCGCCCAGCTCTTCCTCCAGATAGTTTCCCATCCATAGATCGTGGTTCCCAACGAAGATATCGAGTTTGAGACCAGCATCAACCATGAGCGCCAATTGTCCTAAAACACGGGTATGACCTCGTGGAACTACGTTTTTGTATTCGAACCAGTAGTCGAAAAGATCACCAACGATAAAGAGCTGTTTGCAGTCTGTTTCAATGTGTTTTAAAAAAGACACCAGGGTGCGCTCACGCTCCTGACTTTCACGAACTGAAGGCGCTCCTAAATGGACATCTGATATGAAATAAGTGTGGGTTCTCACGGTCGCTAAGGTAAGTTATTTATAGTATTCTCGCGTTTGTGATAGTTGGTGTTTAAATAATTTTTAGCTTTGCCTAAAATAAAACATAGCCTAGGTGAAAACCCACACGGAAAGCGAAGAAAACTATATAAAAGCACTCTACCATCTTGGCGGAGAGCAGCCCGTCAGCAATGGAGACCTTGCTCAGCGTATAGGCGCGAAAGGTTCTTCTGTAACCCAAGCGGTGAAGCGGCTGGGGCAAAAAGAGTTAGTGAACGTTGTTCCGTATAAGGGGGTTCAACTCACACCACAAGGCATACGTTTGGCAAAATCTATTTTACGTAAACACCGTTTATGGGAGACGTTTCTGGTGGATAAACTGGGATTTGGCTGGGACGAAGTGCATCCGCTCGCAGAGCAATTAGAACACATCCAGAGTGAAGAACTGGTCGATCGACTATTTCAATTCTTGGGCAGTCCTAAACACGATCCACACGGTGATCCTATTCCGGAACGCGACGGTCAAATGCCCCCGGTTTTAGGGCAGCCAATCGGCGCATTTTCCTCCGGAGCCGAGATTCGCATCGTTCGAGTAGAAGATGCTGGAACAGAATTCTTTGACCAATTGGAAACTATGAACATCAATCTAGGCAATACATACGAAATCCGAGCAATATCGGCCTTTGACTCCAGTGTGGAATTGGGCTCATCTACAGGTTCATTTTGGCTTAGTCAGAGCATGTGCGCAAACATTTACGCCATACAATCATGAGAAAAATTTTAGCATTTGCAGTAGCAGCAATGACCTTTGGATGTACTCCAGAGCCTTCCATAGATGTCTTGTGTACAACCTCCGTTGTAGCAGATGCTGCACGCACTTTACTTCCAGAGGAAATTTCGGTCCAAGCACTAATGCAATCGAACATTGACCCCCACAGTTACAAACCGGTGGAAAGTGATGTAGCGAAGCTCAGTAACGCAAGAATCATTCTGCACAACGGTCTTCATTTGGAAGGGAAAATGACCGATATACTTGAAAAACTAGGTCAACAAAAGCCCGTCCATGCGATGAGCAGCGCCCTTCAATCTCACGACCTTATTGAAGTAGGCCCCAACACGTATGACCCGCACATTTGGTTCGATTTGCAACTCTGGGACCGCTGCGTAGGCGAACTCGCCATGTTTTTAATAGACCAATTTCCCGAGCACCGCCAAGCCATCGAGCAAAATGCTATGGACTATTATTCAGAGCTAGCCCTTGCCCACAACGAAATGATCCTAGCAATCAACGAAGTACCCGACTCGCTTCGTGCCATGGTTACGGCACACGATGCATTCTCTTATTTCGGTCGTGCATACGGCATAGAAGTACACGGTCTTCAAGGCATAAGTACAGCGGCGGAATTTGGTATAAAAGACATGAGCACCTCTGCCCAATTCATCTTAGATCGCGGCCTTTCTACTGTCTTTATTGAGACATCAGTAAATTCGAAAAGTATTGAAGCGCTTCAGGAAGCTGTAGCACAAAAAGGAGGAAAGGTAAAAATAGGAGCACCATTATTCAGCGATGCGCTGGGCGAGCAAGGAACTGCTGAGGCCACTTTAATAGGAGCGTTTAGACACAATACTACACAGATTTTAAAATCATTCAATTAATGGAAACGAGCATTGAAGTACACAACCTCACGGTTAGCTACCACAGTAAACCCGTGCTTTGGGACGTCGATTTTGAATTGCCAAAGGGCAAGATTATCGGTGTCGTAGGACCGAACGGTTCAGGGAAAACTACCATGCTTAAAACCGTTATGGGCTTAATGAAACCCGACAGTGGTTACACGGAAATATTTGGCCAACCGCTTGATAAAGTGCGCGAGCGCGTAAGCTACGTGCCGCAGCGTGAAAGTGTGGACTGGGACTTCCCGGCTGATGTTATGGACGTGGTGTTAATGGGGCGCTACCGCAAAAACAACCTTTTTAAGCGCATCACTAAAGAAGACCGTCGCATTGCTACTGAGGCGCTCGAAAAAGTGAACCTATTGGAATTTGCAGACCGCCAGATTTCTCAGCTTTCTGGTGGACAACAACAACGCGTTTTCATAGCGCGTTCACTTGCGCAACAGGCAGATATATACTTAATGGACGAGCCATTCGTTGGAGTTGATGCGGCCACAGAGGATGCCATTTTAAAGCTGCTGCGCGACATGAAAAATGAGGGCAAAACCGTGGTCATTGTTCACCATGATTTACAAACGGCAAATGAATATTTTGATTGGATTGTATTGCTCAATACGCGCTTAGTCGCAGCCGGCCCTAAAGAAGAAGTATTTACAAAAGAACTGTTGCAAGAGGCTTACGGCGGTAGATTAACCGTTCTCTCAAAACTAGGGGATCTTATTTCAGATACGGAATTCCCGCTTCGTGAACCGGACTTTAAGGAAGACCAACCGAAAGAGTAATGCTTGACCCGATTTTCATAAAAGTGCTTTTAGGTACCCTGCTGTTGGCAGCTTCGTCTTCTGTAGTGGGGGCGTTTAGCTTTTTGAAAGGTGAAAGTTTAGTGGGCGATGCCATCGCGCACGCGCTGCTTCCGGGAGTGGTTCTTGCATTTATACTGGGCGATGGACGAAACCCATTGTTTCTCATTTTTGGCGCTTTGGCTGCAGGGCTTATTGCCCACTATGGAATCACTTTTATAGAACAGCGTACGAAGTTGAAGGGTGATACCGCCATCAGTTTAGTGTTATCCACCTTTTTCGGGTTTGGAATTATGTTGCTTTCTGCAGTGCAGCGCACGGGGCTGGGTCAACAGGCGGGTATGGAACGTTTTCTCCTGGGTAAGGCTGCGGCCATTACCCTATCCGATCTATACGTCTTTGCTGCTCTAGCTCTAGTGCTGCTTGTGAGCGTCGCCGTTTTCTTTAAAGGCTTTCAGTTGATGACTTTTAATGAAGATTTTGCCGCGGCCATCGGCCTTCCCGTTCAATTGATTCGTTTTGTATTTACCATACTTACGGTTCTAGCGGTTACGGTTGGGATTCAATCCGTAGGTGTAGTTTTGATGGCGGCACTATTGATAACACCTGCTGCAGCTGCACGCGCCTGGACCTCTTCATTGCGTTTTATGCTCCTATTATCTGCTGTTTTTGCTGCAACCGCAGCGTTAATGGGAACAATGGTTAGCGCGAGCCTTCCAAAAATGCCCACGGGACCATGGATTGTACTTTGGTTAGGCGGAATTGCGTTTATTTCGCTGCTTTTTGCACCTGAAAAGGGATGGATTGCCCGCAGGAAAAGAGCAAAAGGAAACCAATTAAAGACGCAACGTGAAAATCTTTTGAAGCTCCTCTATGGTGCTGAAGAAAGAGAAGGCGAGACCGTTGCGATGACATCAGATATGATTGTTGCAATGAGACGCCAGCACCTTGACGGTTTGCGTAAAACACTACGTTCACTTAAAAAAGAATATCTACTAGTAGAACGACCCGATGGTTTTGCATTGACAGACAAAGGCCGTTCTGAAGGCCGTCGTGTGGTTCGTTTGCACCGCTTGTGGGAGCTTTACCTCACTGAGCGCCTCGGAATGGCCGCAGATCACATTCATCCGCAGGCTGAAACTATGGAGCATATCATTACCCCGGAAATAGAAGCATTAATAGTTAAAGAATTGGGGAATCCAGAAGTGGATCCTCACCAAAGTCCTATACCCTATGAAGAAGATTAGTATTGCAATTTTAATGGCCTCATCGTTTTGGGCCATGGCGCAGGAGCGTCCGGAATTAGAAGAGATTGTCGATCTGGAAGGTCCACACACGCCAGTTGTTTTAATGCCCTCAATCGCGACCGACCGTCCCGACATTACCGAAAGTGCACAGATCACCCCAGTAGGTTGGTTTCAGTACGAAGGTGGGTACCAGTATTCGCATGGTGAAGAGTCGTTACCAGGCGGCTCTATCACGGATAGGCATCAATTTGAAAAGGTCCTTAGATTTGGAATTAATCAGCGATTTGAGGTGAGAGCGGTTATCAATGCAAATACCGAACGTATAGATCAACCGTCAACCTGGAACGACCCCATGCGAAGAACGGGTATAAGCCCGGTAACGTTTGGCTTTAAGTACAACCTGATCAAAGAATCCGATGTGTTGCCTCAGACGACCTGGCTCAGTCACATCTCAAATTCATGGGTCTCAGCAGGTGATTATGCCAGCGTTTACCCCGAACAAATCTTCCATGAACAGCGTCTCATGTTGGAAAAAGAATTGACGCCCCGTCTTGGAATTGCAAGCAACATTGGCATTTCTGGAGGGATGAACGGGACGAACGGCTTTGTGGATGGAGGGATGTTCTCATTGGCTTTGGGCTATGATTTAGGAAATGATTTTGGGGTATACGCCGAATATTTTAGCGACTGGCAGGTCCAAGGCACGCAGTTGTTTGGTACTCCCTATTTTGACGGTGGGTTTACGAGGTTGTTGTCGAACGACCTTCAACTAGATGTATACGCAGGATTTGACCTCAGCCCATTTGTAAGCACAAGGCTCAACACAAGCGGTCTCTTCTTTGGAGCAGGTGTGAGTTACAGACTTCCTCTAGCCCAACATTTGCGTTAATGACTCCAACCCTTGCCATAGCATTAACCGCGGTTTTTACCGCAGTATCCTGTGCGTTATTGGGCGCTTTTCTTGTACTGCGTAAAATGACCATGGTGGGCGATGCCATTTCGCATGCTGTACTTCCCGGTATAGCTGTGGCGTATTGGTTAAGTCAGAGTCGCGCATCGCTTTGGATGTTCCTAGGTGCAGCTGCGGTGGGCGTTTTTGCCACAATAATCATAGAGGTATTGCGTAAAAACCTGAAGGTTCAAAGCGATGCGAGCATTGGAATGACGTTTACTACCTTATTTGCACTCGGAGTCATACTTATTACTTTCTGGAGCGACAGCGTGGATTTAGATCAGGAGTGTGTTTTGTATGGTGAGATTGCGTATGTCCCATTTAATACTTGGTCGACTGGAGCACTTAACATGGGGCCAATTGCGCTATGGTCTTCTGGGCTGCTCTTTGTTGCGGTTTTACTCTATATTTTTTTTGGCTACAAAGGCCTTAAAATGTCGAGCTTTAATGAAGATTATGCTGCCGTATTGGGCATTGGCGTGGCCGCTTGGAACCTCAGCTTAATGGCTATGGTTAGTTTTGCCACTGTGGTGAGTTTTGAAAGCGTCGGTGCCATTTTAGTGGTGGCTTTGCTCGTGGTTCCCGCCGCGACAGCCTATCTTTTGGTGGATAAATTGTTCCACCTTCTCATAGGTTCTGGCAGCATTGCCTTATTGGCAGCATTAGGAGGATATGGTTGCAGCCGGTGGTTAGACACGTCCATAGCCGGTACCATAGCGACCTTACTTGGGGTCCAATTCTTATTGGTCTTACTGTACCATCAATTCATTTTAAAACGAAACCATCATGCAGTGGTATAGACATTCCTTTGAAACCCTTCCAAAAAAGGATCTTTACACGATACTCCGCTTGCGTTCAGATATATTCGTCGTTGAACAGGACTGCGTGTATTTAGATTTGGACAATCAGGATCAATCCAGCTACCACCTCTATGCCAAAAACAACGAAGGGGCTGTGGTAGCCTATGTCCGCATTTTACCCCCAGGAACCGCTTACCCCCAGGTGAGTATCGGCCGTGTAGTGGTTGAGAAATCGTGGCGCGGGAAGGAATTGGGCATCGAACTCATGGTCCGCGCAGAAGAATGGGCATGGGATTTATTTCAGGACGAGCGCGACGTGGTGATTATGGCACAATCGTACCTTCTAGAATGGTACGGACGCTTGGGTTATGTCGCTCAAGGCGAAGAGTTTTTGGAAGACGGTATTCCACACCGAATAATGGTCAAGCCCACTAAAAACCGGGGTTAATGCGACGTGTGACATGTGTCACAGGGCGAAAACGTCATAAGTTGTAGATTAAGAAAG
Source organism: Schleiferiaceae bacterium (assembly GCA_965204625.1). Lineage (GTDB taxonomy): Bacteria > Bacteroidota > Bacteroidia > Flavobacteriales > Schleiferiaceae > UBA10364. Next base: position 82,994 of record CBDBET010000005.1, read on the forward strand.
AATATGGCGTCGTCCATATATTGATGTGTTAGTTGGAATGCCTCGAGTGGGAACGCTCGGGGCTTTTTTATGCTTAAATTCGTGAATATGAATACACCTCAAAACGTAGGGGCAGTGAGCCTCAAAGATTCGATTTTAGAACTCGAGGGCTGGACGGACGCTTTATACCAGCAAAACTTCATGGACTTTTTAGAACAGCAGCCGTACATTATGGGTACGTTGATGGAGGCCGACGAAGGCATGGACGATGGCACGCATAGCTGGATGTTGAAATCTGTACTATTATTAAAATGGTCCTTCCAAAAAATGGGTTGGCGCCTGACCATGCTTAGCAATGAGAAATGGCAAGGCGTAATCGAAGAGAAACTGGAAACCTATGAATCGCATCAAGAGGAGAACGGCCTCGATATTTCTGCGCTTATCAAACTGAGTAGTTCGCCAAACACTTTGAGTGAATTATACCTTTACATAGTAGAAAACAACACGACTTCCGAAGAAGCAAAGGGCAATGTTCTTTTCTTATTGGATTGTGCTATCGAGGCTATGGAAATGGCCGTCCTTCAAGACAAAACAGAAAGCGATACATAACATGGATCAAGCAAAGGAGATAGTAGGTCACATGATGAAAAACGATGCCTTTAGCCAATGGCTAGGTATAGCTGTGATATCCAACGCTCCTGGGGAAGCGGTACTAAAAATGACTGTTCGTGATGAAATGACCAATGGGTTTCACATCGCGCACGGCGGTATCTCATATGCGTTGGCAGATTCTGCGCTGGCCTTTGCTGCAAATGGCGGCGGACGACAAAGTCTATCTATTGAAACCAGCATACACCACCTACAGGCAGTCCGCGCAGGAGATGAGCTGACCGCAGCAGCAACCTTGTTGAGCGAAACGCACAAAACGGGGTTGTATCAAATAGATATCACAAACAGCACCGGGGAGCGAGTAGCATGGTTTAAAGGAACCGTATACCGCACCTCCAAAGAATGGAACCTATGAAACAAACCTATATCGTCGATGGCGTTCGTACGCCCATTGGAAAATTTAAAGGAACGCTTGCAGCCGTTCGGCCAGACGATCTTGCAGCGATGACCATTGCTAAACTTATGGAGAAAAATCCGGGTTTAGCACCATCGGCTATTGATGATGTCATTTTAGGCTGTGCGAATCAGGCGGGAGAGGATAACCGAAATGTAGCCCGTATGGCGGCGCTGCTTGCAGGTTTGCCTTGGTCAGTTCCAGGCGAGACCGTGAATCGTTTGTGCGCTTCAGGAATGAGCGCGGCCATCCATGCACATCGAGCAATCATGGCGGGTGATGGTGATTTATTTATATCAGGTGGCGTAGAGAACATGAGTCGCGGACCTTATGTAATGAGCAAGCCCTCAAGCGCTTACGGTACAGATAGTAAGATGTACGACAGCTCTTTTGGTTGGCGCTTCGTCAATCCCAAAATGAAGGAGTTGTACGGTACTCACGCCATGGGAGAAACGGCAGAAAATTTAGTTGAAAAGTATGGCATCAGTCGTGAAGATCAGGATGCATTTGCCGCATGGTCGCAACAAAAAGCAGCTCATGCTGATGAGCGCGGAAGGTTTAGACTAGAGAAGTTTGCGGTGGAGATTCCTCAGCGCAAGAAAGAACCTATCGTTTTTGTAGCGGACGAATTTATGAAGCCAAGCACAACGAAGGAAGGGCTCTCAGGCTTGCGTGCTGCATTTAAAAAAGACGGATCGGTCACCGCGGGAAATAGTTCTGGATTGAACGATGGCGCAGTGGCTCTTTTGATGGCGAGTGGTGAAGCAGTTGTGCAACACGGACTGAAGCCGCTTGCACGTATTGTGAGTTCAGCGGTAGCTGGAGTGGAACCCAGAATTATGGGAATTGGACCCGTTGAGGCGTCGAAAAAGGCGCTTGAAAAGGCAGGCTTAACGCTCGACGACATGGACATCATTGAAATGAATGAGGCCTTTGCCGCTCAAGTTTTAGCATGCACGCGAGAACTGGGATTGGCAGATAATGACCCACGAATAAATCCAAACGGCGGAGCGATAGCTCTTGGGCATCCTTTGGGCGTGACGGGCGGCCGTATTCTTCATTCTGCAGCGATTGAACTGCAAGAAACGGGAAAAAAATATGCCTTAGTAAGCATGTGCATAGGCGTTGGTCAAGGCTATGCAACCATTTTAGAACGCGCTTAATATGGCAGTATACCAATTCCTTGATTTCATTCCAGTCGTACATCCTACGGCCTTCGTACACCCTCAAGCAAATGTTACGGGCGATGTGATTATTGGCCCGAACTGTTACATAGGTCCAGGTGCTGTTTTACGCGGCGATTGGGGACGAATTGTTCTCGAAGAGGGCGTGAACGTTCAAGAAAACTGTGTGGTGCACATGTTCCCAAAAACGGAGACGCGCTTGAAGAAGATGGCACACGTGGGACATGGAGCGATTATTCACGGCGGCACCTTAGGTGAAAATGTTCTGATCGGCATGAATGCGGTGGTAATGGACAATGTTGAAGTGGGCGACGGATGCATCGTAGGTGCATTGGCTTTTGTACCACAAAACACGGTTATACCAGCGCGAAGCATCTTTGTGGGCAATCCCGGTAAGGTGGTGAAAGCGGTGAGTGACGAGATGTTGGCTTGGAAGACGGAGGGAACAGAGTTGTATATGAAATTGGCCGAACAATGCCATTCGACATTGAAGGAAGTAGCGCCATTGGAATCGGTTGAGCCGAATCGGCCCAATCATGAAGGAACCTATCAAACGCACAAATAAATGAATACAGTTAAGAACTACATCCTGGGAAACTGGGAAACAGGAACTGGAGTAGAATATACTGCTCGCCACGCTATAACCGGTGAGGACTACGCGCAGGTAAGCTCAGAAGGGCTCGATTATAAAGCCATTTTAGAGTACGGTCGTTCAGTCGGTGGACCGGCTTTGCGAAAACTGACCTTTCAGGAGCGTGGTCGCATGCTTAAGGCATTGGCGCTCCATTTGACCGGCATTAAACGTCAATTTTATGATGTGAGCTGGGCTACCGGAGCGACGAAAGTTGACAGCTGGATAGATATTGAAGGGGGAATTGGCAATTTGTTTGCGAATGCATCGCTAAGACGCCAATTTCCAGACCTCCCCTATTACGTCGATGGTGACCTTGCCCGATTATCAAAGGAAGGCACGTTCATTGGCCACCACATTATGGTGCCACGCCATGGTGTAGCCGTCCACATCAACGCTTTTAACTTCCCTATTTGGGGGATGCTTGAGAAAATCGCGGTCAATTTGATGGCGGGGGTTCCCTGTGTGGTGAAGCCTTCGGAATACACATCCTATTTAACGGAGCTGATGGTAAAGGCGATCATTGATAGTGGAATTTTACCTGCAGGGGCATTGCAATTGGTCAGTGGAAAGGGACGTGGTATTTTAGACCATGTGGACTTTCAAGACGTCGTGACTTTTACGGGTTCAGCGTCAACGGGTCAGGTGTTGCGCGGTTTACCGCACATCAACGAACGTTCGGTTCCGTTTAATCTCGAGGCAGACAGTTTAAACGCATCGGTATTAGGATTAGATGTGAAGCCTGAAGATCCTGAATTCGCATTGTTTGTTCGAGAATTGGCTAACGAAATGACCGTAAAAGCGGGTCAAAAATGTACCGCGATTCGTCGGGCCATGGTTCCTGAACACTTGTTGCCCGCCGTTCAGGACGCCGTTATCGCTCGACTTCAAAAGACGGCTATAGGTGATCCGCAGGCGGAAGGTGTGCGCATGGGGGCACTCGCAACGCACGACCAGATTGGACGTGTAGAAGCGGAGATGAACAAGCTTATGGCGGAACAGGAATTGGTCTTTAATCCAGACCTTGATATTATCGGGGCGACAGATGCAGGTGCGTTTTACACGCCAAAGCTTTTTGTGAACAGCGACCCATTTGCCAAAACGAAAGTGCACGAAGTAGAACCCTTTGGACCGGTGAGTACGTTGATGCCTTATAAGACTATTGACGAAGCTGTTCAGCTTACTGCAATGGGACGTGGTTCATTAGTTACTTCGTTTGCGAGTAAGAATACCTCAGATATTATAGCATTTACAACTGAAGCTGCGGCTTATAACGGCCGTATCCACATCATCAATGATAAGATGGCCAAGGAAAGTACCGGTCACGGTTCGCCGATGCCACTGATGAAGCACGGAGGTCCAGGTCGTGCCGGAGGTGGTGAAGAGATGGGCGGAAAGCGTGGGGTATTGCACTATTTGCACCGCACGGCAATCCAGGGACACCCGGACGATATTACGGCAATTACCCAGCAGTACCAGCCAGGTGCATCACGTCCAGAAGCTATGCCGCACGTATTCCGTCAGCACTTTGAAGAGCTTGAAGTGGGATCGACAGTGTACACGGCGAAGCATACAGTTACGGAAAGCGACATCACGAACTTTGCCAATGTGAGCGGCGACAACTTCTACGCACACATGGATGCTACTTCGCTCGAGGGAACCATCTTCGAGGGCCGAGTAGCGCACGGTTATTTCATCTTGAGCAAGGCGGCAGGATTGTTCGTTGAGGCGAAAAAAGGTCCGGTATTGTTGAACTACGGTATTGATGAATGCCGATTCACCAAGCCCGTTTACCCAGGGGCAACCATCGGGGTAAAATTGACCGTAAAAGAAAAGATTGATCAAGAGAAGCGCAGCGAGGACGATGTAGCTAAGGGCATCGTGAAGTACTACGTGGAAGTCTACGACGACACCGATGAGGTAGTGGCTGTAACGACCATCTTGACCATGGTGAAAAAATTAGATCAGAGCTGATGAAAATTCAGCAGAACACAATACCCAAATACTATAACCTATGAATGAAGCAGTGAACCAAGGTGGCGTAAATGTGGCCATTGACGACCGCGGATTAGCTACGGTAGAATTTTTCCACCCACTGTCTAATTCTTTGCCGGGCAAGGTCCTCGCGAAATTAGCCAATACCATTACAGAATTGGGAGAAAATGACGCTGTGAAACTCATCGTTGTGAAGAGTGCAGGAGAGCGCGCATTTTGTGCGGGTGCAAGCTTTGATGAACTCATTGCCATTGAAGACCTCGATACTGGAAAGGTCTTTTTCAGCGGCTTTGCCAACGTGATTAATGCCATGCGAAAGTGCCCTAAGCTGATCATTGGTAGAGTTCAAGGAAAGGCTGTTGGCGGCGGTGTAGGCCTCGCCTCTTCCGTAGATTATTGTTATGCGACTAAGCATGCGGCGGTGAAGCTGAGCGAACTGGCCGTAGGTATAGGACCGTTTGTCGTGGGTCCGGCTTGTGAGCGCAAGCTTGGGTTGGCAGGCATGTCAGATTTAGCCATTAACGCCACGGAATGGCGCTCTGCCGAGTGGGCGTTCCAGCGCGGTTTGTACAATGATATTTTCGAGGATGCAGAAGCGATGGATGCGGCCATTGAGGCTTTAGCGGGCCGATTGTTAACCAAATCCGTCCCCGCCATGCGCGGACTGAAGAAAGTCTTTTGGGAAGGCACGGAGCATTGGGACGACTTGTTGGCCGAGCGAGCGGCGATTAGCGGTGAACTCATTCTAAGCAAGGAAGCGAAAGACGCCATTGGCGCATTTAAGAGTAAATAAACCAGACTATGTCTATTTTTATTGGTCCAGCCTTTTTGATACTGTTAGTCGCCATAGAGCTAATGGTTCTTAGAGCATTTAACAAGCCTATTCCATGGGCAGAGATTTCCATGAATTTAAATTCAGGACAAATTCTGCTATGGCTTGGAAGAGGCCTAGAGGTTTTAGGGTACTATTATTTAGCAACGTTAATACCATACCAATTAACAGATTACCTTGGATTGTTTTGGGTAGTTTTGATTGCTTTTATTTTATGGGATCACCAATTTTATTGGCTACACAATTTCCATCATAAAGTCCCGCTCCTTTGGTATATCCATGAGGTGCATCATCAGGGCGAACACTTTAATTCTTCGCTGGGAATAAGAAATTCATGGTTTTCTTCAATTTCATCGTTGCCGTTTTTTGTACCGCTAGTTTTGGTTGGCATCCCAGTTGAGGTATTTGTTTTAGTTTCTTCCATTCATTATTTCGTGCAATTTTATAATCACAATGATGTAATTAAACATCCAAAATGGATGGAAAAAATTTTCATTACACCATCACTACACAAGGTGCATCATGGAGTCAACGTTGAATACTTAAATAAAAACTGCGGAGGGACATTCAGTATTTGGGATAGAATCTATGGCACTCATCAACAAGAGCTTGAACATGTCCCAGTCAAATTGGGCCTGAGAAAAGCCTTTTCTACCGGCAGTCCCATCCTAGTAAACCTTCTCCCCTTCTTGAAGTCCCCAAGACCGAAAGTAAAATTAAACAACGATCCATTACTGAATGTAGCTTCGTTTTTACTTTACATACAGCTCTTATCGTTTATCTCAATACAACAGCAGCTCGAAATTTTGCCGGGAACTGTTTTCGTGATTTTTATTGTTTTAGGGACAATTATTCTTGGATTTATTCAGGAAGGGAAGCGACACGGATGGTCACTATGGATCTTGAACCTGATAGTGCTAACTTTGGCGATGTACTTCGTTGACTTATTCGATTTCCAGCAAGTTCTTGCTTCGGTTATTGCTACCGCAGGCTATACATCTATTGTTGTATTCCGGAATTTATCGAGCAGAACGAAAAACGCGTAAAGACCATTTTAATAACCGTACTTACGTATGTAGGCATCAAGATGGCTGTAAGTTTTCTTGAGTAAATCGTCGCTAAGCTCGGGGTAAGCTCCGGGGACATGACTTTTTACTGAGTCGAGGTATTTGTTGAGCCTTTCTTGAGAAAACCCCGTTATTTCTAGGCGTTGGAATATTGATTCAATAGTTGATTTTGGGCTTTCGTTGATATCATTAAAAGAGACTTCAACACGATTTTTTTCGGGAATTAAGGCGTGCTCCTTTTCCCAGCCATCTTCTAGAGCTTTATAGGTTTCGAGCAAAGTATGTTCTTTGTTCTCTATGAGACTCGAAACATCACCAAACGATTGCATTTCATACCAGACCTTGTATAGATTCAAGCTCGATTTAACAACGGGAACAGGGTTTCTGTGAATATGTATAAACTTTGCATCCGGGTATAGTTCTAAAATTGTTTTTATCCGTGAAGAATGAGCAGGGGATTTTAATATCAACCCTTTATTACCTTGAGTTTTTCTGCCAAGCTTTAGTACAAACCTTGAGTGAATTGCTTTCCAGTCATCAATGTCTTTCTGCGGTAATGACTTTAATGAGATACAGGATTTAAAGTAGTCATCATTGAATGGAAACGTTATTGATAAATACGGTGTTGCTGCACATAAGCTGGCCATCGCAAGTTCATCTTCCTGCGGTGTATCAACGCTCATCTTCATTGTATCAAAGAGACGTTGATTGGGAGTGAACAATGAGATAATTGGTTTAAGCCAAGAGTTTGTAAAAAGAAAATGTGCGGGCATAGCACATTCATATGTGGTTGGGGCAATTAAATCTCCTGCAGCTTCAATAAGGTTATGCAAATGAGTCGTTCCAGAGCGGTAGTGCCCGACGATAAAGATTAATTGTTTCGGGCGTTGACCCTTGTAGAAAAAATCCGGAATTGCTAAAAGAGAGTTTAATATGCTTGTAGGGACAAACAGAAATAGCTTTAACCAAGCTCGAAAACTCATGTTTTTTCCAAATTTAATAGGATACCGCAATAGCCTTGTGAAGGTTGCTCCGTATAGAAATGAAACTTTCATTGATTATAGATTTTTGTCATTTCGCGTATGGTTATAGAAGTGCCCCGGGCAAATATTTCTGACATCACTTGTTGGTTGCCCTCGACAGAAAGTTCTTTTTGTATTTCCGAGCACATTAAGACCAAAGTAACGGAATCACCGCCAAGATTGGAGAAGGCGACATCGCTTTGCGCCTTACAGTCTTGAGTTTCCATATTTAGATAGCGCGACCACGCACTCAACACTACGTTACCTAATTGAGTGTTTTTTGCAAAATCTACCCCAACCGGATGAGAATCTGTTGATTCAAAAAAGCGTTGTATTTCTTTTTCCCATTTTGGCAGTCCATTTCCAGCGTGTACGGCCAGCCCTATTCTAAGCCCGTTTTCATGCGATAAGCAAAATGCAGTATAGGGGCTTTGAGCACCTACCATTGGAATTGGGATGAGGTCTATGGCATCAAGATTAGGCCCAGAAAAATGCTCTAAGGACAGCTGTCCCAGATCGGAAATAAACCCACTCGCGAAATAGTAGCCCGTGAGTCGAAAAACTAAGTGAACAACCTTAGCGGAAGGACGAAGCAACCAGCTGGGAAGGGTTTTGATTCCGAAAGAACTCAAACTATTGTTTAGAGGAGCTTTAGACTGAACTTGAAAGTTTAATTGAGCTGTAATATCCCCCAAAGAGTCTGTGGGTTTGACATTCAAATATATAGGGAGTGTCATGTTTCCAAACCCGGAGGAACAAACGCCGAACTTCCTAAGATCAAAGGGGATGAAAAAGCTGCCTTTTCTACCCATTGCTTTTGATGCCGATAGTGCTAATACAGCACAAATATTGCCAATAGCTTTATCATGAGTTAGGATTTTTGGGGCCCTTTTTGAGCGCCACTTCCCTTTAACTTTAGAGATTTTAGGCCCTTGTATTCCCTTACTTTTTGTAAGAATCGTTGGTAAAGCATCTTCTTCAGAGTATAGACGTTCATCACCAGTTAATGGTATACCGCGAATGGCCTTAAAAATATCCTTTAGGTATTGGACATACGCGGCACCGTCCATTAGAACATGGTGGCTTTTTACAAGTAAAAATAAATTTGTTTTGGTGACAATTATATGGTGCTCTATTAATGTCCCGGAGTCTTTAACCGGCTGATTGAATAAGGGATCCCTTAGAGCAGGCTCCGTATCCTGGTTGTGGACTTTAATATGGATTTCACTGTTTTTGCTTAAATAAAGCGTTGACCCACTGATTCTTCTCGAGTGGATTTTATGCGCATTCGAAACTAGTACAATACCTTTTTTTAATGCTTCTACGCCACTGTGATGACCGCTTGAAACGAACTTAACAAGCACCTGTATCGCATCACGATGTTTAAAAACGGAGTTAACGAAATATAATTGTTCATTGAAGTTTAAAGAGCGCCTGTAAGACATAACGAAACTCAAGGTAAAACATAAATTCGAGTAGGTGAATGTAAATAAACACTAACTTTAAGTTGAACCTATTCCTCGTCAAGCTCAATGGAAATTTATGTTTTTTCTGATTTGTATGTTGAGCCTCATTTAGCACTAGAAGTCCAAGCTAAATACTATTACAGTGAGTCGTATGATTTTCCTTCAGTTGAAAACGCTATCGTGGTTTTTGTCTTTTCCGATCTCTACAAAAACTATTCAAGGAGTTCATCGACAGAAATAAGACGACTTGTAGATGAATACGATCATTCGAATAGCGTATTGCTTTTATCGGACCTTCAAAACAACGCTATACTCTCAGATATCTCGCATTATGATTTCTCGTTTGGATTTTATGCACAAATGCCATTTAGCAAGGTAGGCGTTGAAAAAATAGCTATTGAGATAAAGAGCTTTATTCGCTATAAAATGCGAGGGCCCTTAAAATGCTATTTTGTAGATCTAGACAACACCCTAATCCCAGGGGTTTGGGAAGAAGATAAGGAATCAATAGTTGAAGAATACCAGAAGCCATCTTCCGGAAGCTTTCATTCTTTGAAAATGTTTCTGAAGAAACAAGCTAGTTACGGGGCTCAAGTAATTATTGTTTCAAAAAACGATCATTCTAGTATTATTGAGGCCTTAGAATGTATTGATAGAAACTGGCATCAATGGATCACTCATATTGATAGCGGCTGGGGCGTTAAACACGAGAGAATAAATCAGATGATTATCCGAATAGGAATCGCTGCAGAGGATTCCCTTCTAGTCGACGACAACCCTATTGAAATAGGATCAATAGAAGAATATTTACCTCTACTTAACAGCCAATTATTTAAAAATAATTTCCAGCATTTTGTACGCGATTTGAAATCAAAAGGCCTTTACTTGTTTGGTAATGCAAGTTTCAATGAGGAACGAAAAGATTATTATAAACGGCAATTAAGCCCATCCTCGAAACAGAAACAAGAACATTTAAAAATTGATTATAAATACAACCTTTTCGAGAACAACCCCGCTCACATTGAAAGAGTGATTGAACTTAGCTCGAAGACAAATCAATTCAACTTGAATAAAAAAGCCCTAAACGCAACAGAACTTATAAAATATAAGGTCTTCACTTGGGACTGTGAAACTCAATACGGCCCTCTTGGAGTCGTTGGCTTCGCTTTAATTTCAAATGAAGGGGTGTTGTCAAACTTTGCATTGAGCTGCAGAGCACTCGGCTTTGGACTTGAGCATGCTCTATTTAATGAGATAAACTCTAAACACAGAATACAGTCAATAGCGTTTAAGAAGACAGATAAAAACAAAGTAGCACAAGAGTTTCTAAATACGATAGAAGGCATTCCTTTGGAAGAATTGAGTTGACCTTTTTTAGAACAGTAACAAGTCAGATAAATAGTAATTTAAATAAACCTAAATGAGTCTTTCTTTTAGCATTAACGGCCACGCTTGGACAGTGCCTAAACCCGTTGAAAGTTCGCAAATAGAGCGCGACCTGAAATGGCCAGAAGGATGGTCTCAACGTTATTCTGGCGTCAAAAAAAGACATTGGGTAGATCATCCAGAGTCTAATGGTGAATTAGGAGCGGATGCTGCTTTACAGGCTATGGACATTGCGGGAGTATCAATAGCGGAGATTGATTTGTTAATCTTTGCCGGGGCTACCTATGATTACACATTACCAAATCAGGCAAGTGTTATTAAATCAAAGTTGGATAACGAAAGCCGGTTTAACATTCCTTGTATCGATGTGGATACAACATGTTTAAGCTTTATTACAGGTTTAGAGATAGCGGTTGAAAAGCTAGCCCTGTCGAAGGCGACTAACATTCTGTTGATTTCAGCAGAAGTCTCCTCAAATGGATTAAACCCGGAGAATAGGGAAACCTATTCGTTATTTGGAGATGCCGCCGCGGCCTTTGTTATTACAAAGGGCAGTGATATTACCATCATGAATTCTCTGTTAAGAAGTTACAGCTCAGGGGTTTACGACACTATTATTGAAGGATCAGGAAATAAAAAACCTCCAAGCCTTTACCCCTTTACCCCTGAAACACACACTTTTAAAATGAATGGTAAGAAACTGTTAAGACTTGCTAAAACAAAGATCCCTGTTTTTATGCAAGAACTATTTTCTGCTGTTACAATTGAGCCTCAAGATCTCGATCATTGCATTCCTCACCAGGCGTCTAAATCGGGACTTTTAATTTTTGAAAGCTGTTTTCCGCTCATAAAACATGGGGTTAATGTCGAAAGCACATTAGAAGACTATGGCAACTGTATTGCCGCCTCCATACCAATGACATTATCCATGTTATTGAGCTCAGGGAAAATTACTCAAGGACAGACTTGTATGTTAGCCGGTACCTCAGCGGGTTTCGGGATTGGAGGAATGATATTAAAGTTCAACGTTAAACCGACATGAGGCGGATACTTATAACTGGGGCATCCGGCTTTCTTGGCTTCAGAACGATAGAGTACTTAGTCGAACAAAGTGATTTTCACATAATTGCTGCCGCACGCACAAGACGCGATGAAAGAATGATCATTTCAGATCGCGTTCAGTATTTTTTTGGAGACTTAACGGACACTAATTATGTTCAAAGCCTTTTTAAAACCCCAATTTTTGCCGTCGTTAATTGCGCAAGTTTAAGCGCTCCTTGGGGACAGAAAAGTACCTTTAGAACAGCAAACCTTACTACTCAAGAAAAGCTGATTGACGCTTCGTTGAAAGCGAAAGTGAATCGATTCATTTACATATCTACTCCTTCGATTTATGTAAATCACAAGGATCGGTACGATATTACTGAAGAATCAGCACTTTTCCCGCCAGTAAACGCATATTCATGGAGTAAACAACACGCGGAAAAAACACTGCGCTCCTCCGGATTGCCGCACATTATTCTTAGGCCAAGAGCATTAGTCGGAAGAGGGGATACAATAATATTTCCAAGATTGATACGGGCACATCTGGAAGGGAGATTGAAAATTATGGGTAGTGGCTCAAATATTTGCGACATAACAGGTGTTATAAATGTGGCACATGCAATTTATTGCTCCCTTGAAGTAGGAGACAAAAGCGCGTTGAATCAAGATTATAACATCACCAATGATGAACCCATTAAACTCTGGACCACGATTAACAAAGTTCTTACTGAATTGGGATTTGATGCAGTTAAAGGTAGGATTTCAAAAAGGGCGGCTTATATAATAGCGTTCGTCCTAGAAAGCTGGTCTCGCCTGACAAAAGGCAAAGAACCTGCATTATTGCGATATTCAGTAGCAACGCTATCATGCTCAATGACCTTTGACATTACAAAGGCTAAAACGCGTTTGAATTATACTCCTGTATTATCAACCGATGAATCCATTGAAGAATTCATTAATTGGTATAAATCTAAAGAATCATGACTTGGAAGCTACATTTTACGCACACCGGTTACTGTACATCTAATAGAGCTGAGGTTCTTCAAGGAGAAAAACGTGAGAAGATTCGGTTTTATGCCACCATTGGAATTTTAGTCCATCCAATTCACGGCCTCGTATTATTTGATGTGGGATATCATGATCAGTTCTATGAGCAAACTAAAACTTTTCCGTATTCCATATATGCCAAAATAACTCCAGTGTTTCATTCACCCGAGGAAAATGCAAAAAGTAGACTCGAAGCGCTAGGTTATAGGGCAGAAGATGTATCGATGGTAGTTATTTCGCATTTTCATGCGGATCATATTGCGGGCCTTGTTGATTTCTCAAATGCCAAATTTATATGTGATTCTAAGGCATGGCACTCAATCCGTTCAAAAAGCGGCTTTTGGGCTGTTAAGAGAGGGTTTATACCTTCCTTGTTGCCTGCTGATTTCGAGGAAAGGCTTGAATTGATTGATTTTGAAAAAGCAACTGCGGTCAAGCATCATGAGATTTTAAAAAGGGAGTATGACCTATTTAATGATGGGTCTTTTATGATTAGCGAACTCCCTGGTCATGCATCTGGTCAAATCGGAGCAAGAATTCAAACCAATTCGGGCGAAGTATTTTTTATAGCGGATGCCGCTTGGGTAAAGGAAAATTATATTGGGATGAAACTACCATCGCCGATTGTAAAGTTGTTCTTTTCAAGTTGGTCGGATTTTAAAGAAAGTCTTGAAAGGGTACATCGTTACTATAACCAACACCCTTCTACAGTGGTGATTCCCTGTCATTGTTTTTCTACATTGATGGAATTAAATCCCGATTCTGTTGAGTCTTAAGCTTAAAATAATAGTTGCACTTTTCTTTGAAGTATTAACTGCTAGGTTAATGCGTTCTAAACTTGGTTTTAGAATAATAAGGCGCATTAGACGGAGTAATTTCATAAAGAACACGCTATCAAAGAGCGAGTTTTATTCGAAGTATAAGGATTTTGAAGACTTACCCTTGGGCAATAAGAAGTTGCTGATGGATAACTTTGAAAAGATTAATATTCTAGGAATCCCAGCCGAAGAGGCTTTCGAGGTTGGTATCGAAGCAGAGCGTGGACGTAGAAAGGACTCTTTGATAGATAATATAACGGTTGGATTAAGTAGTGGCACTTCGGGTAATCGAGGAATCTTTTTAGTAAGTGAAAACGAGCGAGCGGAATGGGTTGCATCCGTATTAATACGTGTAACAGGCTTTTCTTTTAAGAAACGAAAAGTCGCTTTTTTTTTAAGGGCGAATAGCGAGCTCTATGAAAGTGTTCGAAGCAAGCTATTGACATTTCAGTATTTTAATATTTTTCAGCCCATACGCGGGCATTGGCAGGAATTGTTGCGCTTAAAACCGAATATAATTGTGGCTCAGCCAAGCGTGATTATGGAGCTTATAAAGGAATCGAGCCTTGACGAGATTCCTTGGAGGATAGAAAAAATCATAAGTGTTGCGGAGGTTTTAACCCCAAAGGATGAGCATATTATATCGAATTGGGCAGGAATAAAAGTCGACCAAGTCTATCAATGCACAGAGGGCTTTTTAGCACATACCTGTTCGAAAGGCAACCTGCATTGGAACAGTGATTTTATACTGGTTGAGAAGGAGTGGCTTAACGAAAACCAGTATATACCAAGAATAACGGACTTGAAGCGAAAAACACAGCCAATTGTCAGGTACGCCATGAATGATGTCATTACAAAGGGAGCGTGTAGTTGTTCTCTTAAATCTGAGGTAATTGGCGCTATAGACGGTAGGATGGACGATGTCTTTAAATGGGAAACGGATGGAAAAACAATCACCATTTTTCCAGACTTTTTAAGACGTACAATTGCTTTTTCGAATCCATCGATTAAGGATTATCAAGTAGTTAAAAAAAACCAAGAAATATATTTATGGATACTTGGTGCGGAGGAATCGTATAAGGATGCGGAATCTTCATTAATGAACTTATTTTTGAAAAAGGGAATTGTCACAGAACTGTTCAAAGTAAAGCAGCCGCGTGTGGCAAGTAACGGTAAGAAAAAAAGGGTGATTAACCTTGATTAATACAGTTCCTTGATCGATAAATGAAAAAGACCATACTAATACTATCAATTGTTGTCTCGCCATTCGTCGCGAAGTCTATGGATACTACAAAAGTGTTTAATCGCAACGCAATCTATAGCGTTTCCGGCGCTTTTACGGAAGTAGACAATTGGAATGCAGGTGGAGAGAACAGCTCGAACGTGAGCTTTTTGTTGCGCGAGAACTGGATCAATAAAGGCTTAAATTTCACGACCGTTCACCTTCTCGAAGGAAACTACGGCTTGAGTAGACAGGCTGGAACGCTTACTAAAAACGCCGATCGACTGGAATTTACCACAACACTTACTGGCTCGTCCAAGACGACGGAATGGAACCTATCTAGTCAGTTTAACGTGCGTACACAACTAGCGCCTGGATATGCAAAAGGAGACACTTCGGGCGTACCCATTTCAAACTTCGGGGCACCCATTTATGGGCAATTTTCCTTTGGCGTAGGAAACAACTCGTATGAGCACTGGCAGGTGTTTTTATCGCCGTTGGCTGGAAAGAGCACCACAGTCTTAGATGCTGATTTAAGAAATAAAGCCGCTTTTGGTGTAGATACTGGCACCACATGGCGTTTGGAAGCAGGCGCTAAGATTACCTTGAACTACAACCAACAGTTCAGCGAAGCATTTTCGGTCACTGCGAAGTCTGATATCTTCTACAACTATTGGGGTCCAATTTCTGCGACCGATTTTATGCTGGACATCATCGCCCTGTATAAGATCAAAGAGGCTTTTTCTGTCAACGCTCATGTCCAACTCATTCGAGACATCGATCAAATAGACGCCTGGCAACGCCGCTCGGTGTTGGGTGTAGGCTTGGCCTATACGATTAAGTAGTCTTTCTCAATCTTCTCTCCCTTCTCCAAAGCAAGAAAAAGAGAAAGATGAGCCCCGGTTGGAGCACGACGAAAACGAGAATGTTGGCGAGGTAGTAGCCGTAGCCGTATTCGCCAGGTGCGCCGCCTATCACTTGAAGAATGTAGACGCACTTCATAAAGACATCAGTGATAAATGCTTCCATGAAGTCTTAACGCGAGGTGAAATGTTATCGTACAAAAAAGCCACCCGATGGGGTGGCTTTTCAATATTAAAGTAAGTAGTAGTTTACTTCACGAATACCTTAATAGAGGCGCTCATGTCGCGGCCGTAAGAAGCGTGTACGCCATTGGCGAACTGCATGCCCAAACGAACTTCACCCATTGGAAGAGTTACGGTATCAGAAGTTTGTCCACCACCGTAGTGGATATTTACGCTATCTGCAGGAACTACCTCACCTTTTGCAAGGAATGCATTGCCGATCAATAAGTGGTGGTGGCCTGTACCTTCCACGATTTCCCCTGCTGGGCGGACTTCCATGCCTTCTACGCCGAACTCTACGTAAACAGGGTTGCTTACAGTGTCGCCGTTTTCAAGGTTGGCAAAGAATACGCGGCCAGTGGCTTCGTCCATTTCTTCAGGAGCCATGCTCTCGTGATTGTGGTCGTGGCCTTCGTGGTTTTCTGCTGGTGCTTCAGCAGGTTGGCTACAGCTAAATGAGATAGCGCCTAGCGCTGATAGTAGGAGTGTTTTTTTCATGTTATTCAAAGTCAATAAGTACGTTATTCTTTTCAACAGCATCGCCCACCGAAACGTTCACAGATTTTACCGTTCCGTCTTGTTCGGCCTTGAGCATGTTCTCCATTTTCATGGCTTCCAAGATGAGTAGACCTTCGCCCTTGGCAATGGTTTGACCCGATTCCACCATTATCTCTAAGACTTTTCCGGGCATTGGCGCTTTTAGTTTACTCGCTTTAGATGAAGCTCCCCCGGCAATACCCATCTTTTCGAGCAATAGATCGTATTGGTCTTTCGCCTCCAAGACCATCGTCTGTCCGTTTATTTTCAGGGTAAACGTTTTCGAGTCTTCAGCCCGCTCTACCCATTGTACGTAGTAGGATTTGTAATCTTTTAGGATATGCCAAGTTCTTGAGTCAATCTTTTCGATATCCAGTGTAAAGTAGGTTCCGTCGAGCAATCCCTTGGCGGCATTGGCTTTAGGTGAAACCTCAAATGAATTTTTACCTGCGATCTTGTACATGCGGTGGTTCTTTGAAAGACTAAAGGTACAAAAGGATTAGTCCAATTTTGAAGCCCAAATTTGTGCGCCTTTTACTTCAATGATAAGATCAAAATTTTCCGGTGCTTCGAAAGCGCCTGGAACTTCGCTGAATTCGAAGATGGCCATCACCGCATCCGTCTCACCTTCCTCGCCACGCCAGATACGCATACTGTTCGTTGCGGTATCTATTTCTAATGCCATGTCATAACCGAGTTCGCCATTGAATAATGCCTGATGCTCGTGTTTTAACGCTAACATTTGTGCAAAGAAATCAGACTGTGGATGTGACTTTGACCAGTCCAAACCGACGGTGTCTTTACTAAAGAAAGGGTAACGATGATTCAGCCCTGCTTCCTGACCGGAATAGATTAACGGGAAGCCGCGCTTCATCATAGATGCGAGCACATACATTGCATTCCCTAAATCACCCATACGCTCTTCAACAGTGCCGTTCCAACTGTTTTCATCGTGGTTGGTGTTGAAGTACATTTTCATGGTTTCAGTAGGCCAACCGGTATCGCATTTCGCTGCATATTCAGCGATAGCGCTTACGCTTTTATGCCCTGTTGCTACTTCATTCATGATGTGGTGAAATTCCCATCCATAAACAGCATTAAAACCGGCCTCGATAAGCGCTGGATCTTCCCATTCGGCCAACATGAAAAGAGGTCCGTTATTAGCGCGTAAAGTGGTAATTGCTGTATTCCAGAAATCGATAGGAACAAATCCTGCCACATCGCAACGGAACCCATCAATACCCGCGTTTGCAACCCACCAATCCATTTCAGTAATCATAGCCTCACGCATACCAGTCGCGTTGTAATTCAGATCGGCAACATCGGTCCAATCTGTAGGATTACCATCATTATCAATGGCAACAATAGGGAAGTTGCCTTCATCATCTTTGGTATAGAATTCAGGTTGCTCGATTACCCAGACGTGATCAAATGAAGTATGATTTGCCACCCAATCAAGGATAACTTTCATACCTAGTTCATGAGCCTGGTTTACGATGGACTGAAAGTCTTCTAAGGTTCCAAAATTCGGATTTACTGCGGTATAGTCTGAGATACTGTAGTAAGAGCCTAGCTCACCTTTGCGGTTTTCTACACCGATGGGTTGAATAGGCATGAACCACAAAATATCTACTCCCATCTCAGCTAATCGTGGTAGGTGAGATTGGAAGGCTTTCAATGTGCCTTCCTCTGTGTATTGCCTGACGTTTACTTCATAAATATTGTCGCTAGCTGCCCATTCTGGGCGCTTAGGTCCATCGTATTCAGGCAAAGAGGCGACAGGCGTAGCAGGCTGACAAGCGATCAATGCTGTTGCGGCCGCAAAGGCAATAAGAATTGTTCTTTTCATGTTGTGTGAATTAATCTTGGATTGGCCACTATTTCGGGCGTGATACATTTTATTTAAAGGAGAGACTCTGCTTGATGCCGTCTGCAGGAACTGTGATGTCCCATTCTTCAAGGTAGCGGTCCTCATTACTGTTGTTAAAGAAGAATCGTACCTCCTGTTCCATGTACTTGCGCACAATGATGAGCAGGTGCGGTTCAGGTTGGAAAACGGTCGTTGAACCGTAATTCAGGGCCATGAATTGGCTTCGAGTTTCATTCAATTGTGCAATGCGATCAAACAGCTGTTGTTGGCGATCTGAAAAGTCGAACGGCATCATTTTTCTGTTATCTGGGTCGTTCCCCCCGTGAAGGGCAATCTCGTCGCCGTAGTAGAGGATTGGAATGCCTGGAACCGCGATATTGAAGGCGTGCATTGCGGCCATTTTTCTATACCCACGCTCTGTAGGCTCTGGGATTTCGCGTGTCCAACCGGCCAGCTTGCTGTCTTCACTCATGCTGAGGTGTCCCGAGGCCATAGAGGAGAAGCGTGGCTTGTCCTGATTGCCAGAAATATTACCCATCAAATGGTGGTGGCCGTAGTAGGTAAGGCTACTTTCTAAAGCTTTACGCAGGCGGTCAAACGTGGCCCCTTCTTGCGTGAAGGCTTCGAATGCAGCATCGTAGAGGTTGAAGTTGAATTGGGCATCGACTTTACCGCTACCGACGTAGCTGGCAATGAGCTCATCCGAGCCGTAGGTTTCCCCAATCTGGTAGACATGGTCATCGCTTGCAGCACGAATTTTGGCTGTGAGCAAACGCGTAAAATTCATCGGGATGTGCTTGGTTGCATCGTGACGGAAGCCGTCGAAATCATATTCTGTGATCCAAACCAGGGCGCTATCGCTCATGAGTTCTGCGACGGTATCGTTACGAAGTTCGAGGGTCGGCATGAAGGTGTCGAACCAAGTCGTCAAGCGTTCCTCGTCCCAAAGTTGGGTATTGAGTCGTCCGTCTGCCGTGTATTTGTTGGTGGCCCAATTTGGATGTTTCTTGTACACCGGATGTAATTCATGGACGTGGTTGGCCACATAGTCCAGAAGTACATTTTGCTCCTTTGCATGGGCATCGTCGAGGAACAAATGCAGCTCTTCAGGTGAAGCGAAGCGGTGGTCCGGTTTGATATTGCTCACAGGCCAATATCCGTGGTATCCAGAGAACGTACTTACGGGTCCTCCTTGGTTCCACAGGCCCCAAGCATTTTCTGGGTTTTGTGTGATTGGGCTGATCCAAAGTGTGTTGGTATGGAGCGCATCAAAATATCCATCGGCCAATTTTTGGCGCAATCCCTCGACATCTCCTCCTTGATAGTTGGCACGAGGGTGCACGGCCGAGTCCTGAACGGGCTGATCGTTTCCAGGGTTGCCGTTGAAGAATCGGTCCACCATCGCGAAATACATAATGGAAGTGTGCCAATCTTTACGGTCCAATTCCTCTGTATTACGAACCACCTCGCCAAACTTCAAAGGGATCAACCAATCCCCGCCTTGCTGGCCGTTTCTCGCGGTATACAATCTGATCCATGCGCGTTCCCATTCCTCGGCATCTGCAGGAATCGCAATGCTTAGTCCGTCCTCATCGCGTACAACGTCAATCACACGGTTGTTGAAGAAGGCCAAAACCTCTTGGTCCTCCGGGACATTAGTAAAGCGCAATGAGCCTTCGTGCACAAACTGGAAATCAATGGCCAAGGGTGCTTCACCGCCGCCGCCTTTCACGGTCAAAACATTGTTGAAGCTTCCAAATCCATTGGGCACGGTTACTTCATTCGAGTGATCCAATACTTCTTCGCCATTCACGACGAGTTTGTAGGCATATTCACCGGGCGCAAGTACTAGTGGTGCTTCCCAGGCGTAGCCGGTCCATTTCAAGAAAGTGGCATCGCTGTTCCAAGCGTTAAACACACCTTTGACCTTTACCTCTTCTCCTTCGAAACCAGGAATGCTCAAGGTGATGGCGCGTTTGGCACCTCTAAAGAAGGGCACAAATAAGTCTTCATCATCTCCGTCAATATGCGCGACGTTTAATTCATGCTCTAGGGTACCAGTGACGACTTCTCCGTCGAAGTCTAGGCCACTTGGTAATTCGAGCAGGCCATTTACATAATCATTTACCACAAAGGTACTTTGGGTACCGTGATGAACGTGCGGCGAAGCCAGATCAGAGGCCTGCATGCGTAGGGGAGCTGAGGGCTGAACGTCACAGGCGGCGAGCACTGCGCTGATGGAGAGTACGGTTAAAAATTTCTTCATGTTCTGTGTGCTAAAAAAAGGCGCACTTGGCGCCTTTCTAAGATAATATCAATTCATTATGCCATTGCCGTAGCTGCCGTGGACGCTTTTTCACCTGCGGCTACTTCAAACCATTGACCGTCAATCGCGAATTTAGCTGGAGCGCCACTCACGTTTTCGATGGTCATGCCTTCGGCCGTGAGGTTGGCTTTGAGCGTTGCGCCTCTCCAAAGGATGGAGAAGGTGAGGCCCTTCCACTGTGCCGGTAGCTTTGGTGTGAAGTGCAACTCTTCGTCGCGAATCTTCATGCCGCCGAATCCTTGCACTACAGACATCCATGTTCCTGCCATCGAAGTGATGTGCAACCCTTCGTGAACCTCGCGGTTGTAATCGTCGATGTCCAGACGAGAGGTACGCAAATACATTTCGTAGGCTTTCTCTGGGTAATCAATCTGTGCAGCAAGAATAGCGTGTACACAAGGGCTCAACGAGCTCTCATGAACGGTCTTCGGCTCATAGAAGTCGAAATTGCGCTTTACTTCTTCCTCCTCGTACAGGTGGTTCAAGAAGTAGTAGCCCTGCAATACATCCGCTTGCTTGATGAAGATCGAACGCAAGATGCGGTCCCAGCTCCAGTGCTGGTTGATCGGGCGCTCGTCCAGGCTGAGGTCGTCTGCAGTGAGCTGCTCCTTGTCTAAGAAGCCGTCCTGCTGCAATACCACGCCTAATTTCTCGCTCTTCGGGTAGTACATCTTCGCGATGATGTCACTCCATTTGGCGAATTCTGTATCTGCGTTCAGGGCAGTCTTGCTGGTGATAGCGCTTAGCGCGTCCGCAGCATTTTCTTGCAGCCAATCATGTGCTACAAGCGTCCACTCCAACGTCCACGCCGCCATGCGGTTGGTGTACCAGTTGTTGTTGATGTTGTTCTCGTATTCGTTCGGCCCAGTTACACCCAGCATTACGTAGGCTTCTTTTTCCTGTGACCAATTCACACGCTGCGACCAGAATCGGCTAATACCTAAAAGGACTTCAAACCCTCCTTCGGCTAGATAGCCCCAATCTTGTGTGTGACGTATGTAATCGAACACGCCATAAGCGATGGCTGCATTGCGGTGGATTTCCTCGAAAGTGATCTCCCACTCGTTGTGACATTCTTCGCCGTTCATCGTTACCATCGGGTACAATGCTGCGCCGTCGGTAAATCCGAGCTTGCCTGCATTTTCGATGGCCTTGTCCAGCTGCTTGTAACGGTACAAACACAAGTTCTTCGCTACCTCCGGCTGCGCCGTTGCGAGGTAGAAAGGCAAACAGTACGCTTCGGTATCCCAGTAGGTAGAACCGCCGTATTTCTCGCCGGTAAACCCTTTTGGACCAATGTTTAATCTATCGTCCACACCCGTGAAGGTCTGGTTCATGTGGAAGATGTTGAAACGGATGCCTTGCTGTGCTTCTGCATCACCTTCTATTTCGATATCTGAGGTTTCCCACTTGTTGTGCCAAGCTGCAGCATGTTCATCACGTAATTGGGTATAACCTGCATGCGCCGCTGCTGCGGCGCTATTGGCTGCGTTTACATCTAAAACTGCAGCGGAATGATTCATGCTTGACAGCACGGCAGCGAATTTATTCACTTGCAGGTTTTGCCCTTGTTGAACGTTGAATGATGCACACTCGCAAACGCACATATGAGTTGCTTCAGTGGTGGAATCCCATGCCACAGAGGCACCGTCAATAGCCGTATAATTACGCATGGCTACGCTAACCTCAAATCTGGTTTTCTTTGTTCTTGCGTGTACATAACTGCTCCCGTTTTCTTGTCCGCAGCTGACCGATTCCCAGAATTTTTCATTGTAATTACTGTCCTCATTTTTCACATCAAAGTCCAGGTAAGAACATATTTCAATGGAACCGGAGAAGTTGATAGGTACAATGCTGTAGCTCAGTGCTCCTATCTCATCCTTTACGATACTTACAAATCTCTCAGTGTTGATTGCGAGCATTTTTCCTGAAGGAAGGGTGGCTTGAAAGGAGCGCTTTAAAAGCCCACTCTTCATATCAAGTTCGCGGTAAAAATCCGTTACTGCGGTAGCGGTGTTTAGATCTAAAGTCTCACCATCCACTTTAACATTTAAACCGATCCAGTTGCAGGAGTTAAGTACTTTGGCGAAGTACTCAGGATAACCATTTTTCCACCAACCTACACGTGTTTTATCAGGATAGTATACACCCGCGATGTAGGAACCTTGTAAACTTTTACCGGTGTAGGTCTCTTCAAAATTGGCCCGTTGGCCCATTCGACCATTCCCAATAGAAAATAGACTTTCGCTTTTAGGGTGGTTCGAAGGACTCCAACCTTTTTCAATGATTTTCCAGGGATGAACCTCTGTGTATTTATTGAACATTGTATTTTCTTTGCGCAGTTATAGTGCGCGCAGAAGTTCTTCAGGAGTAGTTTCGCCCAATGCGTTAAAATAAAGGTCCGCCCCACCTAATATATCTGGTGTTCCGATCCCCACGCACGACATGCCACCTGTTTTTGCAGCCTGCACACCGGCTATAGAATCCTCAAAGACGATACATTCTGCCGGCGCAAGACCCAGTGCTTCTGCGCCTTTCAAAAATACCTCAGGATGCGGCTTGCCGTTTACCACATTATTCCCATCAATTATCGCATCGAAAAGAGGCAGGAGGTTCATTTTATCCAAAATGAGTGGGGCGTTTTTTGACGCCGAACCTAGTGCAATACCAATTCCTTGTGCCTTTGCTTCCTGTAAAAATTCCACAGCGCCAGGCAATCCATCATTAGCACTGAGCTGACTCACCAGTTCCAGGTACCACTCATTTTTTAACTCCATCAGCGCGTGGAACTCTTCGTCGGAAATTGTCGCCCCAGTCCACTCCAGAATCTTCTTAAGTGAATCTACACGGCTTACTCCTTTGAGTTGTTCGTTTTGTGCTTCAGTAAAATCACCGCCAAGCTTTTGCGCAATACGACGCCACGCTTGAAAATGAAAAACGGCGGTATCTACAATAACGCCGTCCAAATCAAAGAGAAATCCCTTAATCATTAGTTAGACCTGATAGGCATTTAAGATGTTTAGGTACTTTAAATGGTATTTGATTAAACCGTCTACTGGTTTGCGCATGATTTGACCCAAGCGGAAACCACGCTCTTCTAAAACCTCTTCGAGAATTTCGTGGAAAATAGCGCCAACAGAACCAACAAAATGCACTGGAACTTCTGTTGCGTTGCCGAAACAGCCAATATGAATGTCAGCGAATTTAGCGAAGCCCTCACGTACAATCATTTTAACATACGGATGTTCCATATGCTTACCAGCAAAACGGCTGAATGAGGCGAGATATACATTAGCGTTCGGCTTGTTGTATACGCTTGTGACGATTTCATCTTTATCCAACCCGTAGGTATCAAAAAAGTCAACAGCCATTTCTTCTGGAAGACGTTTGTAAAGAAAATCGGAAACGAGTCGTTTCCCAATAAAGCTAGCAGAGCCTTCGTCCCCTAAAATATAAGCCAATGCAGGCACTTCATCGCTCACTGTCTCACCGTCAAAATAACAACTGTTTGATCCAGTACCTAGAATACAAGTAATGGCGGGTTCACCTGTGTATGTGGAATACGCACTTGCGACCAAATCATGATCAACATTAATGGTCGCGTTTACAAAGACTTGTTTTAAACCGTCGTGGATAATGTCTTTTAAGCTTTCACTCGAGGCGCCGGCACCATAAAAATAAACGAAATCTACACTGCCGTTAATGTTAGAAACCACCGCATTGCTGCTAAGCTCTTCACGAATGAAGGGCGCAGAGTGGAAATAGGGATTGAACCCCATTGTAGAGAATCGTTTGAACTCGGAACCATCTGGGTTCAGAGCCACCCAATCACATTTTGTAGAACCACTTTCGGCGATTAGTATCATACGGTTTAAATAGCGGACCGCACCTTTTAAAAGGCGCGGTCCAATATTAAATGTTTAGGCTAGACGCTCTACTAGGTTTGCTAAACGCGCAGAATAACCTGCTTCGTTGTCGTACCATCCTAGAACCTTTACAAGGTTTCCTTTAGCACTCGTAACACCTGCGTCGAAGATACAGCTGTGCTTATCGCCAACGATATCAGAGCTAACGATCGGGTCTTCTGTGTACATAAGAATACCTTTTAGCGGGCCTTCAGCAGCTTCTTTCATGGCTGCATTGATTTCTTCTGCAGTCACTTCTCTGCTTAATTGAACCGTAAGGTCAGTTGCAGAACCAGTGATGGTAGGAACGCGCATTGCATACCCGTCTAATTTTCCTTTCAATTGCGGCAATACTAAAGCGACTGCTTTAGCTGCACCAGTAGAAGTTGGAATCATGTTTACGGCAGCAGCACGTGCTCGGCGCTTGTCTGAATGCGGCGCATCTTGAATGCGTTGGTCAGAAGTGTATGCGTGAATAGTACACATGAAACCGCTCTCGATTCCGAATTTTTCGTCCAAAACTTTTGCCATTGGAGACAAACAGTTGGTAGTACATGAAGCGTTGCTTACCATGGTGTCAGAATCAGTCAATTGATCATCGTTTACACCTAAAACGATGGTCTTAATATCGCCCGAAGCTGGCGCGCTTAGCGCTACTTTTTTAGCACCTGCTTTGATGTGTTTTCCCATACCTTCTGCGTCACGGAAGAATCCTGTAGACTCTATAACAAGGTCAACCCCAATCTCACCCCAAGGAAGCGTTTCAGGATCACGCTGTGCGTAAACGGTAATTTCTTTACCATTGACGATCAAGCTGTTTTCAGTATGAGTAACCGTACCGTTGAAACGACCGTGTGCACTGTCGTACTTCAAAAGGTGGGCAAGCATATCTACAGCAGTGAGGTCATTGATAGCAACTACCTCAACTTTATCACTTTCGATAAGGTTGCGAAATGTTAAACGTCCGATGCGGCCAAAGCCGTTGATTGCGATTTTTGTGCTCATAGTTTGATGTGTTATGTGGCTAGAATTTTAGCAATAGTTAGCATTTCGTAGTCCAATTCCGTTGTTTTGGTGATGGCATCACTTAACGGCGTGAAAACTACTTTTTGATTGATCATGCCAGACATGACCTTTTCCTGTCCCTCGATTAAACCTTTGATTGCATAATGCCCTAAAACAGAAGCTAAAACCCGGTCATTTGTTGAAGGAGAACCGCCGCGTTGTGTATGTCCTAGGGTGGTCACTTTTACATCGATGGACGGGAATTCTTTTCGAACGGCAGATGCAATGTCAAAGATGTCACCTAAATGATTGCCTTCAGCAACCATGATGATGTTCGACGTCTTTTTATTTGCCTGAGCGCTGCGCAAGTCCTTAAACAACTCATTGTAAGTGTTCTTCTTTTCTGGCAGGATAATGCTCAAGGCGCCCGTTGCAAGCCCGGTTGAAGCGGCAATGTATCCAGTGTCTCTACCCATCACCTCTACTAAGAATAGCCGGTTGTGTGAAGAAGCGGTATCGCGAATCTTATCAACGCTTTCAATGACGGTGTTGGTGGCGGTATCGTACCCTATAGTATAATCTGTTCCGAATAAATCATTATCAATGGTTCCAGGAACTCCTATGACTTTTATACCGTGTTCTTCCGCGAGCTTTAAGGCGCCGGTAAATGAACCGTCACCTCCAATAACGATGAGAGCATCTATGTCTCTATCGCGAAGGTTTTTTGCTGCCTTCGCACGGCCCTCAGGTGTTCTGAATTCTTGGGAACGAGCACTTTTCAGGAACGTTCCGCCAAGCGCAAGAATATGCTTTACGCTTGAAGATGAGAGTTCTATAATGTCGTTTTCAATCATCCCTTCATATCCTCGGTAGACTCCAAAGACCCTTTTACCATGGTACAAAGCGGTCCTGACAACGGCGCGAATTGCGGCGTTCATTCCAGGTGCATCGCCCCCAGAGGTAAGAACTGCGATGTTGTTAATTTTTGTTGACATAGGTGCAAAGGTAACAACTAAGTGTAAATGTTACACTTATTAATTTTTTGTCATTATCTTTAAATGCAGCATATTTTACCTAAATACACGCAAATACCGCTATGCCACAGCAATTTGAACTTAATTCGAACATCAGTGTAGACTGCGTCATCTTCGGTTTTGATGGCGAAAAACTAAAAGTATTACTGATTGAAGAGAAAGATATCGGACAGGGGATGCTAAGGAAACGTCTACCTGGAGATCTAATCTTAAAAAATGAAAGCTTAGACGACGCCGCAGACAGAGTGCTCTTCGAGTTGGCAACGTTAAGAAATGTCATTTTAAAGCAATTTCACACATTTGGCGATCCTGGTCGAGTAAACGACCCAAAGGATAGAAAATGGCTGGAACTGTATCGTAATAATCCCACTGAACGCGTTATTACTGCGGCCTACTATGCCCTGGTGAAAATGGATGATTTTCTTCCCAACCCTGCAAGTTTCGCTGGCGAGGCGCTGTGGTGTGATATAGAAGAAGTTCCAGAATTGGCCTTTGACCACAATGAGATTGTGGAGGTCGCATTGTGGAAACTACAGCGACACTTTGAGTTAAATAAGAGTGGGTATGAGCTCCTTCCACAGCGATTTACTTTAAATCAATTGCAGCAGTTGCACGAAGCAATTACTCAAGAAGAATTGGACAAAAGGAATTTCCGTAAAAAGGTGGTTCGTGAAAAGCTCGTTGAGGCAACGGACGAAAAGCAAGACAATGTGTTACATAAACCGGCGCGATTGTACCGCATCAAGGTTTAATTTCCCGCTTTTCTCTAAAACTAGTGTGGTTTAGGATAAATAGTGGGATAATTCTGTTAACGGGACCACGCTATGGACTTTACTTGAAGGCGCTTAAAGTGTACATTTGACTTTATAACTTAACAAGTGTAAGCAGATGAAAAGCACCTCTCGTTTTTTACTTTTCTGTTTTAGTTTCTTTTTCGCACAGTCAATTGTAGCACAGAAAGTTACCGGGACTGTAGTCGACGAATACAATGAAGCATTGCCTTCTGTCGTCGTTACTGTAGAGAATCAAAGCGGAACCATGACCGATTATAATGGTCAATACACCCTTAACCTTCCTGAAGGAACACACAACATTATCTACAGTTTCATTGGCTACGAGCCGGTCACAAAAACTGTTGCTGTGCAAGGTAATAAGGTTGTAAATGTGGTCATGAATCCTTCGCAAACGCAGCTCGATGAAGTGGTTGTGGTGGGTTACGGTGTCGCCCGTCGCCGCGATCTCACCGGTTCTGTAGTGAGTTTGAAGTCAAAAGAGCTTACGGACATTCCTACGCCTTCATTTGAAAACGCCATTCAAGGCAAGGCAGCGGGCGTTCAGGTTATCACAGGTTCTGGGATCGCTGGTTCCGGATCCATGGTTCGTGTTCGCGGGGTAGCCTCCATTTCTGCCGGTGGTGATCCACTTTATGTCGTAGACGGCATACCAATTACACAAGATTACTTTTTGAACGGAAATCGTGGGGGTTTCAATACAAACCCACTAGCGACGATCAACCCGAACGATATTGAATCGGTTGAAATATTAAAGGATGCTGCCGCAACAGGTATCTATGGTTCACGTGGATCTAATGGAGTAGTTCTGATTACCACGAAAAGAGGAAAATCAAAAAAGCTAACCTATAATTTCTCTGCACGTACGGGAATTAGTGCACCGACGGCTTTGCCTAATATGGCGTCAAAAGAAGAATACCTCCAACTGTATGAAGAAGCCTGGGTAAATGATGGAAACGTAGGCGTTCCGCAATTGCCTGGAAATAGAATGAGTTGGGCAGAGGCACAAGCAATTGAAGGTACCGATTGGATACAAGAAACTATACACACCGGTGTGAAGCAGGGTTATGACTTCTCTGCGTCTAAAGGATTCAAAGGAGGTAATTTCTACGCAGGACTATCGTATAATGACAACCACAGTTATTTAGCAGGGAACTCGTACGAAAGAATCTCGGGCCGATTTAATGTGGATTACAATTTGGCATCAAATCTAAAATTGGGAATCAGCACCTCTATTTCACGAGGCATCAACAATAGAATTGATGCGGCTTGGTCCGGCGGTTTCGGTGAAGCCATGTCAAGAGCGCTTCCCATCTATCCGGTGCGCTATTCAGAGGATGAGTACGATGCGGATGGAAATGTTGTTGCTTCAGCTGGTGACTATTGGTTGAAAGGCGGCGTAAGTTTAAACCCCGTTGCGCAGCGGTCATTAAAAGATTGGACGGCTATTGAGGACCGTACCATCAATAACTTTACGTTAGATTACAAAATCAGCGATGCATGGACCCTTCGCGGTCAAGGTGCTGTTGATTACATGCATTTTGAAGATCACATCTGGGAGAAACCAGGATACGACCCAACATATAAAGATTCAGAGGGAAATTTGCTTGGTCGTGCGAATATGTATACTTACAGCGTATGGAACACCTCTGGTAACGCTACGGCGAATTACATCAACGACATTGGAGAAAACCACCACATTAATTGGTTAGTGGGATCTGAATACCAATACAACCGCATCCTTCGCTGGGATGGGTATTATGATAGTGAGGCCACAGGACAGATTCGCGAGACAGGACAATATGTAAACGATCCGCTAAGTTACCTAGAGGAATATGCCTTTGCATCGGCCTTCACGCGTTTGAACTACAACTTCGCAGGGAAGTATTACGCAGAAGCGTTGATCCGTCGTGATGGATCTTCAAAATTTGGTCCTAATAATAAATACGGAAACTTTCCTGCAGCGTCTTTAGGCTGGATCATTACGGAAGAAGACTTCATGGCGAGCGTACCGAACGTGAGCTATTTAAAGTTGAAGACTTCGGTAGGTAAAAATGGAAACTCAGCCATTCCCTCGTACCAGTGGTTTGGATACTACAATGTTGCCAACAATGGTTATGGGGGCCAGACCTACCGTTACCCAGTTATTCGCGAAAATGCAGATTTGCGATGGGAGACGTCGACCACCTACGACATCGGTTTGGAGTATGGATTATTCAACGACCGTGTAACCGGAGAATTAGCTTGGTACCACAAAGAAACCAACGACATGTTACTTAACGTAACTCTGCAGGGCTCAACAGGATTTGGCTCTTGGTGGGATAACGTAGGTAGTGTGTACAATACTGGTGTTGAATTTGCGATAAAGTCGCGTAACATCGTAACGGATAACTTTACGTGGACCACAGATTTTAATATTGCACGCAATACGAATCAGATTACTTCGATCGGGCAGTATTCCCCGGATGCGGTGAGTGGTGGAACGAATGATACGCGTGTAGTCGTGGGAATGCCCATTGGTACGAATTACCTGGTTCAATTCTCGCACGTAGACCCAACCAACGGTTTGCCGGTGTACCTGACTAAAGACGGTGAAGAAACCTATACTTGGGATCTTCAAGACCGTGTTGCGGTGGGTAATGTCATGCCGGATGCTATTGGAGGTTTAACCAATACATTCAACTATAAGAACCTCGAGTTTAGCTTCTTGTGGGTGTTCACCATAGGCGGCGATATCTACGACAGTTCTTCGAAACGTCAGATGGGCGTGGTGACCGATTGGAATATGCGTACCGATCTATTTGACCGCTGGCAGCAGCCGGGAGATGTAGCAACGTATCCAAGATTAAGCCGCGATTACCGTACTTATGGTGCGAATACAGAATGGATCAACACTAATCTATGGCTGCACGACGGAACCTATGCACGTCTTCGTAACGTGAAGTTGAGTTACCGTGTACCTCAGAGTAAACTAAAAAACATTAAAGGCATGACCGTTAATGTGACAGGAACAAACCTCATCACCTTGACCAACTTTATCGGTTTAGATCCTGAGATCGCTCGTGATTTCGAAAACGCTACCGATAGAAACATGTCTCCGAACATTACCTACCTCACGCCGCCGCAAGAAAAGACGGTGAACGTAGGTGTAAACATTAACTTTTAATCAGCGCGAATTATGAAAAATTTGAGAGTATTTATAGCGCTAATCGCCATCGCAGTAGGTAGTTCTTCGTGCGAGCGAATTTTAGATTTCCAGGCGAATAGTAATAATCAAATACCGGCAGATTCAGCCATTCTGAACATTCAAGATGCGCAAGAGCTATTAGTTAGTGTATATGATGTTGCGGCAAACGCTTTTAACGGCAGCTTTCAGAACATCCCTGAAGTCATGTCTGATCACATCGCAGATCCATTAGGTCTGAATGGTGAGTATGCCCAGATTTGGCGTTGGACTTCGTCGTTCTTTAATGGATCTTTTGGTGGCGAATACCGCAACGCATATATCGCGATTTATCGTGCGAATACCTTAATTGAAGAGGTAGCGGATCTTGAGGGTGCTACTGCTGATGCGGTTGCCCGAATTACAGCGGAAGCAAAGTTTATTCGTGCATTGAGTCATTACCACGTGGTTCGTATTTGGGCATTGCCTTATGGATATACTTCTGATAACAGCCATTTAGGGATTCCATTAAAGGTGAGCGCGGATCAGACGCCACAGATGCGTGCGACGGTCGCCGATGTATATGCACAGATTGAGCAAGATCTTTTGGATGCAGAGGCAGACCTACCTTCATCAAACGGAATTTTTGCAAACCAAATGGCAGCGAAAGCACTGTTGGCGAAAGTTTATTTAGAAATGGGCGATTTCGCTAATGCGAAAGCAAAAGCTGCTGAGGTAATGAACTCAGGAACCTATTCACTGGACCCTGTTTTAACCAATCGTTTTGCGGATCATGCCAATGGCAACCTACCTGCAGAATTCATCTTTACTCTGGTAAGTACCAACGAAAGTTCAGCCACGGATACGATCGTAGATGAGCGCGGCATGGGCTTTACATGGAACTACCGTTCCGATGATCCGAACGCGAATCCAGCGCTTAAAGCAAGTCAAGCATTGTACGTCGAAGCCACGGCGGACACGAACGATTTGCGCGGCCAATTGTGGTATGAGGCTCGCAACGAGGGCACGCCGGATGTATTCTATGTAGTGAGCAAATTCGACGGGAGTTTCCTCGATGTGCCTCTATTGCATTTGTCAGATTTGTACCTCATTTATGCCGAATGTAATGTGCGCTTAAATGGCGATAGTGATGGAACCGGATTGGCAAAAATCAATGCATTGCGTCAACGCGCGGGCTTGACAGATTTAACCAATCTTACACTCACTGATGTTATGTCGGAGCGACGTTTGGAATTGGCCTTTGAAGGTGATCGATTGTTCCAACTTAAGCGCCAAGGTGTATTGGGAGAAATCCAAACCATTCGTGGTGTGGATTGGGATTGTCCAGGTATGGTACTGCAATTCCCTAATTTTGAAGGGACAGCGCAAGGATTTGTTTATAATGAAGAAGGAGGCTGCAACTAAGCAGGAAAGTATATGAAAGCAAGAATTATAACTATAGCGGCGACTGCATTTTTAGCCCTAGGTGCA
The DNA here is from genome assembly GCA_965204625.1 of Schleiferiaceae bacterium. Lineage (GTDB taxonomy): Bacteria > Bacteroidota > Bacteroidia > Flavobacteriales > Schleiferiaceae > UBA10364. The sequence continues at coordinate 114,957 of CBDBET010000005.1, forward strand.
TGTAAGCCTGAAGTAGGTCCAATCGGACCAAGCTATGAGGCAGGTGCAGGTATTCTCGGAACTTGGGAACTCACAATGGTCGAGCAGACGGATGTAACACTTCCAGTACCCGAAACGCGTGATGTCAGTGATTTATACGTCGACGCTCAAAATAAATGGGTGGTCGCTTTTAGTAGCGACAGTACCTATTCTGTGAACCAGCAAGGTCCAGGTTTTGATGTGTTTGGTGCCGGGGGAACTTGGCGTTACAATACGCCGGAATATCCATCCGAACTTCATTTGGCACAGGATTCATCAGTTGTGATTCTACCTTTAGGCAATATGCCAAGGAGTATTGATCAGAATGTAAGCTTCATCTATGCTCGCGAACGTTGTGACAAGCCGAGTGTCTCTTACCAATTAACGTTTACTCGTAAATAAGCCCTCATTATGAAAAGAATAAACACACTTTTACTCTTGACTTTGGGCCTTTCAGGAAGTGCCCAAATCACCACGGTTCCAGATGAAAATATAGACCCAGCGGATTCGTTAGAGATCATCTTTGATCCGGCGGCTCTAGATTTGGCTGTAGGTCATCAAGATTTGTTGAAGCAGGCAGTCGATGCAGGCGAAGACATGTACATATGGACATGGAAGCCAGCTACACATCCGGATGGTCATCCTTTTGTCAATGGCACGGGGTCTGCACCTTGGAAGAATTCAAACGAAGCCATGAAAATGACGAAGAATGCCGACGGGACGTTCTCTTGGAAAATTGTTCCTACCCTTTTCTACGAGGTGGATGCGACAACCGTGTATGCAGAGGACATTCACTTTTTAGTAAAAGCTAAAGACGGCGGAGGTTATGGCGACCCTGATGTTAAAACAGACGATCAAAGTATAGCTATCGACCCACCGGCTACAGAGCGCAATCCATTCTATCATTTTCCAACGAAGGTTATGGCAGATGATGTGCTGACCTTGCGTTACGAAAATTGGCGTGAACAGAAGTCGAGCATGCAAAATTTGGCTTCAGACGATTGTTACATGTACGCTAAAGTCACTTATACAGACGGAACTTTTGATCAAATTGAGAATACCTTCAACGTAGGAAGTAATCCAAATTTACAGATGGATTATTTAGACGATGGAAATTTCCAATTGCGTCTTATTCCCGAGGAATTCTTTAATGTTCCTGCGACCAAGACCATTGATTATTTGGAGTTTATTGCCATGAAAAAGGTGTTCGCTACAGGTGCGGATCGCGTAACAGAGGCTGTAAATGTCCAAATCGAATGTCAGTAAAATCGTAATGCATTAACTCTTAAAACCCGGCCTTGGTCGGGTTTTTTCTCTTTAGTCGACTAATACATTGAAACGTATGCAACAGAAACCTAAACTCAGTTTTTGGCAGATTTGGAACATGAGCTTTGGCTTTTTGGGGATCCAATTCGGTTATGCCCTACAAGGCGGTTTTATGAGTCGAATCTTTGAAACCCTAGGTGCCGATGAGCACAGTCTTCCACTACTGTGGATAGCCGCACCACTCACAGGTTTGATCGTACAGCCTATTATTGGGCAAATGAGCGACAATACTTGGCACCCGCGCTTTGGCCGTCGCCGTCCGTATTTTTTGATTGGCGCTATCCTGGCTTCTATAACCTTACTGTTTGTACCCCACAGTTCTGCATTGTGGATCGCTGCAGGTGGGCTTTGGATTTTAGATGCGACCATGAATATATCTATGGAGCCTTTCCGCGCCTTGGTGGCGGATAAGTTACCGGACAGTCAGCGTAGTTTTGGTTTCGTAGTGCAAACCCTGATTATCGGGGTGAGCACATGGGTGGCTTCAAACCTACCTCTATTGGTCAGTTCCTTAGGCGTGAGTAATGAGGCTGAGCCAGGGGTTGTTCCCATGTCTGTGAAGGTAGCCTTCGGCATTGGCGCTGTGATTTTTTTACTTGCCATCCTTTATACGGTATTCACCACGGATGAGTATCCTCCTGAAGATTTGGAAGCGTTTCGCTCAGAGCAGAAAGAAAATTCTGGGCTGATAAAGACCCTGCGCGAAGTAGGTAAAAACATTGGGAATATGCCTTTAACTATGAAGAAATTGGGCGTGGTCCAATTCTTTTCTTGGTTCGCATTTTTCTGTATGTGGTCTATGGCGAATCCAGCATTGACAGACCACGTGTATGGCGCTGCGAAGCCTGAGGCTATTGAATATGCGGTGTCTACGGCAGCGCAGATAGAAGCCTATCAATTGGAAGATAGAGCATTCAACGACGCTTCCAATCAAGTGGGCTCGTATATGGGGAATTATGGTTTGAGTTCTATGTTGTTTGCCTTGCTTTTAACGCTGTGGACAGCGAAGCGTCGTATCAATCGTAAGCTCGTTCACATGTTCAGTCTTTTCGCTGGTGCGTATGGCTTTATAAGCATGTACTTCTTAACAGAACCGTCAATGTTAACGTTGTCATTTGTCTGTATTGGCTTTTCTTGGGGATCTATACTTTCCATGCCCTACGCCATGTTGAGCTCAACCTTAGACCCAAATAAAATGGGAGTTTACATGGGGATCTTCAATATGTTTATTGTTATTCCACAGATTGTAGCGGCGACTTCTTTGACGGTTATTTATAAGAGTTTGTTTGGAGCTGAGCCGATTAACGCAATGTTGCTTGCAGGCACATCTCTTGTAATTGCCGGCTTAGCAAATTTTTTGATTACAAACAAGCATGCAGTGACCTACACTCCGGCAGAGTAAGCAGAGCGTTATATCCCTGGTCATTGAAATTAATTGCAAAGAAAAAGGCCTCGAATTCGAGGCCTTTTTTATGAATTATATTTTTTTCTTTTTCCTGAATTCTCGAGGTGAGCAGCCTTTTATTTTAAGGAAAGCGCGATTGAACGAAGAGCTGGAGTTGAAACCGCTCTCTGCAGCGACCTCTGTCATTGCTTTGTTTGTGTTGATGAGAAGGTTGCTGGCGACCGTTGTACGCAGTTGCATGAGGTAGTCTACGAATGTTAGGCCTGAAGTTTGGCGGAACCAGCGACTGAAGCTTTGTTCGGTCATGCTGGCGATATCGGAGATTTCACTTAGGGTGATAGTGTTTTGGTAGTGATCTTGGATGTATTTCGAGACGCGTTCCATTCGTAGACTGAGCTTTTGGCTCATAACATTAGAGTAGGCGTTGTTGGTGGAGACGGTGAGGAAATCTGGCCGTTCGGCGATCATAGCCATTAGGTTGAAAAATGCTCCGATGCTGCGGAGGGGGTCTTTGCCAACGATAGTGGTAAAAGCTTCGTGTTCGTCGGAGTTGAATTGGCCCAAATTAATGCCATAGCTCATGGCGCGGAACAGGCGCTGAAGAGAGGCGCTTTCCTTAAAGCTGTTAAGCCACTCCTGTGTGAACTGGAGTCCCCAGCATTCCTTTTCCATTTGAACCTCTTCTTCCTCCGTACTGACAAAATTATGCGGTAGATAAGGGCCCAGGAGGAACGCTTGCCCCGGTTCAAACTCTATTGTTTTATTTCCGATGAAGGCAAGGCCTTTGCCTTTGACTATGTAGGTGATTTCGATTTCTGGGTGGTAATGCCAATAATCGGTAAAAATGGACGGAAAATTTTGCCCGGCCTTTTGCGCCAAGACATAGCTGTTGTAGCTACGGTCCTGTTCGGCAATGCGGATATTTTCAATAGTGGCTTTCACTCTTATCGTTATCGTTTAACCAAGTGTTCTTTCATAAAGCGGGTTATTACGGCGATACATTAGTAAGCAGCTATTGAGCTTAGAAAGTTGTACGACGAATAACGCATTTCTTGACCGTAAGATACCAAAAAAATGCATAATTAGGGTATAATTAGGGAGATACGGTCTTCTCTGTTTTGTGCTCACTAAATAGAATTCAATGCGAAATCATGGTTTGTTGTATTAATCTGCAATAATGTGGTTAAAAAACGGCTAAACACCAGTATTTGTTTGGCTTAACTTTGAAGAGTACGAAGTACATTTAATAATCAATCTATCATAATTATGAAAAAATTCTACGCTTTAGCAGCCGTACTCTTTTTGGGTGTAACTGCATTTGCTCAAACGCACAGCGTTACTTTCCAAGTAGATTTAGGATCTGCTTCTGCGAATTCGAACGGTGTACATGTAGCAGGATCTTTCCAGAGCTGGTCGCCGTCAACGACCGGTTTAACGCAAGTCGGTACGTCTTCAATTTATTCCACTACAGTGAGTGTGTCAGCCGGTCAATTGGAATATAAATTCCTTAACGGTAATGCATGGGGAGACGATGAAAGTGTGCCTTCTTCAGTAAACGTTGGAACGAACGGAAATGGTAATCGTTGGGCTGTAATCTCTTCAGACACGACACTTCCTGCGGTTATGTTCGCTGGTGCCGCACCAGCTGGACAGAAAGCTATTCAATTTAAAGTGGATTATGCTTTACAAACGATAAGCGCGGACTCTGCACACGTTGCTGGTAACTTTCAAGGTTGGGACCCGGCCAAAAGTCAGATGGTAAACTTTGATGGTGTATATCGTTACATTGCTTATGTCGGCAAAACGGATTCTACCTATTTTAAGTTTCTAAACGGAAATACTTGGAGTGATGTTGAGTCTGTACCTTCTACATGTCAAGCATCAACAGCAGGTATTAATCAAGGTGATAACCGTTTCTACACGGATACAGTTAGCGGTATTTACGAGGTGTGTTACAATATGTGTGGCCCTTGTATGGTCGTGTCTACCTATGACATTACGGTAAATGTTGATGTAAGCTCTATCGCCGCTTGTGGTACTGTGGACTCTGTTACACTTGCAGGCCCTATCAATGGCTGGGGTGGCGAATTGATGACGGATCCAGACGGTGACGGTGTTTATTCGATCTCTTATACCGATGTAGATTCAGGCGACTTCCAGTTCAAGGCACGTTTCCATGAAAACGGCAATACCAACTGGGAAGGCGGTGGTAACAAAATCGTTACTGTGAGCTCTGATTCTACAGTTGCAACCCGTTGTTTCGGTAACGATACGTATGGTCCGTGTGCGGCTGTTCCAGCCACAGCGGATGTTACATTCATCGTGGACTTTACACAAGCAGCATTTACTCCTGCAGATACCATTTATTTGATGGGTGCCTTCACTCAGTGGGATGCAAATGCCGTTCCTATGGTTCCTCATTCTGTTGCAGGTCAGTACATTGCTACGGAAGCAAACTTCTGTCCAGGTACAATGGAATACCGTTTCTCAAATGGTGACCCAAGCAATAGTTCAAACCACGAGCCGGTTCCTATGAATTGTGGTGTTGATAATGGTGTGGGTGGATACAACCGTTTCTTCGCGCGTTCAGGTAGCGCAGATACTGTTCAGCACATCTTTGGTCAGTGTTCATTCATCTCTGTTGAAGAAGATGCACTTTCAGGCGTCAGTCTTCGTCCTAACCCAATGAATGAAAGCGCAACCATCGCATTAGGCGCAGGACGCTATTCAGTTCGTGTATTCGATATCACTGGTCGTGTGGTTGCAGGTTTCGATAACGTACAAGGTAATATCACTTTGGAGCGCAATAATATGGTGAGTGGTATGTATTATGTGAACATCGCTAACGCCAACGGCGCAACTAAAACACTTAAGGTAATTGTTGAATAAACGATACCGTTTTACTTAAAGAAGAGATCCCCCGGGCGCATCGCGTCCGGGGGATTTTTTATGCCTTTATCCCAAAAAAAAGCGCGCCCATCGGGCGCGCTTTTTTATTGTAGCTCAGGAGAAGCTTAGTGAAGCAATCCGTTTTCTACTGCGAAGCGCACTAGACCGGCGGTGTTGTTCATTCCTAATTTATTTAAAATGTTTTGTCGATGGTTGTCGATGGTACGTTTGGATAAGAAGAGTTTTTTAGAAATTTCTTCGTTGGTCAATTGATCCGCGATGTATTTGAGAATTTCTATCTCTCTTTTGCTCAATCGTGCAACTGCCGGGTTATTACTGTGAAATTCAGCGAATGTCTTGCCTAAAATTCTACGCTCAATGAGCGAATTGGCAATATCGAGCGCATAATACAGACGTCCTTCGAGAATGGCAGTAATGGCTTTTATCAGCTCACCGGTATCGACACTCTTTTTAATAAACCCCTTGGCTCCAGCTTTCAGCATATGCTCTACGACGTTCATGTCGTCCGATTCTGAAAACCCTAAGACTGACTGTTCGGTCGATAAGCGCAATAATGATTTCGTGAGTTCAGCACCGGAATGCTTTCCCAGTTGTGAATCTGTGATGATTAAATGAAAAGCAAATTGGTCGGCTAGTTTTAAGGCGTCTAGAATGTCTCCGGCCTCCTTAACTTGGAACGAATACGACTCAAACTTGCCCATTTCCAGCATGGTTTTAATGCCTCCTCGTACGATAGGGTGATCATCCACTACGAGAATTCTAATGGTTTTGTTCATAATTGACATGTAAGCGAACGCCTAATTTAGTGAAAATACTTAAAGTGAGTCGATTGAGAGCGTATTAATCACTCAAAATTGAAAAATTGTGAGTATTTAGGCTTGTGGTTATTCACAGTACGCTGTCAATAAAATAAATGTCTATATTTGTCAAAACTTTTTGACGTACAAAAGGGGGACCTCGAGTCCCCTCTTTTATTGGCGGTAATTTATGGAATACGACAAAGTAGCAAAAGCGTTGACTACGGCGGCAGATGAAAACGATGCCTTTTTGGTTGATCTCGAAATCAAGCCCAACAACGTTATTGTTGCCTACGTAGACGCGGATACTGGATTGACCATTGAGCAAATTAAAATGATCAATCGCAAAGTGGAATCGTTATTAGACCGAGATGAAGAAGATTTTAATCTAACGGTAAGTAGCCCAGATTTAACGCGTCCCCTTAAAATTTGGCGTCAGTACAAAAAGAATGAAGGTCGCTTTTTGAAAGTGAAATACGACGATAGAGCGGACGAAGGTCAACTCATCGAGGTTGCTGAAGAGTACATTTTGCTTAGTGTGCCTCAGAAAAAGAAGAGTGACCCCAACAAAGAATTAAAAATTGAATTCACTGCGCTTACCGAAGCGAAAGTGGCAATTAAGTTTAAATAGGATTAGTCAGATATAAACAATGGAAAATCAGGCGATTATTGAAAGCTTCCTCGCGTTTAAGGAGGAGAAAAATATCGACAGAATTACGCTCATGGCATTCATCGAAGAGGCCTTTCGCAATCAATTGCGCAAGAAGTACGAAGACGATGAGAACTTTGATGTGATTGTTAACCCAGATAAGGGTGATTTGGAGATTTGGCGTAACCGTACGGTAGTTGAAGACGGTGCAGTGGAGGACGATAACATGGAAATCGAACTTAGCGCTGCGTTGAAGATTGAGCCAGATTACGAAGTAGGTGAAGAAGTTTCTGAAGAGGTTAAATTAATCGATTTAGGACGCCGATTCATTTTGGCATTCCGTCAAAACCTAGTGAGTCGTATTCAAGAGCATGATAGCTCTGAACTGTTCAAGCGTTACAAAGATTTAGAAGGTGAAATAATTACAGGCGAGGTGCACCACGTGCGTCACCGAGAAGTCATCGTTTACGACGACGAAGGAAATGAGTTGATTCTTCCAAAAGACCAAATGATTGGTGAGCGTGAGTTCTTCCGTAAAGGCGATCCAATCCGTGCTGTTGTTAAAGAAGTGGTATTCCGAGGAACAAAACCAGTGGTGATCATGTCTCGTACGGATGAGCGTTTCTTGGCTAAATTATTTGAGCAGGAAATCCCGGAGGTATACGACGGTTTGATCACAATCAAAGGTGTGGTGCGTATTCCTGGTGAAAAAGCGAAAGTTGCAGTTGAATCGTACGACGATAGAATTGACCCTGTAGGTGCCTGTGTGGGTATGAAGGGATCACGTATTCATTCAATCGTTCGTGAATTGCGTAACGAGAACATTGATGTAATCAACTATACTACGAACTTGCAATTGTACATCCAGCGTGCATTAAGCCCCGCAAAAGTGACTAGCCTCAACATTGATGAGGAAGCCGGTCGCGTAGAGGCTTTTTTAGCTCCGGATCAGGTGAGTTTAGCTATTGGTCGTGGTGGTACCAACATTCGCCTTGCTAGTAAATTAGTAAGTATGGAGATTGACGTCTACCGCGATGATATTGAAATCGAGGACGATATTGAATTGGATCAATTCTCTGATGAGATTGAAGCATGGGTTATCGCAGAATTGAAAAAGATTGGATGTGATACTGCGAAGAGCGTGTTGAAATTGACCAAAGAGGAATTGGTTTCACGTGCGGATTTGGAAGTTGAGACGGCAGAACACATCCTAAACGTACTTCAGAAAGAATTCGAAGACGAAGAATAAGAAAACACCTAAAGACACTCTATGAGTAGCGTCAGATTAAGTAAAGCGACAAAAGAGCTTAACATTTCCTTAGACCGTGCGGTGGAGGAATTGGCTAAACACGGCCATGAAATTCCAAACAACCGGAACCATAAAATCACGAACGATCAGTACGAGGTTTTGATGACGGCGTTTGCCGATGACCTTGCGCGGAAAAAGCGCTCAGAAGAGGTAAGTCAGCAAGTGAAGGAGGAAAAAGAAATTCTAAGGGGGACGAAGGATACGGTTGAAGCACCCATTGAAGAAGCCGCCACTGCTCCTGTGGAGAATGCCCCAGTAGTTGAAGCTCCAAAAGAAGTGGCTCCTGAAAAACTCGAAACTGTTGCAGAAGAGGTTCAAGAAACGTCAGAATCACCTGAACCAGCGATAGAAGTCGAGGCAAAAAATGAGGCAAGCGCAGAAGCTTCACCAGAAGATAATGGTGGTCTAAAGGTGATGGGTAAGATTGATTTAGATGCCCAGAAGCCAAAGAAAAAAGAGGCCCCGGCGAAACCGAAAAAGGTAGCGCCAACAAAAAAATCTTCAGGTGCTGGTGCGCATAATGCACCGAAGCCGGTTGAGCCAGCCCCTGCGAATGAAGAGGCTCCACAAACGCCGGAGGATCAAGAAATCAGAACAAAATATGTTAAGATTGACGGACCTAAGTTCACAGGACAGAAAATTGTCCTCCCGGTAGAAAAGCCAAAGGAGAACAAGAAGAAGCGTACGCGCATCAAGAAGCAGGGTCCAGGTGGTGCAACGCCCGCGCAAAATGATCCGAAAAATCGCAACAATAATCGCGGTCCTCAAAAGAGAGGTCCAGCTGGTGGTCGCGGACGCAAACAGCCCGTTGTCGCGAAGCAAGAGTTGACAGACGAACAAATCCAAAAGCAGATCAAGGAAACCCTTGAAAAGCTTACTTCTGGAAAGAAAAATAAAGGCGCTAAAATTCGTCGTGATAAGCGTGCTGAACGCCGTGAAAGAGAAGAACTCGCGGACATTCAAGCAGCCGAAGAAAGCAAAGTATTACAGGTAACGGAATTCGTTACTGTTACGGAGCTTGCGAACATGATGGATGTTTCAGTGAACGAAGTCATTGGTTCATTGATGGGCGTAGGCGTGATGGTAACGATGAACCAGCGTTTGGACGCAGAGATGCTCGAGATGGTGGCGGAAGAGTTTGGCTACAGTGTCAATTTCGTCGATGAAGAGGTTACCGAAACATTCCTTGAAGAAGAGGATAAAGAAGAAGACTTAAAGCCGCGTTCGCCGATTGTAACGGTAATGGGACACGTTGATCACGGTAAGACTTCTTTATTAGATTACGTACGTAAAGCAAACGTCATAGCCGGTGAAGCAGGGGGTATTACCCAGCACATTGGAGCCTATAGTGTGAAAGTGCACACAGGACAGACCATCACGTTCTTAGATACGCCAGGTCACGAGGCCTTTACGGCGATGCGTGCACGTGGTGCTCAAGTCACTGATATCGCGATTATCGTAGTAGCTGCAGATGATGCAGTTATGCCACAGACGAAAGAGGCCATTTCACACGCGCAAGCAGCAGGTGTACCTATCGTTATTGCGATCAACAAAGTTGACCGTGATGTTGCAAATCCGAATAAGATTAAAGAGCAATTAGCACAAGAGAATGTTCTAGTTGAAGATTGGGGCGGTAGCGTGCAGTGTCAAGAGATTTCAGCTAAAACGGGTCTGAACATTGAAGAACTACTGGATAAGGTGATCTTAGAAGCAGAAATGCTTGATTTGAAAGCCAATCCTGCCAAGAACGCAAGTGGTACTATTGTAGAAGCTTCATTAGATAAAGGGCGCGGATACATGTGTACTGCATTGATTCAGTCGGGAACCATGAATGTGGGTGATTACGTACTTGCCGGTCAATACAGCGGTAAAGTGAAAGCCATGTTGGATGAACGCGGCAATCGTATTAAAGTAGCCGGTCCTTCTACCCCAGTGAATCTGTTAGGTTTGGACGGAGCGCCAACTTCTGGAGATCGTTTCATCATCATGGACGACGAAAGGGAGGCGAAACAAATTGCGCAAAAACGTCTGCAGTTGCAGCGTGAACAAAGTGTTCGTTCGCAGAAACAGATGACGCTAGAAGAAATCGGACGCCGTTTGAAGGTAGGAGACTTCCAAGAGCTCAATATCATCCTCAAGGGTGATGTGGACGGTTCGGTTGAAGCGCTTTCTGATTCGCTGCAAAAATTAACCACTGAAGAAATTCAAGTAAACATCATTCACAAGGGTGTGGGTCAGATTTCTGAAAGTGACGTATTGCTAGCGACAGCTTCTCAAGCCATATTAGTCGGTTTCCAGGTTCGCCCTTCTGCACAAGCACGCAAGCTTGCTGAGAAGGAAGAAGTAGAAATCCGCATGTATTCTATCATCTATGACGCCATCAATGAAATTCGCGATGCCATGGAAGGCATGCTTTCCGCTGAAGTCAAAGAAGAGATTAAGGGTACGGCAGAGATTCGTGAGACGTTTAAGATTTCTAAGGTTGGAACCATCGCAGGATGTATGGTTACTGATGGTGTAATCGAGCGTAGTAATGATGTGCGCATCATTCGTGATGGTGTAGTTGTTTACACCGGAAAACTTGGTTCACTCAAGCGTTTCAAGGACGATGCAAAAGAAGTTCGTCAAGGCTTCGAATGTGGTCTTAACATTGAAAAATTCAATGATATCAAAGTTGGAGATGTCGTAGAGGCGTTTGGATTCACAGAGGTCAAGCGTACGCTCTAAGCCGCGATTTTTTCAGAACATAGAATCCCCTGGGTGCATTTGCGTCTGGGGGATTTTTTTATGACTTCGCTTTTTGCTAAAGCACAGCTCTACCATTTGAAGAGTAACGCTCCTACTAGGAATAACGCCCCATAAACGGCGACGATACCTCCTAACCAATACATCAATAATACGGGTGTTGAAGGACCGTTTTTTATCTCAGGGTCATTAGAGACCTTCCAGGCCACAGGCTTCCAGGCGCCACCAGGCCGAACAGTACTGTAAAACTCTACGAGTGTGCTGCTGGATTCAGGTGCAGTAACGAACATCACTAGTAACCAAGCAAGAGTGGTAAAGCCAACGGTAAAGAAGAAGCTGTTGGGAAATGCCCAAGCTAATCCGTAATGGGCGATTGCGTACGCGATAAAAGGAGCTACAGTAGCGGTAATTTCCGCCCATGCATTAATGCGCCACCAGTACCACCGTAGAATAAGGACTAAGCCTAACCCGGCACCGCATTCCATGATAAACTGCCAAACACCAGCAATACTGCTCATCTGTGAGGTAATTAAAAGACCTAAGAATGCGAGTAAAAGAGTGGTCGCTCTCGAAACGCCTAGACTCAAGCGCCGTGGTGCATTGGGTCGCAGAAAACGTAAATAGAAGTCATTGATTAAGTAGGATGCTCCCCAATTTAATTGGGTGGACATTGTAGACATATATGCAGCAAAGAAAGAGGCAAGCAGCATGCCTAAAATTCCCGTAGGGAGGTAATCCCGCATGATGAAAATATAACCAAACCTGTAGTCTTGCTGATACTTTAATGCCTCAGGAAGCCGCTCCCCATAAATAGGTTCCCATGTAGCGACCCATTGTGTATATTCAGATTGTTGTTCTGAGGTAAGCGGTTCACAATCATAGATGCCTGTGAGGCATTCGTAGTTGATAAAATCCGGTGTTTGTTCTGCGAGATTGTTCTGACCGCCATACAAAGCGATAGCGCTCAACGCGACGATGATCCATGGCCAAGGACGCACTGCGTAGTGGCCAATTTGAAAAAGCGCACTTGCTAAAAACGAGCTCCGTTCGTCTTTAGTAGATAGCATTCGTTGTGCACTGTAACCTCCGCCACCAGGCTCTGCTCCTGGGTACCAAGAGGTCCACCACACCATCCCGAAGAAAGCAAGGAATGAGGCCAATGAGATTTGGTACCTCCCACCGCTTTCACCGTCGCCAATGGACGGTAGAAAGGAGAAAGTCTCCTCAGGCAGCGCCGCGCGAAGGCCGGTTAGGCCGCCAATCTCTGGTGATTTTAACACATAAAAAGCCAAGGCGATTGAGCCAGACATGGCCAAAACGAATTGGAAAACATCCGTATATACGACTCCTTTAAGCCCGGAAAAACTGACGTAAAAAACTACGATTAGTAGCGCAACCCCAGTCCAGGCAAAAGCAGATTCGTGTGTCATCCCAAAGAAACCTTCGAGAAGGGTAATCATTGCAACATTTACCCATCCCATGATGAGAACGTTCATGATGCCCCCTAGGTACATGGCTTTAAATCCGCGAAGCAAAGCTGCAGGACGTCCGGAGTATCTAAATTCAATGAACTCTACTTCAGTGGTTAGTCCGGAGCGGCGCCATAATCGGGCAAAAAAGACTGTGGTCAGCATCCCACCTGCAAGTAAGTTCCACCAAAGCCAGTTCCCACTTATCCCGTATTGACCTACAAGTTCCGTTACAGCTAGAGGGGTATCTGCTGCAAAGGTAGTAGCCACCATAGAGATCCCTGCGATGTACCAGGGAAGTGATCGGCCGCCCAAAAAGTACTCACTTAAAGTCTTCTTTTTACTGCGACCGAAATACAGGCCAATCAAGACAGTAGAAAGAAGAAGAACGATAAGAACAATGATATCCGTAGTGCTAAGAATCATGGCGCGGTTTAGTTTCGTTTGTTTGCAAAGAAATCAGTGAGCAACTTGGCGCATTCCTCGGCCATAATACCACTGGTGATTTTCGTTTTTGGATGCATGGGACCTCCGTGCTTTTGATAGCCTCTTTTTTCATCGCTTGCACCGAACACTACGTGACCCATTTGGGACCAAAATAAGGCTCCCGCGCACATAGGACAAGGTTCCAGCGTGACGTAGAGTGTGCATTTCTGAAGGTATTTATTACCTAAGTAATTGCTCGCAGCAGTAATTGCCTGAATTTCTGCATGTGCCGTTACATCGGTAAGTAATTCTGTGAGGTTGTGGCTGCGTGCGATGATACGTCCAGCAGCTACGATTACCGCTCCAACAGGGACTTCTCCTGCTGCTGCAGCAACCTGAGCTTCAGCCAAAGCAGCCCGCATATATACATTGTGATCGTTTAGGTCTATCATCTTCTACGCAAAATAGGGAATTGGCCCACAAGTTTGGCTATTTTTGCGTTTCAAACAATACCAAAGATGTACAGATCTCATACTTGCGGCGAATTGCGTGCAACACATATAGGACAAACAGTAACGCTCGCCGGTTGGGTTCAGCGCTCGCGCGAATTGGGCGGCATGACCTTCCTTGATTTACGTGACCGTTACGGGATAACTCAGGTTGCTTTTAACGAAGAGTGGGACGCCGGTTTATTACAAGAAGCAAGAAAACTGGGCCGCGAGTGGGTAGTACAGATTGAAGGAGAGGTGATCGAGCGCCACAGCAAGAACGCTAATATGCCTACTGGTGATGTGGAGATTAAGAGCACAAAGCTTGTGGTATTAAACGCAGCGAATACTCCTCCGTTCACTATTGAAGAAGAAAGTGATGGTGGCGAGGAGCTCCGTATGAAGTACCGCTATTTAGACTTACGTCGCGGTCCGCTACAGCGAAATTTAGCTTTGAGAAATCGTGTGAATATTGAGGTGCGCAAGTATCTAGACGCACAAGGCTTCATGGACATCGAGACGCCGTTCTTGATAAAATCTACACCAGAAGGTGCCCGCGATTTTGTAGTGCCTTCGCGTATGCAAGAAGGCAAATTCTACGCATTGCCGCAGAGCCCGCAAACCTTTAAGCAGTTGTTGATGGTTAGTGGATACGATAAGTACTACCAGATCACGCGTTGTTTCCGTGATGAAGATTTACGCGCAGACCGTCAGCCAGAGTTTACACAGATTGATTGTGAGATGGCCTTCGTAGAGCAAGAGGATATCTTAAACACCTTCGAGGGATTGTTGCTTCACTTGTTGAAAGACGTTAAAGGTGTTGAAATTGATAGCGTACCGCGCATGACCTATGCAGAAGCGATGGAGCGCTACGGAAATGACAAGCCAGATATTCGTTTCGGGATGGAATTGGCCAACCTAAATGCACTCACTCAAAATTTAGGTTTCATGGTTTTTGACCAAGCCGAGACGGTTTTGGGTATTGCGGTTCCAGGTGCAGCGTCATGGACGCGTAAGCAGATCGATAAATTGATCGATTGGGTAAAACGCCCGGATATCGGCATGAAGGGTATGGTGTACTGTAAAGTCAATGAGGACGGTACCTACAAGAGCTCAGTAGATAAATTTTATACACAAGAACAACAAGCTGAATGGGCGAAAGCTGCTGATGCGAAGCCGGGTGATTTGATTTTGATTTTAGCAGGTGAAGAGCGTTTGACGCGCAAGGCAACTTCTGAATTGCGTCTTCACATTGCAGAGGATATGGGTCTGCGAAACCCAGAGGTTTTCGCACCGTTATGGGTAATGGACTTCCCGCTTTTAGAATGGGACGATGAAACGGAACGTTATCATGCGATGCACCACCCTTTTACTTCGCCGAAGCCCGAGGATATCGCCTTGATTGATACGGATCCAGGAAACGTTCGCGCCAATGCATATGACCTTGTGTTGAACGGTAATGAGATTGGTGGCGGTTCTATTCGTATCCACGACAGAGCACTGCAGAGCCGCATGTTTGATTTGCTCGGATTTAGTAAGGAAGAGGCAGAGAAGCAGTTTGGTTTCTTGATGAGTGCTTTTGAATACGGAGCTCCTCCGCACGGTGGATTGGCTTTCGGTTTTGACCGATTGGTGGCTATCCTTGGCGGTGCTGAGGTTATTCGTGATTTCATTGCTTTTCCAAAGAACAATTCCGGTAGAGATGTGATGATAGATTCACCAGCAACAATCGATACGGTTCAGCTCAATGAGTTAATGCTTATAACAACTGCGCAAACAGAAGAGTAGAATCATACTTTTTTAGTTAATTTAGGGCACTTTAAAACCCTAATATGCTACGTAGCTTTTTAATTTCAGTAGCCTTTACCGCCACCTTCTTACAAGTCTCAGCTCAAAATCGTGAGCCGTCAACGCTCGCCCCATCGGATATTTCGTCGATGACGTGGGTAGAAGCAATGCAGGATTATCGTGTGAACTTTCATACTGTTGTGGATAAATTTAACGCGGAATTTGACGGTAAGCCTTATGAAAAAGGCCACGGCTGGAAGCAATTTAAGCGTTGGGAATACATGATGGAGGAGCGTGTTGGCGAGTCCGGCGTTCGCCCAAACCCTTCGGTTTTATATCAAGCCATTCAGCAACAACAGGCATCGAGCACAACAGAGTATGGTGAGTGGTCAGTCATGGGGCCTGTGAACGCTCCCTCAGGAGGTGGAATAGGTCGTATTAACGGCGTTGCCTTTCACCCTAACCACCACGATACTATTTATGCAGGAGCTCCAGCAGGGGGCTTATGGGTAAGTTACGATGATGGACAGAGCTGGACTACGTTTACTGACGAATTGACGAACCTGGGTGTTAGTGATCTAGCCATTGACCCTTTACATCCAGATACCATGTACCTTGCAACAGGTGATCGTGATGCTGCTGATACATACAGTTTTGGTCTGTTGAAATCTACAGATGGTGGTACCACTTGGAACACAACCTCCCTGTCGTGGTCTACTTCTCAGAACTATCGAATAGCACGTATTGTCGTGCATCCGGACAGTACAAATATTGTTTTGGCAGCGACAAATGCAGGTGTTTATCGCAGTACAAACTATGGTCAGAATTTCACTCTGGAGCAAAGCGGCTCCTTTTATGGAATGCGTATGGGTCATGGAGACACCGTATTTGCAACTACAAGTGGTTCTAGTCCTAAACTTTACCGTTCACTTGATGCTGGAGACACCTGGTCACAGATGTCCAATGGCCTCCCAACAAGTGGTAAGTACCGCTGTGAGGTTGCGGTAAGTTCAGCTCCGGGTAAGGTATACCTTGTTTATGGCTCTTCAAATTATGGTTTTGGCGGGCTCTACCGCTCCACAAACGGCGGGTCAAATTGGACTTTAATGAGCTCCACTCCAAACATTATGGGCTGGTCTAATACTGGTTCGGGCTCAGGGGGTCAAGCGTGGTATGATTTAACCATTGCGTGTGATCCCAATTCTGAAAACACCATTTACGTAGGGGGAGTGAACATCTGGAAATCAACCAACGGCGGTACGAGCTGGACGTGTGCGGGACACTGGTACGGCGCAGGCTCAACACCCTATGTTCATGCTGATCACCACCATGCCGATTTTAGACCGGGCACATCTGAATTATACGTAGGAACCGATGGCGGTGTATACAAGACGACAAACAGTGGAAGTTCTTGGAGTGATTTGAACGACGGGATGAACATCACCCAATACTATAAAATTAGCCAGAGCACTTCAGACACAGCAGTTATTTTGGCCGGTGCTCAAGACAATGGGTCCCATTTGCGCAGTACTACTGTGAATTGGTCCGAAGTCACAGGTGGCGACGGAATGGACAACGGTGTAGATGCGGTTAATGATAACCTCATGTACACTTCTATCTATTATGGTGACTTCTACAAGAGCACGAATGGCGGCGGCTTTTTCAGCTCTATAAATACCTTGTCTGTTTCGGGCTCAGGAAACTGGGTAACTCCTTTTAATACGGATCCCGTAACAACGAATACAGTTTACGCAGGCTTCAAGAAAATATGGAAATCAACGAATGCAGGAGGCTCTTGGTCAGCTACCTCTTCAAATAATATTAGCGGTAATTCTAATATCGATGAATTTGAGGTAGCGCCGTCGAACACGAATTACATCTATACGCTCATAAACAGTAACATCTACGTCTCTACAAATGGTGGAAGCAACTGGTCCAGTATTACTCCTTCCGGCTCGATGAGCCCTTCACCGAACAACATTTCAGGTGTTGCTATTGATCCAAATGATGAAGAACATATTGTTATTAGCATCAGCGGATATGCAGGTAACAGAAAAGTGATGGAATCTTTTAATGCAGGTTCAACATGGTCTAACCTGAGTTCAGGTTTGCCTAATGTTCCGGCAACTGCAGTAGCTTTTGAAGGGGGCTCAAGTGATGGTATATATGTAGGTACAGATATAGGTGTGTACTACACCAGCTCCAATTTTTCGAACTGGATCAGTTTTAATAAAGACTTGCCGAACGTCATTGTTTCAGATATTGAGATTTATGCAGATGATGCCCTTATTCGTATCGGTACGTTTGGACGTGGTGTTTGGCAAAGCCCATTAATGACTGGCTTTACGAATGCACCGGTTGCATCCTTTACAGCAGATCCCCTGTCTACCTGTTCTTTAGGCGATACTATTTCGCTTATGGATCTTATCAAGCGGACTACCGACTTCTTGGTATTGGCAGATTACACCCTCAACTTACAGCTTTACAGGAGGGACCAGCGATAGTTCCCAATTCCCAAAAGTGGTCTTTAATGCAACAGGTGCATATACGGTGACCTTAACGGCAAGCAATAATTACGGAACAGACGATACAACAGCCTTTCAGATTCTAGGTGTGGGTGGTGCGCCGTTACCATTTACAGAAGACTTCGAGTCTGGGCTCTCCGGTTGGGAGATTGCTAATCCTGATGCTGGAATCACCTGGTCTGCTGCGACAATAAATGGAACAAGCCCAGGAAGTACTGCGATGACGATCAATCATTATTCCTACAGTACCACGGGCGCTTTAGATGAATTAATAAGTCCTGCGCTTGACTTTACGAACGATACGTTAATTAATCTAGAATTTGAGTATGCCTCAGCGTATTATTCCAGCGGTTACAAGGATAGTTTGAAAGGTGTACGTGAGTGACGATTGTGGCTCTACTTGGGATTTAGTGGCTGCTTACGACGGTTCTGACGCCAGTTTCACTACAGCAGGAGCAGTTACCTCAGCATTTGCACCGGCCGATTCGACCTACTGGTGCCACGGCTCGTCTTCAGTGACCTGTCCAACTATTGATTTAGACGCGTACAGCGGTACTACTGGGGTCCGGGTTAAATTCGTCGCAGTGAATGGCTATGGAAATAATATATATCTAGATAATATTAATATTTCAGGCCAAGCTCAATTACCTCCTGTTGCCGCTTTCACGGGTGATACCGCCGGTTGTACAGGGAAGACATTACAATTCTATGACTATACTGCACCGTCTGCAGCATCGCGCATGTGGTCATTCCAAGGCGGAACACCGAGCACCAGCACTTCTGCGAATCCATCAGTGACCTATGCGACTTCGGGTACTTACGATGTTAAACTAGTAGTTGCTAATGCTGCGGGAGTTGACTCTGTAGTATTGTCTAACTATGTAACCATCATCAATGCTCCTTCAGCGGGTATTGCACTTACGAGTTCAGCATCTGCTGCACTCTGTAATGGCGATAGCGCAACATTTACGGCAACTCCAACCAATGGTGGATTGAATCCAACAATAAATTGGATCCTGAACGGTTCAGTGGTCGCAAGCAATACATTCACGTATGGAGGTACTTTCGCAAATAACGACGTACTTAAAGTAGAAATGATAAGCGCAGACGATTGTGTCGCTAATCCGGTAGTAGCTGACTCTACAATCTTATCAGTGAACAGCCTTCCTGCTGTTACACTTGGTTCGCAAGGTTATGTTTGTGAATTGGATGGGCCTAAACTTCTTTCAGGCGGCCAGCCTGCTGGCGGTGTGTATAGCGGTTCTGGTATAGTCAATGATAGCATTTACCCGGCATCGGCGGGAGTTGGCTCTCATTGGGTTTATTACACATACACGGATGTTACTACAGGTTGCTCACGGACAAAACAACGTGCAATTAGTGTACAACCGGCACCCGGTAAACCAACGGTTTCTCAGAACACTGCTGGAGAGCTCGAGGCAGCAACGCCTGCGGGAACCTTTACGTATGAATGGTTGGACGCAAACATGAATCCAATTAGTGGGGCAAACGGAGCGACTTTCTTGCCGCAATCGAATGGAGATTATTACGTTCGAATAGTCTCAAATATTCAGTGCTCGAACGTTTCAGATGCCTACAGCGTGATGAACATAGGTCTAGGTGAAGCTTTGACTTCAGGTTGGAGTGTATATCCAAACCCGGCACAAAAAGTATTGACTCTTCGTGTTGAAGGAGCTGCAGATGTACGCTTGTTAGACGCTTCGGGAAGATTAGTATACTCTGGCAGAGTAAGCGGAGAGGCACAGTTGGACGTGCAAGATTGGGCACGCGGTACCTATGTGCTTCAGATTATAACCGATGCCGGTGTAGCGAATGAAGCGATTGTATTGCAATAAGTTTAAACTTTGATAAAAGAAAAAGCCCCGAAGCATACGCTTCGGGGCTTTTTTATATCTAAAAATCTAGAGCGATTATGCAACAACCATATGTGCAATCATGCTTTTGAATAATTCCAAACCGTCTTCATTCTTAAGCTCTGCATCAGCTGCGCGCTCCGGATGAGGCATCATACCAAAAACGTTTTTAGCCGCATTAGAAACTCCTGCAATGTTCTCTAGCGCGCCGTTAGGATTAACGGCAGCACCAACTTCTCCTTCAGCAGTGCTGTATTGGAAAAGGATTTGATCGTTAGCTTTTAATTCTGCCAATGTTTCCACTGAACAGTAGTAGTTTCCTTCACCATGGGCGATAGGAATTTTATAGCCACGCGTGTGGTCTAGATCTGCGCTAATACCGGCCGATTTAGAAACGGGTTTGATGTAGACGTTTTTACAAATGAACTTATGGCTGTCGTTGTGGCGAAGCGCTCCAGGCAACAATCCACTTTCTGTAAGGATTTGGAATCCATTACAAACGCCTAAGACGTATCCGCCATTGTTCGCAAATTCAATAACACTACCCATGATAGGGCTCATCTTTGCGATGGCGCCTGAACGCAAGTAATCCCCATAAGAGAAACCGCCCGGCAATACTACACAATCTACTCCTTGAAGATCTGTGTCTTTGTGCCATAAATTGACTGTTTCATGTCCCATAATGGTTCCGAGTACGTATAGCATGTCGTGGTCACAGTTGGACCCTGGGAAGGTGATTACACCGAATTTCATAGCAATTGGCTTAAAATAATTTTAGCAAAGGTACGTGCTTTTGGTTGAATATGCGACTGCGAAACCCTATGGGATCTATCTAGTTGTTGCCATTTTAATCGTGTGGATATTGTGCATCGAAAAAACTTGTCGACACGTCTTTTTTTGCGCTTTCCTTAGAGCACAGTTTATGGATTGTAAATCGATAGGGGCAGATTTTTTATCTGTCGCGTTGACGCATTTATTAGTAGGATTTGAAGGGAATAAATTCCAGTAGACAAATCCTTTTCATCCCACAGATAAGGGCCTATTCCGATAGGGTTATTTCCGGAGATTCCTTCGAAGGAATACCAAAGGGTGATGGGGCGGCCGCCACGATCTAAAAGCCGAATGGATAGGAGGTCTCCTGCTGCCATCGATATCCACAATTCGGTTGAAGGAAGGTAATGGTTAGGGTCAAAGCTGAGATGGGCGCGTTCAAGGTGCGCGCTTAGTTCAATGCCCGGCGCAGCCCAGGTGCAGCTGTTGGGTGCGTTCGGTGAAGCTTCTGAAGGGCAGCACCAGCGTGCATGGTGGGGTACCCAATTCGAGGGAGCCCGGCCGGGGCTGTGCAAGGAGATGCGTTCCCAGCTTCGGTGTTCTAACGGGACTTCCCATGGGCTGTAGGTCATCTCGTCAAAGGTTCGTGCATCTGTTCCTTGTAAGAGCAGTGAGGTCGAGTCGTTTGGCAAAGATGTGGGGCTTGAAAAGGCACGAAGTTGTTGAGGGGCCAGCAATGGCAAGAGGGGTAATGGTAGCGCGCAGAACTCTGGAGGGGTATCATAAAATCGGTGCGCGGAAGTTCCAGAGGCACTTGTTTTTATGAGGCGCAGTGGATCGAGGCGAATGGGTCGATGGCTGGTGGAAGCCAATTCTATGAATTCTTCTAATTGGTCCGGAGCAGGATGGACTTCATTGAAGAACACTGTTCCTGAATCAGGAAATGCGGCAGGCAAAAGATGTAGGCTTGAATCTCCCAGTAGCGGCGGTAGCGCCGTTTGTAGAATGGGAAGCAGGAAAGGTGCATCGGAGGTCCATTGTGCTTGCAGTTGTGGTGAAAGCAGGTGTAGGTAGGAATAGAGCGAATGGGAAAATTGAACGTAATTGATACCGTTTTCATCCCCAAAAAGACCATTGGGTGGGTTTTTAGGAAGATTTTTAGACGGAATAGGTCCTGTAACGGGTGTTGCAGTGGGAACTACGCGCCACTGGGTATTGGTGTAGGACATGGAATCTGCCAGTAGTAGAAAATCACCAAAAGACTGATGCGGAGCATATGGAAAATCATAAGGTTGAACGGCGACAGGTATGCCTTCATTTTTTAGGACGAGTACCCCTTCGTCGGGTAGAGAAAACCCAGGAATTAATCGTGCGTTTTGAGTGTTTCCGTAGCGTATTGTCCCAGAATCTATGGGGCAATGATTTGTTTTTTTAGCTCCACTCTTCGAGATGAGATCGATCTGGGCCTTGGGCATTGGGACAGGACTGTAGGCAATAAAATAATCGCCGTTGTTCCCTTCAATCTGGTGGATGCCGATAATTTGTACGCTTTGACGATCAGGATAGTCGAGCAGCACAGAGTCTGTAGCAAAAAAGGTGAGATTACCGGCTGTATCGACGGCTAGAGGAACCTCTATAGACCATCGACCCAGAGGAATGGGCCGATCGAAGAACACGTCCCAATACGATGGTCCTAGATACGGATACAATGCGGTATCCATGGGTTTTCCTTGTTGCGAACGTATAATGACACCGTTTAGACTACCGGGTGCAGGTAAGGTAGGTTCGGACCAGTTCAGCCTGAGCTGTTGCGGTGACAAAATCTCAATACTTTGCAATTTCGGTGCGATGGTATCACGAAAAGCGTAGCCTTCTGCCCTCAATGTTGAAAACAAAAATTTATCCACACGGCTTGAGGTATAGGCGCATTGCACGCTGAGACTTTTTGAGGAACGAAGGGTGCTATCGGTCGTGCTGAACAAGAGCGAGTCCGCATCGTATACATGAAAGGTGTAGTTGCTGTCCCGTTCAATCCGCAAAGCAACAGCGACTTCATTTCGGTTAACGTAGCCTGCAATCGAAGCGAGAACACTGTCTTTTTCTGGCGTATGTAAGATTAAAGAAAGATCATCGCCACTGGAGCCGGACAGTTGAATGGCGTAAAAACTAGGGACCGATTCGATGAATCTAAAGCTGCAAAAATTAGCACTGGAGGGATTGAATTCCATACGCATTTGAAGGCGCCAACTTCCATGGACTGCAGCGCGACTCTTGCGACGCCATTCCAAAGAACCCGCAGCAGGCGCAGCACTCCGCAACCCATCTGATGAAAATTGCATCCATGCGGTATCGCCCTCCCAGTCAGCATCTGGCGCGGTTAAAGAGTCTAAAAGTTGATAAAATTGGCCCGTGGCGGCGTTAAAAATCAGGCAAAAACAGAGCGTTACTGCATTGCGAAACAAGTCGGTGAACATAAGACAGTTTAGAAGTAGCTTTGTGGGGTACTATATAAGTTAAGTCAATTTTTATGAGAATTGCAGTTGTTGGCGCCACTGGAATGGTTGGCCAGATTATTTTGAAGGTATTGGCAGAACGCAGTTTCCCTGTCACGGAACTTATTCCCGTGGCATCAGAACGTAGTGTGGGAAAATCGGTGGCTTTTGGTGGACGGGATTGGACCATTCAAAGCCTGCAGGCGGCTGTTGCTGCCGAGCCTGATCTAGCACTTTTCTCCGCAGGAGGCGAGACCTCACTCGAGTGGGCCCCAAAATTTGCGGCCGCAGGAACGCGTGTCGTTGACAATTCTAGTGCATGGCGGATGGATGCCGATAAAAAATTGGTCGTACCAGAAATTAACGCGGACGAATTAACTGCGGAAGATTTCATCATTGCAAATCCCAATTGTTCGACCATTCAATTGGTCATGGCACTGCACCCGTTGCACAAAGCTTTTGGGGCGAAGCGCGTCATAGTCAGTACCTATCAGAGCGTTACCGGAACGGGTAAGGCGGCTGTTGATCAGCTCGAGGGTGAGCGTAATGGCGAAGATCCACATATGGTTTACCCCTATAAAATTGACCGCAATTGCATCCCACACTGCGACATCTTCCTTGAGAACGATTACACAAAAGAGGAAATGAAAATGACCCAGGAAACGGTTAAAATCATCGGCGATGCAGGCATTAAACTTTCGGCTACAGCAGTTCGCGTTCCGGTGCAGGGCGGACACAGTGAAAGTGTGAACGTAGAATTTGAGCGCGAATTCACCTTAGACGCGGTGCGAAAGATTTTAAACGATACTCCAGGTATTACTCTGCAGGATCGTCCGGAATTCAATACCTATCCGATGCCACTGATGGCAGAGGGAAAGGACGATGTATTTGTGGGTCGATTACGTCGCGATTTCACCACCGGTCGCGCGCTCAATCTTTGGATTGTGAGCGATAACCTGCGTAAAGGCGCCGCTACGAATACCGTCCAGATTGCTGAGGTCTTACTTAAAAAAGGGTTCATCGGATAATTTTTAATTCGATCGTACTTCAGTCGAACCACCTTTATCGTTTTTGCGTTACTTAGGTATGAAAATTAAAGCAATAGCAATGGCTTTGTTCGCCTTTCTGGCGAGCTGTACGGCCCAAACCAACAAGAAGATGAGCGACGCATATGCGATGGCCACCATACCGGCACCCGAAGAAGGACAAGAAGTAGCGGTCTTGGCATCGGGATGTTTTTGGGGCACAGAATTTTACTTACAAAAAATACCAGGTGTGCTTGCAACGACTTGTGGATATACCGGTGGAATGGTTAAGAACCCCACCTATCGTGAGGTCTGCAGTAAGCGTACGGGTCACTACGAAGCAGTACATGTAGTGTTTGATCCGGAGAAGGTTTCGTTTGAAGAGATCGCTCGCGTATTTTTTGAAACGCACGACCCCACACAACGCAATGGTCAAGGTCCTGATATAGGCCCGCAGTACCGTAGTGCGGTATTTTTTCAGAACCAGGCACAACGTGAGGTTACTGAAAAACTCATAAGTCTACTCGAAACGAAGGGCTATGACGTGGCCACTGAGGTGCTGCCAGCGGCAACCTTCTATTCTGCTGAAAACTACCACCAAGATTATTACGACAATAAAGGAGGCACTCCGTATTGTCACGCCCCGAGGAAACTGTTTTAATTGCAAAAAAAATGGCGAAAATAAAAAGCCCGGCGCAACGCGCCGGGCTTTTTTTATACAATCTTGGCTTGACCGCTTATTCGACCAATTCGAAATCATCCATAAATTTAGTAGTGTAAACACCTCTACGGAAGTCTTCATTTTGCAACAACTGCTGGTGGAATGGTATAGTCGTTTTCACACCTTCAATAACGAATTCACCTAAGGCGCGCTCAAGCTTATCAATAGCTTCATCACGTGTGCGTGCAGTGACAATCAATTTAGCAATCATTGAATCGTAAAACGGTGGAATCATATATCCGCTGTAACAATGAGTATCTAAACGTACACCATGACCTCCTGGCGCATGGAACGAGGCAATCATTCCTGGCGATGGACGGAAGTCGTTAAAAGCGTCTTCAGCATTAATCCGAACTTCTATACTGTGCATTTCTGGGAAATAGTTTTTGCCCGTGATTTTTTCTCCGGCAGCAACTTTGATTTGCTCACGAATCAAATCAAACCCTACCACTTGCTCTGTGATCGGATGTTCCACTTGAATACGTGTATTCATTTCCATGAAGTAGAAGTTCCGGTCTTTATCAACCAAAAACTCAACCGTCCCAGCTCCTTCATAGGCAATGAATTCTGCAGCTTTAACAGCAGCATCTCCCATTTTCTTACGGAGCTTATCAGTCATGAACGGCGAAGGCGTCTCCTCAACCAATTTTTGGTGTCGACGCTGTACCGAACAATCACGCTCAGATAAATGACAGGCTTTACCATAACTATCACCGATCACTTGGATTTCGATGTGTCGTGGCTCTAGAATGAGTTTCTCCATATACATGCCGTCGTTACCAAAGGCAGCAGCAGATTCTCTTCGTGCACTTTTCCAAGCACCCTCTAGTTCACTTTCTGCAAAAATTGCGCGCATACCCTTACCACCACCGCCTGCGGTAGCCTTCATCATCACTGGGTAGCCTATTTTCTTTGCTGTTTTTCGTGCATGCTCGAGGGAATCCAGAATACCTTCAGAACCCGGTACACACGGTACACCTGCTTCTTTCATGGTTTCCTTAGCCGTCGCTTTATCTCCCATCTTATCGATCTGATCTCCTGTAGCACCAATAAACTTAATACCGTGCTCTGCACAAATCCTTGAGAATTTTGCGTTTTCACTTAAGAATCCATAGCCTGGGTGAATGGCATCCGCATTCGTAATTTCGGCAGCGGCGATAATGTTCGGAATACTTAAGTAGCTTTCAGATGAAGCAGCAGGTCCGATACAAACTGCTTCGTCGGCAAAGCGAACGTGCAGGGAGTCAGCATCTGCTTTTGAATAAACAGCAACCGTTTTGATGCCCATTTCTTTACACGTGCGAATGACGCGAAGGGCAATCTCACCACGGTTGGCAATGAGTACTTTCTTAAACATAACCTTGTAGGTTTAAACTGAATTAAGAAGGATCAACCAAAAATAATGGCTGGTCGTATTCTATTGGAGTTTGATCGTCTGCAAGAATCTTGACAATCTTACCGCTGATTTCACTTTCGATTTCATTGAAAAGCTTCATGGCTTCTACGATACAAAGTACATCGCCCGGCTTGATCGAATCACCCACTTTTACGAACGCATCTTGATCTGGTGATGGCGTGCGGTAGAATGTCCCAATCATTGGAGAATTGATAGTGATGTAATTAGCGTTTTCGTCAGCTTCTGCTGGTGCAGGCGCCGCTGGCGCTGCTTCTAC
Source organism: Schleiferiaceae bacterium (assembly GCA_965204625.1). Classification (GTDB taxonomy): domain Bacteria; phylum Bacteroidota; class Bacteroidia; order Flavobacteriales; family Schleiferiaceae; genus UBA10364. The sequence continues at coordinate 141,368 of CBDBET010000005.1, forward strand.
AGGCGCTGGCGCTGCCGCTGCCGCCGCTGGCGCCGCCGGCATTTGTTGCGGTGCAACGGCCTGTATAATCGTAGGCTGTTCACTAGCATCAGGGCCGGTCTTAATGTTAATCTTGAAATCTTCTGTTTCTAAGCTCACTTCTTGAGCACCACTTTTGGCGACAAATTTGATGAGCGCCTGGATTTCTTTCAAGTCCATTTTTAAATGTATTTAGGAATATGAAGTTACGAGTTATTTTTTATCAATGGCCCATTTTATCCACATGGCGCCCCAGGTAAATCCACCACCAAATGCGGCAAAGAAGATGTTATCTCCTTTCTTGAATTTGTCTCTGTAATCCCATAGTCCTAGAGGGATAGTAGCCGATGTGGTATTGCCGTAATTTTGAATGTTGATGACTACTTTGTCTTTAGTCAATTCCATACGACGCGCAGTAGCATCGATAATTCTTAGATTGGCTTGGTGTGGCACTAAGTAAGCCACATCTTCACCTGTAAGATTGTTTTTTTCGAGCAGTTCAGCCGAGGTGTCTGCCATACGGCTCACGGCAAAACGGAATACGCTTTGTCCTTCTTGACGAATGGCATGTTGTTTATTATCGATAGTCTCGTGTGAAGGTGGGAGGAAAGAACCACCTGCCTCTATTCGGAGAAAATCGCGCCCTGTTGCGTCTGTTCTAAGAATTTCGTCTTGAACACCAAGGTCTTCTTGGTTAGGCTCCATAAGTACTACGCCACAACCGTCACCAAAAAGAATACAAGTTGTACGGTCAGTGTAGTCTACAATGGAAGACATTACATCCGATCCCACGACGAGAACTTTTTTGTATTTCCCGCTTTCAATGTATGCAGCAGCGTTACTAACAGCATAAAGGAAAGAAGAACAAGCTGCTTGCAGGTCAAATGCGTATGCGTTTGTTGCGCCAATTTCTTGAGCGATGTACGCTGAGGTTATGGCAACAGGCATATCCGGTGTTACGGAGGCGAGTATAACGAGATCTACGTCGTCAACGGTAACACCATATTCGTTTTTCATGGCTTCAACAGCCTTGATAGCGAGGTACGATGCGCCCATTCCTTCTTCAGGCTTTAGGATGCGACGTTCCTTGATGCCTGTGCGTGTAGTAATCCACTCGTCATTGGTTTCGACCATGGTTGCCAATTCTTCGTTGGTCAACACATACTCTGGAACGTATCCGCCGATAGCGGTGATTGCTGCTTTCATGGTTTCTTCAGTTGTAGGGGGCTAAAATAGCCTGTGTGGAACACTTAAAGGGGTATAAAAAAGAAAAAGTAGCCCAAAATGGAGCTACTTTTTTAACAATCAATGTTTTATAGAATGGCTTAAGCCTTTTCCATAACTACCTTGCCCTTGTAGTACAACTTACCTTCGTGCCAATGCGCGCGGTGGTACAGGTGGGCTTCACCAGTGGTTGGGCAGATAGCCAATTGCTGATCAGCTGCCTTGTAGTGTGTTCTACGCTTGTCTCTTCTCGTGCTCGACTGTCTGCGTTTAGGATGTGCCATCTCTACTTAATTATTTATTCAACAAGTTTTTTAGTTGATCCCATCTAGGATCTGTCTTTTCTTCTGTTTCGTCGTCTTCCTCCTCAATTAAATCTTCAAGACCATTACCGGCATTCGGGCCTAAGAGCTTCGATGGAATACTGAGTACGACCAATTCATAGAGCATTTGAGCTGCGTTAAACTGGTAGTTGCCGTGAGGCAAAATGAGGAGCTCCTCATTTTCATCATTGTATTCATCGCCGAACTTAACTTGCATTACAAAGCTATTTTCTAGTGCCTGCGTGTACATTTCATTAGTAATGTCACAGGGAACTTCTATGCTTCCAGCAAAATGCAATTCCAAATCTAGAACCGTTTCACTTTTCAACATTTTTAGCTCAGTCGTGCCACGTAAACCGCGGTAGTCTGAATATTCAAAGAGCGTAAAGAACGTATCATCCAAATCATACTGGAACTCGTGTTGTCCTAACGCTAAGCCTCTAAAGGCAATATCAAAATCGCGTTTTTTCACAGGTCAAGTATCACTGAATGAGCGGGCAAAGATATTGAAATTGTTGAAAACTTCTAGCTCTTCTCTTTTTGTTTTTTTAGCGGATCTTTTGTCATTTCATCATAACCCTTCCTCGCATGATAAACATCGATCGCCGTATACAACGCATTTCTCATTGAAGTCGCGTCAGCCTTGCCTTTACCGGCGAGGTGCATAGCTGTCCCATGATCAGGCGAGGTACGAACTATTTCTAGACCTGCAGTATAATTTGTTCCACTTCCCATGGCTAAGGATTTGAAAGGAACCAAAACCTGGTCATGGTACATCCCCAAAACGGCGTCAAATTTTGATTCAAAGCCTTGTCCAAAGAACCCGTCAGCGGGGAAAGGGCCTTTGACTATCGTATTTTTATGTTCTGCATTTTCTATTGTCGGTCGAATGATGTCTTTTTCTTCATTTCCAATAGTTCCCATTTCACCAGCATGTGGGTTTAGTCCCAAAACAGCGATCCTAGGCTTTACCAGGCCAAAGTCTCGTTTGAGGCTTTGTGCAAGCAGTGCTATAGCTTTCTTGATTGAATCTTCAGTAATGCCTTCCGCTACTTTAGAAATGGGCACATGACCTGTTACCGTAGCCACTTTTAGACCATCCGAAGCTAGAATCATGAGCACATCATTGCCAAATTCTTTAGCTAGGTAGCCCGTATGGCCTGAGAAGCCTTCAACGCTTGCAGCGATATTGTGTTTATTGATGGGTGCTGTAAGCAGGGCGTGAATTTTGCCTTTTTTAGCAGCGTCAATGGCAGCGTCAATACTTTTTAGAGCATATGCACCACTCACGTCAGTGGGTAAACCTAGTGTGATTTCTACATTGTCGTCCCAGCTCAGTACGAGATTATTCGCACCTTCCTTGATGTCCTCAATAGTATCGCACAAACGGAATTGAAAATTGCGTTTATCGATGGCATTTCTATGGTAAGAAGCCAATTTACTCGAGGCAAAAACCACCGGAGTACACAATTCAGTGAGCCGGGTATCTTCTAGCATTGTAATGATGACCTCCATACCTATGCCGTTAAGATCACCACAAGTGATGCCAATTACAGGCTTCTCAAGTACAGTTTCTTCATAAACTGCGGTAGCCGATGAACTAGAGAAATCTATATCGTACAGGTCATTTTGTAAGTCGTATTCCGACTGGATTTCTTCACTTACCGGAGTTGCTTTTACATCTTTTCCTTCACGGCGCTTATTACGATTGTTTCTATTCCGGCCACGGTTGTTTCTATTGCCGCCCTTACCTTCTTCTTTTGGGCCATTTTCTGAGGCCTTTGCTGGTTTAGACTGCGCGTCGGCCCCATCTTTAGCCTCACCTTCTTTATTGCCGCGATTGCGGTTTCTATTTCTTCCGCCTCGGCTCCGTCGCTTTGCATTGCCCTCTTTATTCTGGCCTTCTGATGCATTCGATTTATTCGGCGTATTTTCTTTAGTGTCACTCATAGTGTTACTTCAGGTTGTTTATGAAGTCAAAAAGTAATCGGACCCCGATACCAGTTCCGCCTTCGACTTGGTAGCCGGCACGCGTTTTTAAAAACGCGGGGCCAGCGATATCTAAGTGAATGTAAGGATAATCAGTGAAGTGTTCGAGGAATTTACCTGCTGTAATGGCTCCTGCTTCTGCGCCTCCAATGTTTTTCATATCTGCAATGGGGCTTTTTAGCAAGTCCTTGTATTCATCCCAGAACGGAAATTCAACAACGCGTTCGTGCGTGCGGTACCCGCTTTCTTGTAGTGCGACCATACGCTCTTTCGGCGCGTTACCCATACCAACAATTGCATAGCGACCTATAGATCTTGCCGCTGCTCCAGTCAATGTAGCGAGATCGATTACTAATTCAGGATTGTAGCGTTTTGCATACACTAAGGCGTCAGATAAAATTAGTCGGCCTTCAGCATCTGTATTCATGACCTCTACGCTGGTACCGTCTGAAATGGTAATAACATCGCCGGGTGTAACTGCATTACCGCCTGGGCGGTTATCCGTAGCAGGGACGAGACCTATAATGTGCACAGGAAGATTTGCTTCCGCAGCGGCGCTCATTGCTCCAATAACTGCAGCAGCGCCTCCCATATCAGATTTCATATCGTCCATGTAGTTCGATGGCTTGAGGCTCAAACCACCCGTATCGTAGACCACCCCTTTACCGACTAATACTAGCGGCTTTTCATTGGTTGCATTTTTCGGCTTGTGTTCCATGATGATGAACACGGGAGGTTCAGGAGAACCGTAGTTCACAGCTAATAATCCGCCCATCTTGAGACTTTCGATTTGTTTTTTCTCTAGGATTTCTATCGAAAAACCGTGGCGTTTGCTGGCTTCTTTTGCTTGGTTTGCAAGGTCCGTAGCGGTTAAATCAATAACGGGTGTATTGACCAATTCGCGGGCAAAGAGGGTGCCCATAGTTGCAATATCAGTGGGGGCTAGGGTTTGTTCATCTTCTTTTGAAACGAACAATTGGGCCATGGAATTTTTACGCTTATGGCTGTCTGAGAAGTAGCGGAGGAATTGGTAATTGCCGAGAATGGCTCCCTCTGCTACATGCGGCACATGTGCGCCTAAAATAGCAATGCGGTCAAGGTATGCGGCATTTGCCTTGAGGACTAAGGTATTACCGGCTTGACGCATTTTTTCTGCGCGTGCATAAGCATCTATTGCTTTTCCAATTTTATACACCCAGGCAGTATCTGTGCCTGCTTGAACCTCCAACCATTTTTCTTCAAACTTTTCGCCCAGTGCACCAACACGATCGAGTTGAGCTGGGTTTAAATGTTGAGAAAGTTCTTTTGTTTCGTTGTAAACAATAGCGATGCTGCCATTGTAATCAGGAGTGTATGTTGTGATTTTCATTACGTCATTCATTTAGTGTCAAATGTACTATTTTAACCAACCACAAAGAACCCTTCATGTTTACCGGAATTATTGAAAAATTGGGCAAGGTCGCAAAGGTCGAAAGGAACGGCGGAAACCTTGAGTTATATGTTAATTCAGATCTCGCAAGCGAATTAAAAATTGATCAAAGTGTTGCCCACAATGGCATTTGCTTGACTGTTGTAGAAATCTTTGGTGACCGAACGTACCGCGTAACAGCTATTGAGGAGACCATCGCAAAAACCGCTATCGGTGATTTAAAGGAAGACGACCCTATTAATCTAGAGCGTTGCATGACGATGGGCGCACGTTTAGACGGCCACATTGTTCAGGGACACGTGGACCAAATTGGCCATTGTACTTCCATTATCGAAGAAGATGGATCGTGGATTTTTTCATTTGCATACGACCCCTCATTGGGTAATGTTACGGTAGAAAAAGGGTCCATTACCGTGAATGGAACATCACTTACAGTAGTCGACTCCATCGAAGGAGGGTTCAGTGTTGCCATCATTCCCTATACTTATGAGCATACGGTTTTCCATCATTTAAAAGTGGGCGATCGAATCAATTTAGAATTTGACATTATAGGAAAGTATGTTGCTCGAATGCTTAGCGGCTATCAAAAATGAAAACCGTCCGCTACATAGGGGTTCTAGACGATGAAATTATCGCTGTACGGGGAATGGTTTTTCAATTGGAAAAATTATTGCCACAAGCAGAGGTGAAAGGATTTACCCAGTTCAGAGAATTTGAGTTGTGGTGTGAAAACAATGCGCCCGAATTGGTTTTTTTGGATATGGAGATGCCGCATGCTATGGGACTCGAAGTTGCGAAAAGAATACAACCGGACGTGGGAAATATAGTGTTCGTTACGGCCCATTCACATTACAGTTTAGAGGCTTTTGAAACTGCGGTTGATTACATCTTAAAGCCGATCACTCCTAAGCGTTTACAGCAAGCCCTCGCAAAAGTGGAATCTCTGGTTCCTGTGAAGGTGCAACAGGAACAAAAGATAAAACTGCTCTTAAAAGGTACTTTTCGTGAGTTACCCGAGATAGACATCGCGTTTCTTCGTGGGCAGCGAAATTATACAGAGGTGGTGTTGACGAATGGTGAACACCACTTAATGGCGCGAACGTTGAAAAGCTTCACTGATGTATTGAGCGATGGATTTGTTCGCATTCACAAAAGCATAGTAGTACAACGCGCTTTGATTACCTCGATTCAGCCTGGTAATCCAGCCCATGTCCTTCTCACTGATGGAACACAACTGGATGCCGCTAAAGCCCGTTTAAAAGCCTTAGGTAACGATGTATAAATTTCTTTTCATTACAACGCTTTCTATACTTTGGTTAGGGTGTTCACAGGCGGAACATTCAGAAGTACCAGCATCGGTTCGTGCTGTTTTCGAAGTACATCACGAATCTGATGCTATCGATGCATTGGTGACCGACTTGTTAGCTAGTAATGATAAGACAGAGGAAGCTTGGGGATCGTATTTATTATCACGTGAGATCGTACGAAAAGGAGTGAATTTTGAAGCCTTGACCTATTTAGAACGTGCAGAAGTTCTTTTTCGCGCTACAGATAATAAAGAGGGGATCAAACGAATTTTATTACTCAAGGCACACGCCTATTGGTCTTTAGGCGCTGGGGAAGAAATATTAGCGATTTCAGAAGAGACCATGCGTCTTCGTGCAGGTAATTTAAAAGGATGGGCTACAGCTGCAGGAAATTATACTACCTATCTACTGGATTACGGACGGTACGAAGAAGTCTTGACCTACAGCGACTCTGTTTTAGCGATATGTCGTCAAGTTGATGGAGGGATCAATCCCAGTGAAGCATATGCAGTGCGTGCAGAGGCATTGCAGAAGCTGGGTCGTGATTCTATTGCTGTTGATACCCTAATTACCCTAGCCCTAGAATTGATTGACAGAACGATACCGGATGTAGATAAAAAGAACATCTATTTCAGAGCATTGAATTTAAACGCCCTAGACCAACCCGCTTTGGCACGCTGTATTCGTTTTGCAAAGGGTAAAGAATTTTGGTCTTTAGAAGCGAAATCAAGAGAAAAATTTACGGATTACGAATTGCTAGGCGAGACTAAGGAGATGGCACTTAAAGCCGAGGTAGAGGCGAATAAAAGGGCCCTTGCCGAAGTGGATGAAGGTCAGAGCAAGTTTTTAGCTTTTGAGCTGGCCCGTGGACAGACTGAAATATATGGATACCAGCGTGAGGCAAGGTTGCGGAAAATAGCCTTGAGTGTAACCGTGATCTTATTTGTGTTGTTGTTGATAGGAATAGTTGTAAACTACCGGAGTCGAATCATGGCGGCTCGAGCAAAGTTGAGTCAGCAAGAAGCGGAATTGGCTTTAGAGAATTATAAGAATACCATTCGTCCTCATTTTCTCTTTAACCAATTAAATAATGTAAGTGCTTTTCTCAACCAAGAGCTTATTGAGCAGGCTCAGGAATATTTATCTGATTTGGGTCAATTTTTACGCTCACTCCTTGAAGAACAGGACGATCAGACCATAGAATTGGGTTCTGTTAAAAAGCAATTACACGCTTATATCGCGCTCCAGAAAAAGGGATCGTATGCGCACGTGGCTGTGACTATTGACATTCCGAAAGAATTGCGCAAAGTGCGTATTCCCACCGGTTTGCTTCAACCGCTTGTTGAGAACAGCTTCAAGTATGCCGGTCATGAGGAAAGTAAGTCACCGAGCATTCGCGTAGAGGCGCATCTTTCTGAGGAGAATGTGCTCACTTTAAAGGTGGAAGATTCGGGATACGGTGAATACAGCAGAGAAGGAGGTACTGGACACGGACTACAGCTGATCAAAGATCGAATGGCGTTTAATAAATCTCGGAGTAAAATGCCAAAATATTGGACGCTAATAACCTCGTTTAAAAAAGAAAAAGGCACCGTCATAATGACGATGCCTCTTCAGGAATAAATCCTAGGTTTATTGGTTACGTAAGAATACGCCAAATGCTCAATATGTAGCAGATAGATTTATCCTAGTAGGTATAAACTTATCGTAGTGCCCATTTTTGGGTGTCCATATTGCCGCCACAAAGAATAATTCCCGTTTTTCCTCGAGCTGATTTCTTAAGGCACGCTGCCACTCCAGTTGCCGCGCTGGGTTCAATGAATTGTTTCAACCGCGCTAAAACAAAGTGCCAAGCTTCCGTAATTTCCTCTTCAGTTACGAGCGAAATTTCATCGACATGGGATTGAATAATGGGAAAATTTCGCTTTCCTAATGATGTTTTCAACCCATCGGCAATGGTGTCGGCAGTAGTCACAGGAACCCACTGTCCACTGTAAAAACTCTCGTGTGCATCCGAAGCATTGGTGGGTTCACATCCTATGAGCTTCGCCGAGCCAAAGTAGGCATTTGCAAGAGCCGCCCCGGATAATAATCCCCCGCCGCCAACAGGCACAAAGAGGTATTCTAGATCGGGATGTTCATCGAGCAATTCCATTGTTGCCGTTGCCTGTCCTGCGATAATATCATAGTTGTCGTAGGGGTGTATGAAAAAAGCGCCCTCTTTTTCTTCCACCGCTTTAGCTGTTTGCTCGCGTGCCGCTAAAGTAGGGGTGCAGAATTCGATGATTCCACCATAGCTCCGTACAGCTTCAATTTTCGCCTTCGGGGCATTGCTGGGCATAATGATGTGTGCTTTTTCACCAATATTTGTTGCAGCCCAAGCCAAAGCGGCCCCGTGATTGCCAGAGCTGTGTGTTACAAATCCTCTTCCTTTTGCATGTTCTTTATGAACCAGTGCAGCATTCATGGCGCCTCGAGCTTTGAACGCACCGGTTTTTTGTAGGTGTTCGCTTTTGAATACGCAGTCGCTTTCTACACGTTCGTTAAATTTCTGTGATTGAAAAACAGGAGTTCTATGAATGTAAGGAGCGATTCGATCCTGTGCTGCCTTTAAATCTTCTGCAGTGGGTATGCGTTGTAGTGGATTCATGGTCGCTGATTAATTGAATTCATACCTCGGTATCTCTACGAAGGGCAACCCATTGCTGTGCACCTCCGAGAGATAATCACATAGAGCCTGCTCGAAGTCGGTGAGAAGCGCTTCGGTAATATCATTGGATTTACCCAGTGCCGCACCGCGAAGCAGGTGTTCCGGCTGTCCACTTTGTAACTTAAACATACCTGAATGCCAAGGGAAGGGATGCGTTACCAGTTCTTTTTTCCAGAGCAACCAGGCGTACAGAAGGATCTGCAAAGGCTTTCCCTTACTGCCCTTCCAGAGGTCTTCTAGTCGAGTAAGACTGAGGTCGCTTGGCCCAATTGCACCACTTTTATAATCCCAGATGATGAAGGCATTGTCATACACTTCCAGACGGTCAACTACACCGCTAAACTTCATGGGTAGTTTTAGGGTAGGGTGCTCCATTTCAAAGTCCAATTTTGTTTCTACCCCTTTTAAGATGAGCGTACCCTGCGCCGCGCGCCGCGCGTCGTATTGTAAGAATTGGCGAATCATTTTTTTACAAATCTCAAGGGTCAGTAAATTTCGGCCCTGGGTCAATGCGTTTTTTGAGTACCGTTCCACTTCGATCAAGTAGTTAAAACCAGCTTCATACGCCTGCGCTGTCCACAGCTCTACGTCAATGTTTGTGAGGGATTTTCCTACATGGGCTTCGTACACTTTCTCCAGGCCTTTATGTATAAGATTACCCATAACCATGGCACTGACCTGCTCTTCAACTTCGTCCTCTTCCTTGACACGAACCAATCGTTTTTGATAGAATCGATCAGGCATGCTTGTTAATTCATTCAGTGAAGAGGCACTGATTCCGCGTGCCATCCATGCTTCAAAAGCGTGAACAACGGACGGTGTTTTTTCCGCTGAGAACAGCTGTTCCATAGAGTTTGGTGCGACCGGTCCTTGAAGAAAGGTGCGCGGATGCACGGTGCATGCGGTATTTTGGAGCTCGTTTTCTAATTGGACTAAAAAACGACTGGGTTCTCCGCCTCCCATGGCTTCACTATCCGTATTGAATGTGATGGTGGATGAAAGACAGCGCTGCTGAATCCTATAGAAGTGGTAGGCATATACGGCATCCTTCTCTTCATAGGTAGGTAGACCATAATTTCGCTTAATATCGTACGGAAGGAGCGAATTAAAGCGTCGACCGGCGGGTAAAATCCCTTCATTTACCCCAGAGAGAATAATGTGTTTGAAATCTAAAGTCCTGCTTTCAAGAATTCCCATGATTTGAAGTCCCTCAAGGGGTTCACCCACAAAATCAACCGTTCCGCTTCGAAGCTGCTGCTTGATGAGTTTTAAAAGCACGAGTGGCTCTACTTCATTAGTAAGCGTTCGGGTGAGTTGTGCTAAGAGGGTGTGTATGTGGTAGGCTGTGTTTTGAACAACAGGATCTTGTGTTTCCGTTCGTCCGACGTGCTTCAGCCAGTTTTGTAAAGCGGTAATCCAGCCTTTCGAATCTTGCGCTTCAAAGAGTGCTCCATAGCTCTCAGAACCTTCAGAACACCGGCGAACCCATTCAGATGCACTGGTGAATACTCTGTTGGCTTTAACAATCTCTGTATTCCAATCCAGCGGACTTTCTCCTACCGGTCCGTTCCAGTATTTGTTGAATAGCGGGTCAGTAAATAAAGCGCACAAGGAACGGTAGTAAAAGGTCCATTTTCCCGCTTTGCGTTGGTTTTTTAAGGCATATTCTATGACCGAAATCCATAACCGTACCGTACCTGCTAAAGCCGTTTGATCCAGGGGATATCCCATGGTAATGTTTACTTTATCGTAGGCCTCCGGTAAGAAACTGAGCACAGGATTCAAAAGCGATTCGTCCGCAAGAATAACAGCGATATCTTTGGGTTCAATGCCCGAATTCCTGAGGTCTTCGAGTGCGACAGCGACTGCTTTCGCTTGACCAGTATATTGACTGGCCCCGACGGGATGGATGTGCTTCGAAATGGTTTTCCATTCACTCGTTACTCCCTTCGTAGTAGGTACATCTTTTCCAAATGTTTTCTGGCGCTGAACGTGCCCTCGAAGAAAATGTCCCGCTTCGTGCAGCGGATCGTTAAAGTAATGCGCATCTATATCCCAAAGCGTACGTGTAGGGCACACTTCGCGAACAGATTGAATAATGCTCAATTCTGCCGTATTCAGTGCGTTTAGACCCGCAATGAGTACGTGTTTAACACCATTCTTGCTGAGATAAGCAGCCGTACTCTCCGGATGTGACGCGAGGTGACGCGCTGCCAATCCACTATAGGCCTCGCCATCTTCGAGCAAGGAGTAAGTAAATTTCTCGTACGTTGCAGGAAGTAGTGCGATGAAATCGGAATACCGACGCATTAAGGCGGTTTCTTTACCCGGCTCTAAATCCCATTCGGCCAATTTTTGAACGTTGTATAAATCGCCCAAAACATGCGCTGGATTGAGGAGGTATCGATCGATTTCTCCAAAATCGGATAAGAGTGTTTGTCCCCAGTTTAAAAAACTACCTAAGCCTTCGCTGGTACCTTGTGGTAAAGCTTGCGCACGAGTACGTTCATAGCAATCAAACAGACGTACCATTAAGGCCAAAGGCTCGACCACCACGAGATTCGCCGCTTGCGCAATGAACTGATCAACCGTAGTGAACATGGGCAATAGGGCCGTATCTGAAATGTGTTCCTTTAATGCTTCACGTAAGAAAAGTTCTGCACGCTGGTTGGGTAAAAGCACGAGTTTTTCATGCAAAATACCCGGCCCATTGATTAATTCCAGAGCGATACGTGAGATAAAAGTGGCCATGAACTATTGGAAGAGATTACTTCCTTCAATGTACTCAAAAACTGCTTTCGGAAGCAAGTTGCGGAGTGGTTTTCCCTCTTTACAACTCTTCCTAATCAGTGTTGCACTAATTTCCATTCGCGGCGCTTGAACTAAAGTCACTTTAGGGTGCTTTTCAAAATGCGGATTTTCGGGGACCACTTCAATTGCATGACGAGGGTACACGAAGATGTCATGCGCCTCAACGATACTCTCTACATTTTTCCATTTGTGTAATCCGCGGAGATTGTCTTCGCCCATGATGAGCGAAAATTGGGCTTCCGGATGTTGTTCGCGCAAATAGGCCAACGTTTGTGCTGTATAATTCGGCTGAGGCAGCGAAAATTCTATAGAGCTTACCGTCATCCCTTCTTGATCTTCTAAAGCCAAATGAACCAGATGCAATCGCTCACGATCGGGCAATAAATTCGATTTCTTCTTGAAGGGATTATGGGGTGTGACCACAAAGCAAATTTGGTCCAATTCTGTATAACGGTAGAAGAACTCCGCCAACGTAAGGTGCCCTATATGTATGGGGTTAAACGTACCAAAGAATAAGCCGATTTTACCCTTCATCTTACGTTGCTAAAAATTCAATCAGTAATTTTTTGGCTTCTGCTTTCGCTCGATCTAGGTCGTCGTTGATGATGGTGTGGTCAAAGAATGCAGCTTGGTCCATTTCCCAAGAAGCTTTTTCAATGCGTTGTTTAATCTTTTCGTTGCTGTCGGTTCCACGGGCAATGAGCCGACGCTCTAATTCCTCTATGCTTGGCGCTTGAATAAATAAGGCAAGCGCTTGCTCGCCATAAAGCGCCTTTAAATTTTTCCCGCCAACAACATCAATATCAAATCCCACAGCATTTCCTGTTTCCCAGCTCTTTTCAACCTCATTTTTAAGCGTGCCGTAACACGTCCCTGGATAGACTTCTTCCCATTCGAGAAAGGCCTCTTCAGCGACACGTTGCTGAAACGCTTCGTTAGAAATGAAGTGGTAATCCACTCCATCTTTCTCAGTACCGCGAGGAGCACGGGAGGTGGCACTGATACTAAAAGTGAACCCGGGCACTTCTTTTAATAGGTATTGTACCAACGTAGATTTCCCACTGCCCGAGGGCGCAGAAAAGATGATCAGTTTACCTTGTGAAGTGTTCATATGCTGTGGTCGTGGATTAGAGTGTATTCCCGATTTGCTCTTTGATTTTTTCCAATTCGTCCTTCATTTGAACAACGTACTGTTGCATCGGCGCATAATTACTTTTCGAACCTACAGTATTTATTTCTCGACCAATTTCTTGCGCGATAAAGCCTAATTTTTTCCCGGTATTTTCCTTTTGCATGGTTTCGCGGAAGTATTTAATATGATTCGCTAGGCGTACTTTCTCTTCGTTGATGTCTAGCTTTTCAATGTAGAATACCACCTCTTGTTCGAATCGGTTCGAATCTACCTCAACACCTTCTAGGCCCTTCATAAGTCGTTCGCGAACAGCATCTAAACGCGCACCTTCATGGGGCTCGATCCCTTTCATGGCATCTTCAATGGACGCCAGTCGTTCCTCGTAATCCACGGCAATCGAAGCACCTTCTTGAGTTCTAAATTCTAATAAGGCGGTAATAGCCTCGTGGAGCAAGCCTTTTAAAAATATCCATTCTTCATCACTCATTTCCGTTTTTCCGCTGCTCATAACATCAGGCATGCGCATTACCGCAGCAATCAAATCACCTTTGGTAGCAGCTTCTCGTTCTAAAACGGTCAGTTGTTCGAGATATGCTTTTGCTAGTTCCATATTGATGCTCGAAGCACTCTCAATACCGGTTACCTCCGCGTAAATATTGATATCGACTTTACCGCGGTTTAATGCGGCACCCACAATTTTACGGATGTCCAATTCTTTTTCACGGAATAGGGATGCAATGCGCGCATTTAAATCCAGCCCTTTGCTGTTTAAACTGCGAATTTCAACGGTGATTTTTTTGCCAGCAAATTGGCCAATGGCTTTACCGAAACCGGTCATGCTTTGAATCATGGAAACAAAATTTCTGCTAAGGTAGGAAACTCAAGCCACCTTAGGCGTTGCGTCTACGACCATAAAAGCTCACGAAATAAACGCCAATAAATATGGCGGCACCGCCGAAAAGCATGTGAATACTCCACTGCTCGCCTCCAAAGAAGAAGCTCAGTATACTGGCGACGAGCGGCTGTAGGTAAATGTAAGCCCCTACCGTAGCGGGATGCAGGGTTTTAAGGGCAATGATATTCCCTAAATACGTGAGGAAAGTGGTGCCGAGAATAACAAACACTACAGAACCAATTATGGGTCCGTTCCATAGCTCCCACGGTATTTCTGGAATTTGCGGCCCACCAAAGGGTAGTACCAGAAATACTCCGAAAGTGAAGACCCACCGAATGACAAAGAGTGCATTATACTTTGACATCAATGGTTTTACAAGGACGAGATACGTAGCATAGGATGTGGCATTGATAAGCACAAAGACATTTCCGCGCGAAACATCATTACCAAAGAGGCCGCTAAGGTCAAATTGGTTCCCGGAATAGATGAGCCAAAAAGCCCCGAAGGCACCTAGTAAAATGCCGATTAGTTTTTCGGTTGTAATACGTTCTTTCACTAAGAGCGCACCCACGATGAGCACCGCTATGGGACCACTCACCATCATGATCGAGGCATTTACGGGCGTCGTGATTTTTAATCCTTCGAAGAAAAACAATTGGTTTGCGGTAACCCCGAATGCAGCACAAATGAGCAGCCTTAGCACGTCTTTTTGAGGGATTCTGCCTATGCGGTCACTTCCTGAAATGGGAAGGAGCAACCAAAACAGAAGGGCAGCACCCGTTACTCGAAATTGAATAAATGCCCGAGGCGGAACGGCTCCTTGCATGGCGCTTTTTGCGATGAGAAAGGAGGCTCCATAGATGAGCGCAACTCCGAGCAAAGCGAGATGCGCAATTAGTACTGTTTTTCTCGCGACTGCCTCCATGCCTTATGCTAGTGCCGCCGCTGCAGCAGCGACTACCTTAGGACTATTACCGATGAAAATAGCACCGTCGTGGATCAATACAGGACGCTTCAAGAAGGTGTATTCTTCTAGAATAAGCGCCCGAATGTCGCCACCGTTCAGTGTTTTGTCTTTAAGACCCAATTCCTTGTACTTCCTCGCACGTTTTGAAAAGAGCGCTTCAGCGGATCCCGCTAAAGCTATCATTTCATCTACCTGCTTTTCAGTGATAGGTTCGTGCTTAATATCTTGTAACTGAACACCGTCAAGACTCCATTGATTCATGATTCGCTTACAAGTGTCGCACGTGCTGAGGTAGTAAATTTTTGACATTGTTTTCTATTTTGCGAGCCAGGGATTAGGGTCTTGAATATAGGCATCTTTCCAGATGCCCAATTGGACCATAGTCTTTCCTTCTTCATCTGTAAAGGCGGTCCCAATGGGCTCTTTTAGGCTGACTACATCGCCGGCTTTCACCTTGACATTAATGAGATTGCTGTAAACGGTGAAGTAATTACCGTGACGTACAAGGACCATTACATTGGCCCCAGGAATAGGCACGACCGAACTGACTTCACCTTCGAATACCGACCGAACTATTGCGTTTTCTTCTGTCGTGATCTCGATATGCGGATTATCCACAATTACACCTTTAACTATGGGGTGCGGATGTTTACCAAATTTCCCAGTGATAATGCCACGTTCTACAGGCCAAGGAAGCGCACCTTTATTTGAGGCAAAATTATTTGCCAGTGCCCGGGCCTCGGGAGTCATCGCAAAAGACGGCCCATCATCTCGGACATCTAGCCCCTTTGCAGCACGGGTTTTATCAATAAGTTTTTTCAACGCCTTATTTGAGGTGCGCCTCGAATAATCTTTACCTGAAACAAGCCCTAATTCTTTAGCCTCACCCTCTAAACTGCTTCGTTCTGCCCGCTCTTTAGCTTTGCGCATTTCCTCGGCTATGATGCGTTTTATTTGTTGCTCTAATTGCTGGGCTTCGCGCTGCTTTTTATCAATATCCTTCTTTAGTGTTGATTCTTTTGACTGTAGATTTTGCACCGTCGTTTCTTGAACTTGAGCATCTGCTTGTAGCGCTAATTTTTCTCCTTCTTGGGCTGTTTGAACTTGAATTTTCTCGGCCTTTTTGGCGATGAGCGTTTCTCGTTCGCGTGCTAAAGTTTCCTGAGCAACAGCTATCTGTTGTACCTGTCGCTCGCGATAGGCAGCCATATCTTTGAAGTATTGCATGCGCTTCGCGGCTTGAGCGAAACTGCTTGAGCTTAGAATAAAGAGTATTTGATCGCGCGGCTTTTGCTGACGCTGTGCGAGCTTAATAAGATCCGCATAATCGCTCTTTAAAGAATCGACACGTATTTCGAGGTTCTTAATCTCTTTGGCTTTACGCATTACTTCCCGGTCAATCGAACGAATTTGACGGTCCATCGTTCTGATGAGCTTATTGCGCGCCTCTATTTTTTGATTCAAAGTTTGAAGTTCCGAAAGGCTTGCCTCTTTGGTATTTTTAGTCTTCAAGAGTAATTCGCTCGCCAGATCAATCTGGTCTTGCAGCAGCACTTTCTGTCGCTGCAATTCTTCTTTAGTTTGCGCTTGCAAACCAGTAGTTAGAATGATCAGAAATACGAATAAAAGCCTCTTCATTACAAACTGAATGGTGTATTAAAAGGTCCTCCAGTACGGATTTCTGTAACTTCAATGGTGACTTTGTAACCCGGTTGGCTTTTAATAGTAATTTCGATTACCGACGGATATCCGGTCTCCTCATCCACGCTTTTGTATTGAATAAAAACCGATTCCAGGGGATCTTCAATAAGCACGTAATTCATCCGTAAGTCCCTATCTAAAGCCACAGTGACTGAACGGCCTCTGCTTATAGCGTATTGTGTAACCCAGTGATCACCGTTGGCGTCGTATCGATACCGCATGGCATCGTTGGTTCCTATTAGTTGTCCGCGCAAAAGCCTGTTCAAATATTGAAAGGGGACCTCAATGCCGGTTACGTCCGCGAGATCATGTGCGGAGCCGGTCCACTCAACACCAAGAAGTGTGGAAGAAAAGGCTGCACTATCGTTAATCACAATGGCTTTCCCCACGCGTAAACCAATCATATCGTCGGAAATAGCTGCCCAGAGAATACTGTCTTGTCTCGAACGAACCTGAACGCGAAAGCGTTGCTCTCCGTCCGGCGTTTCAGCTGAGATGCGTGTAAAAATTTGTGTCCATGCAAAGCGATCTTCAACGATAATCTTCCGTGATACACCGTCGCTAATTTTCTCCCTGCGCAGTGGCTTTTCGACAGATAAAGGACCGCCACAGCCTGTGAGCACAGCTAAAGCGACACCCACAAAAAGGTGTGCTGTAATCCTCAATATATGCCCCGGTCCGTCGTGCATTATAACTGTTTTAAGAGGGCCTCTTTCTTTCTATAGACCTTTGCTTTCTCTTCATTTCCAAGAGCTTGTTCGATCTTCGCAGCATGTATATATGTGCCCGCGCGATCGGCCTCGTCGAGAAGTTGCAAAGCTAGTTCGATTTTAGCCTGTGCTTCTGCATACCGACCCATTTTATACAATACCCATGCCCAAGTATCTAAAAACGTAGGCTCAAGCGCAACCGAGGCATTACATTCTATGGTCAATTGCAATGCAACTTCTAGGTTTCCGTCATGCGTTGCTATATCCCACGCATAGTTATTCAGTGTTGTAGCGCTACGTTCTAGGGCCAATGCTTTTTCATATGCCTCGGCACCTAATTCAGAGGAATCCAACTGGAACCAGGCCGTTCCCGCAAGGGCATATAAATTCCCCGCGACCTCAGGATCCAGTGTCATTTCGGCCCGTGCTGTTGCCAAACGCCCACACGATATCCAACGCCCCACATTGTAATATTCGAAGACGAGCCCTTCC
The DNA here is from genome assembly GCA_965204625.1 of Schleiferiaceae bacterium. GTDB lineage: Bacteria > Bacteroidota > Bacteroidia > Flavobacteriales > Schleiferiaceae > UBA10364. The sequence goes on from CBDBET010000005.1 coordinate 159,076, forward strand.
AGTATATCCTCGTCTGCATTAAAGTTTTCTTCGATGCTTTCTAGTAAAGCGATTTGTCCATCTAAATCACCAACTTCCTGGCTCAATGAATACGCCATTTGATACAATGCGTAGTTTGTGGGATTCATTGAGATAGCCGTGAGATACCCTTCTAAAGCTTCGTGCAAACGTTCGTTTTGAATGTGAATTTTCGCTGTGAGCAAAACGAGCTCAATGCGACCTGAATAAGCGCTTTCGAGGACAGGAAAAACACGATCAAATAAGGCTTTAAAAGAGGGACTTTCTCTGTTCTCATAGATGCTCATCACCACGGGGACTTTATCTTCTAGCGGGACGCCTTCTAGTAGCAGTCCTTGTTCCATGTGGTAAAAGGCCGCCTCAGTGTGGTCTATTTTTTGAGCCATACGGGCCAACTCCATATGTAACGCACCGTTTTCAGGGAACGCCTCAACCGCTTTACTGAGTACTTTAACCGCTTTTTTTGTTTTCCCATTCCCATCATAATATTGGCTTAGTAAGCCTCTGTATTCCGGTACATCTGGGGCATCTTCAATGGCAGTTTTAAAACAACGTTCGGCAGATTTAGAATCGTTGAGTTGCAAGTACAATCGCGCTCGATCTTGAACCAACTCAGGTGTGGTTCCTTCGAGATTTTCAATTTTCGAGAGTACATCCAAGGCACCAAGAAAAAGTCGCCCCTCTAGGTACGTGCTGTAACTTTCAAAAAGATATTCAGGTTGATGTGGAGCTACAGAATAGAGTGCTTCAAAGGAGCGCCCTGCCGTTTTAAAATCGCCTATGTTTTTTGCGCTTTGTGCTTTGATTCGCAGCAGCCAAAGATTCGTAGGATAGGATTCCACACCAACGGATGCGAGATCGAAGGCCTGGAAAAATTGGTTCTGGTCAAAATGCATTCGGGCCAATTGGTACAAGGCCGTTTCCCTATATACCGGGTCCTTTACTAGCCCTTCGTACAGCTCCATTGCTAGTTCAGTCCTTCCTGTGATGCGGTAGGTTTCGGCTTTATAGAAGGTTCCGCTTAACGCAGAAGGCCCCTCTTCCGAAGGGCCTTGCGCATAAAGTGATGCTGTGAATAAAAGTACCCCAAATAGGGCCAGCGTTTTGTGCATTAGTCCATTCTTGAAAAATCACCTAAAGATAGTGAAGTCCACTTCCCGTCGACATGGGCTTTGTTGCCGATCATACTGTCTTTAAGGTGAATATTTTTAATCGTCGTTTCCGTCTGAATTAACGAACCTTCTATCGTTGCGTCTTCAACCACACAATCATTACCTAAACTCACGTTCGGGCCTACAGTCGCGTTTTTCAGCGCCACGTTAGAACCGATGTAACAGGGTTCAATAATGGTCGAATTTTCTAAGGTAATGTTGGTTCCGCGCAGTTCAGGTTTACCCTCGAGGTAGCCTAACATTTTACTATTGGTTTCCACGGTAATTGCTTTATTACCACAATCCATCCAATCGTTCACGGTTCCGGGCTTGAACACTTTCCCCTGTGCAAGCAAAGAGCTCAATGCATCGGTGAGTTGGTATTCCCCTTTATCCATGATATTGTTATCGAGAATGTGCTTTAGTTCGCTACGCAAACCTGGCCCATCTTTAAAATAATAGATACCTATAATAGCTTTATCGGAAACAAACTCTTGCGGTTTTTCAACGAAATTATTGATGGTTCCATCTTCACCGAACTGAACAACGCCATAGGCAGAGGGATTATCCACTTGCTTCACCCAAATCACAGAATCAGCTTCAGTATCTAGTGTGAAATCTGCGCGGAACAGGGTATCTGCAAAGGCGACTACAATCTCATCGTCCATACTATCTGCAGCACAGTGAATGGCGTGGGCAGTACCGAGCGGTTTGTCTTGGTAATAGATGCTTCCTTTCGCGCCGAGGTCTTCGGCTACTTTGATAAGATTGGCTTCCACTTCAGCTCCGAAGTCCCCTATGATAAAGGCAATTTCAGTCACTTTTTTATCACCACAAACGCTCACAATATCCTCGACCAACCGCTGCACAATAGGCTTTCCTGCGATAGGGATAAGCGGTTTCGGTACGGTTAGCGTATGTGGTCTTAGTCTGGAGCCGCGACCAGCCATTGGGACAATAATTTTCATCTGTTCTTAGGTTTTTTTGGTTGGTTTTTATTGTTTGCCTGTGCTGCCAAATCCTCCGGCGCCACGAGCGGTTTCATCTAAATCAATTACTTCATTCCAGTCAAACTGGGTGTATTGTGCAATCACCAGTTGTGCAATACGCATGCCATCTTCAATGACAAAAGGTTGCTTGCCATGGTTGATCAATAACACACCAACATCTCCGCGGTAGTCTGCATCAATAGTTCCAGGACTGTTCAATACAGTGACTCCATGTTTAAAGGCGAGCCCGCTCCGCGGGCGCACTTGTGCTTCAAAGCCGTCTGGTAATGCCATTTTAATACCTGTGGGGATGAGCGTATAATCGCCCGGTTGTAGTGTAACGGACGCATCGATATTCGCCCGGATATCCATACCTGCACTTTGTGCAGTTTCGAATTGCGGCAGTTCGTGCTTGCCACTGTAGATTACGTTGATCTTCATTTTCTCGTTGCGAATTTAAGAAGTCCGTTTCGTTCCCAAAAAAGCATAATTCCTAGATAGATTATACCGCCTAAAACTCTAAATGGCCCGGGGGCCCAATTCGTGTAATGCAAGATAAACACCACAAGGCAGGCGAAGCCTACGAAGGCCCCAATTTTCTTCCAACGATAAGGTACTGGATAGTGTTTACTGCCCCATAATGCACTAGCTATAAACATGGCAAAATAGGCAGCCAATGTGGTAAATGCTGCGCCAAGAATTCCTAAAACGGGAATGAGGATCACATTGCCAACAACGGTGATGACTAAGCCCACAAAAGTGATGTAGATTCCGTAGACTGTTTTGTCGCTCACTTTATACCACACGTTTAGGTTGGTGTTGATGCCTAAGATAACATTGGCTAAAAGTAAGATGGGAACCAGTTGCAGTCCGGTCCAAAATTTTTCATCCACAAAATACTTGAGGTAATCCAGACCCGAAATGATCAACACGAATCCAACGCACATGACCCAAGCAAACCCATTCATAACGGTACTCATTCGTTCTGGTCCGTCCTTAGTTTTTGCATTTTTAAAGAAAAATGGTTCCGCTGCATACCGGAACGCTTGGTTGAAGAGGATTAAAAAGATAGAGATTTTATAAACCGCTCCGTAGATTCCAACGCCAGCATATGCGGTTTCCTTGGGAAGGAGGTATTTCAATAATTGGCGATCGAGCATCTCGTTAGCAATACCCGCCAGCCCACCAATAAGAAGAGGAATACCAAAGGCCAAAAGGGTTTTGACGTACTTTTTATCTAAGTTGAGTTGCAACGGAAATAAGGTAGGAAGCAGCAGTGCAAACATTAGTACTGCCGCCCAAAAGTTGGCGACAAAAATGTAGCCCACTCCACGCATTTCGTGAGACCAATAGCCGACACTGCCCTGCAATTCCCAATAGGCCGGTAGGAAAATATAGAGGTTAATGAGTACGTTGGAGAAAATTAAGGCCAATTTTATTCCAGCGAACCGGACCGCTTTGTTTGTTCTGCGAAGTCGAGCAAAAGGCAATGCACTCAGTGCATCCAACGCCAAAATAGCAATGAAATAATAGAGGTATTCAGGCGATTCTTGCCATCGCAGGGCAACGAGTAAATCATTTTCAAAAAATAAAACGAAGAGTCCTAAACTGGCTAATACCAGTGCAATCATAGCTAAACCCGCTCCGAAAACTTTGCCTTCGTCGAAGCCCTCTTGTTCAGAATACCTGAAATACGCGGTCTCCATTCCAAAGGTGACGACGACAATAAGGAAGGCGATGAGAGAATAAAAATCAACGTTAATTCCATATGCAGACTGGCTTAAGACAGCAGTCTGTAGGGGGACCAATAAAAAATTGATCATCCTTCCTAAGATGCTGCTTACGCCGTAAATCGCCGTTTGACTAGCAAGTGCTTTCATTCCGTTGCTCACAATTCAAATATAGTCTTTGGTCGCTACCTTTGTAAGGAAACAAAAATGAACTCATGAACAAGTTCCTTACCCTAGCTTTACTTTTAACGAGCGTCCTTCCAGCGAGCGTATGTGCGCAAGAAATCCCCATTGATCCGAGCGCTACAAAGCGCATGGAAAGAGACTTATTTTTCTTGTCGTCAGATGCGCTAAAAGGACGAAAGCCAGGTACACCTGAAGCAGACGTTGCTCGGGACTATATTGTAGGAAAAATGTTGGAATACGGTATTGAACCTATGGGCGAAAACGGCTATTTCCAGAAGTTTCCTGTTCCAGAATATGCTGAGGTAAATTATGGATTTACTAAACTATGGATAGGTAAATCTCATTTAGCAGGTCATGAAGATTTCTATCCGGTTTCCATAAGCGCCACGACGGGCCTTGTAGACGAAAAAACGGTTTATGTTGGCTATGGCATTACAACAGAAGATGGAACATATGATGATTTTGAAGGGCTAGAGGTAGAACGTAAAATCGCTGTGATGAACGTAAGTTCTCCGGACGGTATCCATCCACACAGCGCCTATGCCGCCTACCATAGCTTAAATGAACGTGTAGCCAATCTCATAGAAAAAGGCGCCTCAGGAGTGTTGCTGATCAATCCTGAAGGTACCGCTTCAGATACGCGAGAATTCTTTAAAAGTATCAACGCTTCTGCAGTACCCGTATTCTTTGTGAGAAACGAAAAATGGGCAGGGAAACTTATGAAACGCACACAGAAAGTAGCCATGTCGGTGATGATGTCTGAACGCTATAGCGATGGTTACAACGTGGTTGGATACATCCACAACAACAAGCGCAAAACCGTAGTGCTTGGAGCACATTACGATCACCTCGGAATGGGAGGCGAAAATAGTTTGTACAAAGGCCCCGCTGCAATTCACAATGGCGCAGACGATAACGGTTCCGGAACAGCCCTTCTATTGGAGGTAATGCGCTATTATGCTCAACGTAAAGACACGAATTATAATTATTTGATACAATTCTATAGCGCTGAGGAATTGGGCTTGATCGGATCAAAATATTGGACAAACCATCCCACCTTTCCGCTAAGGGGGATTGAATACATGATTAACAGTGATATGGTGGGTAGATTACGCGATAATCGCCTTCAACTTTCCGGAACAGGAACTGCCGCAGAATGGGATGGAATTTTAGATACCCCTATTCATGGTCTGGACATTAAAAAAGATCCTGCCGGCGTAGGCCCGTCGGATCAAACCTCTTTCTACTACAAAGACTTACCGGTATTGCACCTCTTCACAGGGACCCACAATGACTATCACAAACCCACAGACGATGCCGATAAGATCAATTATAAAGGCATGGCAAAACTTGCTTCTTTGGTGTATACCATTACTGCGCGTTCAGCGAACTATGAACGTTTGAGCTTTCAGCGAACCACATCTTCCGAACAAAAAACAACGCCCAACTTCTCTGTGACTTTGGGAGTAATACCCGATTACCTCTTCGGTGGTCCCGGACTCAGAATAGACGGTGCAACAGAAGGCCGTCCTGGTGCAAATGCAGGCTTACAGGCGGGAGACATCATCCTTCAGATTGGCGATATTACTATCGACGATATTTATGCCTATATGACAGCATTAGGTGCGTTTAAGAAGGGTGACACGACTTCTATCAGCTATTCGAGGGATGGCGACGTTATTGAATCGGAAATTACATTCTAATGGAAGTTCAATCTGAAATATACCCGAAAGTAGCGGTTATAGGTGGGGGCTCTTTTGGAACTGCCATAGTAAAAATGGTAAGTGAAAACACAGGTCTTTGCCACTGGTGGATGCATAATGAAGAGAGTGCGGCACATATTCGGGAGTATCACCATAATCCACGTTACCTCTCTTCGGTAGCTTTTGATAAGGGAAGTGTAGAGATCTTTACGGATATTAATTCCGCTATAGCAGGTTGTGATATTGTCATCTTCGCCGTTCCAAGCGCCTTTGTTAAAGAGGTGTTGTCGAATATGAATACAGGTGCGCTTGATGGAAAACTGGTGTGTTCGACCATAAAGGGCATTATTCCAGATGAGAACATGATTGTTGGAGAATATCTTCGAGAAGTAGTTGGCGTGCCGGAAGATCACATTGTGGTCATTACTGGCCCTTGTCATGCAGAAGAAATAGCACTGGAGCGTTTAAGTTTTCTGACAGTTGCGGCTTTAGACGCAAGCGTATCTAAAAAGGTAGCAAGCGTTTTACAGAGTCACTACGTAAGATGCACGCTCAGCAAGGACATCTACGGTACAGAATATGCCGCGGTAATGAAGAACATCTATGCTATCGCGGCAGGGATGTGCCACGGTTTAGGTTACGGAGATAATTTTCAAGCGGTACTTATTTCGAATGCAGCGCGCGAGATGCGCCGCTTCATGAAGAGTACGTGCGAAGGCCGTATCAACATAAAGAAAAGCGCTTATCTGGGCGATTTATTAGTGACCTGTTACAGCCAATTTTCTAGAAACCGAATGCTTGGGAACATGCTCGGTAAAGGCTATACCGTCAAAAGCGCAAAAGCTGAGATGACCATGGTTGCTGAGGGCTATTATGCCGCCGCCTTGGTGGCAAAAATTCGTAAAAAGCAGGAGGTTAGAATGCCTATTGTCAAAGCCGTTTATGAGGTGATGTATGAAGGAAAATCTGCGAAAAAGACCATGGCGAAATTAGCCCAAAAATTAACCTAAGGCTACGCAAACTTACACAGTGGCATTGCGTTAGTACAGTAGACTCACGATGATAATGACTAAAGTTTTCAAGACCTTACTTCTGCTATGTTTTACTTCGGCACTAACTGCGCAGAACCCCAGTTCTATTCTCCAAAAAGCAGAAGCTAAATTATCGGGTGCAGATCTCTCTGCTGAGGTCAGTATTCGTACCGTCCGCCCTCGCTGGGAACGCACGATGGAAGCGAAAATTTGGAATCAGGGATTAGATAAAACCATGATTTTAATCACCGGACCGGCGCGTGAAAAAGGAACCGTATTTCTTCGCAACGGTGAAGACGTTTGGCATTTTGTGCCGGGCATCAAAAAAATTGTTGCGCTACCGGCGGCAATGGTACAGAGCTGGATGGGTACAGATTTCACGAATGATGCGTTGATTAATGCCGGTTCGTTGGTGGAAGATTACACCCCGAGCTTACTAGGTATAACGTCTGTGAATGGTACGAATTGCTTTAAAATTGCACTGACGCCTAAGGCAGATGCTGCAGTAGTTTGGGGCCAGGTGGTGACTTTCGTATCTGTGGACGAATTTCTCCAATTACGTACAGAATTTTACGATGAAGACGAATACCTAATCACCACGCTCGAAGCGACTGAAATCAAATCTTTTGGTGGTAGAACATTGCCTTCAGTATTACGAATTACCCCAGCTGAGGAAGAGGGAAAATTTACCGAAATGACTTACAAGGCGCTCAACTTTAATCCGACTTTTGAAGAAGGATTTTTCGAGCGCAGTAACATGAAACGGGTCGAATAATGTTCAAACTAGCCTGGCGTAACATTTGGCGTAACAAAGGAAGAAGTATCATCACCATAGCGGCAGTTATGTTTTGTGTGATTTTCGCTGTAGTACTTCGCAGCTTTCAAGTGGGTGTGTGGGAACATATGGTCAGTGATATTGTTGCAAACAACTTTGGCTATTTACAAGTGCATCAAAAAGGATTTTGGGGAGACCAGAGTCTGGATTTGAGTATGGACGAGACAACATTAGACTGGGACGCAATGGAAAATGTACCCGGTGTTCGTTCGCTCGTACCCAGGTTGGAGAGTTTTTCTTTAGTGAGCACGGGTGAAAGTAATAGGGGCAGTTTGGTGCTGGGTATTCGTCCGGAGGAAGAATTGTCCGGCTTGCGCCTTACGGACCAATTGATTGACGGCCGCCTCTTCGCACCTGCCTCTAATGAGGTAGTTGTTTCAGAGGGACTTGCAGAATATTTACACGTGGCGGTTGGAGATTCTCTTATGTTTTTGGGACAAGGTTATCGCGGGGCAAGCGCCTACGGCCAGTTCATGGTCGCTGGGGTTGCCAAAATATCGAATCCTGAACTCAATAAACAGCTCGTTGTATTGCCACTGGAGACGGCGCAGTGGATGTACAACGCCTCTGGGCTTTTAACGACAGTAGTAGTAGATTTAGAACCCAATGCGGATTTCGCTGAAGTCAAAGCGTCAATTGAGCCACTACTAAGCTCAGATTTTGAATTGTTAGACTGGGAACAATTGTTTCCAGAATTGGTCCAAACTATTGAAGCAGATATGGCCGGAGGTCAAATTTTTGTAACCATTCTTTACTTCATTATATCCTTCGTTTTGCTCGGGACAGTCATCATGATGGTAAGCGAGCGGGAACGTGAGTTTGGCATTTTGGTGAGTATAGGCATGCGTAAAACAACGTTGGCTGCGGTAACGGTTTTGGAAAATTTAATGCTACTCGTTGGTGGTGCGGTAGTGGGAATGGCCGCGGTTAAACCGGTCCAATTTTACTTTAAATACAACCCCATCGATCTAAGTGGGCAGATGAAGGAAGCCATTGAACAATTCGATTTTGAACCTAAACTTTATACCACCACCTCATTCATTATTAATTTGAATCATGGCGCGATCGTCTTCGTTATCGGTGTGTTAGTAAGCAGTTATGCTGTGTGGAAAATCATGAAGTTGAACCCGGTTAAAAGTATGCGCGCATGATTTTGAAAGTGGCTTGGCGAAATATCTGGCGTGCGAAGGTGCGCTCCTTTATTGTTATTGGGTCCATTGCGACAGGAATTTGGGCGGGTTTACTCATCATAGGTTTCTCTTTTGGAATGAATAATGAGCGCACGGCATCCGCCATTGGAACGACTACCGGACATGCGCAGATTCACCATGAAGATTTTGATGCCGAACCGTTATCCAATGCCGTGGTCGCGGATTCCTCAGCAGTAGTTGCCCTGCGTAAAAGCGTAGAAGCTTTGCCGTTTGTAAGTGGCACTGCACAACGTACGGTATTAGGAGGAATGATCAATTCTACCAAAAGTGCCCGGGCAGTCCGGATTATGGGCATTTGGCCAGAAGAAGAGCGCCTTCAAACGACTTTGGCCGACTACATGGTAGAAGGCGATTTCTTTGAAGCTACTGGTCGCAATCGACTAGTAATCGGCGAAAAATTAGCAAAACGATTGGGATTAAAGTTACGAAGCAAAGTAGTCCTGACTTTTCAAGATTCGGAAGGGAATCTTAACAGAGCCTCGTTTCGAATTTCAGGGATCTATAAAACGTTGAATGCCACTTGGGATGAGTTTCACTTGTACGTGCATCACGAGGATTTAGAAAAATCTTTAGGCACTCCATTAGTACACGAGGTATTGGTACGTTTTCAGGAGACTGTGGATACCGAAGAAAAAGCGGGTGCGTTGGCAGCTGCCATGCCTGCAGGATTAGCGGTGAAGTCCTGGAAACAGGTGCGTCCAGAACTGGGCTTTGCGGATGATATGATGGCCATCATGCTCGTATTGGTTTTAGGTATAATCATGATGGCACTTCTTTTTGGGATTATCAACAACATGCTTATGGCCATATTGGAACGCCGCAGAGAACTGGGCATGCTCATGGCTGTTGGAATGAATAAGCGCAAGCTTTTCTTAATGATCCTGGTTGAAACATTGATGTTGGGGTTCGTTGGCGGTCCTATCGGGATCATTCTTGGCGATTTGAGTACGCGAGCAATGATGCGCATTGGTATAGATTTATCCAGTAAGCAGGAAGGCTTGGCAGAATTGGGCGTACAAAGTCTAATTTATCCTGAAATCGTTCCCAGCTATTACCTCATTATTGCTGTAATGGTAATAACAACGGCTTTGATTGCCTCCATTTTACCCGCAATTAAAGCGCTTAAATTGAATCCAGTAGAAGCCATTCGTGGTCATTAAGTTATGAGTAAACCTGTTATCGAAGTAAAAAACCTAGAAAAGGTCTATGATGGTGCTGTTCCTGTTCACGCCGTCAACGGCATTAGCCTTACCATAACGCAAGGCGAGTTTACGGCGCTTAAGGGGCCGTCGGGCTGTGGGAAAACTACCTTGCTTAATATGCTCGGGGGGCTCGACCAGCCAACGGCAGGATCCATTGCTATTGGAGGGGTGGACATTACCACGTTGAGTGAAAATGCATTGATCGACTTTAGATTGCGCAATATTGGGTTTGTCTTTCAAGCCTACAACCTGATTCCAGTACTTTCTGCCCAGGAGAATGTAAGTTTTATTATGCTTCTGCAAGACCGACCGAAGGAGGAACGCGAAGCACGCGCGCAACAATTACTCGAAGCAGTTGGACTGAAGGGAAAGGAAGATAAAAGGCCAGGCCAGCTTTCAGGCGGCCAACAGCAGCGCGTTGCCGTTGCCAGAGCATTGGCTTCGAAACCTCAATTTGTGTTGGCCGATGAACCTACAGCAAATCTTGATTCGCAGAGTACGGCGAACCTATTAGATATTATGGAGCGGTTGAATAAAGAGGAGGGTATGACCTTTGTTTTTGCAACCCATGACGATCGTGTGATTAAAAAAGCACGTCGAATCATAAGCATCGAAGATGGTAAAGTCCTCAGCGACGACTAAAGCCTTATTTTAGGGTCATGGAACCTAAATTTCGACCATATACACCTTGGCCTTCATCTGATAAGGATGCCCATGCATTGTTTGAAAACTTTGAAACGGCACTTCAGACCAGACGCAGCCTGCGTATGTATAGCAAAAAGCAAGTCTCTCGAACGACTGTAGAACGTCTTATCAGCTTAGCGGCTTCCGCGCCTTCAGGAGCAAACAAACAGCCTTGGCATTTTGTCGCAGTACAAAATCCGGAGGTAAAGAGAAAAATACGTGAGGCTGCGGAAGAGGAAGAAAAAGCTTTCTACGGAGGCCGTGCAACAGAAGAATGGCTCCAGGATCTCAAGCCATTTGCTACTGATTGGGAAAAACCATTTTTAGAGGATGCGCCCTGGCTCATCGTAGTTTTCCGAAAGAATTACGATGTGGAAGCTAACGGTTCGAAAGCGAAGAATTATTACGTGCAAGAGAGCGTAGGCATTGCATGTGGATTCTTAATAGCCGCCATACACGCTGCAGGATTAGTCACCTTGACTCACACACCATCCCCAATGGGATTTCTCTCTGAAATATTGGGCCGTCCCTCAAATGAAAAACCCTTTTTACTTTTACCCGTGGGGTATCCTGCCGATGGTGCAGAGGTGCCAGACATTTCTAAGAAAGGTTTAGACGATATCAGTGATTTTATCTGACCTTTGTAGAAAATAACACCGCTATGTTTGAAGGAACGTCTGTACAATTTGTCGTAGATTCTGATGAGGTTCGTCAGGAGCTCAAAGCAGCTCAATTGAATTGGCCTATTGTAAAGATTTTAGGTCAAGAGGATGAAGAAGAAAAAGATCCTGAAGACATGAGCGTAAGTGGCGAGGGCGTTGCCATTTATATTGATAGTATCGAAGTGATTCTCAAAGAGCGCATCGAAAAGGCGAAGGAAATCGTTGCTACGGTAGCACGAATGATTCAATATTTCAACGAACGCGACGAAACCGCCGTGCTTTTCTTTCACGTCAGCTGGGAGACCTATTTGATCGACGAAAAATAGGAAGTAAGAATCCCTGCTTTTGAGTGACCTACGACCTCCTGCAATTGCTCAGGAGTAGCCGCTTTAATGTTCTTAACGCTTTTAAAAACCTTGATAAGGTCTTTGATGGTTTCCGGACCTATCCCTTTAATCCCTTCTAGCTCACTTTTAAACGCACCCTTGCTTCGGCGTGAACGGTGGTGATTTAAGCTGAACCGGTGTGCTTCATCCCGAGCTTGCTGAATGATCTTCAAGGTTTCTGAACGTTTGTCTAAATGCAAAGGATATGGATCTCCAGGGAAATAGAGTTCTTCCAGCCTTTTTGCAATTCCAATGATGGTGATTTTCCCGCGAAGTCCTAGTCGCTCTAAAGCTTTAAGTGCAGCGCCTAACTGACCTTTACCTCCATCAATCACAATAAGCTGCGGCAATGATTCACCTTCTTCTTGAAGTCGACGGTATCTGCGGTGCACCACTTCTTCCATGGAAGCATAGTCGTCTGGACCTTCTACCGTTTTGATGTTGAATTTTCGGTAGTCCTTTTTTGAAGGCTTACCGTCTTTAAAAACCACACAAGCACTTGCTGGATTTGTCCCTTGGATATTCGAATTATCGAAACACTCAATATGTCTCGGTTCAACAGGCATGCGCAAGTCTTGCTTCATTTGCGTCATAATGCGTTTCACATGACGGTCGGGGTCAACAATCTGAATATTCTTCAGTTTTTCTTGACGGAAATACATGGCATTTTTAATGCTCAATTCAATGAGTTTACGTTTTTCACCTTTCTGCGGAACGGTAAATGTGCTTCCCTCTATGAGCAGATTAACCGGATGCGAAGTATAGATTAGACGCGAGGTAGAGCCAAAGAGAGAGCGGATTTCAGGAATTGCGATATGAAGAAAATCCTGCGGCTCTTCTTCCAATTTTTTCTTGATTTCTACGGTATAACTCTGGACAATGGCTCCTTCAATAACCTGCAAGTAGTTCACGTAACCAAACTCAGCGTCCATACTAACACTATACACGTCGATATTGGTGAGTTGATTACTTACCACTGTACTCTTTGCGGCATATTTTTCTAATGCGTCCAATTTCTCCTTGCATAATTGCGCTTGCTCAAATTCTAAAGCTTCGGCATGATTCATCATGCGCCCCTTTAAATGCTTTTTAACGGCACTTAGCTGCCCTTTGATAATATTACGTGCGGCGCTTACATCCGCCTCATATTCCTCTTCCGTTTGCAATGCTTCACAAGGGGCTTTACAATTTCCAATATGATACTCAAGGCAAATTTTGAATTTCCCTTTTTCAATATTTTCCTCGCTCAGATTGTATTTACAGGTACGGGTCGGATACATCTGACGGATCAGCTCAAGAACCGCCTTCATGGCCTTTACATTCGGGTAAGGCCCATAGTATTCACTCCCATCTCTGATAATATTGCGTAGTCCATAAATACGAGGAAACCGTTCTCGACGTATGGTAATGTAGGGGTAACTTTTATCGTCTTTAAGGTTGATATTGTAACGAGGCTGGTGCTCTTTTATGAGGTTGTTTTCTAGCAGAAGTGCATCTCCTTCTGAATCTGTGACGATCACCTTTATATCCGCTACTTTCTTTACCATAACGGCGATGCGCGCGCTAGTCACACTTTTCGTAAAGTAAGAGCTCACACGCTTTTTGAGATCTTTAGCTTTTCCGATGTAGAGAATATTGCCGGCTTTATCCATGTGCTGATACACCCCCGGTTTGTTCGGAAGGGTTTTCAGCAAATTCGTGATGTGGATACTGTCAGCCATGCTTCAAAGATAAAAAAGGCCCGGCTCCCTTTGGGGCCGGGCCAGTGTCCTCGTGTTTAACGAGTGGGGACTACGTTATTAAGAATGCTATTGGGCATCCATAATAGTGATTGTACCGTTGACTGAATATTCATAGTCGTCGGAAGCATTCACTAATTCTAAAGTATACATGTATACACCGTCTGCTAGCTTCGTACCGTTTTGGTTGGTACCGCGCCATGGGTTGGCATTATCGTACAGGTATTCGCTCTGCCATACACGATCGCCCCATCTGTTGTAAATGGTCAACTGGCTTAGGTCCTTGTAATCATCAATGTTCTGTATGATAAAGCCATCATTTACATTATCACCGTTTGGAGTAATGAAGTTCGGAACTACCACGGTGTCAGGGTAAGGAGGCGTGTTAATGATGATTGGTAAACAGTTCGAATAGGCCGTGTACTGCGTATCTACAGGATCTGTAGTTCTGATACACACGCGGTATTCACCCGGCGCTAATTCTAAGAACATACGGTAGGTTGTATCTGGTGCGAGAACAGGGTTTTGAGGGGAAGCTACATGGTCGTGAATCCATTCGCCCATCCAAGTTCCGCCAATTTTCTCTTGTAAGAACACCGTATAACTATCAACAGCCCATCCATTGTACTGGTTCCAGATCAGGTCTACAGGAATAGTATCAGGATCAATGATTGGTACCATACCGTTGCTACGTTCGAGAAGCACGCTTGCAATACTGTTCGTTTCTCCTTGCATGTCATCGTTGAGTTTCATGTCAACGCGGTATTCATAGCTGTCCTGGTCCACTTTAATAAAGCCAATTTGATTGTCTTTAAAGTCGTATTTGTATTGGTTGAAAACAGTACCAACTTTCTGGTATTGCGCCTGACCTGGATCCTTGCGGAAGATTTGCCACTCCTGGAAAAGGTAATCTGGGTACGACGAGGTATCAGCACTCCACTCAATTACTGGGTTCTGATCTTCTTCGATGGTTACATTCTCCATTTCGTAGATAGCATTGAAACATCCTGTTACATTGAGCTGGATAGTATCAAATTCATTCATCGGGAAACCACATTTATTCAAGAGGGTATTTCCGTCATTACCAACCTTCGAGTACAAGAAGTATTTTCCGTTTTTCGATAGCGGTTTGAACAGCTTAATGGTCATTTGGGTCGCTTCGTAGTTATTATCACAGTTGGCTGTGAAGGATTCAATCGCGAGCGGTTGACCATCGGGTTTCGTTAATCGGAAGTCTGTTCCATCAGGAGAGATGGATGAACAGTCTAGTTTTACTTTGAATTTCAAGGTTACTGTAGAATCTAAACAGTTGTAATCTACTGTTGGAAGACCATTATCTGGATCTTGATAAATCCCTGGTGCCTGATAATCCAACTGGACTCCGGCTTGCGCATTCGGGGTACACGCAGAAGCAATGGCAATCTGCATATCACGGTTTACTTCACCAATTTTACGCCAAACGTAAAGAACGGAGTCGTAACGGTATTCATCGACTGTGACGGCCATTACATCAATCTCAACGGCTGAAGGCTTGAAAGTGATTAATCCTGAACTCGGATGCATGTAAAGCGAGTTCGCGGGGGATGTGGTAATGGGTTGATCGTACGTCCAGCCCGCTGCATAATTAATATTGGTAGGAGTACAGTTTGATCCTGCACCAGCTTTAACATGCGTAATTCTGTAGTATAAAGAATCGCCGTCTGGTTCAACAGCACTTTGCTTCCAGTTGAAAGTACGTCCAGTACAGAATGCACGTACAGGCTCACTGACAAATTCAGGAGATGTGTTTTGACCGATCTGGTTGTTCAGCTTTGCCTCAATGTAGAAACCTTGAGACGAAGGATTGACGATGTTATCTACGGCAGGGTTACGACAACAGGTAGAGAAAGCAAAGGTCCAATCCGGAGCGTTACCGGGAAGTGTAATTTCTCCCTCATAGGTTACAACGTGTATGGTTACACCGGCACTTGATGAACTTACACAATCAAACAAAGTAGGTGCAACTACTCCCGAGCCACTCGTTGATGGAGTGGTTTCTGTTAGCGTTGTACTTACTGTGGCATAGTTTGCAGAACAAGCGTAAATGGTTGCACTTGTCGGTAATGTGATACCATTATTATCACGGTACAGACGCATGATAATTTTGTATTTATGGCTGCTACCGGTCGAGCTGACATACTCGTACTGAAGGTCACCTCCAGCGTTGTGCGATGCCGAAGCATTTTGAACGAAAAATACGAGTGCTATGGCAGTAAAAAATGTTCTAAACAATGTTTTCATGAACGTGAGTGTTTGTAAGCCTGAATAACTGAACCTTAAATATCTTCAATTCCTTGCTCTTACACAAATGAAATGAGTAAACGTTTAGCTTTAGTGAGAGAGTAATGTGTAAACGGTAGAAAACCCTAGTAAACCGCCGGATAGAAGCTCTTGAAGCGTGTGTCTTTTAAGACTAATACGGGACCAAGCAACAGCACTTAATATGAGTAACAAAAGGAGTAGGAATTCGGGGCCTCCTAAACCGTATCGCTGATGCAGTCGTAAAAACAAGGCAAAGAGCCCGGTTGCTCCGGCCATGTGTGCACTACTCTTGAAGTAAGGGATGAGAATGGTGCTCACAATGAGTACGAATGCAGTGCCGTAAACACTTAGGTATATTTCCTCAGGCGCCATGGCCTTTTTAAGAAACGCAGCAGTCGCTAATGCGCAGGCTGCACCAGTAATGTAAGGATAGATGCGATCTTCACGTTTGATCAGGTGTACACTAGAGATGATTTTTGTCGTTCGAAATAAAACGATCGCTATCAGTGGTGAGGCATACGTACCCACAAAGACGGTGGATGTTATTTTGAAAATAGTACTCCAAGAATACGTTTCGGGTACAGACCAAAGCACAAACAAGGCGCCAACGGTCGGCATAATTCCCGGATGAAACAGGTAGCTGATGAACTGACTAAAGCCTTGTTTGAAACCGTGCATTTAGAGTTCTTTTCGCATTCTTGCCACTGGGATATCGAGCTGTTCTCTGTATTTAGCAACGGTACGACGGGCAATGGGATAACCTTTTTCTTTTAGAATTTTTGCCAGTGCGTCGTCGGTCATGGGTTTTCGTTTGTTCTCCTCAGCGACGGTGTCTTCTAGAATCTTCTTGATTTCCCGGGTACTGACCTCCTCACCGTCGGCATTGGTCATGGATTCGGAGAAAAACCGTTTGATCAGAAATGTACCGTATGGCGTCTGAATGTATTTGTTCGAAGCCACACGACTGACCGTAGATATGTCCATACCTATTTCTTCTGCAATATCTTTAAGAATCATAGGGCGAAGCTTGCGTTCGTCGCCGGTAAGAAAATAATCGCGTTGATAATTTAGAATGGACTGCATCGTGAGCATTAAAGTCTGTTGACGCTGAACAATGGCGTCGATAAACCATTTAGCACTGTCCAATTTTTGCTTTACAAACAAGGCGGCTTCTTTCTCCGCTTTATTTTTCTCCTTACTGGCTTTATAGTGCTCAAGCATTTCGCGGTACTGATTGCTTAAGCTTAGTTCAGGAGCATTACGTCCGTTTAGCGTTAGCTCAAGCTCTTCATCTACAATCTGTAAGTTGTAATCGGGTATGACATTTTCTGTAGGCCGACTGAGATTGGAGGAACCGCCTGGTTTTGGGTTGAGTCTTCCGATCTCCTCGATAGCGTCGCGGAGTTCATCCTCATTGACGCCTAACCGGTCCATCAATTTTTGATAGTGGCGCTTCACGAAGCTGTCAAAATAATCTTCCAGAATGCTTAGGGCGAGATTCACTTTGAACGAAGGACGTTTACGTTCCAATTGGAGTATCAAACATTCACGTAAATCACGACCTCCGACTCCTGGTGGGTCTAGGTCTTGAATAATTTCGAGGAGTCGTTCCAGCTCCTTTTCTTCTGTAAACACCCCTTGAGAAAAGGCCAAGTCATCGACGATATCTATGAGTTCGCGTCGCAAAAGTCCATCGTCATCGATTGTACCCACGAGGTAGGTTGCCAATTCTAACTCCTCGGTATTTAAGTCCCGAAGGCGCAATTGCGAAATGAGGCTGTCGTGAAAACTTTCGTTAACGATGACCGGCGCTTCATACAACTCGTCGTCTGAGCTGTAGTTATTGGCTTTAGTTTTATAATCGGGTGTATCATCGTCTCCAAGATAATCGTCCCAATTAATTTCCTCCATAGAATCGCGTACTTCGCGCTCGTCGGAAGCATCATTTTCAAAGGTGTCTTCGGCTTTTTCTTTTCCTTCCTGTAAGGCAGGGTTTTCCTCAATCTCTTGTTTGATTCGTGCCTCTAAACTCTGCGTGGGCAACTGCACAAGCTTCATCAGCTGAATCTGTTGTGGACTCAGCTTCTGTTGAAGTTTTTGTGCAAGAGTTTGCTTTAGCATAAGTTAGGAGGAGTATGTGTTTAGAAGTTTGCGCTACCCGGAGTTCTAGGGAATGGAATAACATCACGAATGTTACCCATGCCTGTCGAGAATTGGACTAAGCGCTCAAAGCCTAAACCGAAACCGCTGTGTACACAGGTTCCGAACTTTCGGGTTTCCAGGTACCACCAGAGTTCTTCTTCTGGAATTCCAACCGCAGCGACCTTTTCTTTGAGCACATCGTAGCGTTCCTCGCGCTGAGAACCCCCAACAATCTCTCCAATTCCAGGGAAAAGAATATCCATGGCACGTACGGTCTTCCCGTCTTCATTTAAGCGCATGTAAAATGCTTTAATGGACGCTGGATAATCGTACAATACTACAGGTGCCTTAAAGTGTTTTTCTACCAAGAAACGCTCGTGTTCGCTTTGAAGATCCGCACCCCATTCTTCAATACGGTATTTGAATTTCTTCTTTTTGTTCGGTTTACTGTTCTTCAAGATTTTAATCGCCTCGGTATATGAAAGACGTACGAAATCGTTGTTGGCGACAAATTCTAATTTCTCAATCAGCCCTTGTTCCGCGCGTTCGTTCTGAGGCTTCCCTTTTTGCTCGTCTGCAAAGCGACTGTCTAGGAACGCTAAATCTTCACGGCAGTTGTCCAGGATGTAGCGTAGACAGTATTTTAAAAAGTCTTCCGCGAGGTCCATATTCATGTTTAAATCATGAAACGCCATTTCGGGTTCGACCATCCAGAATTCTGCCAAATGTCGCGTTGTATTTGAGTTCTCTGCACGGAACGTCGGTCCGAAGGTGTAAACTTTTCCTAAAGCCAATGCCCCTAATTCACCCTCCAGTTGACCGCTTACGGTTAAATGGGTTTCCTTGCCGAAAAAATCTTCAGCAGGGTCGCCTCCTGTGGCAGGCAGGGTGCTGACACGGAACATCTCACCTGCACCTTCGGCATCAGACCCGGTGATGATTGGGCTGTGCCAGTTGACAAAACCTTCTTTGTTGAAGTAGTTGTGTATCGCAAATGAAAGTGCATGACGCACACGGAAGACAGCACTGAAGGTATTCGTGCGCGGTCGTAAATGTGCGATATCACGCAAAAACTCTAAGCTGTGCTTTTTTGGTTGGAGTGGATAGTCTTCGACAGGAGCGTCGCCTAAAATTTCAAACGAATCCACAATGATTTCTACCGTTTGTCCTTTTCCTTGGCTTTCTACAAGCTGACCGGAAATAGAAAGACACGATCCTGTAGTGATGCGCTTTAGTTCGCTTTCGTCCTCTTTTTCAAAATCGACAACACATTGAAGGTTCGCTAGTGTAGATCCGTCATTAATGGCAACGAAACGATTACTGCGAAAAGCGCGAACCCATCCTTTGACGGTGATGTTGGTGCCGATAGGTGGCGATTGTAAGAGGTGTTTAATGCTCATGATTCTACTTTGTTTAGAACAAAGATGCTATTTCGGCGTGATATTTCATTACGATTGACGCATGTTTTTCAAAAAAACACGGGCTTTGGCACGAAAGTTGTTCAAAAGGGGAAACATTGGAAACATTTTTCAGAACATTTGTTTCCATAGTGGGTTATCCTCGTGTAAACTCCGTACCTAACTGATCGAATTAAATGGAATCTGAATTGTCCCGCGTATTGTTCACTAGCATCGAATTGTTTCTGCAGTTTGGTGTAAAGAGTGTGAACATGGATCAGATTGCAAGCAGCTGTGGAATATCGAAAAAGACATTGTACAAACTCGTCAAAAACAAAGAGGATTTATTGGAGAAAGCATTCGAGCAAGCAGCCGCCTTTATGAAAGCGGAACTTGAGGAGGCCATTTCCAGTGTTGGAGGTAATGCCATAGATCAGCTTTTTGCAATGGAGCGCTTTGCTGAGGTGCATATGCGCGACGACAAGGATCGTTTGTTGCATCAATTGGAACATTATTACCCATCCATCGCAAACGGAATGAAGGCGAAACGTGAGGAGATCGTCTTCACAGTTACAAAAAGCAATTTAGAGCGTGGAATTCTTGAAGGATTGTACCACAAGGATCTCCATGTGGATCACATTTCACTGTTGTATTACGGTCATGTTTTGGCGGTATACGAAGGAGTGATTTCAAACGAGCATATCAAACTGGACCAATTGCGCAAGACCAGCTTGCGCTATCACATTCGCGGTATCGCAACTGCGAATGGATTAGAATATTTGAATCAATTAATAGCAACACAATAATGAGAAAAACAGTAGTGCTTTTCAGCATGCTTTTCAGCGCCGTCACAGGCCATGCGCAAGAGAAGTTCACTCTTGCCTCGGCACAAGAGTACGCCCTAGATCACGCCTATGGTGTGCAAATTGCGGAATTAGAAATTCAACGTGCACGTCAGATTTACCTCCAAAATTTAGCTGTTGGTCTGCCACAGGCATCGGCCAGTGGACAGTACATCTATAATGTAGAGTTGGGCGCGTTGGTTACTGATTTTGATGGAAATGGCGTGTTAGACGAATTGGTATTCGGAACGGATTACCAAGCACAAGGTGGATTGGTGGTGAATCAGTTGATTTTTGATGGCTCTTATGTTGTCGCATTAATGGCAGCGAAAGTGTTGAAGGAAAGTGCGGAAATAGGCATGGACCAGAGCAAAGCAGAGTTGAAACGTGAAGTAGCGAAAGCCTACCACCTCGCCCTTCTTAGTGAAGAAAGTGTTGCGGTTTTGAAGGCTAACAAAGACTATTTAGCAGATCTCGCTTCGGAAATGAAGAAAATGAATGAGGTAGGATTAGTGAGTAAAGCGGATGCGGATCAAATGATGTTGAACTACAACAACATTGATAATGCCTTGCGTTACAGCGAAGGTCAAGCGAATGTCGCGAAAATGTTGCTGAAGTTGCAGATGGGTTACCCGGTGCAGCAAGCGGTATTCCTTGCAGATAAAATGGAAGATTTAGTCGTGAGCGCTGCAGCGGCAAGCACGCTGACGACCATAGGATTTGATCCTACAAAATCTGTAGACTACCTCGGTATGGCAAACCAAGTAGAGGGTGCGAAGTTGCAAGTACTGAATAAGCAATTGGCCTATTTGCCTTCAATCGGTGTGAGCTATCAAAACAACATTCAATACATGAGTAGTGAGGCCAATATTTTTGGTGACGCTTCAGTTGATATCCCCAGCAGTATGGTTGCGGGAAGCATTAGTGTGCCATTATTTTCTTCAGGAAATGGACGTGCGCAGGTTCAGGAAGCGAAGATTCAACGCGATCAAGCAAGGATTGGACTACAGCAATTAGAGGAAGGCCTGATCATGCAACACGGTGCTTTAGTGAATGAATTCCATCAGGGGATCGCTAATTTTTTAGCACAAAAAGAAAATGTGGCGTTGGCAAAACGCATTCGCGACCAGCGACGTAAAGAATACGATGCAGGGTTAGCGTCTTCTACGGAATTGACACAAACCGAAACCCAATACCAAGATGCGCTGCAGTCGATGTTTATGGCTGCACAAAACGCATTGGACAAAAAGTCCGAACTAGAATATTTAATGACAAAACAGCAAAAGCAATAATACCGGAACATGAAAAAATTAGGATTCATATTAGGAAGCGTAGTTCTCGCATCATGTGGTGCACCAGAACAATCTACAGGTACCATGGAAGAGCTCATGGCAAAGAAAGACAGCCTTGTTGAGGTACGTGCGACAGTGGATGCAGAAATTGCTGCTGTCGATGAAAAATTGATTGCCTTAGATACAGTCGAACGTTACGATCGCGTAACGTCTATTGAGGTAACCCCATCAACGTTTGTCCATTATTTCGATGTCTTTGGTATCGTGGTGGCGGATAAGAGCATCAATCTGTACCCAACGGCTAGCGGTAAAGTAGAGAAGATCTACGTGCGCAATGGACAGCGCGTTGAAAAGGGCCAATTATTAATGACGCTGGATACAGACCTTCTAAAGTCGTCTTTAAAGGAAGTAGAAAATGGATTGGCGCTTGCAAAAACCGTTTTCGAGAAGCAAGAGCAACTGTGGATCAACGAACAAATTGGTTCAGAGATTCAATACTTACAGACGAAGAACAACTACGACGGTTTGGTTCAAAAGGTAACCACTCTAAAAGAGCAAATTGCGCTTAGTGAAATTCGTGCACCTTTTGCAGGAGCAATCGATAACATCTTTGCAAAAGAAGGTGAATTGGCAGGTCCTCAAATGCCATCACTTCGTTTAGTAAACACTTCGGGAGTGTATGTTAAAGCGGACGTTCCTGAGTCGTATGCGAATCGTGTTCGTGTAGGAACGCCAGCAAATGTTGCCTTCACTTCTATGGACTACGAGGTAGCCGCAGAGGTGCTACAAGTAGGGCAATTCATTCAGGAGGGCAACCGTACCTTCTCTATAAACGTGAGCCTTCCCGTTAGCGAAGGTGCAAAGCCGAACCAAATGGTCCACGTAGCGCTTCAAGATTATAATAACGCTGCAGCGTTAACCGTACCTGCAAGTCTAGTTCAACAAGACGTTGAAGGCAATGACTTTATTTACACGCTAAAGGCGGTTGATGGCGGAACGCACCATGAGGTTGTAAAAACTTGGGTTAGCACAGGCTTGACCTTTGAAGGGAAAACAGAAATTTTAACGGGACTCGAAGCAGGAACCGTAGTTGTGGACAAGGGATCGCGTAGCGTTCGTACCGGCCAGAACGTTGTTATAGGATAATCTAAACAGGCTACACTAGCATGGAAGAAAAGAAAAGTCTCATTAAACAGTTCGGTCCCTCTACCTTTTCGGTGAAGAATACGATGACTGTCTTTGTGCTTACCGCGATCATTTTTATCGCAGGTATTAGAAGTTATACATCGATGCCTTCGGAGGCCTTTCCGGAGATCGTAACCCCAGAGATCTATGTAGGGACGCCGTATCCGGGAAACTCTCCGTTGGATATTGAGAAGCTCATCACACGTCCATTAGAAAAGGAAATTAACGGGATTTCAGGGGTAGATAAGATTAATTCAACTTCGGTAGAAGGGTATTCTACCATCCAGGTCAAATTCAATTTTGATGTGACCCCGGATGAAGCATTGCGTAAAGTGAAAGATAAAGTCGATGCGGCCATGGGCCAGCCAGACTTCCCTACAGATTTACCAGCAGATCCGAACGTTTTTGAATTGAACTTCTCAGAATTAATGCCCATCATGAACATCAATATGTCTGGTGAATTTTCATTGGACCAATTGAAGGAATACGGCGAATACCTCGAAGAAAAAGTCGAAGATTTGACCGAGATTTCAAAGGTGGACATCCGCGGTATTGATGCGAAAGAAGTACGCGTTTTAGTGGATAGTAAAAAGCTCGAAAGCATGCAGCTGGGCTTCCGCGATATCGCTGGTGCGATTCAAAACGAAAATATGACCATCTCAGGGGGTAACCTTCTTGTAGACGGTTACCGCCGAAACGTTCGCGTGGTTGGTGAGATTCGCGATTTGGATGAATTGCGGAATGTGATTATCAAGAGTGAAAAAATGCAATTGGTCCGTTTAGGTGACGTTGCAGAGATTGAATTCGACGAAGTAGAGCGCCAATCTTACGCACGACAATACGGTGCTTCAGTGGTTATGCTGGATGTATTCAAGCGTTCTGGTGAAAATCAGATTATCGTTAGCGAAAAAATCGCAGGTTTGTTGGCTGAGGCTCAAGACGGCTACTTCCCGGACAATCTGAATATTTCAGTAACGAACGATACTTCGGAGCAAACGAAAACACAGGTGGCGGATCTTGAGAATTCCATCATTTTCGGTATGCTATTAGTGGTATTGGTATTGATGTTCTTCTTAGGGCTTCGCAATGCGATGTTCGTTGGAATTGCAATTCCTATGTCGATGTTGATGAGTTTCGTCATTCTGAATGCTTTGGGCATTTCTCTAAATACCATCGTGCTTTTCGCATTGGTATTGGCGTTGGGAATGCTTGTAGATAATGGAATCGTGGTCGTAGAGAACATTTACAGATTCATGGACGAAGGTTACGATCGCATTACAGCAGCGAAGCTGGGCGCCGGTGAGGTGGCTTTGCCGATCATTGCCTCTACTGCAACGACGCTCGCAGCGTTTTTACCACTGGCCTTCTGGCCCGGGCTCTTCGGTGAATTCATGAAGTATTTACCGCTGACATTGATCACGGTATTGTCTTCTTCACTCTTTGTTGCATTGGTTATTAATCCAGGATTAACTGCCGCATTAATGAAGGTAGAAGAATCGCCCATAAACAAGAGAAAACTCACTATTCGTTCGATCATAGCTATTGTTATCGGTGTAGGAATTGCTTATGGAGCGGGTAAAATGGCCTTCGGTAACTTGTTTATCTACGGCGGCGGCTTTGCGCTTATCTATGCCTATTTCGTGGTTCCGGCTACTAAATGGTTTCAGGGTACGGCTTTGCCTAAGCTAGAGAATGGGTTTAAAAAGACGTTGGCTTATGCTTTGAGCGGTAAGAAACCTATTTTCTTCTTTAGTGGTACTGTCGTACTCCTCATCTTCTCAGGGGTATTACTAGGTGCATTCCCGCCGAAGACATTGTTCTTCCCGGAAAACATGCCGAACCAGGCCATGGTTTACATACAGATGCCTATAGGTACTGACATTGAAGAGACGAACGCAGTGACGTTGGAATTGGAAAAAGAAGTAATGGCCATTGTACAGTCGTATGCATACACGGACGATAACGGTGAAGCTCAGAACTACATGGTTGAATCTGTTATTGCTCAGGTTGGTGAAGGGACTTCTGACCCTAATGCCGGTCCTTCGATGGCGCAGACACCAAACAAAGCGAAAATTACTGTTCAGTTTCACAAGTTCGCAGACCGTATAGATCTTGAGGGGAATCGCGTGAATTCCGCAGATGTTTTGAATAAGATTCGTGAGACCTTAAGTGATTACCCTGGAGTGATTGTATCTGTAGATAAGGACAGTAATGGTCCTCCAACGGGCCCACCGGTTAACATTGAGATCAGTGGCGACAATTACTTCGAATTGGTCGAAACAGCAGATGAAATTCGTGCGTTTATCGATGCGAAACGCATCGCAGGTATAGAGGAGTTGAAGCTCGATGTAGAGACGGGTAAACCTGAAATGCCTATCGAAGTAGACCGCGTAAAAGCGCGTGCCTTAGGCTTAAGTTCAGCACAAATTGGCGATGCCATGCGTACAGCATTGTTCGGTAAAGAAGTAAGCCGATTCAAAGACGGTGAAGACGACTACCCCATCAATATTCGTATGAGTAGTGCATACAGGTATAATGTAGAAGATTTGATGAATCAGAAAATCACATTCCGTGATCAAGCATCGGGTCGAATTAAGCAAGTGCCTATTTCAGCAGTGGCAAAAGCGAAGAAAACATCGACCTTCTCTTCTGTGAAGCGTAAGAATTTGAAACGTGTAATCTCTATTCAGTCGAATGTACTAGAAGGAGCAAACCCAACGGAAACGGTTGATGCGATTAAAGCAGCGATGGCGAACTACACCTTACCTTCTGGTATGAATGTAGACTTTACCGGTGAACAGGAAGAGCAAGCCAAAGAATTGAGCTTTCTTTCTGGAGCGTTATTAATGGCAGTCTTCTTGATTTTCTTAATCCTGGTAAGCCAATTCAATTCGGCATCTACACCTTTCATTATCCTTGTTACTGTAGTTTTCTCTTTGATTGGAGTATTGCTAGGTTTGGTCATCTTCCGCATGGAATTTGTCATCATGATGACTATGATTGGTATTATATCGCTTGCGGGAATTGTGGTTAACAATGCCATTGTATTGATTGACTTTATCAAGCAACTTACTGCGCGTAAGCGAGTAGAATTAGGCTTGGATGAGAAAGCTTTATTGCCCGTTCCTGAGCTCGTTGAGACAATCGTAGAGGCAGGGCGTACACGTCTGCGTCCGGTACTGCTTACAGCAATCACAACTATTTTAGGTTTGATTCCTTTGGCGACGGGTATGAATATCAACTTCTACACCCTGTTCAGTGAAAATAATCCGCACATCTTCTTTGGTGGTGATAACGTGGTCTTCTGGGGCCCAATGTCCTGGACTGTCATCTTCGGTTTGACTTTCGCAACCTTCCTCACCTTAGTAATTGTACCGGTGATGTACTATTTATTTGAACGCATTCAGCGCACAATGGCGCGGTGGTTCGCCTAAATAAATGACCGTAAAAAGCGTTAAAGTGAAAAACCCGCGGCGCGCAGCGCCGCGGGTTTTTATTTGCGCTAATTTTGAGCCATGATCGCAGAACTCCGTGCATTAGAACCACCGCAACTAGAAGACTTTACCCATTCTTTGGTAGAGCAGGTCGTTGCTGCGGTCACGGATAAGATTCCACACCTGGAAAGTTCCCTTGCTGTTGCTGAATTGACAGTGGCTTTGCATTACGTTTTGAACACGCCAGAAGACGTGTTGGTGTGGGATGTAGGTCACCAAGCGTACGTGCACAAAGCACTTACGGGTCGATTGAACGAATTAGTAAACATGCGCAAACCGGGCGGTATATCCGGTTTTTTAAGTCGTGCTGAAAGCTCATATGATTTCTTTGGAGCGGGTCATGCATCCACGAGTATTTCCGCGCTAACAGGCGTTTGTCTTGCCGACCAGATTACGGAAAGAACAAGACATCGTGTAGCAGTGATAGGCGACGGCTCGCTTACCGGCGGCCAAAGCTTTGAGGCCCTCAATCACCTAGGTACTTTGGGCGCAGATGCATTAGTCATCATTAACGATAATGAGGGCAGTATCGACCCAACAGTCGGTGCTCTGCACAATGAACAATCTTATGGTACGTACATGCAATCCCTAGGTTGGCATTACACCTTCCTCGAGCATGGGAATGATGTGCGGGCCCTGGTGGATGCACTGCAGCAGGTACTGGCACAGCCGGGCCCGCAAACCCTACACATTAAAACGAAACGTCCGGATTTGAGCCCGCCGAAGTCTTACAAGCCCGGAACGACTTTTCAGTGGTGGGCCGCTGAAACCATGGGTGCAATTTTAGAGTCACATTCAAATATTCAAATACTCAGTCCGGCCATGTTTGCAGGCAGTGGTTTTGCACCATTGCGCGAACGCTTCGCAAACCGACTGATTGATACAGGAATCAATGAAGCACATACGGTGACTACTGCGGCTGGTATCGCTGCTGCCGGAGGGCGACCTTGGGTGCACATTTACAGTACATTTTTACAGCGGGCCTTTGACCAAATCATTCACGACATTGCCTTACAGCAATTGCCTGTTGTATTCCTGGTTGATCGCGCAGGTCTGGTAGGATCAGACGGTCCCACACATCACGGTGTATTCGACAGCGATTTCTTAATGAACATTCCTGGGGCGACGGTATGGAGTCCACAAAACGGGAATGAATTGCAGGGAATGCTTTTAGAGGCTGAAGCAAGACCTTTAGATGGGCCGCTATTTATTCGTTACCCAAAAGCGCGAACGCAAGGAGGAGCACCGACTGATTTTCATACCCATAAATGGTTGCAAAAATCGGGTGGATCCAGTCTTTGGGTGAGTACTGGCGCACTTTCAGATTTAATGAAAAAAGGTGAAAATCACCTGCATTTGGCGCAAAATTGGCCGTTTTTTGATGATTTTGGCGCGATTTTGTCCGATTTTGAAGAAATACACGTTTTTGAAGAAAGTACGGGATTGGGCGGATTAGCCGGTGCGGTGAAGGCACTTATGGCAGAATTGGACCACTCTGGAAAATGCATCACACACAAACTTCCTATTGCGTTTATTGAACATGGACCCCGTCTTCAGTTGTTAAGGGATCATGGTTTTAATAATTTGCTCTAAGATGATTCGTACTTTACTGCTCTCAGCCCTTTTTCTCTATTCTTCGGTACTGGTTGCGCAACCCGTCGAGAGGCAGCTGACCGGAACAGTTTCTTTTGAAATAAAGGAGTTTGTTTTTAGTACGGTTAAGGGGAGTTTTTCAGACGTTCAAGGTCAGGCTTTAATAGACTCGGGGGTGCTCACTTCTTTCGAAGCATGCCTTCCAGCCAATACCTTTAAAACGTCAATCGCTGCACGAGATAAAAACGTGAAGGAAAAGCAAGAGTACCTAGATGTAAACCGATTCCCAACTATTTGTTTTACAGCGGATAAAATTGATTTTGTGCGGAAAATTGGTGATCAAACCACCTACAACATGAAAGGAGGCCTTACCTTGCGCGATGAAACACATCCTATAAGTGTTCGCGTCGTTCAACGTACAAACAATGAATGGGTTGCGACCTTTACGATCGACCGCACGAAATGGTCGGTGGGCACTGGCCCTTCGTCCTTAGCCATTTCCGATACTTTGGAACTGGTGGCGTACTTAAGCCTAAACTAATTGAATGAAATTTTCAGAATTTAAATTAAACGAAACCATCCTTGATGCCTTGTTCTACATGAACTTTGAAGAGGCAACAGAGATTCAGATAAAAGCCATTCCTACCATATTAGATGGAAAAGACCTGATCGGCTGTGCGCAGACGGGAACCGGAAAAACGGCAGCTTTCGTATTACCTACATTAAACCAGATCGCAGATGCGCCGAGCGACGGCGTACAGGTTCTCATTTTGTGCCCCACACGTGAATTGGCTATTCAAATAGATCAGCAGATTCAGGGGATTGCCTATTTCACCAATGCATCCTGTTACCCCGTTTACGGCGGCGGCGATGGGGTAAGCTGGGAAGCTGAAGCGGATGCACTCAAGGGTGGCGCGGATATCATTGTGGCCACTCCGGGTCGATTAATGGCCCATATGGCACGCGGCTATGTGAAATTCGATACGGTTAAGCATTTGATTCTCGATGAGGCCGACCGGATGTTGGACATTGGTTTCTATGACGACATTTTAAAAATCATTGATGCCCTACCTACGGAACGTCAGAGCTTAATGTTCTCTGCAACCATGGCCCCTAAGATTCGCAAATTAGCGAAGGAAATATTAAGCGAACCGGATGAGATTAGTGTGGCAATTTCGAAGCCGGCAGATGGTGTGACCCAGAAGGTATACCTTGCTCATGAAGAGCAGAAGGTGGCTTTAGTTCGCCACATATTGGGAGATAAAGACGACTTTCAGGCCATCATTATTTTCTGTTCGACGAAGAAGAAGGTGGAAAAATTAGCCCGAACATTATTACAAAAGGGTTACGCTTGTCAGGGTATTTCGTCCGATTACGAGCAGGATGCACGTGAGGAGGCATTGCGCGATTTCCGAAGCGGAAAGACCCGTATTATGGTTGCGACGGACGTTATGTCTAGAGGGATTGACATCAAAGGAATTGATTTAGTGATCAATTATGATGTACCCGGTGATGCTGAAGATTATGTACACCGTATAGGACGTACAGCACGGGCTAAGACCGAAGGAATGGCGGTGACGTTGGTCTGTGCTGACGATATGTTCAAATTCTCAAAGATTGAGCAACTCATCGACCGTGAATTAGAGAAAGATCAACCTCCTACGGAATTAGGTGAGGGTCCTTCTTGGAAGGGTCAGAGCCGTGGCAAGTCAGGTTCAAAAGGCGGTGGCAGAAATGACCGTGGTCCTAAGCTAGAGAAATCGCGCGCCGCTAAAGATGGAAAATCGAACCGCAAACCTCCCCGCTCAAAAGGGGATGGCGATCAGCCTAAGCGCGAAAAGAAAAAGCGCGAACCTACAAAGTACCGTCTTATTTATGACGCGCTACCCAATCCAAAAAAAGGCAAACCGGCAGGACCCGCTGTACCTGAGGTAAAAGAATAAGCAGCAGATGAAAAGCTAAGCCAACTCCAGATTCGAGGGCATTTTTATGATCAATAATGATATTTACAGACGTCTACGGTATCTGTTTGGCTACCACTACGACCATGTCGTTGCACTTTTTGCCGCTACAGGTTTTGAAGTGAGTGAGGCTCAATATAAAGGATGGGCGGGCAAAGAAGAGGAAGACCGGTTCATTATGATGACCGATCGAGAATTGGCTATTTTTTTAAACGGCATTATCATTGAACGTAGAGGCGCTCAAGAAGGACCACCGCCAGTGCCGGAAGACGAAATGAGTAACAATACCATTTTGCGAAAGTTAAAAATTGCGTTCAATATGCGTTCAGAAGATATGCTAGAGATTTTCGCTTTGGTAGATCGCAAGTTGAGTCCACACGAGCTGAGTGCGTTTTTTAGAAAACCTTCGCACAAATCTTATCGCTACGTAAAAGGACAGTATTTGCGTAACTTTCTAATGGGACTTCAGTTGAAGTACAAATCTTCATTGAGCCACCCAAAATAATTGCAGATGAAAGCAGAGCAGCCTAAACGCAAAGAAGTACTTAAAAGCTTCCTTGAAAAATTCGATATTTCCACTTTAAATCCGATGCAGACAGAGGCTAGAAAGGCCATTTACGCAGGGAATGATGTGGCGGTTTTATCACCAACAGGAAGTGGAAAAACATTGGCCTTTTTATTGCCGATCATTGAGCGATTGGATCCAAATATATCCGAAGTTCAAGCGCTTGTTTTGGTGCCTTCACGTGAGCTTGCCATGCAGATTGAGCAAGTAGCACGAAAACTAGGTTCTGGGTTCAAAATTAATGCAGTCTACGGCGGCCGTTCAGGCGCGTTGGATAAAGCGGACTTAAAACACCGACCGGCGCTATTGATAGGAACCCCGGGGCGAATAGCTGATCGCTTTCGCCGTGATGATATGGATTTAACCCGTATCAAAACGCTGGTATTAGATGAATTTGATAAGTCGCTTGAAGTGGGTTTTGAGCGCGAGATGTCAGAGATTGTACGAAGTTTAGGAGCGGTGGAACAACGCGTTCTAACGTCAGCAACTGACGCAGTGGCAATACCAAAATTTTTGGGTTTAAACGATCCTTTAACGATCGATTATTTGAACCAGCACCGTCCCCAATTAACGGTGAAGACGATTGCATCACCCGTAGGGAAACAATTGGAAACGTTACGCTCAGTAGTTGATGCATTAAAAGGACAGCCGGGTATTATTTTTTGCAACTTCAAGGAGTCACTGCACGAAGTCAGTGATTACCTATTTGACAATGCCATTGAGCACGAATGTTTTTATGGTGGATTAGAACAGATCGATAGGGAACGCGCTTTGGTAAAGTTTCGAAACGGTACATGCCAATTACTTTTAGCCACGGATCTCGCTGCCCGCGGCCTCGATATTCCAGAGATTAAATTCATCATTCATTTCGAGCTTCCGTACCATTCAAACGAATTCACCCACCGCAATGGTCGTACAGCACGTATGAATGCAGAGGGTGCCGCTTATGTGCTCCAAACTGAGGGTAAGCGTCTGCCTGATTTTATAAAATCTACCAATCCTGAAACCGAATCGTTACAAGCGCTTCGTGCAGCTAAAATTAAAGACGTTGAAGCTTGGAGTACGTTGTACATCACCGGGGGACGACAAGATAAAATCTCCAAAGGCGACATCGCCGGAATGTTTTTTAAGACCGGAGGTTTGTCTAAGGATGAATTGGGAATCATAGAACTCCAGCAGAATTGTGCTTTCGTTGCAGTAAAACGGACCATCGCTCACCGAGTGATCGAACGCACAAACAACCAACGTTTAAAGAAGAAGAAGGTTAGGGTGACGTTGGTGCGTTAAGCCAGTTAATCTACCAATACGAACTTGCCTGCATACGTTACCGAAGGTGTGGTTATACGCAGAATATAGAGATCACGCGCAAAGGATGAAACGTCGATAGCCGTGTTGAATTGGCCCAGGAAATGGGAATAGGTAGTTTCCCAAACCAGCTGCCCAGCGGTGTTGTAAATCCCGAGGGTCATGTTTTCTTGTTGACCCATTAAGAATTGAATATTGAGGGCATTAACTGCGGGATTCGGGAATAAATGAATGCCATAATCGCCTTGATTCACAACAAACGTTTCGGATTGTATTTCACACGAATCAAAACGTACCATGAGCTGGTAATCTCCGTCTAAAGGGTTGTAAATAACACTGTCTGTAGACACTAGCGTTCCATTATAAAGCCATTCGTACGATGGATTAGAGACGGCAATAGAGACACCGGCTTTGAGCATTCTTTCAGATTGCTCTATCGTAGCATCGACTACATTTTTACAGGTATCAAAATGAGCAACCAGTGTGGTATTCGCTGAAAGCGCAACTTCTATGGAGTCTTGAACTGCATTATTGTAAGGGGTGGCTGTAGAATACCAATGTGAGAACAGAAAACCGTGGCTTGGTATGGCCTTAGCAGCGACAGGACAGGCACCATGGTATACACCGTCCCATGGTAATTCGGGCATGATGCTATTGAGTTTGACATGACCCGCAGTGCTTGGAAATACATCCAGATCCACGGTGTGCTGACCTTGAAGCGAGAGGCTCTGATTCAAATGTTGTCTTGCAGTAGCAATACGGGAACTGTTATAGGTTTTGATACCGTTTACCTCATTAAGCCAATAGGTATAGGAATATGGTCCCATTTGGCTGCTCCAGTTGGCAATGTGATCGGGTATTGCTGGTGCCAATTCGGATTTAAGTTCGTCAGTTACTTCATTAAAATGATCCGTCTGGAAAGTGGTGTTGATGAGGTCGTCGTAACGGTTAACGAAGCGGCAACGAAAATCCGCATTATCTAGAATATGATCGAAGATTTGCGAATGTTGGTTGGGGTAACTAGGGTTGCGTGCTTTATCAATGTAGTTCTGGTAGATATTCCCACCATAGAGTCCAAATGCAAAGTCTGTATCGTACATCATGTAGCGCCAGGTCGCATCGAGCGTGTCTTGTCGCCAAAGTTTAATGTTATTGAGTTCCCAGTCGATACCCATCCAATCCCGATTTTGGATGTAGGTTTCAAAGACGAAGTAGTCGATGTAATTCTCCAAATCAAAGCGCGAGCTCAGAACCTCTACGAAGTTAGGGGCGGCTGTGCTTGTGTTGGTAATGATTTGGTGCGATTCTACGAAGTGGTTTGCATCACCAACGAGCGCGCCTTCTCGATTTAATAATTGGATTTCATCTTTATCAACGCCATGATTACTTTCTACATAGTGCTCGTCAAACTTCTCACGAATACCATATAAGCCCCAATAAGCACCATTTAGATAAACGATGCACGCTTGATACCCCATACGGTCAATGTTTGTGCCTTCAGATAGTCGGCTCATGACAGCATCTTGAATGCGATCAAACAGGCTATGCTGACCACCGTTGCGAAGGTTAAAGTTATTGAAGCTTGTGATGTGTGGCTTGCGCGGAATAAGTGGGTATTCTACATCACCGGTATAAATAGATTTAGCATCAATTCTAAAAGACTTTTGCGGTTCAGCCCTGGACCAACCACCATGAATTTCTAGATCGAAAACAGCTTCAAATTGTTTCGTATGTGTGCTGTCAAAAAATTCCATCCGTGATTTCCTAGACCACGGCTCCCAAAAGTTACTTCCAAAATAGGGGTAGTTAGCACTTGCGTTTGGACCCATAACATAGATCCCGCTATTCCAATCCCATAAATGATTTTCTGTAGTGATGATGGAAACGACTGGAAGACCGTGATTATCTTCATCAATGATGTAGGTGCGATCAACTACTGCGCTGGGTAGCTTCTGACCTACATCACTGAAGGTACGAACGCTCAATACGCTCGTGCTATATACGTAGATGGGTCCATTAATTTCTGTGTCATTTCTATCGGGTACGTCACCGTTTGTAGTGTAATAGGATGTTGTATTTATTGGCGAAGTAATAGCCACCTGTTGCGCTGCAGAATACCAGCCAGAGGCAAGATCAAGTGCAGGTGTTTCGGTAATTCCGGAATAACAGGTGTTTTGACTATTAGATTCGTTAGGAGAAGGAGCATTGAAATAACACCAATTCCCAGTCCCGTCGGGTAGGCGACCTCTGCTTATAGAGCGTGTAATATCGAAGGGAATGTATACGCTGTCGAGCAGTGTTTCGTTTGAATCGCTGATGCAAATGGTTTCTCCGTGTGAGAGTTTGAAATCTGTATGCGGTAAAATCAACGGCGTTTGTATCCAGTTCGGGAGGCTTTGGTAGCTAAAATTCGAGGATTCGATTCCGGCGGATAAATAAAAATTGCTACTCATGTCGGATGAATTGGCACTTGCGTTGTGCACACGTACGGCCAGAACATTAGTCCCAGATTGAAGTAAATTCTGAACCGCTTCTACATCAAATAATTTGCTTTCAGGTATTCCACCTGTATACATCACAGCTTCCTTATCGAACGTTGTGAATTCATTGTAAGAAGGAGTACTACTTCCGAAATTATCCGAACGCATGATTTCCACACCATTGATATAGGCGATAAATCCGTCGTCGTAATCTGCATGAAATAAGAGGTGTGTTATGTCTTGAATATCGACGATTTGAAATTCTTTACGCATGAGGATGGACGGCGTAGCGGCAATTGTAGTGTTGTCGTCATTATCGCCGTAACCGATACCCCCTTGCCCAGAGTTCCAGTTTTGATCGTTAAAGCCTAATTGGTTCCAATCGTTATAGTTTGGCGGAGAGCTCGCTGCGTTCCAATACTTCCAAATATTTTCCGCTACTACTAAAGCTTCCCAATGACTTGGGAATTTTCCCTGCTCTCTACCTGATGCACATATTGTAATGAGCTCTTGACTCCCTAAATAGGTGTTTGGGAATTGCCACTTATTAAGATTGTCTGGGTTGTCGCTAAGAAAATAGTCGGCGAGGAAAACCGGATCAGCAGAATAGTTGAATACTTCTACCCAATCCACATCATCCCCTGTTTCATCGGTAAAACCGCCCTTACTGTTGAATTCATTAACAGCTAATTGGGCGTGTAGTGTAATACTGCTGAAAACGAGCATTATAAACAGACCATATCGACTAAATGAAAACACTCTCATAACTTCTGTTATCATACGATAGGGCAAGATAATAGGATTTGCTTGAGGAGGAGGCCATTGTAAAGATCATTTTAGAGCGCTCCAAAGAAATAATATAGTTAGCGTGAAGGTGTTAAACTCTAAACTATCTATAACTTAATCCAATAAAGTCTGATTTCATGAAAACCATTCAAACACTTTTAATAGTCTTAATGACAAGCCACTACGTCGATGCACAGGTGATAAATATTGTAGAGCATGAGTGGGAAGCCGATCTAAAGGTGTATTTCACCAGTTTAGAATGGAATGCGGATGCCATAGTTTTTCCAACGAAGTCTAAACATCATGCTCGAAATTTAGACGGGCATTGGTATATCAATAACCGACAATCTGGGAGAGATAATGAGTGTATAAATATATATTTAGTTGGTAAATCTGCTTTGGCAGACCTGTCCGTTTTTTTGACTGACGATGAGCGAAAAATCAAAATTGACGGTGTTTACAATGAGAAAATTTGGGGGAGAAAAAGAAAAAAGAAACGAGATCGAAAACGAAGGGTAAGCAAATGAAAAAGTCTAACTTTTTGAAGTTTTAAGACTTGACAGCTGAAACGCTTCGCGGCATCGTTAAAAGAGCGACGGTCGCATCAGAATTTGAGCCCGACAAGATGCGGTTGATTAATACATTAAATGAACTTTCTCCTTATTCCGCCAACCCGTTCTTGACTCGTATTCAACAAAGTAGATTTTCAAGTCGGCTTGCGATGCATATTTAACAAAGTAGATGCTCTTTTCTGCTTGTGATTGGTAATCCACAAAAAACCAATTCCCTTCATTCCCCTTAGCACGAGATGAATAATCTTCCTTATAAACCAGCAAGTCCGCTTGGGACTCATACTCTACCACAAAGACTTTAACATCGGCTTGCGATTCATACTTTACGGAGTATACAGTTTGGGCATTTAGCTCTATCCCTACCAAGGATAGAAAAATCGAATATATAAGTAGTTTATTCATTTAGTCCGGATTGAAATCTAATATAAGAATAGTAGGATGTAGTTAGATAATTATTACCAACTCTTAACCTATATTTGCGCCTCGTTGGGGATGTAGCTCAGTTGGCTAGAGCGTTTGACTGGCAGTCAAGAGGTCGTCGGTTCGAGCCCGATCTTCTCCACTTAAAAAGCACTTCCAAACGGGAGTGCTTTTTGTTTTTCTTTAGGTTCAAAGTAATGACGAACCGTGCACCACTTTATATTGTTTAATAAATAATGAAGAGAAAGACACTACTATTTACAGGGCTGCTGCTTTGCAAAAGCATATTTGGGCAGGTTACCGATTTCCAAAAAGAATTCAATTCAATAAATGAAAATTTGATGCTGAGCCTAGGTTCCTACGCTGTTGCAAACTTTGCTATTAGCGGTGCGGCATATTTTTCAAGTGAGGATGAATATTCCAAGCGGTTTCATGAAATGAATGTGATGTGGAATACAGTAAATATGGGGCTGGCATTGCCCGGGTACATAAAGGCGCGTCGCGGTGGACAGCCGATGACCAGAGAAGAAATGTTGAAGGCTCAGAAAAAGACAGAATCCATTTTTTTAATTAATGACGTTTTAGACGTAGGATACATCGCAGCAGGAATTTGGATGCGAGAAGTGGCTCCAAACCAATCGGATCAAGAGGATCTTTTCAAAGGCTACGGTAATAGTCTAATACTTCAAGGGTCGTTCTTGCTAGCATTTGATGCACTAGCTTATTATATCCACCACACGCACGGAAAGGAATTTCCAGCGCTTGATAAAGTTGTCTTGAGTTCTTCAGGTGGTGGATTGGGTCTCAGAATTGCCTTGGATTAACAAAAAACCAGCCTGCGAGGGCTGGTTTTTGCTTTAGATAGGTGCTAAAGGAAACTGCTTATAAATGGGTGCGACTGGTTTAGTGTTGATTCATTCTAAAGTCAGCATAGGCGGACATACCACCATGCTCGGCTTGGTCTAATCCGTCGAGTTCCTCTTCCCGGTCAACTCGGAGGCCCCAACGCTTATTAATCAAGGTAAGAAAGCCGTAACTGAACGTTAGACAGAATACTGCGACAAGGAGTACTCCAATCAATTGAACAAAGAATTGCTGTGAGCCAGCAGCACTTCCGAACAGACCTACTGCGAGCGTTCCCCAGATTCCTGTACCCAAATGAACCGCTACTGCACCAACAGGATCGTCCAATTTTAATTTATCTAGGAACGAGAC
The DNA here is from genome assembly GCA_965204625.1 of Schleiferiaceae bacterium. Taxonomy (GTDB): domain Bacteria; phylum Bacteroidota; class Bacteroidia; order Flavobacteriales; family Schleiferiaceae; genus UBA10364. Next base: position 196,153 of record CBDBET010000005.1, read on the forward strand.
TGCAAGCACGACAACTATTCCGCCGATGGCTCCAATGAAGATGGCATCAGAGATGCTCATAAGGTCGGCCCCAGCAGTAATACTAACGAGCCCGCCGAGTATGCCGTTCATGAACATGGTTAAATCAAAATTTTTGTAAACGAGATGCACGAAGCCGGCCGCTGCAAGACCACCCGCGGCCGCTGATATAGAGGTCGTGGTAAGTACTAAGGAGGTCAGCGCAGGGTCAGCACTTAATACGGAGCCTCCATTGAAGCCAAACCATCCAAGCCATAATATCAGGACACCAGCAGCTGCAAAAGGAAGATTGTGCCCGGGTATGGCACCGGCACTTCCATTTTTATCGAATTTACCGATTCGGGCCCCTAATTTCGCAATGTATACCAGTGCTGCCCAGCCCCCGACAGAATGAACTAGAGTGGAGCCGGCGAAGTCGTAAAAACCCCATTGGTCCAAAAATCCCCCGCCCCATTTCCATGAGCCAACAATGGGATAAGCCAATCCTACGTAGAGCATAGAAAAGGCAAAAAATGATCCGAGCTTTGCGCGTTCAGCAACGGCGCCAGAAACAATGGTCGCGGCAGTTGCAGCGAACATACCTTGGAATAAGAAATCAGTCCAATAGGTGTAGCCGTTATTGTATGATAAATCTAGGCCTTGTATGTTTTGAGGACTTTCTAGGCCAAAGAGCCCAACAAAGTAGTTTGGGATTACTCCATTCCAGAAGGATGCCGGATACATGAGGTTAAAACCTAGGAGCGCATAAAGGACTAAGCCAATGCAGATGATGAAGAAGTTTTTGAATAGGATATTGACTGTATTTTTCTGCCTGGTGAGCCCAATTTCCAATAGACTAAAACCCAGATGCATAAAAAATACGAGTGCCGTACATATCATCATCCATAGATTGTTTACCGTGAGGGTCAGTGTAGTGTCCATTTGTTATGTATGAGATTATTTAAGAGTTAGGTCACCACTTTCACCAGTTCGTATGCGATACGCCTCTTCTACTGGTGTTACGAATATTTTCCCGTCGCCGACCTCTCCGGTTTTTGCAGCTTCAAGAATGGCATGCACTGTTTTTTCTACGAAATCATCGTTTACAACGATGCTTAGATAACGCCTTTGAATATCTGACGAACTGTAGGCGACACCGCGATATAGATGCTCCTTCTTTTCATGACCCACGCCGGTCACATCCCAGTAACTGAAGAAATACACATTAACACTATGTAGTGCCTGACGGACTTCGTGAAATTTCGATTTCCTAATAATTGCGTCAATTTTTTTCATTGTGATGAATATCTGACGCAAAACTATGTTGTTTATTCAATATCCCCTTAAAAAATTGGCGAAAATCATAAAAAAATGAGTTAAACAGAGTTTTGACCCCTCCAAAAGAGGGGGTATAAGGTGAAATACACATCATAATTAGCAAGAGACCCCCTAAAAATAGGGTTTGTGGTTTTTTTGTCGAAAATTCGAGAATTGGACACAATGGGCACAAAAAAACCCGATCCAGGAATGAATCGGGTTAGCTAAAGGCTTATTGGTTCGGCTTAGACATCAACAGGTTGAGTCACCTTTTGCTTATTGGTTTGCTCAAATATGAGGTGAAACTTGTAGTTCTATGTTATATTTGTGTTTAAACATATGTGTAACATGTATATAAAACGTATTTCACTTAAAATTAATTTTATCCTCGTAATTAGTTTAATGTGCTGTAAATCAGTGTATTCAAATGGTTATGTTTCTTGGAAATTGCCTCGAATGAATGCCGTTCAAAGAGTTTCTGTGGTTACAGGTGAAAATATTGTGTTTTACGAGAATCACATAGATACGCTTCCACAATATACACTTGCTTATGAAATGGATCAGCATCAACTGAACATAAATGGTCACCTATTCGCGACGCAAGCGGGTTTAAAAGCGGTCTTTCCAGGGACTGGAAAGGTGTTTAAATTGGACACCATTACTGGTGTTGTAACGAGAGTTGATGAGACGTACCATCATGGGTATAATTTTGACAGTTATCAATTCGTTCGAAGAGACACAATATTTTCATTTGGCGGTTATGGGTTTTGGATGCAAAATAATCTCATGACGTATTTCAGCGATGTGCGTAAGGAATGGAGTTTATACAGTAGAGCGCCTTTTTCTACAACGATACCTGATCTTGACTCAAAGCGATTTCAGATTGCGAATTATGACAGGGCGAACGATATACTTTTCATATTATCTACAGGAAACGTATATGGATTCCAATTCGGGAAGCGGACATGGAAAAATTATGGTCGAGTGAATGAAGAGTTTAATGATGAAAATCGTTACATGATGCATTCGTTATCTGACAGTACGTTCATGTTGATGACACAGGCAAAAACCTTTTGGCTTTATCCCGCTGGTAATGAAGTTGCGGACATGACGATGAAGAACGGCGCAAATCTTTCAGGGAAGAATGCACCTCTAGGATTAGCATGTGCTTATGAAGTAGAAGACGGTTTATTAATTCCGAAGCATTCCGATAAATTAGAATTGGGCTACTACTACGAATATATGGAGCACCGTATGCCTGCGTCTAAAACTATTCAGCCGCTATACATCGAAGATAATGGTGGTTATCAAACTTTACTTTTTGTATCATTCGGGTTGTTTACACTTTTAGGAATATTAGCAACAGTAATTTTAAGAAGACGCTATTTAAGAAGTCGGAGTGCGATTTTCGATACGGTACAATGGGAGGTCTTAGAGCGTAGTTCGAATGCGTCACTATGCACAGAGGACTTCAATGATCTTTTAGGCTTACGTGAGGTTTCTTGGGAAGTACAGAGAAGAAAAAGAAGTGAATTTATCAAGCAGTTGAATGCGACGGCGATAAGGCAGCTAGGTCAAGAGGTATTGCTGCGTGAGCGATCGAAAGAAGATAAACGGCAAGTACTGTATGTTTTGAACCCCAGACTGGAAAGTGCTTTGGCACGATTGCTGTAATCCTACTACCAAATGATTTTAAGATGAAAACAAAACATCTATTAGCACTAACTCTCATGTTTTTTGTGATGAGCACCGACGCTCAAAGCCGTTGGGGTTTGCGTACGGGATTAAATTTCGATATGGCCGGTATTGGGCTGAATGAGGCACTTTCCACAACGCAGTCCATTATTGATGGCGCTGCAACTGATGATGGTTACCATTTAGGGCTTTTCGGCCGTCAGTATATTGGGGACCAATTTTACGTAGGGGCGAGTGCACTCTATATTAAGAACTCTAAGTTTCTCTCAGGTACTAATGGGGGTATTTTGATGTACGAAAGTTTTGATCATAACCTTATGCAGCTCGAGACGAGTGTGGGATTGCGATTACTAAAGTTTGCACGTGCGGAGGCCGGAGTACACTATCAGCACTATCTCGCAGACAATGCATTTACATCTACATTCGAGCCGTCGTCGGCCGGATACAATGTAGGTTTTGGAGTGGACCTATGGAAATTAGGGATTGATTTAGTGTACTATAGTAACTTCAAGAATCATACTGGCGATTGGAACGGTATTCCATTAAGCTATAACCGTTCACAGTTGTTGCTGAGTCTTTCAGCTAAACTTTAATTCAGTTAAGTAGGATTTTGGCACAGCTTTTGCACAGTATTAATTCGCATCGCAATTGAGTGTAAGCGAGTAATTCATTAAGATGCGACATGGTTTTGTTCAGCGAGCCACTCCGTACCCCGGTGTGGCTCGTTTCTTTTTACACCACATCGAAGTTTGCTGACCCTAGCCCATCTACGGTAACTTCTACGTTTTCGGATGCACCTATAAAATGAGCTGCTGTTGAGGCACCGGCTAAAACAATCATTCCTTTTTTCAACGGCAAACCATATTGGTGTGCTAAACGTGTTGCTGCTGCAAGAGCTTCAAATGGATTATCCAGAATGGCATCGCTTGTTCCTTCCGCCACTATTGCATGATTAAAAGTCTGAACCATGTCTAAACCGTTAAGACCTAACGGTACTTCGCACCAAGGACCTAGCGCGAAACCGCAGGAGCTGCAATTATCCGCGACCACGTCTTCCAAGGAAAACTTGAAGTTTTCGTAACGTGAATCTATGACTTCAATCGCTGAGGCAACCCCGTCTACAACAGATGTAACGTCATCAACGCTCAGCGGGGATGTAATATCTTGTGAAAGACGAAAAGCGATTTCAGGCTCTGCGCGCGGGTGTATACATTCTGAGCGTACTAATGGCGATTTGCTGGTGATTTGCATATCCTCGGTTAATTGGCCAATGATCATGTCCTCTACCCCCATTTGCTTCATTTTAGCGACGGAAGTGAACCCCATTTTTACACCGATGATCGCGTGGCCCTCCTGGACACGCTCCTGAATAAGGGCATGTTGAACTTTATAGGCATCGTCCAGCGTGTAAGTATGTTGAGTAGAAAATTGGTCGCGAGGTGTTTGTGTACGCGCACTTTGGTGTAGAGCTTTTGCCCACTCGTTATGAGGAATCATAATTTGATACAAATGTTTTTAGGTTCGGTAAAGAATCGGAGTGCTTCAAAGCCGCCCTCGCGGCCTACACCGCTTTGCTTCACACCTCCGAAAGGTGTGCGAAGGTCACGCAACAGCCAGCAGTTCACCCAAATGATGCCGGCGTGAAGTTGAGCGGCCATTCGGTGTGCCACTTGAAGGTTAGTCGTCCAAACCGTTGCTGCCAAACCATAGGCCGTACTGTTTGCCATAGTAAGCGCTTCCTCTTCAGTATCGAAAGGAGTGAGGGTAACGACGGGTCCAAAGATTTCTTCTTGATTGGTACGGCACGTGGCATCGAGATTTTCGAAAACAGTAGGTTCTATGAAGTAGCCGTTTTCACAACGACCCTCTAATTGGACCGGGTTTCCACCGATCAGTAGCTTGCCGCCTTCTTTTTCAGCGACTGCAATGTGCGATAGGACTTTCTCGAAATGAGCTTTGCTTACAACCGCTCCCGTTCTAGTGCTTTCTTCGAGAGGGTCACCAACAGTAAGGCCTTTGACACGAGCGACAAATGCTTCTTTGAATTTATCGTAGATACTGCGTTGTACATAGATGCGTGAACCGCAAAGACAGATCTGACCCTGATTAGCGAATGCAGCGCGAACGCTGGTTTTAACCGCTTCGTCGAATTCGCAATCTTCGAAAACAATATTTGCATTTTTCCCGCCAAGCTCAAGGCTTAGTTTTTTAAACATTGGAGCGGCAACAGCACTAATGGCTTTACCGGTTTGTGTTCCTCCAGTGAAAGAAATGATGGGAATGTCTTGATGGGCGACAATGGCTGCGCCAACTTCTGGACCTAATCCATGGACGATATTTAAAACACCCGCTGGAAAGTCGATATCGTCTAAAATCTTACATAATAAAAAGGCGGTGGCTGGTGTCACTTCTGAGGGTTTTGCAACCACCGTATTACCGGCTGCAAGAGCTGGGGCAATTTTCCAGGTGAATAAATAGAGGGGTAAATTCCACGGTGAAATACATCCGGCGACACCTACGGGTTGACGTAGAGTATAATTGAAACCATGAGTCCCCATATCGTGAGTTTCATAGGCATCATGGAGGATCGCGGTGGCATAAAATTTAAAATTATCCCGGGCACGAGGAATATCCACAGCAGTGGCGAGTGAAAGCGGTTTCCCATTATCAATAGATTCCGCAAGAGCCAATTCTGGTAAGCGTCGTTCAATCTCATCCGCAACCTTTAACATCCACGCACTTCGCTCCGCTGCAGGCAGTGCGCTCCATTGAGGAAATGCTTCGCGCGCTGCTTCTGTGGCGAGCATTACATCTTTTTCGCCGGACCTGGGTATGCGTCCATAGGCTTCTCCCGTAGCAGGATTAGTATTAGTAAGGTATTGTTTGTGAAGGGGTTCAAGGAACTTTCCTCCGATGTAATTCTGTAAATCCATAGCTGTGATCTGTCCGTACGAATATAAGGAAGGGTGAGGCAGGATGAAATCGGTTTTGAATTTCATAAATTGAGGTCCCAAAGCAAACACAAATGGCTGTACCAAAACCCTTCAATTTTCAGCAGTGGCTGGATGAAAATAGAGACCTTCTTAAGCCCCCAGTGGCGAATAAGAATTTGACCCCGGAATCGGACGACTACATTGTCATGGTCGTAGCTGGGCCAAACGCGCGAAAAGACTACCATTATAACGAAACAGAAGAGTTTTTCTACCAGTTAGAAGGCAACATCACCGTCATAGTACAAGTCGATGGTGAGGCACATGAACTGCATTTGGGTCCAGGGGATATGATGACCGTCCCTGCAAAAACGCCACACAGTCCTATTCGTCACGAAGGCAGTATCGGTCTTGTGATTGAGCGCATACGCGAGGGTCGTGGATTCACGGACGGTTTAATGTGGTTTTGTGATGAATGTAACGGAAAATTGCACGAAACTTATTTCGAGTTGAAAGATGTTGAGAAAGACTTTCTTCCGCACTTCCGCGACTATTATGGAAGCGAATCTAGTCGTACTTGCAAGGATTGTGGACACGTGATGGAGGTTGATCCTAGATTCGTTTAGGGTATGTGTCAGATTACATCAAGAAATTTTACGGTTGATATTCATACACACATTCTACCCGAGCACATCCCGAATTTTAGGGAGAAGTTCGGCTATGGAGGATTTATATCACTAGATCATCACAAGAGCTGCAGCGCTCGAATGATGAAAGATGGCGAGTTTTTTCGCGAGGTTGAGGACAATTGTTGGAGCCCTGAGGCGCGTATGAAAGAATGCGGTCACCACCATGTGGATGTGCAGGTATTGTCGACAGTTCCCGTGATGTTTAGTTATTGGGCGAAGCCACAAGACACGCTTGAAGTGGCCCAATTTTTAAACGATCATATCGCTGAAATCTGCGACCGTTACCCTACCCGTTTTGTTGGTCTAGGGACCTTGCCAATGCAAGCACCAGATTTGGCCATTAAAGAGCTGCGTAGGTGTAAAGAGATCGGGCTAAAAGGAATTCAGATCGGAACACACATCAACGATTGGAACCTCGACGCACCAGAGTTGTTCCCCATTTTTGAGGCGTGTCAAGATTTAGATATGGCCATTTTTGTGCATCCGTGGGACATGATGGCAAAGGAGAAAATGACAAAGTATTGGCTGCCCTGGTTGGTCGGAATGCCTGCGGAAAGTTCGCTGGCCATTTGTTCCATGATATTCGGTGGCGTTTTTGAGCGCCTTCCAAAGCTGCGTGTTGCTTTTGCGCACGGCGGTGGATCGTTCCCTGCGACGCTCGCTCGTGTACAACACGGATTTGACGTGCGCCCAGACCTTTGTGCGGTAGACAACCCCATTGCCCCAAAAGAGTACATGGGTAAATTTTGGCTCGATTCTTTAGTGCATGATCCCCAAATGCTCGAATATATAGTAGGTCTTGTGGGTGAAAACAGGGTCGCATTGGGGACCGATTATCCTTTCCCGCTGGGCGAATTACAACCCGGTAAACTCATCAACGGAATGCCTTGGAGCGAGGAGCGTAAAGGAAAGCTGCTACATGGTGCTGCACTGGAATGGTTGGGAATGGATTTATCTCACTTACTCCCCTAGAAAATCCTTGGTACACCTGCGAGAATTTCGGTAATTTTGACTCACATTAACACCTCCTATGAGTGATCCCATCAAACACGAGTGTGGCATAGCATTCGTTCGCCTGAGAAAGCCTCTCGAATACTACGTTGAAAAATACGGAACGGCATTTTACGGCCTCAATAAGATGTATCTCCTCATGGAGAAGCAACGCAACCGTGGTCAAGACGGAGCGGGTCTTGCGAATATCAAGCTGAACATGGCCCCAGGTACGCGTTATATTTCTCGTTACCGTTCGGTAGACACCAACAGTATTGGAGACATCTTTGGTAAGGTACAGAAACGCATTGCAGAAGGCATAGCTGGAGATGCGTCGCGTCTTTCTGATGTATCGTGGTTGAAAGAAAACCTGCCCTTTACTGGGGAAGTCTTTTTGGGCCACTTGCGGTATGGGACTTACGGCGGGAACACCATAGAGGCATGCCACCCGTTCTTGAGACAGAACAACTGGCCGACTCGAAATTTGATTGTTGCGGGAAACTTCAACATGACGAATGTTGACGAACTTTTTAACGAATTGGTTGAATTGGGCCAGCATCCGAAAGAGAAAGCGGATACGGTCACAATCATGGAAAAAATTGGTCACTTCCTTGATGAGGCCAACGACGATTTATACTACGAGCTCAAGGCGGAAGGCTACTCTAAAAAAGAGGCCACTGCGGAAATCGCGAACCGATTAGATCTTGCAGATATCCTACGCCGCGCCGCTAAAAAGTGGGACGGCGGCTACGCAATGGCGGGTATGACCGGACACGGTGATTCTTTCGTGTTGCGCGATCCAGCTGGAATTCGTCCGGCCTATTATTATTACGACGATGAAATAGTTGTAGTGGCATCAGAGCGCCCTGTGATACAAACGGCATTGAATTTAAAATCCGAGCAAATCACAGAGTTGCCCCCAGGTAATGCACTTATAGTAAAGCACCATGGAGAGGTCTCAATAGACGAAATCAAAACACCAACAGAATTTAAAGCGTGTTCTTTCGAGCGCATTTACTTCTCTCGGGGAAATGATAAAGACATCTACAACGAACGCATTGAATTAGGCCGTAGACTGATCCCAAGGATTGTCGACCTTGTCGACGGCGAGGTAGAGGACACGGTGTTTTCTTTTATTCCAAACACCGCTGAAGTGAGCTTTTACGGGATGGTGAAAGGAATGGAAGATCATTTTAATGGCTTGAAGTTTGACCGCATTACAGCGTTAGAAAATCCAACAAACGAGGAGCTTAAAGAAATTTTAGAGCTCCGTCCACGGGTTGAAAAGGTGGCTTGGAAGGATGTGAAACTACGTACGTTTATCACAGAAGATAGTTCAAGAGATGAATTGGTGAGTCATGTGTACGACATTACGCACGGTTCTGTCAAGCCAACCGACCACCTCGTCGCTATCGACGATAGTATTGTACGTGGAACGACGTTGAAACAAAGTATTCTCCGCATTTTTGACCGGTTAAGTCCGAAACACATCGTCATTGCTTCATCTGCTCCTCAAATCCGTTACCCGGATTGCTATGGTATAGATATGGCGCGTATGGGAGATTTTGTGGCTTTCAGAGCCGCAATTGCCTTACTAAAAGAACGCGGCCTAGAAGACGTGATTCACACAGTCTATGAAAAATGTAAGGCTCAAGTACATCTCGCTGACCACGAAGTACAAAACTTTGTAAAAGAGATTTACGAGCCTTTTGAAGCACAAGAGATCAGTGATAAGATTGCTGAACTGCTCACACCCACTGAGGTAAATGCGAAGGTCACAGTCCTGTACCAGACCATAGAAGATCTGCATAAAAGTTGTCCTGGTCATCCTGGCGATTGGTACTTCACAGGCGATTATCCCACTCCGGGCGGAAACCGCGTTGTGAACAAGAGCTTCATGTATTATGTTGAAGGTCGTACAGAACGAGCCTACTAAAACATGAAAATTTATACTAAAACGGGGGATAAGGGTCAAACCTCTTTGTTGAGCGGAAGTCGCGTTTCCAAAGCAGAAATGCGGTTAGAAGCGTACGGATCCTTTGACGAATTAAACAGCCATTTAGGAGTTTTAGCGGCAACGCTTCCTTCAGATCAGTTTCCATATGCCCAGGCCATTCAAAGCGAACTTTTCGCCATGGGATCGCACCTCGCAGTTGAGGGAACGCCAGAATTTCCCATGCCGAAGTTTAACGAAGATTTAGTGGGGCAATTGGAACGCCAAATGGACCAATGGAATGAAATTCTCCCCGAACTAAAGAGTTTTATATTACCGGGTGCACACACGCAAAGCGCACATTGTCACGTTGCGCGTACTGTTTGCCGCCGAGCAGAACGCAGGGTGGTTGCTTTAACTAATGAAGTGGCGGTAGTGGAAGAAATCATATCGTTCGTGAACCGACTCTCAGATTTCTTATTTGTCATGGCACGTTGGATTGATTTTTCCAATGGCGCACCGGACAGAATTTGGACTCCTAAGTATTAAGCACTTACATTTTTTCTAAAGGTGTTGCATAAGTCAGCAGAAAAACTACTTTTGCACGACTGATAATACACTAAAAGTTGTTGAAGGCTTATGTACTGGACCTTAGAATTAGCATCTTATTTGAGTGACGCGCCATGGCCGGCTACTCGCGATGAGCTTATTGATTATGCTATCCGCACGGGAGCACCGTTGGAGGTAGTAGAGAACCTACAGGCCATTGAGGAAGAAGAGGAAGAAACTTACGAGAGTATCGAAGAAATCTGGCCAGACTATCCGTCTGAAGAAGATTTCCTCTGGAACGAAGAAGAATATTGATTTAAGGCCCCTTTTTAAGGGGCTTTTTTTTGGACGTATTGTTCGTGTGCTAAGGAATCGCTGGGGCCATTGGGAATATTGCAGATTTCCAATCTATAGACGGCGTTTTGTGTTGTACTTTTGACTGTAAATCCAATACATCTACATGGATAGATTTTCATTTTTAGGGAGCATTCACGCCCAATTGATCGACGATCAATACGAGCGCTACCTCAAAAATCCGGACGGTATAGAGCCGAGCTGGCGAGCGTTTTTCCAGGGATATGATTTCGCGAAAGAAATCTATTCTGAAGAAGACCTTGAAGGCGCGGGTGTGCCTGAAGAGGTAATTAAAGAGTTTCACGTTTTGAATTTAATTCAAGGCTACCGCTCTCGTGGACATTTGTTCACTAAGACGAACCCTGTTCGTATGCGCCGTAGTTACGAGCCTACTTTAGACATCGAAAACTTCGGATTAAGCAAAGACGATCTTGATACGCCATTTAATGCAGCCACAGAATTGGGGCTACCCGGGGCGACGAAGTTGCGTGAAATTATATCGCATTTAGAAGCAATCTACTGCCAGAGTACAGGGGTAGAATACAACTATATTAGAGATCCAGAGCGCCGCACATGGATTAAAAACTGGATCCATAAAGATGACAACCAGCCTAAACTCTCCATTGAAGAGAAAAAGCAAATTCTACATAAACTTAATCAGGCCGTTAGCTTCGAGTCGTTCTTGAACACAAAATTTGTAGGACAAAAGCGTTTCTCGATAGAAGGTGCGGAAGCATTGATTCCAGGTTTGGACGAAGCGGTTAATCATGGTGCTCGTTACGGTGTAAAAGAATTTGTTTTAGGTATGGCACACCGCGGCCGATTAAACGTTTTAACGAATGTTTTCGGAAAACCGCGTAAGCAGATATTTTCAGAATTTGAAGGAAAGGCTTTTGACGATGTGACTATAGATGGTGATGTAAAGTACCATTTAGGCCATACGACTGTGCACAAAACAGTAGACGGAAAGGAAGTAGTGATGAATATTGCGCCTAACCCGTCGCATCTTGAGGCCGTTGATCCAGTTGTAGAAGGTATTGCTCGTGCTAAAATCAACAACGACTACGGCATGGAATCGGGAAAGGTATTGCCTATTCTTATTCACGGAGATGCCGCAGTTGCAGCGCAAGGCGTAGTGTACGAAACGCTTCAGATGGAAAAATTAGCAGGTTACAGCACTGGCGGAACCTTGCATATCGTTATCAATAATCAGGTAGGTTTTACTACCAATTATCTTGACGCACGTTCATCTACCTATTGTACGGATATAGCAAAGGTGATTTTGGCACCAGTGCTGCATGTGAATGGAGATGATCCTGAGGCATTAGTGCACGCGATGCGATTGGCTATAGAATACCGCCAACGTTTTCAGCGCGATATTTTTATTGACTTGTTGTGTTACCGGAAATACGGACATAACGAAGGCGATGAACCTAGATTTACGCAGCCATTGTTGTATAAGGCTATATCCAAACACCCAAACCCACGCGAAATTTATGCCCAACGTTTGATGAGTGATGGCGTTGCCACACAAATGATGGTTAAGGAGATGCAAGAAGAGTTTAAATCTATGCTCGAGCTCGACTTTGATGAATCCAAAAAAATCAAACACAATGTGATCACTCCATTCATGGAAAAGGAGTGGGTAGATTATCCTAGCGCAGAGCCTGGTGAAATGTTGCATCCGGTGGATACAACTTTCGATTTAGATAAGCTAAAGGATATCGCGAAGCATATTACGACCTTACCAGACGGGAAGAAGTTCTTAAAGAAAACGGTTCGCTTGATGGGAGATCGTGCTGCACAAGTTTTTGAACGTAACTCCATAGATTGGGGTATGGGTGAATTACTCGCCTACGGCTCGCTTCTCGCAGAAGATTATAATATTCGAATTTCTGGAGAAGATGTAGAACGAGGAACGTTCTCACACCGCCATGCTATATTAAAAGTAGAAGACAGTGGCGAAGAGGTTAATCTGCTTAATGAATACCCTGGAAAAGAAGGGCGTTTCGCTATTTATAATTCCTTGTTGAGTGAATACGCAGTGATGGGATTTGACTACGGGTATGCTATGGCATCTCCGGATACCTTAACCATTTGGGAGGCCCAATTTGGTGATTTTGCCAACGGCGCCCAGATCATGATTGACCAATTCCTCACCGCTGCAGAAGATAAGTGGAAAGTACAGAATGGTCTGGTCTTATTGCTTCCGCACGGTTACGAAGGGCAAGGTGCAGAGCACAGTTCTGCTCGATTGGAGCGTTTCTTGCAGATGTGCGCGCAGGAAAACATGACTGTAGCGAATTGTACTACTCCGGCAAATTTTTATCATTTGCTTCGTCGCCAACACAAGCGCCACTTCAGACGTCCGCTCGTAGTAATGTCGCCAAAGAGTTTGTTGCGTTTGCCAAAAGCGCAAAGCACCATGGAAGAATTGGCTCACGGCACATTCCAACCGATAGTTTCGGATTCCACGGTAGCTCCAGAAAAAGTCACAAAAGTGGTTTTCTGTTCAGGGAAACTGTATTACGAACTTGCGGACGAGCGTGAAGCACAAGGTGCGGATCACGTGGCCATTATTAGAATTGAACAATTGTACCCGCTCGATGATCTTGCCATCAAGCAGGAAGTAGCAAAATACCCGAACGCAACAATGCATGTTTGGGCGCAAGAAGAACCAGCGAACATGGGGGCATGGACCTACATGTTGTGGCAAATGCACCAACAGTTGACTCTCGTGAGTCCAGCACCAAGTGCAGCGACGGCGAGCGGATCAAATAAAGTGGCTTTGCAGCGCCAAAGAGAAACTATAGAACGAGTATTTAGCATTTAAGTCTATCAGATATGTTAGAAATGAAAGTGCCTTCACCGGGCGAATCCATTACTGAAGTTGAAATCGCAACCTGGTTGGTAAGCGATGGCGACTATGTAGAAAAAGATCAAGCCATTGCTGAGGTCGACTCTGACAAAGCAACGCTTGAATTACCTGCAGAAGAAGGTGGAATTATCACCTTAAAAGCAGAAGAAGGCGACACCGTTGAGGTGGGTCAAGTCGTTTGTTTGATTGATACCAGCGCTGCACGTCCTGAGGGTAGCGCCGCTCCAACGACATCGGCGCCAAATCCTGAGCCTGTGGCAGCGCCAGCAGCGCCAGCGGCAACGACTTACGCTACAGGTACTGCTTCCCCTGCTGCTAAGAAAATGATGGCCGAAACAGGCGCATCAGTGGCGAAAGGAACCGGTAAAGATGGACGTATTACAAAGGCAGATGTCATTGATGCAGTAGCCTCTATGGGTTCTTCTGACCAAGGTGAGCGTGCGCAAACGCGCAAGAAGATGAGTAGTCTTCGTCGCAAATTGGCCAGTAGATTAGTTACTGTGAAAAACGAAACGGCAATGCTTACCACCTTTAACGAGGTAGATATGAAGCCGATTTTCGACTTACGTAACGAATACAAAAACGAGTTCTTTGAGAAGCACGGTGTGAAGTTGGGCTTTATGAGCTTCTTTACGCTTGCTGCGACACGTGCACTTAAAATGTACCCATCTACCAACAGTATGATTGACGGAAACGAGCTTGTAAGCTTTGACTACGTTGATGTAAGTATTGCTGTGAGTGGCCCTAAGGGATTAATGGTACCTGTCGTTCGCAACGCAGAAACGTTAGATTTCGCCGGGGTAGAAAGTGAAATAGGTCGCCTAGCATCAAAGGTACGCGACGGTAAAATCACAGTGGATGAGATGACAGGAGGAACCTTCACCATCACCAACGGTGGCGTTTTTGGTTCGATGCTTTCTACACCAATTATCAACCCCCCACAAAGTGCCATTTTAGGCATGCACAACATCATTCAGCGCCCAGTTGCTGTGGATGGCGAAGTCGTGATTCGTCCGATGATGTACGTTGCATTGAGCTACGACCACCGTGTCATTGACGGTCGCGAAAGTGTGGGTACTTTAGTTGCAATTAAAGAAGCGCTCGAAAATCCCGCAGAAGTACTTATGGAAGGGAATGTTCGTAAAGCTTTGGGCTTATAACGAGGCCTTAAATTCATATATTTGGGAGCGCTGCCTGAAAGGGCAGCGCTCTTTTTGATTTACAAACAGAAATAACAACGCATGAAAAGATTTATTTCGGGCCTACTAACCCTAGCCTTGGTCCTGAGTTCTGTAGTTTCTACGGCACACGAAGGGATGTGGTTGCCTATGCTGATCAAGCGCCTCAATATGGCGGAGATGCAAGCAAACGGTTTGAATTTGACCGCAGAAGAATTGTACGATATTAATAACGCATCTGTAAAAGACGCTATCGTTTCTTTAGGTGGTTTTTGTACAGGTGAGATTATCTCTGACCAGGGACTGATGCTGACCAACCACCACTGTGGTTACGATGCCATTCGTTCACATTCGACAGTTGAAAATGACTACTTAACGGACGGTTTCTGGGCGATGACTCGTGAAGAAGAACGCATGAATCCAGGACTTACTGCGGCTATTTTAGTCCGTATGGAAGACGTAACGGATAAGGTTATGGCCGAACTCACGGATGATATGTCTGAAGCGGAGCGCGCTGCAAAAGCGAAGGAAGTGGGTGATGCATTGACTAAAGAAGCAACGGAAGGTACCGTTCATAATGGGTATGTACGCAGCTTCTTCCACAATAATGAATACTACCTCTTTGTTTACAATACGTATAAAGATGTTCGTTTGGTGGGAGCACCTCCAAGCAGCGTGGGTAAATATGGTGGCGATACAGACAACTGGATGTGGCCACGTCATACGGGCGATTTTTCAATGTTCCGTATTTATGCAGATGCAGAAGGCAATCCTTCTGATGCAAGTGCAGATAATGTAGCCTTGACTCCGAAACACCATTTACCCGTGAGTTTAAATGGAGTGAAAGAAGGAGATTTCAGTATGGTATTTGGTTTCCCAGGTTCTACGGATAGATTCCTTACTTCTACAGGTATCGAGCAAGCTATCAATCTTTATAACCCAACTGTGGTAGAGATACGTGCGCAGAAATTAGCCATCATGAAAAAGGCTATGGACGCAGACGACGCAGTGCGAATCGCATTGGCCTCTAACTATGCTTCAACAGCAAATTACTGGAAGTACTTCATAGGTCAAACGGAACAGCTCAAGAAAAACCGTGTAAAAGAAAAGAAAGAAGCCATTGAGGCGCGTTATATGGAGTGGGCTCAAGCAGACCCATCGCGCGCAGAATATACAGGTGCATTGGATCTATTGAATGAAGCGTATGCTGCAACGGACGCTACTGTAAAAGGCGGTGTTTATTTAATGGAAGCTGGAATACGTGGTGCTTCTTTGCCGTTGTATGCGTTCCGCTTAGGACGTATGTTAAGTGCACTTTCGAGCTCAGAAGATCTTGAAGCAGACAAAGCAGCCGTATTGTCTTATGCTGAAGACCACTTCTCAGAATACCAAGCAGATGTTGACCGTGCTTTAGCTGCTAAAGTGTGGGGCATGTGGATGGAAAACGTACCAGCTGATCAACAGCCGAGCATCTTTACTGAAGTTCGCGATAGCATGGGCGGTGACGTTACTGTACTTGCTACTGAGGTTTACGATAACTCCATTTATGCATCAATGGAGGCTCTAAAATCCTGGATGGAAACTATGGACGCTGATGCACTAAAAGCAGATATGGGTGGTAAAGTCGCTTCAAGTTTCATCATGACGTACTTCGGTAACCAACAAGGGAATGCTGAGGTAAGCGAAAAAATGGAAAAGGGCTACCGTCTATTTACGGATGGGCTGCGTCAAGCTATGCCTGAGAAAACATTTGCACCGGATGCGAATTCTACGCCACGTATGACTTGGGGTGTTGTGGGCTCTTACGATCCTCAGGATGCCGTTCACTACGACTACATAACTACGTTAGACGGTGTGATGCAGAAAGAAGATCCGAGCAATGATGAATTCGTCGTGCCTGCCCGTTTGAAGGAGTTGTACAATGCTAAAGACTATGGTCGTTATGCAGACGAGAATGGGGATTTGGTAGTGAATTTCATCTCGAATAACGACATCACGGGTGGTAATTCAGGTTCTCCTGTAATTAACGGTGATGGTGAATTGATCGGAACAGCGTTCGATGGAAACTGGGAGGCAATGTCAGGTGATATCTTCTTCGAAGACCAGCTGCAACGCTGTATTTCTGTTGATATCCGCTACACCTTGTTTATCATTGATAAATATGCAGGTGCCGGTCATTTAGTTGATGAAATGACTGTGGTACAAGGAAAGAAGAAGCGCAGAAAGCGCCGTAAATAATCCTTAGACAAGTAAAATGTTAAAGACCCTCGCTCTGAATTTGAGCGGGGGTCTTTATATTTAGAATATGAAATACGGAGTACTTATTCTTATAGGAATATTATTGTCTGGCTGTGCGGTTAAGACTGTAAATGCAATCCCAGCTAATCCCAACTGTATTTGCACCCAGGAATATGACCCTGTTTGTATTAAAGAGAATGGGGTTCGCTACCGTTACAGCAACCCATGTATGGCTGCTTGTGACGGCTACGGCGAGGAAGATTTCATCAACTGTCCGCCGGAGTAGGTTTACCCTACCGTACTCACCTTTTCCAAGAGAGCGGTCCACCATTCTATAAAGAGCAGCAACATCAGGACTATTCCTGCCAAACCGAAAATGCCATTGATGATGGCGTAGGATAGTCGGTTGGATTTTCGAACGATTTGAAACATCGCCGAAATTCCTCCCAAATTCATAAAGCCGGAAAAGGGCAAAGCCAAATAGCCGAACCCGAAAGCGCCACCATCGGTGATAATAATGTACAAGGTGAGGGGTAAGAATGCAAAAACGTTCAATCCAACATTGAGCCAAGGAAGTAATTTGATAATTTTCTCCATCCTCAAATCTCTACTTCTCTAAACTATTTTCCATGTAGTCTAAAACTTTGGTCATTAGGTGCAGCCTATCTTTACCGCGCACATTGTGCGGATGCATGGGGTACGGGAAGAAATCCATTTGTACACCTGCATCGATGAAGGCTTTTACCAAGCTTAGATTGTGCTGCATCACCACCACATCATCCACGGTTCCATGGATGAGCAGGAGGTCACCTTCCAAGTCTTCTACGTGGTTGTGCAGGCGGTTGGCGGTATAACCTTCCTCATTTTCTTCAGGACGGTCCATGTAACGCTCGCCATACATTACTTCGTAGTATTTCCAATCGGTCACAGGGCCACCGGCAACACCCGCCTTGAAAGTGCCTGGCTGGCGAAGCATGAGTGAGGTGGTCATGAATCCACCGTAGCTCCATCCGTGCACGGCCATGCGATCTCCATCGACGTAGGGAAGAGATTTGAGGTAGGCGACACCGGCTAACTGGTCCTCCATTTCAACAGTGCCCAACTGTCTGTGAATCTGCTGCTCAAAATCTGTCCCGCGATGCGCAGAACCGCGGTTGTCGAGCGTAAATACGATGAATCCGCGATTGGCAAATTCGTTCATCCAAAACGGGCCACCTCCGTTCCAACGGTTCGTAACCATTTGTGCATGCGGTCCGCCATAGACGTAAATAAGCACAGGGTATTTTTTATTAGGATCAAAGTCAAAAGGCAAATAGGTTCTCGTGTAAAGCGTTGATCCGTCTGGGCCCGTAATGCTGCTCAGGTTGGGCTTGCGAATGTTAGTGCCTTCGAAAGGATTGTTCGCCGAAGCCAATTCGCGCAAGACCTTTCCTGCCGTGCTTCTTAATTCAGTTTTCGATGGAATGTCGATGCTGCTGTAGCTATCAATAAAGTACGAACCGTCCTTTTGTATAATAGGACTGTGCGTGCCGTTTTCTGATGTTAATTGATGCTGTTTTCCCTTGAGGCTCACACTGAAAAGGTGCGACTCGCGTGGATCTACACCTGTTGCAGTGAACAGTATGTGACCGCTTTTATCACGACCTAGAATTCCGGTAGCTTCAAAATCATTTGAGGTCAATTGCTGTACTAATCCGCCTTTAGTTTTATACAAGTAGAGGTTCATGTAGCCATCACGTTCGGTAAGCCATATAAACTCCTTATTGTTGACCCAATAAGCGGGATGCTCTGGTTCTGCCCATTTGTCGTTACTCACACTTAAAAGAGTGGCTCCTCTTTTTCCGTTTTTCGCATTGAATGCAACTACATCGTAGTGGTTTTGTGCACGGTTTACTATGGCTAGAAGAATGGTTTTACCGTCCGGAGACCAGCTCAGGTTAGTGAGGTATTGGTCGTGCTCAACGCCGTCGGTATCCAGATAGACGGGCGACTTTTTCCCTTTGTGATACACTCCGACACGCGCATATTCTGAACTTTGACCTGCCATCGGGTATTTAATTTCATTCAAAGAGCCAGGAGTTGTGGAAATATCGAGCAAAGGATAATTGGCCACAGCACTTTCATTTTTCTCGTAAAATGCCACAGCATTCCCTGCGTTATTCCAGAATAGACCTTCAGTAATTCCGAATTCGCTGCGTGCAATCGCTTGGCCGGCGACTACATCAGGATCCTCATGTTTCGTCACCTGAACGGTACTCTCATCGCCCATCCAGTTCACGAATACGTTATTGCCTACGGTGTAAGCAGCGTTGAGTTCGGAGCTGAGGTGGAGGTTGCCGTTGTCCGCAGCCATGGTGTACTGGGTGGCGGTCGTTTTATTAATGATATCGTAGGTATAGAGCGTACCCTTTTCGGTAAAATACAAGGTGTTTTCGTCCAACCAATTCAACATCCAAGTCCCACGGATACTTACTTCGGTGCCTTCAAGGGTTTCATCGATTTCGCCAGCGGTAATGCGTCCCGATTCTTCGCCTGACTTTGCGTCCACGACCACAAGACTTTGGTAGCCGTCGGTAACGTGTGAATAGGTATCAGTGCCGGGAACCCATTGCGGCATAATGAGTCCTTGTGGGTAATATTTTCTACCATTTAATACGGCATCTTCGAGCGTTAAAGTCGATTGCGCATAGCCTGAAAGGGCAGTAAATGCAATCAGTACAAGGAGTGCAAATCTTTTCATTGTATGTTATTTTGAAAGGTCTGAATCTATATTACCATCGACTAAACGAATAACGCGTTTGGCGTATTGGGCGATATCTTCTTCATGGGTAACTAAAATGACAGTATTTCCGGCAGCTTGTATTTCATCGAATAATTTCATGATTTCTACAGAGGTTTTGGAATCTAAATTCCCTGTAGGCTCATCTGCGAGAATCAATGCAGGCTTATTGACCAGCGCGCGTGCTACGGCAACGCGTTGACGCTGTCCCCCGGAAAGTTGGTTGGGTTTATGGTCCATTCGATCGCCCAGACCGACTTGTTCTAAGACCTCACTAGCGCGTGCAATTCGTTCCTCTTTTCCCCAGCCCGCATATACCAATGGAAGGGCTACATTTTCAAGCGCAGTAGAGCGAGGCAGCAGATTGAACGTTTGGAAAACGAAACCTATTTCATTGTTTCGAATTTCAGCAAGTGCATTGTCGTCGAGGGCGCTAACGTCGTAACCATTCAACTCATAGGAGCCTTCAGTCGGCGTATCTAAACAACCCAACAAATTCATCAACGTCGATTTTCCGGATCCTGAAGGACCCATTAATGCGACGTATTGATTTTGAAATATATCGAGATCAATTCCTTTAAGGACGTGCACGGTTTGCGCACCCATTTTAAAGTCGCGTGTGATTCCGCGGAGTTGAAGTATGGCGTTAGAATCGGTCAATGGATTGCAATTAGTGGGTTAGGGATGGTTCTAAAGTTAGTTATTCGTCGGCAAATTCTGCCAATTCCAACCAGCGCATTTCTTTCTCATCCAATGCGGCCAGCACCTCTTTAACTTCTGTTGCGGCTCGTGCCACCTCCTCAGGGTCTTGGTCTTCGCTTTCGAATACCGCATTCAATGCATCCCGTTTTTCTTCGAGCGCCGCAATTTCTTCGGGCAAAGATTCCCATTCCAGGCGTTCTTTAAAACTAAGCTTTACCTTTTCTTTCGTAACCTCTTCTACGTTGGCTACCACCGCTTTTTCTTGCGCTATACGAATAGCATCGATGCGCTTTTGTTCTTCGCGCCATTCGTAATAGTGACCGTTAAAATCTTTGATTCGTCCACCGCCCTCGAATACGAAAAGATGGTCGCATAATTTATCTAAGAAGTACCTATCGTGACTTACTACGAGCAAGCAGCCCGGGAAGTCGTCCAAAAATTCTTCTAAGGCTTGAAGTGTAAGAATATCCAGATCATTTGTCGGCTCATCAAGAATGAGGAAGTTGGGGTTCTTCATTAGAATAGTCAACAGAAACAGCCTTCTCTTTTCCCCGCCACTAAGCGTGCTGACATAGCTGTATTGCTGGTGTCCGTCAAAGAGGAATCGTTCACATAGCTGCGATGCTGTGAGTTTCTGACCCTTCTTCAAGGTGATGTATTCACCGATCTCTTGCACCACCTCAATGACTTTTAGATCTCCTTTATCAATGATGCCGTCTTGGGTATAGTGGCCAAAAACTACCGTTTCTCCGGTGATGATTTTTCCTTTGTCGGGCGTTTCAAGGCCCATGATCATTTTAAGAAGGGTAGATTTTCCGCAGCCATTTGGCCCCACAATACCTGCGCGCTCTCCTTTTTTAAAGACGTAACTAAAGTTTTCGAGCAGCAGACGGTTCGGGTAGCTTTTGCCCAATTTATGCAGTTCCAAAATCTTACCGCCCAGACGCTGGCTGTTGATTTCCAATGAAACTTCGCTATCATCGATGCGCTGTTTTGCGACCTTTTTGATGTCTTTGAATCGGTCAATACGGTCTTTAGACTTTCCTGTTCGCGCGCTCGGTGTTTTACGCATCCAATCCAATTCCTTTTTAAACAACTGCTTCGCTTTGTGCAAATTTGCCGCCTCATTCGCCTCGCGTACCTCTTTCTGTTCGAGGTAGTAGCTGTAGTTCCCTTCGTATTTGTAGAACTGCTTGTTCTCGAGCTCGAAAATGGTGCCACACACGCGTTCTAAAAAATACCGGTCGTGCGTGATCATGAGTAATGCCCCACGGTACTGAATGAGGTACTCTTCTAACCATTCGATAATATCGAGATCTAAATGGTTGGTGGGCTCGTCCATCAAGATGAGATCCGGCTCTTCAATAAACAACTGGGCTAAGGCCAAACGTTTTACCTCACCACCGGAAAAGGAATCAATCACCCGGTCCATATCCGGGAGATTCATTTTTCCATGCATCTCCTGTATCCGGCCTTCCACATTCCATCCATCAGTCGCTTCAACCTGGTCCAGTGCCCGTTGCATGGCATCGCCGTCTCCGCCCGATTCAATGACTTTTTCGTAATGACGCAATGCCTCGAGACCAGCGTGCTCACTGTTGTACAATACTTGACGAACGGTGAGTCCTTTTTCAAAATTAGGCTGTTGTTCCAGGTAGCGCAACTTTACGCCATTGCGAAAAACCACTTCACCAGTATCCGCTGTCGCTGGGTCCATTAACGTGCGCATGAGCGTTGTTTTCCCAGCACCATTTTTAGCGACAATAGCGACTTTTTCACCTTCATGAATACCGAAGGTGATGTCTTTATACAAAGTTTTGATGCCATAAGACTTACTGATCTTATGAACGGAAAGCAGGTTTTTTATGTCCAAGGGGTAGTAATTATTCTAGTGGTAATGAAGTGATCCACGCAGCCATTGCTTCGAGTTGTTCCTCTTCGACCCATGCCATCGGGGCCATGGGAGGGTAATCGGACCAATTTTCCGGTACCGGTTCTTTAATCAGCTGTATCAGCTCTTTTTCGGTGTATCCGCGTTGCGCGATGGCTAAGAAAGAGGGTCCCACTAATTTTGAATCCATTTTATGACATCCTAAACACGTGTTTTTCGCCAAAAGACTTTTCATTTCTGATGGAATTTCGGTATCCGCTGTTTGCTCTTTTTTTGAAGGAATTTTCAATACTGGGGCTTCCGGCGTATAAGGTTCTGAACCACCACCGCATGCTGCGGTTATACTTACAATAAAAAACGCCAAAATAGCGTGACTAAAGGTGTGGAAAAGCTTCATGCCGTGATGTACTTTTGAATTCTATGATAAAGATAAAGCTCAGCCCGTCAGAATGGTTAAAAATCGCCGTTCTCTTTGTAGTATTTGTTGGAGGTTCCATTGCTTCCTATGTGGTTTTACAGCCTAAACGGGTATTACCAATCTACAATCCGTCGGACCTGAATCCTGCCGTGGTGGACGATGATTTGGAGCGTAAAGGTCGCGGCCACCGTATTGGCGACTTTGAATTGGTCGATCAATGGGGCAATCCCGCAGATTCTTCTTTGCTTCAAAATAAAATTTATGTCGCAGATTTCTTCTTTACCACTTGTCCTACCATTTGCATTGATATGGGAAAAACCTTTCAGCAAGTACAGGAAGTTTTTAAAGATGATCCGCGAGTGCACCTGGTGAGTCACACGGTTATGCCGGAAATTGATACCGTTGAAGTCATGCGCGCCTATGGTGATCGTGTGGGCGCTATCAAGGGAAAATGGCATTTATTGACCGGTGAAAAGGAAGAGCTGTACCGCATGGCGCGCCGGGAGTATTTTGCGGTTATGGAGCCGGGAACTAGCTTCGATGAACACGATTTCATACATACAGAAAACGTCATACTCGTTGATGAGAAGAAACGCATTCGCGGATTTTACGATGGAACCAACGAAGCGGAACGAATCATTGAAGACATTAAAGCACTTCTCGAACCCCGGTAGAATCCTGACGCTCCGGAACTAGTGGTGTTTCCCCTGTGGCGGGCACGGTATCTTTAGGAAGCGGCACTTGCGGCAGTGAGTCGTACGGGAGGTACTGTTCTAAGGTGTCCATACCCATGCGGATTTCTCCGGAGGGTCGCATAGTAAATGCACTGTCCGGTAGTTCGAATAGGTTTGAAAAACCCACGTAAGAAGTATCCGAGGCCAGGGTATAACGGGTTGCTACGCCATTGTAGAATTGCCAGAGCTTTTGCGTGCTGTCTATAGGTGATATTTGAAGACTGGCCCAATGCTCACCTACAACTCTGCCGTTGTCGCTCACATAGAATCGGCTGTATTTTTTACTTTCGAAAAGCCTTGGTCTGAAATACCTAAAATCCTCAATAACTCCATTCGTTGAAAAGCGTTCGTTTACTTTAAACGAGCCCTTTTTATAGTACTCTAAAGGGATCGCGTTCGTGTTGTAGCGCTCCTGAAAATCTTCTTCAGCGATTGCCGCGAGGGTATCGTTTTGCGTAACTCTAAGTAATAATAATCTATTGATGAGGTAGGGGGCGTGATCTGGCTTGAAAGAGAGCAATGCCTCCTGCGCTTTCAATGCTTTTGGGTAATCTTTAAAAACGCGCCATTCTAGTTCCACTTCCTGTTCAGAGGTGAACGTCCAAAACTCCTTACCGCGCTCAAATCGAAGCAGGTTGTCTTCAATCTGTTCTTGTGCCTTAATGTAGCGTTCTCGCTCGATATTAATGACCACAAGCATGAAATAAGGGGTCTGCTTATCGTAAAGTTCACTAAGCGTGTAATAGGTTTTATAGGCCAATTCTTTGTCGCCCTTTTCGTAGGCTATCCCCGCCTTTGAAAGCAAATACTTTTGGTAGTTAGGACGCATCTGAAGACACACTTCAAGATCCGCCAGCGCTGCATCGTATTTTTTAATCGCATAATTCGCTTCTGAGCGAAAGAAGTACAAATCTTCTCGCTGCCAACGCTTGGCAATAGCAAGATCATAATGGGACAATGCCCTCATGGGTTGAGGCGGATCGAGAGCCATAAAAGCCCTTCCTACGAATGCATTATCCTGCCCACTGAGTGTCGCTCCTTTCGCAGAGTATTCGGTAATGGCTTCGTATTTTTTGGTATTCCAAAGTCTTGAAATGTAGGATTGCGATTGTGCAGAAACCACCCAAAAGCAGCATAGGCAGACCGCGAACATCTTGGGCAAACGAATCATCATAGGGATAGGGGTTGTTCGAGGTCCCAATTGGCCTTGAGTTCGAAGGATTGTACCTTAAGAATAGGTTCGGCAATTTTAGCATCGTACCATGAAGCAGGTGTCCAAACCGTATCGCCATTGACGTCAGTAAAACCGCTGAAGGTATACTTCCCGGGCAATTGACTTCCGAGATCAATAAAGGTGGTGTCTGAGACGCCACGTACGGGATAAAATGAAAACGATTGTACATAGCCGCTTTCGTGGCTGAGCCAACCCAAAACAGTCGTGTCGAGGTTGGGTGCGATCAGGGTTAATCGGCCAAGGTTCTCTGATTTCGCAGTATCTAAAATGGTAGCTATGGAATCTAAAAATGCAGTGCTGTTCTCTTGGGGTATTTCAAATTTTGCGTTAGCGTACAGAACGGAATGAACCGCAGTATCTAATGACGACGAGACGCCTTTTATAAATCCAAAAGTTTCGCTTTTCGCGTCCCATCTGTTATCAAAATTAAGGTCTTCAAAAACTAGAATATCAAAAGTGTCCTGCGGCAGATAACCAAACGAAACCTTTCCATCCTTCGAAGGGGTTGCTGCGAAAACGGGGCTGTCTACCGTGTCGGTATTTAGATTAACCAACCAAACCTTGAGCGATTCAAAAGAGACCTTTGATTCAGCGCTAATGCTGAGATTAAGCTGCAAACTGTCCACATAATCCCCGGTACTCCAAACCAATTCTAGATTGGAGTAGGTATTGTTTTCATTTAAATCCCCAATGGCATCTCCAAAAGTGATGCGATAAGTCGTCTGCTTGCGCAACTCTTGTTCATCCCACCGCACTAAGAGTCGTTTACCTTTAATTTCTGCTTCAAGCCCCTTCAAGGTTGGAGTTGCAACCATAGTATTACGCAGTTCACGGGCCTGTATGTATTCGTCAAAAACGACTGTCGCTTCAGAACCGTTGAATTGTAATGCACCCATTTCAGGAGATTGCGAAACTATGTTTGGCGGTGTTTCATCGCGAGGTCCACCTTGCGGCTTACTCTGCACAGCACATCCCGTGAGCAGAACGAATACGGCCAGAAAGTAGATCAATGGTCTCATAGCAAACAAAATTGGCCAATTCCAGCCAAACTACCCCCATTAAAACGTTGCTTTGAATCAGTTATTCTCAACATTCCACTTTTACACTCCGTAGATGATGGGGTACAAATAGAAATTGACTAAATTTCACCTGTTAATTTAAACTTCGCGGTTGTGAAAAAACTTTTACTCTCTATCCTTTTTGGTTTCGTAGCATTGGGCATACAAGCACAAACCTACTGCACTCCGTCTTACACCACAGGTTGTACCGTTGGAGACGACATTAATGATGTTTATATAGGAACGTTCCAAGACACAGGAACTGGATGTACATCGAGCTACTACAATGTACAGACTTCGGACACTGTGTTTATTCAACAAACAGCACCGACTACGATTTCTTTCACCTCGAATTATTTCACTCAGTACTTTGCACTTTGGATCGATTTTAATGACGACGGTGATTTTGACGACAGTGGCGAGCATCTTTGGTCAAGCCCTACAAATGCTTGGAGTACTACTACGGGCTCTATTACGATACCGTCAACAGTGAGTTTAGGTTCGTACCGCTTACGTGTGCGTTCAAACTACAGCGCAGCAATCACAGCAACTCAAAGTTGCTCAAGCTTCACGTACGGTGAAGTACACGATTACACAACCACCATCACTGCTCCACCGGCATGCCCGGCTCCCGTATTTGCAAGTTTAACCGCAACGGACACCACGGCTACACTTAGCTGGACAAGCGCAGACACCCTCTTTACAGTAGATTACGGTATTGCTGGATCAAGCAATGTTCCTACGTCCGTTTCAGTGGCAGATACTTTCGTAACCGTGAGCGGTTTATCACCAAACACGACGTATGAATTTTTCATTGAAACCAACTGTAGTGCAGCTGGTAACGGATACAGCCAAACCGTAGGCCCATACATGGTTAAAACACTTTGTACAGCGCTAAGCACCCCAGTATATGAAGGATTTGACAATGATTCTACAGGTGGGTTTAGTAATCCAAACGCCCCTTCTTGCTGGTATTATTTAGAAGAGGCGGGAGCAGCCGGATACGGTTACATTGACGACGCAACATGGAGCGTTAGCGCTAGGAGTGGAACGAATTATTACTACCTCTACAACAGTTTTGACACTGACTACGAAGCGCTTGTTAGTCCAGCTATTATTGGCTTAGACAGTGGTACCAAGCAAATGGAATTCTATGCTGCCAATACATCATGGTCGGGTGGTAACTCGCTTTACATTGGTACAGTAAGTAACACGTCGTCGCTGAATTCACTGGACATCATAGATACCGTTTTCGTACCTAACGGCGGAAACTGGAATCAATTCACCATATACTTTGACGCTTCTACGGGCTACAACATGACCGACGATCACATTGCGATCGTGAGTGGCGATTCAACTACCTACAGCGCGGTCTACATCGAAGACATTAGCATTACTAACGCGCCGGATTGTTTGCCTCCGTCTGCTATTTCTGTAGGCACGGTACTGCAAGACAGCGCGCAAATCTCATACACTTCGAACGGTATTCAAACGTACTTAGAATACGGCCCTCCAGGTTTTGTACAAGGAACTGGAACTTCAGTTGCAGTAAGCGGATCCCCCGCTTGGTTGACCGGATTAGATAGCAATACGACCTACGATGTATATGTTGTTCAAATGTGTGCAGACAGTTCCGTTTCTGCAGGATTTGGCCCCGCGACTTTCAAAACTATGACTTGTTCTCCGGCTAACATGTGTACGTTTACGATTGAATTGACCGATTCCTATGGTGACGGTTGGAACGGCGCCTTAGTTGAAGTGATCAATGCACAAGGTGGTGTTGAATTTGAGTTGGGTGCAGGTTTCCTCACCGGGTCGAGCTATACAGAAACTATCGGTGTTTGTACTGGCGGTTCCTATACCATTGAAGTGAGTAATGCAGGTAGCTATGTCAATGAGATTGGACTAAACGTTATAAGTGGAGGTGCTACGATTGCAACCTATACCAACACCACTGCTACAACTTTAGGTACCCAGATGGCGGCTTTCCAAGCGAATTGTAACACACTCTGTCCAAACCCAAAGGATTTAGTTTATACCGCGGGTAAAAATGATGCTTATTTCTCCTTTGATCCGAACGG
Organism: Schleiferiaceae bacterium; assembly: GCA_965204625.1. Taxonomy (GTDB): domain Bacteria; phylum Bacteroidota; class Bacteroidia; order Flavobacteriales; family Schleiferiaceae; genus UBA10364. Next base: position 223,798 of record CBDBET010000005.1, read on the forward strand.
AAATACGGGCACATTTATTTACGAGTGGGGTCCACAAGGCTTCGTTCAAGCAACGGGATCTATGGTTTCCTCAATGGATTCAACCACCAATTCCAGCTTTACTTTAACAGGCCTTTCCTCAAATACGTGCTACGATATCATTCTCATCGCCGATTGTAGTGGTAATGGCACCTCAGACACCCTCGGGCCTATACCATTTTGCACCAACAGTTGTGATTCAACAGATTTGTGTTCGTACACGATGAGCATGTATGACACCTATGGCGACGGATGGAACGGTGCTACCGTTGATCTTTATTACAACGGTGTTTATGGAGAAACCTTCGGTACAACCTTTACCACGGGTGACAGTTTGATTGTTGATATAGATATCTGTGCTGGTACTGAGATCGCTGTGGTAAACGGTGCGCAAGGTTCGTATCCGTCAGAAGTTTATTATACGCTTTCAAATGCTACAGGTACTCAAAACGTGAGTGTTTCCGCAGGTAACTTTAATGCAGGGGCTGTAGATACGGTAATGGCTAACTGTGTAACACCTTCTTGTCCTACACCGTCTAATCTAGGTGTTGCTAATATGGGTAGTACGTTCGCAGACATATCATGGACGGGTGGTACCGGAACCTTCGTGTACCATTACACAGCACTGGGATCTACGAATACTATGATGGGTACGTCTATTTCTGCCATGGCCTCCATGACTGGACTACAGCCGGTCACCACATACAACTTTGATGTTGCTGAGGTGTGTGCCGCTGGAGATACCTCATTGCGAATGAACTATCAGTTTACTACTGACAGTTGCTCTGCCATTAATGTGGGTAACCCGAACTACAATGTTGATTCAATCAGTACGACATTTGCAGACATTACCTTTACTTGGGCAGGTGCCTCCGGCTATACGTCCTATTTCATCAATTTTGGTGATGGAACCAATGGTTCGGGTACGGGTTCCTCTCAAACGCATACCTATTCTGCCAATGGCCAGTATACTGCGGTATTAAAACTTTATGGTGACTGTGATACCACGAGCCAGCAAATCTTTGTATCCATTCAAGGTATTGGCCTCGAAGAGCATTCAGACCTAAGCGCTTTAGTAGTATACCCAAATCCAACTCAGGGTCTAATTTCTATCAATGGCTCGCTTGATCAGGCTGCTCCAGTAGCTGTTCGTATTGTGAACTATTTAGGTCAAGTGATTAGTGCAGATACGTTTGATGCGCAACCTGGTACTTTCGAAAAAATGTATGATTTAAGTGCGGCTGCGAGCGGCACCTATGTCATCGAGATAGAAACTCCAAAAGGATTATTACAGAAAACGGTGGTTGTTCGTCATTAAAGTTCTTGCGCGAGTGCAAGTAAGTGTATTTCTGCCTCTGGATAGTCGTGAAGTACCGCCTCTGCCGCTCGTAACATAGACGACCCAGTTGTAATAGTATCATCTATGATAAAGATAAGCGCGTCCTTCGGGATGCGCTTTTTTTTGGTCGTTTGGAGTGCTCCCTTTGTATTGTTCCAACGTTGAAAAGGATCAAAATGAATTTGACTTTTACGGTGGGCAGTCTTCGTTAGAAGCTCTTCAAAGCACACATCTACCCCAGCTTCGCGAACACCTGATAATGCGCCGCGGGCCAGCGCTTCGCTTTGATTGTAGCCGCGCTTGAAACGCCTCCACAGGTGCACCGGCATGGCAGTAAGCACTACCGGCCGGCGCTGGCCCGCGAGTGAGGATATTATTAGTGGGGCAAGAAAGTGTTTACCAAGCACTACTCCCAAAGTGTAGTTACTACCGTATTTAAGACTGTAGCAATAGATTTGAACAGGTCCCGTGAAGTATAGAGCCGCTCGGAAAGTAGTGGCTTTTCTTGTTGGTAAGGTGCTCGATAGCAGCATCGTGCGTTGCGCGGCAATGGAATCTAACCGTGGAGCGCTACACAGACAGAATTGGCACAGGCTTTGCTCTAGGATGGACAATACGACGTTGCACTGTAGGCATCTTTGAGGGAATACAGCCCTTGTTAAAAAACTTAACCCTTTGGAAAACATTGGAAAGCGGCTTATCGTTAGCTTCGTTACTAATAAGATAACACCACACACACATGAGCACAGGAAACAACAAGAGCAAATTAGGACCGGTATTAATCATCATGGCATTGGCCGTGATCGTATTGGGTGTATTGCTTTATTTACGCAGCGAGGAGAAGCACGAGATTGCACTCGAGAAACAGGCTTTGACTATGGAATTGGCGGATATGAAAGAAGATCTCGAAGCTCAAGTTGGTCAGAACGACAGCTTGAATGCGTTTGTTCAGTACGAGATGACACGTTTGGGGGGGATTATTGACAGCATCAATGCTGTTAATGTTCAAAATAAAAAGTCTTTAACAGGCTACCGCAGTCGTCTGGGTTCAATGAAGAGAGCGAATGCGGCTCTTGTTGGAAAGCTGGATAGTGCAAATGCTGCGTATGAAGCATTGCGTTTACGTGAGCAAATGGTTGCAGATAGTCTGAATACAGCTATGGATGCAAATACTTCTTTGCGCAACGCAAACACGGGACTTACAGAAACTGTTGCAAAAGGAAAGCAATTGGTCATCGCTACCTCTAAAACAGAGGCATTCCGTGTAGCAGGAAATGGTAAAATGCGCAGAACACGTCGCGCGAAAAAAGCGGATGGAATTACAGCATGTATTACGTTAGCGAAAAATAGAATTGCAGCGAAAGGCGAAGAAACACTTTATGTGAAGTGGATTGGTGAAAACGGTAAACCTGTAGACGCGCCAGAACAAAATCAAGCCGTTGTTGGAGGCGAGCAATCTGGCTTTAATGGAAAAGCAGTGGTGAACTTCCAAGGCGAAGCAATCGAAATATGTATTGATGCGAAACGTGCAATTGACGCGCCTGTAGATTTAACGCCAGGCATCTACACGCTTGCTCTGATGACTGATTCTTACTTAGTGGGCACTGTCGCTGTTGAATTAAAATAAACTATGAAAAAGCTACTCATTCTTGCGCTTATAGGCTTCCTTGGGACGTCCTGTGTCAGTACTAAGGTCCATAAGGCCTTACAGGATAAATACGACCTATTGAACAACGAAGCGGACCAATTACGTCAAAAAAGTGAAACCCGCGCAGCAGAGAATACAGAACTTCAACGCACTTTGACTGCAGCGCGTCGTGATAACAAAACGTTGGTAGCAGATACGACTACGAAATTTGACGAACTGCGTGTGCTTCAAACCAAATACGATCGTCTGTCAAAACAGTACGATTATTTGCTCGATAACAACAGTTCATTGATCGCCGCAAGTGCACGTGAGAATAAATCACTCATGGATCAGTTGAGCAGTCTTCAAAATCGTCTTCAGGCGAAAGAGGACAGTTTGAATACGGAAAGATTGCTCCTCGAGAAAGGACAACGTAGGGTGAATGAACTAGAAGGCGTTATACGTCGTAAGGACAGTACGGTTGCTTTCGTTCGCCAAAAAGTTGCAGATGCACTTCTGGGCTTCACTGGGAAGGGATTGACTGTAAATATGCGCGATGGTAAGGTATACGTGAGTCTAGAAAACAGTTTGCTGTTTGCACCTGGTTCTTGGGATGTTGCACCAAAAGGACAGGTGGCTTTAGAAAATTTAGCGCGCGTTCTCGCAGAAAATAATGATATCAGTGTATTGGTAGAAGGACATACAGATAATGATCCCTACCGAGGTCAGAGTCAAGTTCGCGATAACTGGGATTTGAGTGTGATGCGCGCGACCAACGTGGTTAAAATATTGACCACGAATCAAGGTTTAGACCCGGAGCGCATAACCGCGGCAGGACGTGGTGAATTCATTCCACTAGTGGAAAACGATACACCTGATAATAAAGCAATCAATCGCCGCACGGAAATCATATTGACACCCGACCTAACGGAATTGGCCAACCTACTGGAAGGCGGTAACTAAATTTTACAGGAACTGGGCTTGCACCAGCTCTTCGATTTTCTTTAATCCCACTATGGCAATGTCGTAGTGGGAATTTTCTATCTGGTGGTGTCCGCTGATATAGATAGTCTCAAAGCCCAATTTCTCAGCCTCTTTGATGCGTTGCTCTACGCGGGTAATGGGACGTATTTCACCCGTCAACCCAACCTCACCTGCGAAGCAGACTTTACCAGTAATGGGTGCGTCACCGTTCGAACTTAAGATGGCAGCAATCACAGCTAGATCGAGCCCCGGATCGTCTACCTTCAATCCGCCAGTTACGTTTAGAAAGACATCTTTTTGACCCAATCTGAAGCCGCAGCGCTTCTCCAGAACCGCAAGTAACATATTGAGTCTGCGCGTATCAAAACCAGTAGTCGAACGTTGCGGAGTTCCGTACACGGCGGTAGAGCAAAGCGCTTGCAATTCTATTAGCATGGGACGAACGCCCTCCACCATTACTGCCACAGCATTTCCGCTTAGACCCTCGTGTTGTTTTGTCACGAGCAATTCGCTTGGATTTTCGACACCATAGAGACCGCCTTGTTCCATAGTGTAAAGACCTATTTCGTGGGTAGAGCCGAATCGGTTCTTGTGTGCACGAAGAATACGGTAAAGTAGGTTAGGATCACCTTCAAACTGAAGCACGACATCCACCATATGCTCGAGAATCTTAGGCCCAGCAATACTGCCCTCCTTATTAATGTGACCAATGAGCAGCACTGGTGTGCCTGTTTCTTTAGCATAGCGTATGAAACTGGCCGCACTCTCACGAATCTGTGCCACCGAGCCGGGTGTACTTTCGACATGCGGAACGTGTAGTGTTTGAATGGAATCCACAATCACTAGATGCGGTCGGACGGATTTTAAGTGGTTGAAAATGGCATCTGTTTTTGTCTCACTGAGCAAATACAATTCACTTACCGCTTTGCCAATGCGCTCGCCACGCAATTTTATTTGCGATGGGCTTTCTTCTCCAGATACGTAGGCTACAGTACCACTAAAACTTAGGGCCAATTGGAGTAGAAGGGTGCTTTTTCCTATTCCCGGTTCCCCACCCAGAAGGGTCACGGATCCTGGCACGACACCTCCACCTAAAACACGTGAAAACTCAAAATCTTGAATAGGGAAACGCTGCACACTGGCGTGCTCAACGTCTTCAATACGTATGGGTTTTGCGGCAGCTTGCTCACCGCTCCACGCACGTGGATCCGGCTTACTCTTTATTTCAACCTCCTCAACGAGCGTGTTCCATTCTTTACACCCCTGGCATTGTCCCATCCACTTGCTGTGTTGAGTGCCGCACTGGGTGCAATTAAAAATACTTTTCTGCTTTGCCATGAGGAAGACTTATTTTCTTCCTGCAAAATAGAGAAAAACAAAGCCTAAGGCGCCGGTAAAGACAAACATTAAACTTTGTGAACTATGAATGAGGGTAGCGAACGATGTGCCGATAAATGGGGAGAGCCCCAGTACAACCAGCGCTTTAGAGACTAAATAATGGTATGCACCGATTCCTCCCGGTACGGGAATTACAAAGCCTAAACCCGCTGCTACACTCACAAAAAATGCTTGTTCGGCACCGATGCCTTGAACACCGTCTACAATGGTGAAGCCAACAGCTATGGTCACTACGTAGCAGGTCCAAATCCCTACTGAATAAAACCAGAAAAGTGGCTTATTATTTACTGAACGTAAGCTGCGCAAACCCGTGATCATTCCTGTTGCAAATTCTGCAACTTTCTGCGCTATGGACCATTGCATCCATGCTTTTCGAGTAAACACCACTAAAACAACAATGGCGACCAATACCGCTACAATACTTACTATCCCTGTTGGGGAAAGCTCTGGGACCTGAGCGCCACTTTGCGTCATGAAATCGCGCAGTTCATCACCTGAAATAACCACTGTACTTAACGTGACAATTGCAAATAATAGCGTGTCGACGACGCGTTCTAAAACGACCGTACCCACTAGTTTATCAATAGGAACCTTATCTGTCCTGTTCAGCGCAGTGCACCGCGCTACCTCACCAACGCGAGGTGTGACTAGATTTACGAGGTAGCTAAAGGCAACTGCAGCTATAGCGCGCATGCCGTGTACCTTGTAGCCTAAACTTTGCAGCATTTGTACCCAGCGTAAGCCGCGAAAAACAATCGCTACAAACCCGATACAAGTAACTAAGAGAAGTCCACTCAATGGTACTTCTTTAAGGTTGTTCCAAAGGTCTAAAGGATTGACATTTTTGAAGGTCAGGTAAAGCAAGGCAATTCCGATGCTCAAAAAGAGCACATATTGCACCGTCTTTTTTACCCAACCCGCCATTAAACGAGGCGATTCGTTGTCTCGTTTGGAAAAACGATGCTTGGTTTGAAAGATTTGGCTTCTTCTGGACTCATATGTGCATAGGCAATAATGATAATAATATCGCCTTTTTGAACACGACGCGCAGCAGGGCCGTTCAAAGTCACTTCGCCAGCGCCGGGAGCACCAGCGATGGTATACGTATCGAAACGTTCACCGTTATTAATGTTTACGATGTAAACACGCTCCCCGGGAAGAATCCCTGCAGCGTCCATGAGTTCCGTATCTAGGGTAATAGAACCTATATAATCAAGCTCTGCTCCAGTGACATGAACCCGATGAATTTTACTTTTTACAACCTCTATTTGCATGCGGCAAAAGTAGTTTAAAAAAGAGGAAGGTTATCAATGAGTCGGACTTTTCCGCATTGCACAGCAGCAAATACTCGTGTAGGACGCGAAGTGTCAAATTCGCCCACCTGTTGGAGGGTAGCAGCATCACAGCAGCTCACATATTCAACTTGAATAGAAGGTACTGCGTTCAAGGCTTCAGTGCATTGGTTTGCAAAGGCCTTTGGCGAAGTTTCTTGCAGGTTAAGTCTAGAAATACTGGAGCTTAATACCGCGAAAATTTGTGCCGCATCTTCGCGCTCGTCTGGTAAAAGTCGCATGTTTCTGCTGCTCATAGCGAGTCCATCGGCTTCCCTAGAAATGGCAGCCGGTACGATTTCGACGGGCCAATCCTCGTTCGTAACCACTTGCTTAATAATGCTCAGTTGCTGGTAGTCCTTTTCACCAAATACGGCAAAATCGGGTTCAATTAATTCGAAGAACCGGGTAACGACTGTCGCCATGCCTTCAAAATGACCCGGACGCCCAGCACCTTCCATGGAGTGGTCCAGCCGATTAAAGTCAAAGTGCCTGGATTTTAATCCGTCAGGATATAGCATTTGCGCACTAGGTAAAAAAACTGCATCACAGCCCAATGCCTCTAAAGCTTGGAGATCCGCTTCAAGTGTGTTCGGATAGGTTGCAAGGTCTTCGGCTTTATTGAATTGTGTGGGATTCACATAAATACTGACTAGAGTCCGGTCGCTCATTGACTGACTCAGACGTACCAAACTAAGGTGGCCATCGTGCAATGCGCCCATCGTAGGAACAAAGCCCGTTTTTTTTTCACGCTCTTTTGATTTCCAGTGCGCTAACTCCTCAATGCTACGAATGTGTTCCATAAGTGTTAAAAGGGCTCCAAATCTAGGCCATTCTTTGATATAAAGGGCGAAAATAGGTATCTTTGCACCCTATTTTAAATATACTTTCTCCTATGGAAAGCAAGCGCGTATTATTCGTTTCACAAGAAATTCATCCTTATTTACCTGAAAATACCATTTCAAGTACGACTCTAGCTTTAGCTAAGAAGACGAACGACAGTGGTCACCAGGTGCGCGTTTTTATGCCACGCTTCGGCGTCATTAACGAGCGTAGACACCAGTTACACGAGGTAATCCGCTTAAGCGGTATGAACGTCGTGATCAACGATATGGATATGCCACTGATCATCAAGGTAGCCTCTGTTCCCGGAGCGCGTATGCAGGTATATTTCATTGATAATGAGGAATACTTCAAGCGTAAGTTTACTTATGCGGATGCTGATGGCAAGCAGTTCGAAGACAATGACGAGCGTACGCTCTTCTTCTCAAAAGGCGCCATTGATACCGTGGAGAAATTAGGTTGGAAGCCAGATGTGATTCATGTTCACGGCTGGATGTCGGCTTTAGTTCCTATGTACTTACGTCTATTCCAGGCGGATAACCCTATTTTCAAGGATGCGAAAATTGTCTTCTCTGCCTATGATAATGGCTTTGACGGAACTTTAGGTCCTAAGCTAAAAGCAGGAATGGAGTTTGACGAAATAGATCCAGCGCTTTGTGAAGGTTTGGAGGCGCCCACCTGTGAGGATTTACAGTTATTGGCAGCAAAATATGCAGATGTCGTGATTCTGGGTGAAGAAAATACAGGACACGTTGAAGAATTCTGTAAGGCAAATGACATCCCTTGTATCGACGGAAAAAACTTCCCTGAAGATCCGGCGGAAGCCATCAAAGTATATGAATCGTTACTGGTTGAAGAAGACGTTGAATAAGTCCCTATTAGGATTCCTAGCCTTCGTTGGGCTGGCCCTGTTAAGCAGCAGTTGTGAAAAAAGCAACGGCGAAATTGGTGCTGGAAAATTTGTTGAGGATCGCCCTGAATTGGGAGAGAAATTGACCTTCAATGTCGTTTCGTACACCACTAATTGGGATAGTATCACTACGAAAAACCCGGGTGCGGTTGCTTTAGGTAATCTCAATGACCCCATCTTCGGAAAACTAAGTGCGGCCTTTACTTCACGCGTTTTATTATCAAAGGTTTCCCCGGATTTTGGTGATAGTACGATCTGTGATTCTGTAAAAGTTCGACTTACGTATCAGAATACGTATGGTGTCCGTGGAGATTCGATCCATCTGCAGGTTTTACCGGTGATTGAGCCGATGACGGATACGATCAACTACTACAGCAACCATTTACCAGTTGTAGGGCCTTCCATCATGGATACGACGCTAATGATAGACCCGACTGTTCCTGTTTTCAATGGAATCGATACTAGTGTGGGTTACCTCACTTTTGACCTTGACCCTGCTTACTTCCAAGAAAATCTCTTCGATCCTGCCATTGCTGGTGAAGACTTTTTAATAGACAATGAAAGCTTCGTGGAAGCCGTTCCTGGTTTGCATTTCAGAGATGCTGGGACAGGAACAAGTGCATTGTCATTTATCAACCTTACAGCCTCGGGTAGTTTGATTCAATTGTTCTATCACACCGGATCTCAAGACACCGTTCCGAAACTCTTTACGATGACCTTCGGACAGAATTTTGGTGATCCTGGACTATCCTTCAACACCTACGAGAACGATTTCACAATGGCTGATTTTGCCATGGATATGCAAGATACTGTCAACGGAGAAATAGTCACCTATACTCAAGGCGCTGGCGGTGCTCGCACAGTCCTCGAATTTCCAGGTCTAGATACACTCATCGGGAAAGGGTACAGCATTAATCGTGCTGAAATCATTACCCATGTTTTACAAGGCACGGCATCACCGTACACCCTTCCTAATACGCTACTGATTCTTCAGGATCAAGATTCTGCGCAGGCACTTATTAAGGACTATACTAGTCCTGTTAACCCGGCCGGTGGAGCGATCAATCGCGCAGATCTTCGTGAATTCCGATACCGTTTCAATGTGACGCGTATGGTTCATGACTTTGTGAATGAAAAGGAAGAGGTCTTGCCTGTGATTCTTACACCAGCAAGTTCTAGTTCAAGTGCGGCTCGCGTTGTTCTGGGTGGTGGTCTTCACCCGACCATTCCGGTAGAATTTAATGTCTACTACACAAAATCAGAGTAGTAAACACCTATTTTAGCTTCACCAAACTTTTAAACTAACGGCACTATGTGTGGTATTGTAGGATACATTGGGGACAGAAAAGCGTTCCCTATTCTTGTGAACGGTCTCAAACGTCTTGAGTACCGTGGATATGATAGTTCAGGTGTCGCCCTAGCGCAAGACGGTGAGATTGCCGTTTATAAAAAGCAGGGAATGGTCGTTGCAATGGAGGAGCACGCGCTTGCGAATAACACTTCTGGTTCTACGGGCATTGCACATACACGTTGGGCCACACACGGTCAGCCTTCAGATGAAAATGCCCATCCACATGTGAGTAATTCTGGTGATCTCGTGCTCGTGCACAACGGAATTATCGAGAACTACCAGAGCTTAAAAGATCTACTCACAGGTAAGGGGTATACGTTCCATAGTGAAACAGATACTGAAGTCCTCGTAAACTTTATTGAATACGTTCAAAAAGAAGAAGGTTGTAAACTGCGCAAAGCCGTTCGCCTAGCTTTGACTCAGGTTGTGGGCGCCTATGCCATTTGTATCTATGATAAAAATCTTCCTCAGGAGATCGTTGTAGCAAAATTAGGATCGCCGTTGGTCATCGGCTTAGGAGTGAACGAGAAATTTATAGGTTCAGATGCAACGCCTTTTTTAGAGTATACGAAAGATGCCATTTATCTAGAAGATGGTGAGATGGCTTGTGTCACAGCAGAAGGCGAGGTTACTATTCGAATGATTGAAAGTGATCAGTCGATAGATCCGACCATTCACGCCCTTCAAATGGATCTCGAAAGCATTGAAAAAGGGGGTTATGACTACTTCATGATGAAGGAGATCTACGAACAGCCTCGTGCAATCTACGATACCTTCCGCGGGCGTTTATTACCGGAACAAGGCATGATTAAAATGTCGGGGCTTGAGGAATATGCCGATAAGTTTAGAAATGCAGACCGCATTATCATGACAGCTTGTGGCACCTCTTGGCACAGCGCCTTAGTCGCAGAATACCTATTTGAAGAGTACGCTAGAATTCCAGTTGAGGTAGAATACGGTTCAGAATTCCGTTACCGTAATCCCATCATACGCAAGAACGATATCGTCATTGCCATTTCTCAAAGTGGTGAAACGGCGGATACCTTGGCAGCTATAAAAATGGCCAAAGCAGCTGGAGCGATGGTTTTTGGAATATGTAATGTCCCTGGATCCACGATTTCACGCGAAACCCATGCAGGCGCCTACACGCATGCCGGACCGGAAATAGGCGTAGCATCGACCAAAGCATTCACCTCTCAGGTTACCATACTTACTATGATGGCTCTAGAGCTGGGTAAAATCCGTGGTGAATTCTCCACTTCTGAATACCGTGATTTGGTGAATGAACTCAGTGTCATTCCTAAGAAAGTGGAGAAGGTGCTCGAATCTAAAGAACTCATCGAAGAAATTGCAGCGTTGTATAAAGATGCTTCGAATGCACTTTATTTAGGACGTGGCGTGAATTTCCCAATCGCTTTGGAAGGCGCACTGAAGTTGAAAGAGATTTCTTACATACATGCAGAGGGCTATCCGGCAGCGGAAATGAAGCACGGACCTATTGCATTGATTGATGAAAGTATGCCAGTGATAGTGGTTGCACCGAATAATGGACACTACGAGAAATTAGTCAGTAATGTTCAAGAGGTGAAGGCTCGCGACGGCAAGGTAATCGCAATCGTAACGGAAGGCGATACAGAGGTCATCAATAGCGCGGATCACGTGATTGAAATCCCAGAAACATTGGAGGCGCTAACGCCACTCTTAACAGTTATACCGCTGCAGTTATTGAGTTACTACATTGCGGTTATGCGTGGTTGTGATGTGGATCGCCCGCGTAACCTGGCAAAATCGGTTACGGTGGAGTAGAATCGTGCGCGCAGGGCGATTATAGCTGTTACAACTTAAATTCTAACAGCTATTTGCTATTTGAAATACAAGATATTTCATTTCGATTCCTTTTGGCCCTTCGATGGTTATACGAACAACTACCTGGTGCAATACAATCTTTGGATAATTAATATCAGGTGTTGCAACCCCTATGTATTCCGTGCTGTCATTTACAGGTTCGCCACAAGCTTCTGAAAACGCAGTATAGAGTTCATCGTTATCGTAGTTTGGGAATAGACTAAGTTCAGAGGCGGTATAGTATTTCGTGCTAAAAAAGCCATTCTTATAGCCTAAATCTTCCCAGGAAGATCGGTATCGTTTCCAATTTTCTAGTGTGCACATCGTTCCATCGCCAAGAAAAACCATTACGTTCTCGTGATACTGGGAAACATTAACAATAGAATATTCTTCCGCTGTATCGACAAAAAAGAATTGATCGTACCAAACTGCTCCATATGAAAGAGGAATAACAATACTATCGTGAGATTCCATATCCGAGAATGTTGTATAGGTTTTTGTCCACAACTCCAGCTCAGGTAGGTTTTGATTGCTTACATAAATTATACTTACATCTTCATACTCAACCCTATGCGTTTTTGGTGTATACGCAAGTCGACTAAAGAGAATATCAGGCGCGTTTTCAGAAAAGACCATCTGAAATTCACCTGCCTTGGTAATACTTAGCTGGTGGTAAGATTGAAGGTAAATAGGATCCTGCGTGGGGTTCTCTAATAATGGGATAGGCTCATAGCCGTAAATGACTTGATAGAACTCAAAGCAATTTATTGTTGCATTATACCTAAACGGCTCTGTGAATGAAAAGGAACGAAAGTTTTTTTCATACAGATAGCCGTAATGATCGTGAATAAGAAAACTTTGTATTGGATCACCGCTATAATTAAAAGTTCCAATTCGCTTTTTCCAGCCGCTTTTCTTTGTTAGGATGAGTACAATACAGCTATCGTTTATTTGTATAATATCCTCCTTTACCAATGACCGAAATTTTGATGCCGATAGGGGATTACTTTCAATGTCTTTCAATTCGTGTCTATTAAAATACTCCCAACCTTCAAATTGGAATTGTTTAATAGGGAGTGACCCTTCATAAGACAAGCTCAAGGAGTCTATGTCGCCACTTTGAAGCTGTTGAACTGCAGTTATGAATTCAGTGGTTTTTAGTTCCTGCCCATTCAAAAGATGAGCACATACCATAACGATGTAAAAAGTCAGATGTGATCTAAATACCAGGCGGTGTATGGATGTGATCATTTCATTGAATAGGTTACAAAGTTCTTGCTGATTACCCTTTTGTTAGAGATTATGGTTGCATTTATTCCGTAGTCTGATTTTTCAAGACATAGGTTATCGTCAAGAGATTGTTTTCATTGAAAAGTCCTATGTTGAATGCGCTCTGGTTCCATTGACCGTCAGACTTTCCGATAGAGGTTGTGAATGACATTGGAGTAGAAAGTGTAATATTAAAACGTTCGTTCACCTGGAAAAGTGCACCGAATTGATAGCGTAAACTGGGTGCGATATTCGTATAATTTATACTTGTGGAGTAATATGTGCCTATTTCAGGACCATGTAAAAAGTAGAGTCGCTCTGCAATAGGTTTACGCCATTCTTGGCCAGTGAAAATCCCCGTGCTTACGCTGAAGTAATTGTTGTCTTGATATCTAGAGTAATTCATGTAAGTACGTTCTGCACGAATCAGGGAGACTCGAGAGATCGACTTACCCCATTTGTATATAGGACGGGCGTCAAGCACGGGTCCGTACATAATACCCATGGAAGCAGAGGTGACCAGGCCTATTTCGCGGTATTGCGCTTGCAGATTACTAAACAGTGTGCAAAATAAAAGACAGAGACCCCAGTTTTTAATTGCTTTCATAACGTGGCTTTAGTTGTTATAAATGTAAATCAATATTGTGTAACTTCTTCCCTCGAAAATGAGCAGAGCGCTATTGAAGTGGCTAAAATAAAATAGCACATGGCGTGCTCTTTTCGTGATTTTCACAAACTCAAAATCTTAGTACAATAAACGATGCAGCAAATTAATGTTAACCCAATAAAGACGTTGCTGGTAGCGGTTGCAGTGTGCTTAACGTTCGGTGTAATAGCGCAAGAAAAATCAACGCCATTGGAGCAGGTCATGGAAGGATTGACCGTGCGCAACATAGGACCGGCGGGTATGAGCGGACGTGTAACTTGTATTGCAGCACATCCATTGAAGGCAACTACATTATATGCGGGTTCTGCTAGTGGTGGTCTGTGGGTGAGCGAGAACAATGGTCAAAATTGGTCCCCACTTTTTCAGAATGAAAAGGTCGCTTCCATTGGTGCCATTGCTATCGACCCAAACTATCCTGATATCATTTATGTGGGAACCGGCGAGGGTAACCCTAGAAATTCACAGACCAGCGGTTATGGCTTGTATAAAAGTTACGACGGCGGCCAGAATTGGGAATGCATAGGATTGGAGCAAACGCGCACTATTCACAGAATATTGATCAATCCAGAGAATACCGATGAGATTTATGTGGGTGCAACTGGATCAGCATGGGGCGACAGCCCGCGTGGAGTTTTTAAAACTACGGATGGCGGTAAGAATTGGACCAATTCTTTGTACATCAATGACCGTACAGGAGCTGGGGATCTTGTCATGGATCCAAACAATCCAAAAAAGTTAATAGCCAACATGTGGGAGTACCGCAGAGAACCCTGGTTCTTTAAGAGCGGTGGTCCATCCGGGGGATTATTTATTACCTACGATGGAGGTGATAACTGGAAAAAGTTAGGCGAGGACGAAGGCTTGCCGAAAGGCGATTTAGGCCGAATAGGTTTGGGTATCGCACCATCAAATTCAAACATTGTATACGCACTCATTGAGACAAGTAAAAAAAATGGTGTGTATAAGAGTAAAGACGGAGGGATGAATTGGTTCAAGGTCACAGAGAGCGAGCAGGCTGGGAATCGTCCTTTCTATTATGCTGACCTCCGTGTGGATCCACAAAACCCAGACCGCATTTACAGCTTATGGACGTATGTGACTCGTAGCGACGATGGAGGTAAGAATTGGAAAACAATCACACCCTATAATCGTATTCACCCAGACCACCACGCCATGTGGATTAACCCCGAAAATCCAGCGCACATTATAGAAGGAAACGACGGCGGAATGAATATTTCGTACGATTACGGGGAAAGCTGGCACTTTGTAGAAAACTTGCCATTGGCTCAATTCTATCACATCAATGTGGATGAGCAGCTGCCGTATAATGTTTATGGCGGGATGCAGGATAACGGCTCGTGGATGGGACCTTCCTACAGTTTAACTACAGACGGTATCCGAAACGAGGAGTGGAGTGAGCTTTTCTTTGGCGATGGTTTTGATGTGGTTCCCGTACCAGGTCGCACGGATGCCGTGTATGCACAAAGTCAGGAAGGCAATGTAGGATTGGTAAACACAGAAACAGGGTATTCAGAGTTGATAAAGCCGGTACACCCAGAAGGAAAGAAATTGCGTTGGCATTGGAATGCACCTATAGCATTGGATCCATTCAACCCATCGTCTAATCTATATTTCGGTTCGCAGTATGTGCACAAGAGTAAGGACAACGGTAAGAATTGGACCATTATAAGTCCTGACCTCACGACAAACAATCCTGAAAAGCAAAAGCAGTTAGAGAGTGGAGGTCTTACCTATGATGTGACTGGTGCTGAAAACCACACCTGTTTACTGGCCATTGCACCAAGCGCTTTAGATGAAAATGTGATCTGGACCGGTTCAGACGACGGAAAGCTTTATGTGACGATGGACGGAGGAGCGAATTGGACCGATTTATCCGGAAAATTAAAAGGCATGCCGGAAGGCGCATGGATTCCTCAAATTCGGGCTTCCCAATATGAAAAAGGAACTGCGTGGGTTGTGGTTAACGACTACCGTCGAAACAACTGGAGCGCGTACCTCTATAAAGTAGAAGACTTTGGAAAGAAGGTAACCAGAGTTGTAGACGACAGCGATATTTTTGGACCTGTATTGAGCGTTTGGCAGGATCCTGTTGCGCCAAATTTGATTTTTGTGGGTGCAGAATACGGACTCTACGTCAGTGTTGATGGAGGGAGTACCTATCAAAAGTGGACAAAAAATGTGCCTACTGTTCAAGTAATGGATCTGGCCTTTCAAGCTCGTGAAAAGGACTTAGTGCTGGGGACTTTTGGTCGCGGTGCTTGGGTCATAGACGACATCGAGCCGCTTCGTGAACTTGCGAATGGAGTAAACTTTGCTTCCCCTCATTTCTTTGAACCACCCGCGGCTTTCCAGTGGGAGCGTAAACAAAGTCCGGGTGTACGGTTTGCAGGATCTACAACTTTCCGTGGTGATAATCGTCGCTTCGGGGCACGCATGACCGCCTACCTACCGGAGGTTGAAGATGACAATAAGAAGAAGCTACGCGTAGACTATCAAAACGAATCTGGGGACACTATTTATACTCAGTTTATCACAGTGAAAGCGTCGGGTTTACAAAACTGGCGTTGGGCCATGTGGGAAAAAGGAACCCATTACCCAGAATTCAAGGTGCGTAAAGAAGAGAAAGAGAAGAGCGATCGACGTGGAGCACCTGTGCTGCCAGGGGTCTATACGGTAACTATGAATTGGGACGGCATGGCCTTAAGCCAGTCGCTGAATGTCAACCACGATCCTCGCATGTCGTCGTGGGTTAGCACGGAAGACTTAGCTGCGAGGCGTACAGCTTTTAAGTCTATTGAGGGCATCGAAGTAGGGTTGGATCTTGCTGTACAGTCTCTTGCACAAGCAAACGAAAATATTGAGCGCCTTCAGTCGCTATTAAAACGCGAACCCTATGCTTCGGATTCGGCATTGGTCGATACAGTTAAAGTTACTGCTAAGGCTTTAGAGGCAGCACGTCACCATGTCTTTGGTAAAAAGGAGACTAAAGGATATTTCGAACAGCCTGAAGTGTGGTCAAGCCAATGGGGCAGTTCATTGTGGCAATTAATGAGTTCACAGCGGGCCTGGGGAAGTAATGAACAGGCCTTGTTCGATCAGTTAGCAAAACGAACAGAAGAAGCCACCGAAACAGTGCTCACGTTCTTAATTGAAGATTACAATGGACTACTAGAATACCTTGAGGAACATCCTGTGGATCTCATGGTACCTACTAAGATTGAGGAGGAAATTCGAAAGTAAAGAGCACAAAAAAAGGCGCCCAGTGGGCGCCTTTTTTTGTACTCAAATTTTCGGCTCCGCCGAGAAGATTTGCTGCTTATTGAATGATCAATGCTTTGCGAACACTTGAGGCTTGGAATAGGTAATAACCTGCCGGAGCTGTAAGCTCGAGTGAGGCGTCTAAATCCAACAGACCTTTTTGAATGGCGCTTCCGTCGGTACTGTAAATGGTATATGGTGTTCCTGCCGGTAGACCTTCTACAGTAAAACGACCCTTACTCGGGTTAGGATAGATACTAATCTGCGCTGCGTTGAGGTCTTCCTGATCAAGCGTAACATCTAGGTTGAAATCATCTAGGAAGGCGTTATTACCACCGCCTGAAGTGAAGGCAACCTTAATCATGATAGGCTGGTTGCCCACAAAATTATCCAGTCCGATAGTTACTTTACGCCAATTACTGCTCGTAGTAGGATTCCAAGGATTTGCTTTATTTGTTGCTGCATAAAGTAAAGGTCCAAGCAAAGTACGAACGCTTTGCCAGCTTTCCCCACAATCCTGACTTACACTAACATTGATGTCGTCCATCGCGGAACCGGGCTTACTGGCCACGGCATAACGGAAACTGAAATTCATAGCCGTCGCTCGATCCACTTTGATAAAATTCGTGACCAATGCATCGGTATTGTCCGGCTCGTTGTTGTAATTATCGAGCTTAACCGAATAGTTCCCTTCAAAACTATTGAAGCTGTTACGCTCCCATTTAATATTATCGCCTTCTGCATTTTCCACGTGCCAAGTTCCGTTGGGGATAGTAGTAAATTCGAAGCCAGAGTTAAAGTTGTTCGCCCAAATGGTACTGTTCGGAGTATGCACACTCATGTAGCCGTCAACAGAGGATTGTGAGCTTCCTAACGCATTAGTTACAGTTAGGGCGACATCATAATTTTTATAGGACTTGCCCGATGCATTACTGTAGGTGACTGTTGGATTCTGCGCAGTTGAAGTAGACGGTGTGCCTCCTGGGAAATACCACGACCAATTAGTGGGATTACCGAAGGTGCTCATATCGGTAAACTGAACCGAAGTACCATTACAAATGGCGGTTTGACTCGCTTTGAAATTCGCCTGCGGTGCACACGGCAAGGCCATTCCTGGTTCTATGCCAGTATTCTGTGCGTTAGTTGTGGTGATCAAATAACCTCTTCTCGCTACATTCGCAAGGCTTGAACGCATGATGGCGCGCTGATCATCTGTAAATAGATTCATGCAGTTATCGTCTGCATAATCCATATAGTTCTCGATCATATCCGGCTTGTTTGGACTATCGTTAGAACATGTGTTTGCGTTAGTGTTGCAACCGTAACTCGCTTCCAAAACGGGAGGCGTATCTGCACAATTATCCCCCGAGAAACAACCGCCTTTAAACGGATGATCTAGACCTAAATAATGTCCCGCTTCATGGGTAAGTGTTCTACCCATACTTACCCCCGTTCCAATTCTACCCATACGATCGTGACGAATGACAATACCGTCATACGTAGTGCTCTGCCCAGGGTTAGGTTTATAAGCATATCCCAAAACCGTTCCTGTACCGGAGCTGGAAAGATTAATGCTGTTCACTACCCAAATATTCAGGTATTTCTTGTTCGGCCAGCTGATCAGTCCTTTTACGTTATTGTTAGCGCCTACACTCAATGCGCTTTGGGTTCTTGTAATGGCTGTAGTACAGTTTCCTTGTGGGTTCAATTTTGCCAATTGAAATTCAATCTCACAATCCGCCGCTACCCCCTGAAAAATGGAGCGTGTATTCGAAGTATCGGCATTTAAGCGTCGATAATCTTCATTTAAACCGATAATGGCATCACGTACTTGCTTGTCAGAAATATTATCGCTTTGCGAATCGTAAATGATGTGAACAACCACGGGAATAGTATGAACGACAGCCTCAGTAAGGTGTGGTTCATTAAAGTTGACTGTCGAGATGAATTCAGCTTCATCTGCTTCGAAGTTGGGATACAGTCGTTTAACTTCTTCTTCCAGCACGTCATGACCACATTTTTGGCCAAATAGCGGCGCAGAAAGAAAGATAAATACTGCTAGAATAGGGGATAGTATGTATTTTCGCATGACGTGCAATTTCGTGCTAATTGTCCACGAATGCAACTCAAAAACGATGCACTATTCAAGATGTCAACAATTTGTGCATAGATTTTTGGTTCTTAGCTAAATAAAGATGTATTTTCGCAGCCCTTTTTGGGGGTTGTACACACAACCACTTTAAACATATAAAACGCATTAGCGGTGAATACATTAAGTTACAAGACAGTTTCAGCCAACGCGGCGTCAGTTGAAAAGAACTGGCTAGTAGTTGACGCAGAAGGTCAAACACTAGGACGTTTGGCATCAAAGGTAGCCTTGCTTATAAGAGGTAAGCGCAAGCCTAATTACACACCTCACGTTGACTGTGGCGACAACGTTATTATAGTTAACGCTGAGAAGGTTGTTTTGAGCGGAAATAAAATGACGGACAAAACGTACATATGGCACACGGGTTACCCAGGTGGTCAGCGTACTACAAATCCTGAGCAAATCATGGCGAAGTTCCCTGAGCGTATTGTCGAGAAGGCAGTTAAGGGTATGCTTCCTAAGAATCGCCTAGGTGCTGAGTTGTTCCGCAACTTGCACGTATATGCTGGTCCTGAGCACAAGAATGAAGCTCAGAAGCCAACGGTGATCAACATTAATGAAATCAAATAAGTAATAATAAATGGCAAAGTTTCACGCAATTGGAAGACGTAAAACTTCTGTAGCTCGTGTCTACATGGATGAAGGTACTGGTACCATCACCGTTAATGGCAAGGACTATAAGGACTACTTCAACACTGCGCCGTTGCACTACAAAATGGAGCAGCCTTTCAGTTTGACAGAAACTTCTGGCAAATACGACGTTAAAGTCAATGTATTTGGTGGTGGTATCACTGGTCAAGCTGAGGCGATTCGTTTGGGTGTATCTCGTATTCTTTCTGAGATCGATAACGAGAACCGCACATCGTTGAAGCCTGCCGGACTACTTACTCGTGACCCACGTATGGTTGAGCGTAAGAAATTCGGTCAGAAGAAAGCACGTAAGAAATTCCAGTTCTCTAAACGTTAATCGAGATTTAGTATCCAAATGGACCAGACTCTTACAAGGCTACTGGTACATTGCTTACTAGGGAAAGTAAACTCAAAAAAATGGCAGTAACAGACAACATCAAGAAACTCATGGATGCCGGTGTTCACTTTGGACACCTCACCCGTAAGTGGAATCCAAACATGGCTCCTTACATCTTTATGGAGCGTAACGGAATCCACGTTATCGACCTTCACAAGACTGAAGCAAAAATGACAGAGGCTACAGAAGCCCTACAGAAAATTGCAGCATCAGGTCGTAAAATCCTTTTCGTAGCAACGAAAAAACAAGCAAAAGAAATCGTAGCGAAATACGCAGGCGAAGCAAACATGCCTTACGTAACTGAGCGTTGGCCAGGAGGTATGTTGACTAACTTCGTAACGATCCGTAAAGCCATTAAGAAGATGCAGAGCATCGACAAGATGAAAGAAAACGGCACGTTCGAAACACTTTCAAAGCGCGAGCGTCTTCAAGTAGACCGTCAGCGTGCGAAGCTTGAAAAGGATTTGGGTTCAGTAGCAGATATGAATCGTTTACCGGCTGCTTTATTTATCGTTGATATTAAGCGTGAAAACATTGCTGTAGATGAAGCCATCAAGTTGGGTATCCCAACGTTCGGTATGGTAGATACAAACTCTGACCCACGCCGTGTAGATTATGCTATCCCATCAAACGATGATGCTTCTAGAAGTATCGCCGCGGTAATGGAATTCGTAACCGAAGGTGTAAAAGCAGGTCTCTCTCAGCGCAAGAGCGATAAAGCTACTGCTGAGCAAGCAAAAATTGACAAGAAAGCGGCTAAGGCTTAATCCTTAACGCTTTGTTGAAACAATAAAGACTTTTTGAGAGAGCCGTAGGGAATACCTTTGCGGCTCTCTTTTTAATTAAAATTCAAAATTAATACTCTATATCATGGCAAAGATTACCGCTGCTGAAGTAAACAAACTCAGAAAGCAAACTGGAGCTGGTATGATGGACTGTAAAAAAGCTTTGGTTGAAGCCGAAGGTGATTTCGAAGCTGCAGTTGACATCCTAAGAAAGAAAGGTCAGAAAGTAGCTGCAAAGCGTGCTGATCGTGATGCAACCGAAGGTGCTGTTATTGCAAAGACTAACGGCGCTGATAAGGGTGCGGTTATAAAACTGTCTTGTGAAACGGATTTTGTTGCGAAAAACGAAAACTTCGTTGCATTAGCAAATAAAATTGCTGATATCGCATTAGCTTCTGGCGTATCGACTGCTGAAGAGCTCGGTGCTGTTGAATTTGAAGGTGGTTTGACTGTTGCGGCTAAATTGCAAGAGCAAACAGGTGTGATTGGTGAGAAGATTGAAGTTGCTGAAATGGCAACGGTAAACGCACCATACGTAGCTTCATACATTCACATGGGCAACAAGATTGGTACTTTAGTAGGCTTAACCGCCGAAGCTGCAGAAGCAGGTCGTGACGTTGCAATGCAAGCTGCGGCCATGAATCCAGTAGCTTTGAATCGTGATGCTGTGCCTCAAGAGGTTATTGATCGCGAACTAGAAGTAGGAAAAGATTTGGCACGTCAAGAAGGCAAGCCTGAAGCGATGCTCGATAAAATTGCTGCAGGACGTTTGAACAAATTCTTTAAGGAGAATACCTTGGTAGATCAAGACTTTATCAAAGACAGCAAGTTGAGTGTATCGAAATACTTGACTAGCGTTGAAGCGGGTCTAGCAGTAGTAGATTTCAAGCGCGTTAGCTTATAATCATTTACTTAATGAACGTTTAAAAACCGCGATGGCCAGCCATCGCGGTTTTTTTTGTCTCAGGTGTAAAAGTTGGTAACGGTTTAAAAACTCGAATTAACTCATTGGATTGCCCATGATAGTTGCGGTATATTTGTCTTAAACCTACAGATATGAAATACAATCGTGTACTCCTGAAATTGAGCGGAGAAGCCCTAATGGGTGATAAAGAATTTGGTATCGATCCAAAAAGGATTGCTGAGTATGCTGAAGAAATAAAGGCGGTAGCTAGATTAGGAGTGCAAGTAGGAGTGGTTATCGGTGGTGGAAATATTTTCCGTGGAATCAGTGGTGCCTCTCAAGGCATGGATCGTGTTCAGGCAGACCACATGGGTATGTTGGCTACAGTCATCAATGGTTTAGCTTTACAAGGCGCTCTTGAAAGTGCTGGTGTGAAAACTAGATTACAAAGTGCTATCGAGATGGATAAGGTGGCAGAGCCGTTTATACGTCGTCGTGCTATTCGTCATCTCGAAAAAGGCCGTGTGGTCATTTTCTCTGCAGGTACAGGTAATCCATATTTTACAACAGATACAGGTGCTACATTACGCGCGGTTGAGATTCAGGCAGATGTGATTCTTAAGGGAACGCGTGTGGATGGTATTTACAGTGCAGATCCAGAAAAGGACGCAATGGCGACTAAATTTGAAACTTTGAGCTTCAAAGAAGTATACGATAAGGGATTGAATGTGATGGATATGACGGCATTCACATTGAGCAAAGAAAACGAGCTACCTATTATAGTCTTTGATATGAACACACCAGGGAACTTGATGAAGGTCATTGAAGGTACTCCCGGCGTGGGCACTTTAGTTAAGAATTAATAAAATCAATTCAAGAGGATGCAAGAAGAAATAGATTTTGTTTTTGATGCAACGAAAGACGATATGGATCGTGCTATTAGCCATTTAGAAAAGGCGATGGTTAAAATTCGCGCAGGTCGTGCAAATCCTTCCATGCTTGAAGGAGTGATGGTAGAATATTATGGAGCACCGACTCCCTTGTCTCAAGTTAGTAATGTGAGTACTCCCGATGCACGCACCATCAGTATTCAGCCGTGGGAGAAACAGTTGATCACTGAGATTGAAAAAGCCATATTGAATGCAGGTTTAGGATTTAATCCAATGAATAACGGGGAAAGCGTTATCATTAGCGTACCGCCTTTGACAGAGGAACGTCGTCGCGATCTTGCAAAACTTGCTAAAGGTGAAAGTGAGAATGCTAAAGTAGGTGTTCGCGCTGCACGTAAGTCAGCGATGGATGAACTCAAAAAATTTGGGAATGACGGTCTCAGTGAAGATTTACGTAAAGATCTTGGAAGCCGATATTCAAAAGATGACCGACGACCACATTACTAAATGCGACGCAATCTTTACGAAGAAAGAAAAGGATATCATGACGGTATAAAAGAGAACCCGAAACTCCGGGTTTTCTTTTCGAAAATTCAATGTTTGAACATCAACCTTGTTTTTACGTTATCTACTAATGAATCTCGAACAAGAAATTAAGCAGAAAGCGTTCCGTAGCGAACAGTCTAAGCTCATTGTCAATCTCATTTATACGTACAATCAACTGAAAAGTAGGATTGCTACCGTGCTCAAGAATGAGGGGGTAACTATGCAGCAATACAACGTTCTGCGTATTGTAAAAGGTGCGGGAAAAGAAGGAATTACCACTTCAGAGATACGTGAACGCATGCTTGATAAAATGAGCGACGCTTCTCGTATGGTTGACCGATTAGAAACCATGGAACTCCTCCTTAAAAAACGCGATAGGGATGATCGACGCGTACTCCATGTTTTTCTCACGGAGAAGGGGCGAGCCTTGGTACACCGATTAATGGAACAAGACACCATTGATCAACTGGCGAGCGGCGTTAAAGAAGAAAGCGCCCAACAACTCAATGAGTTGCTGGACTCTTTTAGAGCTTCTTTATAAATGTCTTATTTCAAATAATTGATCAAAGCGCTGGTAGAGCTGTCGTGCTCATGCGGCACACCGCTACCCGTGAGCGCTCCTAGTACTGCTTTTGCTAATACTTTTCCTAATTCAACACCCCACTGGTCGTAGCTGAACACGTTCCAGATGTAGCCTTGTATAAAGATTTTATGCTCGTATGCAGCAATTAATTGGCCCAAATGATAAGGGTTTAATTCATCTGCAACAATGCTGTTTGTGGGACGATTTCCTTCAAAAACGCGGAACGGAGCGATTGCTTCGATCGTTGTATCCGAAATGCCTGCTTGGCGCATTTCTATCTCTACTTCCGTTCTCGTCTTACCGGTCATCAAAGCCTCGGTTTGAGCAATGAAGTTTGCGAGGAGAATAGGGTGGTGATCTTTTAGGCTGTGTTGCGGCTTCTTCGATGCGATGAAATCGGCTGGGATCAGATCGGTACCTTGGTGAATTAATTGGTAGAAGGCGTGTTGACCGTTCGTCCCAGGTTCGCCCCATATAATAGGACCCGTAGCGTGGTTTACTTTTTTACCGTTTCGACCAACATATTTTCCGTTACTCTCCATATCACCTTGTTGGAAATAGGCAGCGAATCTATCCATGTACTGATCGTATGGAAGAATAGCATGACTTGCTGCCCCGTGAAAATTACGGTACCAAATGCCCAACATGGCCATTTGCGCGGGAATGTTTTTGTCCCAATCCTCAGTAGCCACGTGTTTATCCATGGCATGTGCCCCACTCAAAAATTCCTGGAAACCCTGAAAACCGATGGCCAATATAACGGGAAGACCGATAGCCGACCAAACGCTGTAGCGTCCTCCAACCCAGTCCCAGAATCCAAACATGTTTTTGGTATCAATCCCAAAACCTGCAACACCCTCAGCATTTGTACTTACAGCAACGAAGTGTTTCGCAACTGAGGATTCCGCACCTCCATGGTTCAGAAACCATTCTTTTGCGCTGTTCGCATTTTTCATGGTTTCCTGTGTGGTAAAGGTTTTTGACGCTATAATGAACAGTGTAGTTTCTGCATTGACCTTACGTAATACTTCGTGCAGATCTGCACCATCAACATTCGCTACAAAATGAAAATTCATTTCATCTGTTACAAACGGACGCAATGCATTTATCACCATGCGTGGCCCTAGATCTGAGCCACCGATACCAATGTTTACCACATCTGTAATGCGTTTTCCAGTATGACCCTTCCAGGCTCCTGAGCGAATCTCATTAGAGAAGGCAGCCAGTTTTGCCCATGAATCACGAATTCCAGGCATCACATCTTCACCGTCCATCAGAATAGGGTCTCCCGACATATTCCTTAATGCCGTATGCAATACCGCACGGTTTTCAGTGACGTTAATTTTCGCGCCACCTTGTTGCATTTGAATGGCTTCACGAACATTTGCCTCGTTCAAGAGTTCTTTAAAAAGACTAAAGGTTTCGGAACCTATGTGGTTTTTAGAAAAATCGAACAAAAGGCCGTCCCACTTAATATGGTATTTATTGAAGCGGTCTGGATCCTCGAAAAAACGCGTCTTTAAGGTGCGTTTATCGTTGTTGAAATTTTTCTCAAGCTTTTTCCAAGCCTTTAGTTCTGTGGGATTTATGTTTTTCAACATTGTTGATTGCATTATTTGAATGCAAATCTACCATATGTTGCGCGACTTGACCCGTTATTTACTAATTTCATCAACTTAATTAACGATTATTTCATGTTAAGATTTAAGAGTTCTAGTGATTTTCAAAAAGAAGTACGCAAGAGAGTTCGTGCCTACTTTAAAGATGAAAACAAATCTTCATTAGCGGATTACAGGTATTACATTAAAGCTGTCGCAAATCTGGCCATGTATCTAGTGCCTTTTATACTCTTCCTAATGGGTGATCAGAGCTTCGGAATGACCACGTTGTTATGGGCCATTACAGGCCTAGGTATGGCAGGGGTTGGAATGAATCTAATGCACGATGCATTGCATAATACAGTTACGCGCAGTGAGTGGTGGAATCGTAGGATAGGCGCCTCTATTTACATGCTGGCAGGTAATTCGTACACTTGGCGCGTTCAGCACAACATGAAGCACCACACGCACACGAATGTGGAAGGCCATGATGATGATATCGAAACAGGCAGTATGTTTCGTTTTCACCCGAGTCAACAGCTTTTACCAAAACATAAATACCAGCACATCTATGCACCTTTTGCTTACACGTTGATGACGTATAAATGGTTGTTGGAAAAAGACTTTAAACAAGTAGTAAACTACAACAAGAGTGATCTTTTCAAAGCAAAAGACCAGAGCTTGGGTATGGTTTGGACGAAACTGATCGTAGGTAAATTATTCCACTTCGCAGTATTCTATGCGATGCCTATGCTATTAGGTGCACCTTGGTATTTCGTGTTGTGGGGTAATATTGTAATGCACTTAATTGCAGGTTTCATTTTATCCATCACCTTCCAGTTAGCACACGTGGTTGATAAGGCTGAATTCCCCACCGAAGAGGAAGTTCAGAACATCACGAACATAGAACACCAAATGAAAACTACGGCGAACTTCGCAACGAAAAACTGGCTAGTGACGTGGTATACTGGAGGTTTGAACTTCCAGGTTGAACACCACATGTTCCCGACCATCAATCACATTCATTACCCGAAAATCGCAGAAATCGTTCGCAAAACAGCGGCGGAATTTGAGTTGCCGTACAATGAATACCGTACGACGCTCAGTGCCATTCAAGGACACTTCCGTCATTTACGCAACATGGGGATGCAGTCGGCTTAATTGCCTGTAGCGAAGCAATAAAACTAAAAAGGCGGCCCCATCCGGGCCGCCTTTTTAGTTGAGACGAATTTGTAGTATTAAACTTTCGTAGTTTATTTACTTCTAACTTAGATAAATCTAAAATTGATTTTGCATGGTGCTACAACGAAGCCTTTTTTTTGTGTTGCTGACCTTTGCTAGTATATGCAATGGGCAGACTAGCACCTTCAATGACGTTGCCCCTATTTTGTATAAAAATTGCACCAACTGCCATCGTTCAGGCGGCGGTGCTCCCTTTTCAATGTTAAGCTTTAATTCGATCTCTCCATGGACAACAAGCATGGTACATGCCTTACAGCATGGAGAAATGCCGCCTTGGGGTGCGGATACTTCGTATATGCATTTTGTTAATGAAAGACCTATTACTCAATCGGATAAAACCGCATTATTGAATTGGATTTATGATGGGGCATTGGAAGGAAATCCGGCCTTACTTCCTCCGGCACCTACCTATCCTATGTATCAGCTTAAAGGTGTCCCGGATACTGTGATTCAAATGACATTATTTAAGAGTAATGCCGTTTATGACGATGCTTATAACACATTAGTAGTTCCTTTAAACTTGGGTCAAACACGATATATAAGAGCCTTAGAATTAGTCCCTTCAGATCCATCTTTGATACACCATTCAGTAATCACGGCAGATACAATCGGTCAGATAGCCGTCGACACGAGTGGATCAGCATTGAGTATCTCTGGGGATATAGGCATTGGGACGTGGGCGCCAGGATCGATGCCGATAGTGTATCCGAATGATCCTGAATTGAAAATAGGAATCGAGCTACCAGCCAATGGTGAAATAGCTATGAACATTCACACTCCTAAAGGGACTTCTGGACAGTGGATAGATATTAAAATAAGGCTTTACTTATATCCAGAAAACGAGATGGGAATTCGTCCAGTTTATGACTTTGTACCATTACAGTATTGGTCAAATAACTTTCGAATTCAACCGGGCCAGGTCAAAACCTTTTCAGTTGAAGAGGACGCACCTCAGCAGCCCATTTCTATTTTCTCTGCATTCCCTCATTCGCATCAGATCTGCACAGAAATCCTGAATTACGCTTATCAGCCGCAAACAAATGATACTATTCCCCTAATAAAAATAGACCGTTGGGATTTTGAGCATCAAGAGTACTATTACTTTAAAAACCTGGTAAAAATTCCACCCAGCTATAAGTTTCATGCCGACCACACCTATGACAACACATCCTTGAATCACCACAACCCCTATAATCCACCACAGCTAATTACAGTAGGGTTCTCAACTGATGATGAAATGTTGTTTGATGGATTTCAATACATTGACTACCAGATAGGTGACGAGTTCATTAATATTGATAGTATTCTAAAAAGTGATCCATTGATAAATTACTTATCAGTGGGGGAAAGCAGACCCCAGTATGTTACTACATCTTTAGTAATGCCAAACCCAGTAGATCAAAAAGCAACAATCAACTTTTATCCTCCATTGGTAAATCAAGAATCTCACATTCTACGTTTATTTAACTTACGCGGCGAGCAGATACAAATTGATTACGACCACTTAAATGGTGCTATTGAGATTAGCAGGTCTAATATATCCTCGGGAGTATACTTCTATGAAGTGGTAACGGATAAAGATGTACGTGTAGTTTCCGGTCGAATCGTTTTTTCTTAGGATTCGTTAAAACGTTTTTAACCATTCACTGCAACGACATCGTCAACGAGGGTTGGCAACATTTTTTGCAAGATGCTTAGAATTCCATTTTTTAAGGTCATGGTTGACGAAGGACAACCGGAACAAGCGCCTTGAAGTTGAACTTCAACAATTTTGTCCTTGTAGCCCATGAAAGCTATGTTTCCGCCGTCTTGGGCGACTGCAGGCTTGATGTATTCTTCGAGGATATCCACGATGCGTCCCTCTATCTCACCTAAGTCTTCGTCACGTACTGCTGGGGATCCATCTGCTTCTGTTTCTACAGTTTCCGCCGGCTTCAATTGATCCTCATGAACAGCAACGCCGCCTTCTTGAAGGAAATCCGTGATGAAAACACGTACTTCCTGCGCTACATCATCCCACTCTATTACATCAAATTTTGCAATGGCGATGTAATTTCCTGAGATAAACACTTCTTTGACAAAAGGGAAGTGGAAGAGCTTCGTGGCTAATGGCGACGGTTTCGCTTCTTCAATGTTTCTGAATTCTGCGGAGTCGGTTTGCAACAACATTTTGTTGCTCACAAACTTCATGACCTTCGGATTCGGGGTCATTTCTGCATAAATACTAACGGGTACGCGCTTGATGTCCATGATATGGGGTTGATTGTGGTTGCAAAGGTACGTGGTAAAAGTCGCAAAGCGTACATTTGAAAAGAGAACCTTAAACGAAACTACCATGGCCTTTATAAAGCCCTTGCTTGGACATACGCCAGAATTCGGCTCTGATTGTTTTATAGCGGATAACGCCACCATTATCGGCCAATTCAACTGCGGTGACGGCTGTAGTTTTTGGTTCGGCAGCGTTGTGCGCGGCGATGTAAACAGCATCACATTCGGCGATAAAGTCAACGTTCAGGACAACGCCACTGTCCATTGCACTTACGAGAAGTACCCAACGACCGTTGGCAATAATGTAAGTATAGGTCATAACGCGATTGTGCACGGTTGTACCATCGAGAATAATGTGCTCATCGGTATGGGTGCCATAGTGATGGACGATTGTGTGGTCGGTGAAGGCTGCATCGTAGCGGCTGGTTCTGTTGTGACTCAAGGAAAGAAATTGGCCCCAGGAACTTTGTGGGCGGGGGTACCGGCGAAAAAAATCGGCCCAGTACCCGAACGTTTGCGTAAGGGAGAAATCGAACGTATAGCCAATAACTATTTGAAATACAGCTCTTGGTACAAAGGCGATGAGTAGCTATTTGAGTTTTGAATCGGACCGCCTCTATCTCCGACCCACCACTGAAGAAGATGCTGCCCTTGTGCTGGCCATTTTGACCGCTCCGAAAGCCTTAAAATTTATTGGCGATCGAAACCTCCAAAGTGAGGAAGATGCACGAGAATACATCAGACAGCGCGCTTTACCTCAACTGCGCGAGCGCGGTTATGCGAACTACACTCTTGTAACGAAGGATACAGGAACGAAGGTGGGTGTATGCGGATTGTACGTGCGGCCAGATTTGGAGCTTATTGATCTAGGATACGCGCTGCATCCGGACTATGAGGGGCAGGGTTTCGCGCGCGAATCTTCGAAGCGAATTATGCAAGCGGCAAAAGCGCATTTTGGTCAATCAAAATTAAGCGCCATCACCCACGGGGAAAATACTGCTAGTATACGAGTGCTCGAAACTTTAGGGTTCAAGCACAAGGGGCAAAAATTTGTCGCAGGATACGACGGACCCTCCGAATACTTCGAGGTGTTATTGTAGACCCAATTTCTTTTTAAGGTTGGTGAGCATGGCCGCTGTCATGCCATCAAGATCATAGTCCATGGACCACCCCCAATCTTCTTGAGCGGCGGAATCGTCAATACTTTCTGGCCACGAAGCCGCAATGTCCTCTCTAAAATCAGGAGCGCAGTCGCATTCGAATCCCGGTATTTTTTTCTCAATACTTGCTGCAATGGTCGTTGGATCAAAACTGATGCCTGCAAGATTATAGCTGCTGCGAATCTTTACCTTTTCTTTTGGTGCTTCTGTGAGTTCAATGGTCGCGCGAATGGCATCGTCCATATACATCATAGGTAAGGCGCGATGCGCTGATAAAAAGCTCGTGTATCGACCTTCTTCTAACGCTTTGTAGTAGATCTCCACCGCATAATCTGTAGTGCCGCCGCCCGGTTGACTTTTCCATGAAATAAGTCCAGGGTAGCGAATGGAGCGGACGTCCACACCGTATTTATTGAAGTAATATTCACACCAACGCTCGCCCGCGAGTTTAGATATGCCATAGACCGTTGAAGGTTCCATAACAGTTTGTTGCGGTGTGTTTTGCTTCGGTGTGGTAGATCCAAAGACCGCTATAGAGCTGGGCCAGAACAGTTTCTGAATCACCTTTTCCCGGGCCAATTCTAGTACGTGTAACAAACTTTGCATGTTTAAATCCCAGGCCTTCATCGGAAATTTTTCACCCGTAGCACTCAACATAGCGACAAGGTGGTATACGGTATGTATTTCGTGTTTTTCGCAAACCAAGCGCAGTGCGCTTGCGCTGCCGGCATCGAGCACTTCGAAGGGGCCATTAAGGAGTTCAGAATCTTCGGGCTGACGAATGTCAGAAGCAACAACGCTGTCATTGCCGTATTTCTGGCGAAGTGCCAATGTAAGTTCTGTTCCTATTTGCCCACAGGCGCCTAGGATAAGGATGGTTTTATTCATGCTCTGAATGTGATAAAGATCAGAATTAGGTCCCTCAAAGATAACTTATCTTTGCACTATAAATTACCCGCCTATGGATCCAAATGCTGGGAAAAGAACACTCGCTAATAAATTGAGTAGAGAAGAACTGCAGGCCAAGCTTGACGCAGAAACTTTTCACCGTACTACTGTTTCTTTTTACAAATATGTCATCATAGAAAATCCGCAGGAGTTGCGCGACGCTTTATTTGCGCAATGGTCACAGTGGGAATGTTTAGGACGTATCTACGTTTCTAGAGAAGGTATTAATGCACAAATGAATGTTCCTGAGCACCATTGGGATGCGTTTGATGCCTTTATACACGGGATCGAATATTTTCACGATGTTCCTTTTAAATTGGCGGTTACGGACAAGACAGAAGGCAAGTCTTTTTTGAAGCTTGTCGTCAAAGTTCGTGAGCAGATTGTGGCAGACGGTCTTCAGCCAGAAGACTATGACGTTACCGATGTTGGCGCTCACCTGACGGCAAAGGATTGGAATGAAGCCATCGAAAAGCACGATCCAGTGGTGGTAGATATGCGCAACCATTACGAAAGTGAAATTGGCCATTTTGAAGGCGCAGTCCTTCCTGAGGCCGAGACTTTCCGTGAAGAACTCCCCATGGTTTTAGAAAAACTCAAGGGGCAGGAGGACCGTAAGATTCTCTTGTACTGCACCGGAGGAATTCGCTGCGAGAAGACGTCGGCTTATTTAAAGCACCACGGATTTAACGATGTCAATCAATTGCACGGGGGCATCATTGATTACGCCCGTCAAATAGAAGAAGAAAAACTACCCAACAAATTCCACGGTATCAACTTTGTCTTCGATGAACGCTTAGGTGAAGCCATTTCAGATGAGGTCATTTCCGAATGTCATCAATGTGGCCAGCCTTCCGCTAATCACTCAAATTGCGCCAACAAAGCTTGTAATTTACTATTTATTCAGTGCGAGGAATGCGCTGAAAAACACGAAGGATGTTGCACTCCGCAATGCGTTGAAGTCATTAATTTACCGGAAGAAGAGCAGATTGAAATCCGCAGAAAAGCGAAAGAGACGAAAAGATTCCACCGACATACGAAGGTAAATTTGCGAAATGCCTTCTCTGAGAAGTAAATTGAAACACAGAAACTAGACAGAGAACCACCATGCAGGATAAAAGAACACATCTTCAAGAACTACAAGAGCAGAGTAAAGTTGGCGGCGGCGAAAAGCGCATAGCGGCGCAACATGCTAAAGGCAAACTCACCGCCCGTGAACGTATACACTTTTTATTGGACGAAGGATCCTTTCAAGAAATGGGTGCGCTCGTTCAGCATCGTAGTAACTTATTCGGTCTGGACGGGCAGAAGATTTTAGGCGACGGTGTAGTTACCGGTTATGGCACAGTCAATGGACGATTAATCTACGTTTACGCTCAAGATTTCACCGTTTTAGGCGGCTCGCTTGCTGAAGCACATGCAGAGAAAATTACGAAAGTGATGGATCTTGCTATGAAAACGGGTGCTCCAGTGATAGGACTTAACGACAGTGGCGGTGCACGTATTCAAGAAGGAGTCGTTTCGCTTGGTGGTTATAGCGATATTTTTTACCGCAATGTTCAAGCTTCAGGGGTTATTCCCCAACTCTCTGCGATGATGGGACCGTGTGCGGGTGGCGCAGTGTATTCTCCTGCTTTGACCGATTTTATAATGATGGTCGAGGAATCCTCCTACATGTTCGTCACCGGACCTAATGTGGTCAAAACGGTTACACATGAAGAAGTGAGCTCAGAGGAATTAGGAGGCGCAGGCACGCATGCGACGAAAAGTGGGGTAACCCAATTCACCTATCCTAATGAAATCGCTTTGATCGAAGGGTTAAAGAAATTGCTTTCTTACGTTCCGCAAAACTGTGATGAGGAGCCGCCTTCACTTCCTTATACGGCAGGCGATGAGCTTCGTATGGGGTTACAACACATCATCCCCGAAAGTGCGAACCAGCCCTATGACATGAAAGAGGTCATCGGTGAAATCGTGGATACGGACAGTTTTTTCGAAGTACATAAAGATTTTGCAGAAAACATCGTTGTTGGATTTGCTCGTCTCGCTGGTAAATCCATAGGTGTGGTCGCAAATCAACCGGCCTATCTCGCAGGTGTTTTAGATATCCAGGCCTCTACCAAAGGTGCCAGATTCGTGCGCTTCTGTGACGCTTTCAACATTCCTCTCTTGGTATTGGAAGATGTACCGGGATTCCTTCCAGGTACGGATCAGGAGTGGAACGGTATCATTACCAATGGTGCAAAACTACTCTATGCTTTTAGCGAGGCAACGGTTCCGCGTATTACTGTAATTACGCGTAAAGCATACGGAGGTGCCTATTGTGTTATGAATTCTAAACAGATTGGCGCCGATATGAATTTTGCGTGGCCAACTGCAGAGATTGCCGTTATGGGAGCTAAAGGCGCGGCAGAAATTATATTTAGAAAAGAAATTGCGAGTGCTGAAAATCCCGAGGCGAAATTGGCAGAAAAGGAAGCAGAATATGCTGAAGCTTTTGCCAATCCTTACCGCGCGGCGTCCAGAGGATATGTAGATGAAGTCATCCTACCGGAGCAGACTCGTGAGCGACTCATTCGCGCTTACGCCATGTTAGAAAATAAAGCGGTTCAGTTGCCGAAGAAGAAACACGGTAACCTCCCGCTCTAATGCTGATAGATACGCATTGTCATCTCTATGATAAGGTCTTTGGAACACGTAAAGATCAAATCCAGACGTTGGCTTTAGAAAACGGAGTGAAGAGAATTTTGCTCCCCAATATTGATGTGAACAGCCTTCCTAAAATGGATGCGGTCGCAGCAAATTATCCTTCGCTAGAGATTCGGAAGATGATTGGTCTGCATCCTTGCTATGTAAAAGAGGATTGGGCGGACCAATTGAATCAAATCGAAGCTTGGTACCACCAAAAGCCTGAAGAATTTTGTGCCGTTGGTGAGATTGGCCTGGATCTCTATTGGGATCAAAGTACCCTCGCGATACAAATAGAAGCACTGAACCGGCAGCTGGACTGGAGTGTCGCTTGGAATCTTCCCATTGCACTGCACGTTCGCAGCAGCTTTAAAGAGCTTTTCCCCGTTCTCGAGGCGGCACAGGAACGTCACGATGGAAAAATTCGCGGGGTCTTTCATTGTTTTTCAGGAGGAAAAAAACAAATCAACCGGGCATTACGCTTAGGCGAATTCTACTTTGGCTTAGGCGGCTCTATCACTTACAACCGAAGCGCAACGGACCCTGTTGTGAAAAATATTCCTATGGATCGCATTCTCTTAGAAACGGATGCACCGTACCTCACACCCACAAGCAAAAAGGGTCAAAAAAACGAGCCTGGATTCCTACTTGAAGTAGCGCAAACGATCAGTGAAATCAAAGGCGTATCTTTAGAAGAATTGGCTGAAACCACCACTTTGAACGCTGAAAAACTCTTTGGGGTATGAGAAAAATTTGCTTGATCTACACCGGCGGAACCATAGGGATGCGTCAAAACTTAAACGGAAAATTAGCGCCCGTAGATTTTGAGGAATTGCGTAAAAACATCCCAGCGCTGCGCTTATTGCCCATTGAATTAGAGGTAAAAACCATGGGCCATCCCCTGGATAGTTCAGAAATGCACCCTTCCGTTTGGGCAGATCTGGCCACAGAGATTTACGGGCTTCACGATTTATACGACGGCTTTGTTCTCCTTCACGGTACCGACACCATGGCCTTCACAGCCAGTGCACTCAGCTTTATGCTACGCGGTTTGAAAAAGCCCGTCATCATTACAGGCTCACAACTTCCTGTTGGAGTTTTGAGAACAGATGCTGTAGAAAATCTATTGAGTGCGCTGGAATTCGCAGCAATGGAAGAAGCGGGCGACCCAGTTATTCAGGAAGTGTGTATCTATTTTGAATACAAACTTTACCGCGGTAATCGGGCCTACAAACGTTCTTCTAACGAATTCGACGCATTCAGTTCCCCTAATTTTCCTCCTTTGGCTGAAAGTGGCGTGCGCATGACAGTACATAAAGAGTTGCTCTGGCGCTCATCGAAAGCGAAGCTGGAATTGCACAAAGGCTTTTCAAATGAAGTGGGTGTAGTTACGTTGTATCCAGGATTAAATTTCAGTGCTTTACAGGTACAATCCAACTGGCGCATCCTATTGCTGCGCACTTTTGGTGCTGGAAATGCACCGAACAGTCCAGATTTTATTGAATTTCTATCAAAGTGCAGCGACAATGGTACTGTAATTGTAAATACCTCCCAGTGTGTCAGTGGCGCAGTCGTTCATGGTTTATACGACAGTTCATCGGCTTTGGAGCGTTTTAATGTGTTGAGCGCCAAAGACATGACTTTTGAATCGGCCTTGGTAAAAGCGATGCTTGTGTTGAGTGAATCGGCAGGTTTAAGAGAATTTGGCATTAAGTTTTCCTCAAGTCTTGCCGGAGAACTCACAGAGTAGTGAAGGGACACCAATTTTTTGTATTTTCGGCGACGCATAAGAGGCTTAATGATTACTGAAGCCGGTAATGCAATAACACTAAAATGTATTTAAACAACTAGTAAAATGAAAAAAGCACTCTCTTTGCTTGCTATCGTTGCCCTTTCACTGGGTACGGTTAACGCCTATGCTCAAGAAGATATGGCGGCTACAGAAGAAGTAGCAGTTGATTCTGCTGCTACTGAAACTATGGATTCTGCCGACGCAGCTGTTGATTCTGCTGCAGCAACTGCGGATTCAGCTGCTACAGAAGAAGTAACAGAAGAAGCTTCGGAAGAAGTTGAAGCAGCTACTGAAGAAAAAGCATTCACTCAGATCTTGAAAGAAAAGTTCATTGAGGGTGGTGCATTCTTTATGTCGTTCGTATTGCTCGCCTTAGTTTTAGGTTTGGCCTTAGTTATCGAGCGTATCATTTACCTCACGTTTGCTCAAACGAACACTGAACAGCTTCTTGAAGAAGTAGAAAGTGCGTTGAACAACGGTGGTGTTGAAGCTGCAAAAGAAGTATGTCGCAACACTCGTGGTCCAGTAGCAACGATCTTCTTTGAAGGTCTTGACCACTACGATGAAGGAATGGACATGGTTGATAAATCAATCATGAGCGTAGGTTCTGTAGAGAACGGTAAATTGGAGAAAGGTGTTTCTTGGATTTCATTGTTCATCGCTTTGGCACCAATGCTTGGTTTCATGGGTACGGTAATCGGTATGATTGGCGCATTCGACGCGATTGAGGCAGCAGGTGATATCAACCCTTCTCTTGTAGCTGGTGGTATTAAAGTAGCACTTTTGACGACGGTATTCGGTTTGATTACTGCGATCATCCTTCAGATTTTCTACAACCTTATCGTTGCAATGATTGACGGTATCGTGATCAAGATGGAAGATGCTTCTATCTCATTCATGGATCTATTGGTTGAACACAATAAGAAAAACGCATAATTAAGATGCTTAGTAAACTTCCATTAATTGGACGTGTCCTAGGTATTGTACTGGGTGTCATTGGTGTAATCATGTTTATCATGGTCTCGCTTAATGAAGACAGTGCTTCTAGCTATGTGTCCTACGGTCTATTCACTACCGTTATCGGTATAGTGATAGCTGTATTGAGCTTCGTGCTTTCATTGACGGTGAATCCTAAGGGAATCCGCGGTGTAGGTATCGGTTTGGCCGCTGTGATTGTCGTTGGTATTTTGAGCTATGTGCTCGCAGACGGATCAGACTTTGCCTCGTATAAGAATGTAACAGAAGCAGAAACTAAGGTAGTTAGCGCGATGCTAAATGCATTCTACATCATTGGTGCCGGTGCGGTACTTGCTGTAGTCTACTCTTTGGTTTCAAGAGTTTCTAAATAAATATTGATATGGCAAGGAATAAAAGAGCCATACCAGAAATTAATGCCGGATCGATGGCGGATATCGCTTTCCTTCTCTTGATTTTCTACCTAGTAACCACAACGATGGATACAGATAAGGGAATCAACAGGAAGCTACCGCCTTGGGATGAAGATTTGGAACAGGACATACCTCCAATCAAGGAGCGTAATATCTTTACTGTTCTTGTAAATTCAAACGATCAGTTGTTAGTAGAAGATGAGTACCTCGAAATTTCACAATTGCGTGAGAAAGCGATGGAATTTATTGATAATAACGGTGACGGATCTTGTACCTATTGTAAAGGTTACAAGGTGTCGTCCAGTTCTGATAACCCAGATAAGGCAGTCATTTCATTGCAGAACGACCGTGGAACATCTTACGGCATGTATGTGAAGGTTCAAAATGAGCTCGTTGCAGCTTACGAGGATCTTCGTGATAAGTATGCTGAAGAAGAGTACGGTAAGTCCTACAGAGGAATGGATGCTGAAGAAGATAAAGACGTTATTAAGGAAATTAAAGGCGCTTATCCTCAAAAAATTTCTGAAGCTGAACCTTTAAATATTGGTGGCTAATGGCAGTAATAAAGAAAAAGAAGGACAAAGGACTACCGGCGGTAAATACCTCCGCACTTCCTGATATTGTATTCATGTTGCTGTTTTTCTTCATGGTTGCTACGGTAATGCGTGAAGTAGATTTGAAGGTAAGTGTAAACAAGCCTCAAGCAACTGAGATTCAGAAGCTAGAACGTAAGTCATTGGTGACTTATATCTATGCCGGTTCTCCTCGTGTAAAGTTCCAAGATAAGTTCGGTCGAGCGCCTCGTATTCAGCTCAATGATGCTTTTGCAACCATAGATGACTTACAAGCATTTGTGATTCAAGAGCGTGAAAAGAAGAGTGAGGAGGACCGTCCCATGATGACTATGTCAATCAAAGCAGATAAGTCTGTGAAGATGGGATTAATTTCAGATATTAAATTGCAATTGCGCAAAGCGCAAGCGTTGAAAATTAACTACAGTTCATTGCAACCTAAGGACGTTGAGGCGTTGTACAGTTCAGAGAACTAAGCAAAGAGAAAAGTTAAATAGGCAAAAAAGCCGATTCCAAAGGAATCGGCTTTTTTTTATGCTGATTTCTGCTGCGACAGCATCCATAAACCTGTTATTAGCGCGAATACGCCCAGCAATGACAAAAAGGTGCTGTTTAAGGCACTTTCTGTGAGTAATTGACCATCATTCAGGTAGGCAGATCCTAGAGCGAATCCGTTGTTTACAAAGTGAAGGACGATAGGTGCCCAAAGGGTGCCTGTCCAGTGTTTTATATAACCGAAAATTAAGCCCATGAAAAGAATAGGTAGAAAACTCAAGGGCTGCATATGGATAAGTCCAAAGCAAAGCGCGGTAATAAGTATCGCTCCATCGTGGGACCATCGTTCTGTGAAGAGTCGTTGTAGCACTCCCCTGAAAAAGAATTCTTCGCCGAAGGCTGGAGCCGCAACCATGACAATACCGTTCAATAGCAATGTTGTAAAGGTCATATCAGCAAGTAAGCGTTGCAGGGTAAATTCAACTTTCGCTTCTTGTGCTTCTAGCGCATGAACCCAAGGAGCATCAGGAAGGAGGATTGAATTGAGCCGACTGAGTAGGTCGATAGCGAAAAATGATCCAACGGCAACAAGTGTAAGCCCAATTAAAAGATCTCGACTAACCAGTGTTGATGACTTAAGCCCTAAAAACCCCCAGGGTTTAGCACTGACCCAAAAAGCTAGGACGATGGGAGGAAAGAGAAAAAGTCCAATACTATTAAAGAACTGTAGAAGGCGTAATTCACCCGTATTTGTGCCATTGAGCGCATCTGTTCCCACAATAAGAATGCCTATGCCTGTAAAGATTGTTGTAGAAATAAGAACGACCATTAGAAAGGCCATACCGGTTCTTAAAGGACTCCATAATTCTTTGTTCGCGTGCGACATCGCTTTGTACTTTTGTAGTAATGGTAAAGATAGGCGATATAGAGCTAGGGGAGTTTCCTCTATTGCTCGCACCCATGGAGGATGTGAGTGATCCCCCGTTCCGGAAGTTGTGCAAAGACAATGGAGCGGATGTGATGTATACGGAATTTATCTCCTCAGAAGGCCTTATT
Source organism: Schleiferiaceae bacterium (assembly GCA_965204625.1). Classification (GTDB taxonomy): domain Bacteria; phylum Bacteroidota; class Bacteroidia; order Flavobacteriales; family Schleiferiaceae; genus UBA10364. Next base: position 262,750 of record CBDBET010000005.1, read on the forward strand.
CGCGATGCTGCGAAGAGTGTGAAAAAATTGGATTTCTACGAATATGAGCGCCCATTAGGTATTCAAATTTTTGGAAACGAAATTGAAAGTATGCGTCAGGCGGCCGCCATTTGCGAAGAGTCAAATCCTGATATAATTGATATTAATTACGGCTGTCCGGTCAAAAACGTGGCGTGTAAAGGCGCAGGTGCTGGAATTCTTCAAGACATACCAAAGATGGTGAAGATGACTGCGGAAATTGTGAAAGCAGTAGATAAGCCGGTTACGGTAAAGACTCGTCTAGGTTGGGATGATAGCACTAAATACATTGTTGAAGTAGCGGAACGCCTTCAGGACATAGGTATCCAAGCGATAAGTATCCACGGAAGGACGCGAAAACAGATGTATAAGGGTGAGGCGGATTGGTCATTAATCGCTGAAACAAAAAATAACCCGCGTCTACACATACCTGTTTTTGGAAATGGCGATGTTGATAGCGGGCCTAAAGCATTAGAATACCGCAATAAATATGGTGTTGACGGCATTATGATTGGACGTGCAAGCATTGGCTATCCATGGATTTTTAATGAGATCAAACACTATTTCGAGCACGGCATTGAGGCGAAAAAGCCCACTGTAGAAGAGCGAGTCGCTGCGGCACGAGAGCACTTCGAATTGAGCTTAAAATGGAAAGAAGAGCGCTATGCAATCATGGAAACACGAAAGCATTACACCAACTATTTTAGAGGATTGAGTCATTTCAAACCGTACCGTACAAGATTAGTTACGCTGGAAGACCCTAACGATGTATTGCTCACCTTAGATGAGATTGAATCAGAATACATCGCGAAGTATGGTAACGATCAGGACGGCCCCCAATCCGTTTCTACGTTAACCTACAAGACGGACCGTTAGGCTTCGTTGATCTGTTGAATCACTTTACCGGTCGACCACATAGAAATGACGGTTCCTATGCTTAAAACGATGGTTGTCGTTAGTAAATAATGCTTCCATGAAAGAACGACTGGGTAATACTCTTGAATATATCCAGATCCTAGAGAGACGACACCAACGTATTTTTGAATAAGTATGATGGTTGTTCCTAGACTTAACCCAACTGCCCATCCGGCGAGGACTATAAGAAGTCCGTTTTTAAAAAAGATAGAGCGAAGTTGTGCATTAGATGTTCCCATCGACCATAGGGTATAGATGTCGTTTTTTTTCTCTAGGGCAATAATGGTTAGGGCCGAAACAATCCCAAAGCTGGCGAGAACGACTACGAATGCAAGGATGGCTAATACCACGAGCCTTTCGGAGCGCATGACTTTAAAAAGTGTGGCTTCTTGTTCTAATCGGTTTGCGATGATGGCCCGGTCGCCAAAGTACGCTTCGATTGATTTTCTCAACGCACTGTTATCATCATAGACCTCAAGATAGGAAGGGTGTTTGGCACCGGTCAAGGCTTGGACCCAACTTTTCGGTGCGATGGCTTTATTTACATCATAATCCGGCTGCACAGTATGAATGGAGGTAACAAATACATTTTTTGCTCGCACTGCATCACTTAGGTTGAGCGCCGTGGTTGTGGCGTCTATTTTAGGTAAGTATACCGTAATGATCGGCGGAGGGTTCGCGTTAGAAACCCCGAGATGGTAGGCCACTCCTGCTCCTAAGGCCAATGTATTTTCACCAAGATCGAGACTGGGATCGGCCTGGGTAAGTAGGTGTTCGTTTAATCTGTGCTCACGAATATATTCATGTGAGACACCCAATACATAGGTGATGTGTTGATTCTCGCCTTGAGCGAGTAAAACGCGTTGCTCGTAAACGGGCTCAAATACGGCCTCTGGATAACGGGCAGCTTCCGTATTCAGGTAAGCGGAATCTTCTGCCGAGAGCACAAGACTACTCCCATTGGCGGGGCTGATTTTGAGCGGGGGATTGGCATCTTCGAATTGTTCCGCTACGAGATCTTCAAGACCTGCAAAAGCACTAAGAACTACGGTCATCGCAGCCGTACCAAGAGCCAGTCCCACTAAGGCCGTTAAAGACATCAAGCGAATCGCTCCCAATTTGCCTAAAGCAAAGAAGTACTTTCTTGCGAGGAATGTAGAGAACGACTGCACAGCCTCTATTTAATGGGACTTTCGCCGTCGCCGCGAAGCAAACGTTCGATATTTTCTTCGTATTCCAAACTGTCGTCGGTGCGAAGAATAAGTTCAGGAACGACACGCAATTGGTTTCCTACGCTGTGACCTAATGCGCCTCGGAGTTTCGTATTGTTCAATTGTAAGAATTCCTCTACTTCCTTCGTTTTATCCACTGGGAAGATGCTGATGTAGATTTTTGCCACACCTAAATCGGGGCTGACGCGCACTTTAGACACGCTCAGTAGTGTGCCGGAGAAATGTTCACGGGCCAATTTTTGAAGGATGGTTGCCATCTCCTTTTGAAGAAGTTTGGCAATCTTGAGTTGTCTAGTGCTTTCCATAATACTGCAAATTTACGCATTGCCACGTAAGCACTACCTTCGTGGGCAAGCAAAAGAAAAATGAATGCATTCCTAAGGATATTAAAGACCATGCGCCCCTTTGCAGGGATGCTCTTATTGGCGTCTTTTTTCAATCTATTGACGGTGATTTTCAGCATCGGATCGGTAGGGGCATTAATTCCTATTTTAAATCTGATTTTCGATACGCCGGGGACAGATCTTACCGGTGCTGCACAGTGGAAAGTTGCATTGGCAGAGACTATACAAACCTTAAAGGAAAGTCGTGGCGCATTGTACACGCTACAAACCGTCGTAATCATCACCTTAGGAATCTTCATTGCGAAGAATTTATCGCGGTATGCTGCACTTTGGGTTTTAGCGCCTGTTCGCAACGGTGTAGTCGCGAATTTTAAGCAGGCCTTGCATGACAAATGGCTTTCTATGAGCTTTCGTCAGCACCAAAAACTTCAGAAAGGCGATCAGCTCACACGGGCCACAGCAGATCTTACAGAGATTGAATGGACCATGCTCAAAGGGATGGAAGGATTGGTTCGCGATCCGTTAATGATTCTAGGTACCCTTATTTTGTTGTTCTCAATGAGTCCTCGGTTGACTTTGATGGCCATAGCAATCATTCCTATTTCAGGTGGTTTGATCGCAACAATCGGAAAAAGTTTAAAAAAAAGTGCACAGGCTGCACAGAGCCAATTAGGAAATACGACTTCCGAACTAGAGGAAGCCTTAACCAACTTTCCCATTATTCAGAGTTATGTAGCAGAAAACAGAAGAGCAACGCGCTTTGGCCAAAGTGTGGATCTGTGGCGTAAGTTTATGATTAACGTTTACAGAAAGCGTGATTTAAGCTCGCCCATTGCTGAGGTATTGGGCGTAGGCGTATTACTCGCCGTTCTCTACCTGGGAGGACAGGAAGTATTGAATGGCAGGTCGTTAACAGGTGGAGAACTGGTCGCCTTTGTCGTACTCTTTTACCAGCTCATACCAGCTTTTAAAAACCTCACGAATGCGCTCTACGACATTCAAAAAGGCAATGCCAGTGCAGCTCGAATTTTTGAAGTTTTAGATGAAGAAGAAGCTAAAGATGGAGATCTAGAAGTGGAGTCTAGCCATTGGGAGCAGGGATTACGCTTTGAGAATGCATCCTTCGCTTATGAGCCAGGCGTTCCTGTGATTAATGGACTGCACTTAGATTTATTACCAGGGAAAACCACGGCCCTAGTAGGTCCTTCTGGCGGTGGAAAAAGCACTCTATTGCATCTATTGGCAGGTTTTGATTATCCACAAAGCGGTGCATTAAACCTAGCGGACATGCCTTTAAATAGTTTTAAACGCGCTGCCTATCGCAAACACACGGGTTGGGTACCACAACAGCCCTTGCTGTTTAATGATACGATAGCGGCGAACGTGAGTATGAGTGGAACGCTCGATAAGTCACGATTAATGCATGCGCTTGAAGCCGCACATTGTTTGGAATTCGCTCAAGAATATTTGGCTAATGAGACATTCATAGGCGAAGGAGGAAACCAGTTAAGTGGTGGGCAACGTCAACGTTTAAGCATTGCACGGGCCTTTTATGCGGACCCAAGTTTATTGCTTCTAGATGAGGCAACTGCTGCATTAGATAATGAGAGTGAGGCCCGCGTTCAAGAGGCATTGATAGCACTCATGAAAGGGCGAACCACAGTAGTAGTAGCACACCGGTTGAGCACTGTTCAGCACGCCGATCAGATTGCATATGTCGAGGGAGGTCAAGTGGTCGAACTGGGTACGCATTCGGAACTTCTTCAAAAAGCGGGTAAATACGCGGCATTGGTTAACTTAGGCACATTAAACGCAGAAGTATGAGCCACCATTTAGTCCAGATCGAGCACCTTGGCATCGCAGTAAAAGATATCGAGGTAGGGAATGCGCTTTATACAAAGCTTTTAGGTGTGCCTCCTTACAAAGAGGAAGTGGTAGAAAGTGAAGGCGTTCGTACCAGTTTTTTTAAAGCTGGACCCAACAAGATTGAACTTCTTGAAGCGACCAGCCCGGATAGTCCCATTGCAAAATTTATAGAAAAACGCGGCGAAGGTATTCACCATATTGCCTATGCAGTAGAAGACTTAGCGGCTGAAATGGATCGATTAAAATCAGAAGGATTTCGTTTGTTGAATGATGCGCCTAAGGCGGGAGCTGATAACAAGTGGGTCTGTTTTCTGCATCCTAAAGATGCCGGCGGAACGTTAATCGAATTGTGTCAAGAACGCAGTTAACTCTTTTTTCAAATCACCTTTCTGACAATTAAAAAGTAAGGTCTGAAATCCCAATGCTGATGCACCGTCTAAATTTGATTGGGTATCATCAACGAACAATACTTCATTGGGTTCTGCATTCATCGCTTTAGTAACCTTTTCGAAGTACGATGCGTTGGGCTTTCGTTCATGAATTTCGTGTGAGAGAAAAAGCCCATCAAACGTTTTGGTAAACCGCTTCCAAAGAAACGGACCGGAAGCAGCGGCGATGGCCTCTATGTGTGCTGCATTCGTATTGCTGACAAGCGCTAAATCATAGGTCATACTCAGTTTCTTTAGGAATAAGGTTTCGTCCCTTAAATCTCCGAGCATACTATTCCAAGCAAGCTTGATACATTGGGTGCTCTCCAGAAATTTACATGAGTCGGTGAGTGATTGGAAAAATTCGCTCTGGCTTACCTCACCCACTTCAAGCGCCTGATGTAATTCCGTAAAATGCGATTCAGAGAGCTGGACGCCACAATGTTCGAACTGTTCTTTTGTATTTTCAGGGAAAACGGGGATGAAAATATTCCCGAAATCAAACCAAATCTGCTTAATCATAACTGTTTTTAAGACCTTCTTCAGCTGCAATACTAAGCAAAAGGACGTAACATGCTATATGCTCCGTAATTTCTTTAAAACAGCAGAAGAAATGTGGTCATCCTAACTAAGCGAACGAAAAAGGCCTGTTATAGCAATATAACAGGCCTTTTCTTTATTTATGCTCCCGGGATTAATCGCAGGATGAACAACTATTGAAACATACCGTAGGTAATACCACTTCACTATTAATATTTACTGATCTATTCGTGTAAACATCTGTAGTATTCGTGCATTCTAATCCTGCCTCAAAAGACTCTTCAATATTCTGGTTGTCGAGAATGAATTTATATTCCATCGCACCAGTGGGGACAATAGCGGTTCCTTCATAAACCATATCTCCATCGTCATCACTAAGGGAATTACAAGATCCACACCAGCTGTTGAAAGATCCAAATACACCTACGGAAGCGAATTCGCCTTCGTAATTTGACATGTCTACGGAGAAAGTGACTTCAACTCCTTCAATATCAGAGACTTTATGAGTGTAAACCTTCATGTATTGAATGACTCCATCTGTCATGTATACATTAACATGGTTGTCCTCGATATGAATAGAATTTCCAGACTTTACCTTCAACTCATGTCCGGTAACAAGCCAAACGCCATCGTCGACAGTATCCACTGTGTTAACGAATTTGAGCGGTACACCCCACTGCTGATCAATACTCACATCTGCATCTTTCATCCAATTTGTGAGTCCTTCACGGAAAGCTTCTTTACCTTTAATTTGCTCTCCATCTTTGAGCTCAACCATAATAGAGTCACCACATAATTCCATCATGGCTTCAATACTTTTCGAGGAATGTAGATCACAGAATTTGATCCAATTATCCATACTTTCTCCTTGGTCTGCAATAAATGCGCCCCCATCGAGGCCCGCAAAACCAATTTTATCCATAGAAGACATTTCCTCTTCCGCTGGCGCTTCGCAACTGGATAGAATTCCTATTGATAGGATTCCTAACAACAACTTAATTTTTCTCATCTTTTCATGATTTAGTTAAATAAATATAACAAACACCGGAATAACATTCCTAGAGTATCTTGACTTTGAGTGTCTTATAATGTCATTAGTGATAAAAAACCTTTCGCACATATTGTTTTAATTTCAGTCTTTAAAAAGATAGTGCATTGTATCTTTGTTGGGTATTGTTGTCAAATTGTCAGCGAAACCGGGCCTATAGCTCAGTTGGTTAGAGCACCTGACTCATAATCAGGTGGTCCCAGGTTCGAGCCCTGGTGGGCCCACTGAAAATAAAGCACTTACGCAGAAATGTGTAGGTGCTTTACCATTTTATACAGTTCCTATCTGTTCGTATGGCCTTGATATGTTTTTAATTTAGCTGCCGATTAAAATTGCTAACTTTAAATGGTTTATGCGCATTACGGAAGAGCCCAAAACATAAGCTAAACTGACTTTATTTAATACGTGCGAGAAAGCAGTGACATATGAAATTAAGCCCTTGATGGTATGAGAGATCTTAAATATCTATTTGCGTACACAGTGCCCATTTCAGTATACCTATCGCTTATTTCAACTGGGATTTGGACGTATTCTGCGGTTTTCTATGTTTTTTTGATCATCCCATTTTTGGACTTGATTTTGGGCGAAGAAAAAGACAATCTTCCCGACGAAAGTGTTGCCAGTATCCAAAATAAGTGGATTTTTGACACCATGCTTTACTTAAATATTCCAATTGTATTTGGGCTATTATTTGTTGCGTTTTCCTCAATCGAGACCAACGACTACAGCACTCTTGAAACTATTGGTATTGCAATTTCAACGGGCGTTTTATTAGCAACAAACGGCATAAATGTAGCTCACGAGTTGGGTCATAGATCCTCGTATCTGGCGCGATTTACTAGTAAGCTGTTGTACATGCCTTGTCTGTACATGCATTTTTATATCGAACATAATTTTGGTCATCATTTAAATGTTGCAACCCCAGATGATGGTGCTACCGCTAGAATCAATCAGTCAATCTACTCATTCTGGTTTACGTCAATTACCAAGCAATATATAGATGCTTGGAAAAGGCAAAAAATAATCCTCGAAGCCCAGAAAAAATCTTTCTTTTCTCTGAAAAATGATATGATGTTTTATCATTTGATACAGCCACTATATCTGCTCAGTATCTATTATTTCTTCTCTTTTGAAGTCATGATTTTCGCAATCGTAGTTGGTATAATTTCGATTCTATTTTTGGAATGTATCAACTATATAGAGCATTACGGTTTGCAGCGTCAAAAGTTAGCTTCTGGACGTTATGAGCGGGTTAAACCCCACCACTCGTGGAATTCAAATTTTAAAATTGGAAGAATTACGCTTTACGAACTAACAAGACACAGCGACCACCATTTCAAATCTTCAAAGAAATATCAGATCCTGGATAACCATGAAGAGTGTCCTACACTGCCTATGGGTTATCCATCGTCAATCCTTTTGAGTTTTATCCCACCGCTCTGGTTCAGAGTAATGAATCCCAAAGTACCTCAGGTTTAGTAGGGGTAAAGATTTCACCCTATGCGTTCAACTAATCCTTAAAGCGAGACCACAGTCCTGTTTCTGGAAGAGACGCAGTAAACTGCACAGGACATTCATTGATAGCTTCAGGAAGCTCCAGTTTATAGGCGTGTAGTGCGATTTGCTGCTTTAAATAAGGCTGTGCATTTCCGTATTTCTCATCCCCGATTATAGGACAGTCGATATGGGCCAATTGCGCCCTGATTTGATGGAACCGCCCTGTTTTTGGCTTGATTTCAAGCAAACAGCCAAAGTCGGTGACCGCCAATGTACGGTAGCTTAATTGGGCAAGCTTTGCACCTTTCTTTTTGCCACTTACTACCATCGCTTTTTTATGCTCAACATCAGTCCATAAGTGATGTTCCAATAGTCCCGAAGCAACCTCCGGTGCCGAGCTGGTTATGGCGAGGTAGGTCTTTTTGATTTGTCTATTTTCAAACCACTGATTCACGGTCTTAAGAGTACCCGGACGCTTTGTCATAAGCAAGATGCCGCTTGTCACACGGTCTAAGCGGTGCGTTATACCGACGAATGGAGTTTTTACTTTTTTACTTAAATGGGCACGTACCAAAGCCTCGGCATTATCGTCCTCAAATTTATTGTGTTCGGAGATGGTCCCCGCAGGTTTACTGATCACAATGATTTGGTTGGATTCAAAAAGGATTTCAATAGCGGACATGGATTTTTTTCTAAGATGGAGGGTAAAAGTAGTTCAATTTAAGGCTGTCCGTAGCAGCTTAAGGTAGGTTCATGTATTTTAGCAGGACATTTGCGAAACCATGAAATTGAACCTTAGCGAGATACCGTATAAATTCAGACACTTTTATTGGAATAAGTACGTCTTGAAGCTGTTTAAGACGGAGCGCTTTTTCATGTCGTACAGCTACCGCTATAAGGCCATCTGGTTCCGAAACTATAAAGTCGCTTCGCGTACCATCAATAATTACCTTACCGCTGACAGCAAGCCCGGTTCATTGATTTATGGATCGGCCATGCCGTATTCAAAACGCGCTGTTCGAGATTTCTATAAGTTCGCTTTTGTACGCAATCCTGAAGAAAAATTCATCAGTTGTTGGAAGGATAAAGTGACGGTTCAGAACTACTTCAGGTTCACTCCTGAGGAGCATACTGCGATGCAGGATTTTGACAGGTTTCTCAGCTGGGTGGAGGGCCAAGACGTAACCAAATGCGATGAACACTTACGCGCGCAAACCTCCATCATTGATATTCCTAACATGGACTTTATAGGCCGATTCGAAAACTTCGATGAAGACTTCGCCAAAGTAGCAGCACAACTGGGAACGCCCTATGAAAAAGAGGTGAGACTCAATGTGAATCGATCGCAGAAGAAGGTCGAACTCACAGACGATCAACGCCGCAGGTTACAAGCTTTATACCGTAAAGATTACGAGGTATTTTATCCGGGGCTGTTGATAGACTAACTGCCGTAGTACTTCTCAACCAGCGGTGTTAAGTCCGGGTTGTATTCTTGCTGGGTTTTTTTCTTGCGACTGCTATTCACAGGCGTATCAAGCACTTTTTGAATGCTCCTTTTATCGGCTTTAAAATCGAGCCAATTCAATATACGCTCCGCTTCTTCCGCATTAGAAAACAAATCCTCTGAGCGAACCGTCAAGGTCCTGTCCTTACCAGCACCTACCTTGAATTCCTCAATAAAGGCATTGGTCGCATTCCATAACCAAGCAATTTTATCCTGTTGGCGTTCTATTCCTAACTCTTTAGGGGGTGCAATACGTCCTTCATCTGTGATGGTTTTTCCCGTATACCAATTTCTCTGGATACCTGAAGAGACGAAGCTATCCGGATGGCGCAGCAGGTGAATAAACTTAGCATTGGGAAACAACGCTGCCATCGCCGGAGCAAAAAAGGTCAGTCTATTGTTGGTTTCAACGTAGCGTAGATTTTGCAGTTGGCAATCTCGAATGGCTTCATACCGCCCGGCCATAAATGCGCCCTTTATAAATTCAATGTTCGCAGGGTCTGCGTAAGCGAGTTTGCCTGCATAGAGCATTTCGGGTAGTGCTTCGTGTTCAATGTGTAAGCCGTTTTCTAATTCAAAAAGACGGGTGAGCAGCATGGTCCCTACACGCCCTGTAGAAAGCACAAATACAGGTTCTGCATCCGCTAAAACGGCATCAGGTAACCCGGCACTATTGGACAGGTGTCCGTGTAATTTTGAACGTAGCTTGAGTGCTTTCCAATACTTCCTATTGAATTCAAACCACTCTTTTAGGAGCTTATCTTTTCTCATACTTTGGGAAGTTTTTGTTCCAGCAATTCGCTGAATTGATCTCTGAATGAAGCACTATCGTAGGCAGCTATGTGTTTTTGCAGGGTCGTACGAAGTTCACCTACACGGTCCGATTTTTCAAGTGCACGCACAAGGTCCGGTATAGCAGCTTCATTTTCGTAACGCAACTCCTCAAAGGGGACAACCTCTTTCTGGCCACCGCTATTGTGCACTATGGGTATGCAGCCTGCCCCAATTCCTTGAACCGTTGTGATACCAAAGGGCTCTTCACGGAGCGAATGAATAAAAAAAGCAGCTGAGGTTAAAAGCGTATTGCGCTCTTCTTCTGAGGCATCGGCTACAAGGTGAACGTTGGTTAGCTTTAATTCCTTTATGGTTTTTTCACACCGATTGAAGTATTCGACATCATTTTTAAATCCAATCAAATAGAGCTCGTATTCGCGCAGATTGGCCATCATTTCTATTTGCTCTAATTGACGTTTGTTGGATGAGAAACGTCCTAAACTAACGATGCGACGACCTACTTTTTCACGTTCTTTAAAATGGATGTCCACTGGAGGATATAGAATACCAGATACCGCTGTATCATAGTATTGCTCGAACCGGGCTGCAGTGAAGGCACTGTTCGCAATTTGCACATCTTGTGGACCAACGGTTCTATGCCAATGGTAGCGCAAAGCATTCAGTTGCATTGGATCCCTACCAATATCTATAAGCTTGGCCAGCGAAATGCCGCCCATAAGGCGCGCTTTTCGCGGGTAATGTACGTAGCTGATGCAATTTAAAGAAGGGTCTAGACCTAAGCTGGTATTGTTGCTGTTGATGATTAAGTCGTAGCCTCGTATATGTTTGTTGACGTTGCTGTTGAAGCGTGTGATGTTCCATTCAAAAGGCAGCTTAGGCTCTTTTATAGGCTTGAAATTAAGCTTTATGGGCGCCCCATAGTGCGCCTCAATATCTGCCAAAGTCAGCCTATGGCGATAACAATAAAAGTCGGGTACAATGCCCATAGCGTTCAAGACTTTCGTCATTTCGAAAGTGACCTGGAAACGACCTCCTAATTGGACTCTATTTTGAATATATGCGACTTTCAACGGGAATAAAGGTACGTATGCTTAGCGCAGCAGCAGATTTTTAATGAATTTTCTATTGACCACTAGGACAGTAAGCACGATAACTCCAGAAGCTAAAAACTTGAGCAGGCCATCAAAGGGAATTTTATAACATAACACCCCCACGGCTAAAGTGCCTAATAAAATAGCGAGGCTTTCTTTGGTAAAAGGTTGAAGGCCACTTTTTCGATAAATCATAATGGCCCGCATGGTATTGACAAAAACAACCGCTATTAAGCCACTGTAGGCAACGCCTAAAATGCCGTAACGAGGTATGAAAAGTAGGTTCAAGAGCACATTAATGACCAGCATAACCGATCCAATTTGCATGTTTAATTGGTAGAATGGACTGTTGGCAATGATTTCGCCGTTGGAGCCGAAAGCAGCATTGATGTACTTCCGAGCTAAGGTCCAAACCACTACGGGAATGGCCGGGTAGAATCGCTCACCATCCGGAATGATTGAAAAGATCCATTCAACATTAACCACAACGAGAATAACATAAGCTGCATTTACAACCATCTGTGCGCTTGAGGTTTTTTGATACATCTTTTTGAGGGCCTCTATATTGTTGGTATTCCAACTGGTGGAAATCTGGGGTGCAAGCATTTGATTGATTGGTCGACGTATCCCATCGATGACTGAGCCCATGAAAAATGCCATTCCATAAATACCAACGCTGTTCATGTCCGTAAGCATGGAGAGCATTTGAACGTCGAGTGTATTTATCCCGATTTCAATGAGTACACTAAAGACACTGATCCAAGCAAATCGATTCACATCTTTACCCATCGGAGCCCATAGGTGCCTCCATCCAAAAGAAGGTTTAACCCTGTTCCAAGCGTAAAGTAACGCTGCTATTCCTAGTGCCAGTGCGGCCCAAGCATAAGCAATGAGCCAGTGATTGAAGCCAAATACAGCGCTGTTAAAGAACAGTACAACGGCTGTAATTGCCATTGCAAATCGCATTCCCATATTTTTTAATAAGACTGGAATGGTAATTTTCTTCGTTGTTGCCGCTGCAGAAACGGCCATTAGAAACGCCATGCCACTCACAATGAAGAAGCTGAGGTAGCGCAGTAAGTAAGCGTTTTCAGGATTAAAATTGAAAATTGGTGCAAGAAGCGGCCCAATTATAAACACTACACCTCCTACCAATAGCATGAGCAGGGTACTGCGGCCTACTACAGCACTTTCAAATGCTTTTTTCTCTTTCGAAGGGTCTGAGTGGAATTTTGTGAACGAACGGTGGACTCCAAAAAGAAGAATGTTAGACAGCAGAACCGCAGACCGTTCCATCCAACGATACATGCCTAATTCTTCTGTGCTGAAAAGTTTTGGGAGTAGCCATAAGTTGAGCGCTGCGCCTAAAAGAATTCCAGCGAGGTTGATCACTGCACCGGAAGAGATTTGTTTTTTAGCGTTATTCATACTGCCTATGGCTTGAATCAAATGTAGTGATTTACGAGCGAGTTAATTGCGTCTTGACCCCTTGCCGATGAAGAGTTATCGGCTAAATTTCTACAGCTATTCAACGTTTGGGTTCAAAGAATAGTACTCTATGAACATTTGCTTTGCATACACGGTCTAGCCTTTAATCTTAGTATCTTGCCCTTATGAACGAAGCATCCCTTCCTAATGTCATTGTAGGCGGCGCTCCCAAGTGCGGTACAAGCAGTCTTTATTTTTGGTTATCAGCGCACCCAAAGGTGTTTGGGAGTCCAAAAAAGGAGACGTTCTTTTTCGCGGATAAGGTAAATAGGTTCAATGCGAATGCTAATGTGCACGAACATGAAATGGCTCAGTATGAGGCGTACTTCAGCGGCGCAAAAGGTGCAGCAGTGAGATTTGAAGCCACAGCGCATTACCTCTACGAAAGCACAGCGCGATCGGTGTTCTCATCGTGGTCAAAACCACCTAAAATGATTTTTCTGTTTCGCGAACCATCGAAACAAATGTACAGTCACTACAAGATGGAACGCTATCGTACTAAGCGGATCGATATGTCGCTTGGAGAATACATAAAGCGTCCACAAATCACAGATCATGTGGACTACGCCAAGCATATTAGGTCATGGATCGATGTAATGCCCGAAGGACACGTTCGTTTTTGGGCCTTTGAAGATTTCATGTCGCGAAAGGAAGCGGTGATGAAAGAGATTACGGAATATGTTGAAGTGGATCCAAGTTTTTATGACGGGTTCGATTTCGAGCACCGCAATGAAAGCGTTGCCATCAAAAGTGGTTTTTTACATCAATTGGGTCTTAAAATTCAGCCGCTTATTCCACACGCAATTCAAAAAGCAGTACTTCCGTTGTATATGAAACTCAATAGCGGAGGACGTGTGGCTGACCAACCTGAAGATGAATGGGTATTAGAACAGTTCAAAAAGGACTGGGCGCATGTCGGACAAGCACTTAGCGAACTGGACCCTAGCTTTCCTATGGAATACTGGAAGTAAACCTTTAAGCTACTTGTATTTTCTGCATCTTTGTTTCTGAAATTAATCCCTCATGAAGAACCTGTTCACACTATTTGCTACCGTACTTGCTCTTTCTACATTGCAAGCACAGCCATTGCCATATTATCAAGATGCGTATAATGAGAGCGGGGAAGACCTCCGTGAAGCGCTCTATGACATTATAAAGGTTCACACCCGTCTCACCTACTCTTCATCAAATACCGATACTTGGGATGTCCTAAAGGTTAGCGATAAAGACACGACGAACACTTCAAATGTTTGTCTAATCTATGCTGGGGTAAGCGTTGACGGACCACAAGAATACAATAATGGGCAAGGTTGGAATAGAGAACACGTTTGGCCTAGAAGTTTAGGTGGCTTTGGTACCAGCCAAGGTGTTGGAACGGATGTTCACAACCTCAAGCCTGCAGATGGTGGGCTGAACTCACTTCGTTCGAATCATGAATACGATGATTTAGGTTCAACCGGTAATGCGGTAAACTATAACGGTTCAGCCACGGGGAATACCTACAACGGTTCAGCCGGTTTATTTGAGCCGCGTGATAAAGTGAAAGGCGATTTAGCTCGAATCATCCTCTATATGGATTTACGCTATGAAGGCGCTGGCACGGAGCCCGATTTAGTGGTTCAAGAAGCGCTAAATTCCGGAGGTACCACCCATGCTGTGCTTTCGACATTACTTGATTGGCACTGGGCAGACCCAGTAGACAGCTTCGAGTTGAATCGTAATGATGTGATTCATACCATGCAAGGGAACCGCAATCCATTTATTGATCATCCGGAATTGGTACGTTACATCTATGGCGATTCAACGAATGTAGCTTGGAACCCCTTTATGGCTGTAGAAACGACTCCTGAGCGCATAAACCTTCACCTGGGTCCAATTCCTGCAGATGCCTTTTTAAACATCACTGCGGCGACCGCGGCACCTTATACTATTACTACTTTATCGGGCGAGCAGTTGCAAGCAGGTTCATTGAGCAGCGGCACTAATAGAATTATCGTAGAAACGCTGCCGGCAGGCCCCTATATTTTACAATCGGGCGAATTTCGCGAGCAGATCATAATTGCACATTAAATTCATTATTCTGCGCACGAATCCTTTTTAATTTCTTTGTGGGCTTGTTCGAGCTGTTGGTTATAGTCACTGATGCGCGCGTGTGCTAAACCATCAATAAATAGAATAACACTGAGCATGGTTATGCTAGTGATCATAGTTGCGCGCCAAACCGGTAAATGCACGAAGAAAAGGGTGCCTATACAGATGCCAATAATGATCGGTATTCCAGTAAATACAACATTTTTATATTCTTTCAATGTTGCATTGGTACGGGACAGTTCTGAATCTATAAAGGCAATACGATTTTCTGCATGGTCTATTTTAAACTGGTCCATTCTCGCCTTGTTGGTAAAGAAAAGTCCAAAGCCAATAATAGCTAATAGGCTACCAGCGACCAACATTGGAATGATATAAGCTCGTGCTAAATCTGTCTTTCCAACCTGCCAGAGTCCCAAGCTGATGGCTAGAAATAGTGCGCCAGCTAGAATAAAAAATGGTGTGGAAACGAGTTCATCTTTTGCCCAATCTGTTGCTGCTTTTAGGATGTCCATAGTGCTGATTTTTGCGATGCAAATTTAAATATTATATGTTACTCTTACCTTATTCAAGCAGTGATTAGGCCTAATGGAATTGCTTACTTGTATTATACTCATTTACGGATGGCATATACATTCAAGCCCGTTCGAAGGAGAATGCCACCAAATAAAAACCCCCCGCGGCCATCGGCCACGGGGGGTTATTTATCTCTCTTCGCGTTAGCTTATTGCAACACGATCATTTGTACTGCAGTTCCTTGAGCCGTACGTATACGCAATACGTAGGTCCCTCTAGCCGCATCCAAATCTATATTCAATACAGCACCTTCGCCGACTTTGTGGAAGACCGTTGCACCTGTAATATTTGTGATTGTAGCCTCATAGCTTACATCACTAGTAAGATTAACAGTGAACGAACCAGTTGTAGGATTCGGGAACAGTTTGCTGATAACAGCAGCTTCGTCGACACTCGTGTTCGGCGTTAGGTTACCTGGTGAACCTACATCACCTTCAAGTGATGTGTAAGCACCATTCGTACCGTCTACCGCATCACCTAAGAAAGCACCAGTTGTATCGAATTCAACTGCAAATCCTGCTGTTGCAGCAGTGTATACACCACTGGCCATTTCTGCACCATTAGCGTCGTACAAGAATACCGCATCGCCGTTTTGACTTAAGCTCGGGAATGAACCGGTTAATTCATCATTAGCCACAATAGTTACAGAACCTGCGTATAGTTTCCATTCCGCTAGGAAGTTGTCTTTGTTCGCTGCTACATCATCGAGGACAACAATAGCTTGACCAGGCTGTACTGTGACTGCTGGGAATGTTGAAGTTCCAGGAATTTCACTTTCATCATCCCAAGAGAATCCAGTCATGTCAACTGCAGAATCACCGTAGTTATGAATCTCAAACCAATCTGCATTGTACGCAGTAGAGTTCGAACCGGACATGATTTCTGAGACAGAAAGCTTAACAGCTGTTACCCCTGAAGCAGGAGTAATATCTGCTTGATAACGTGGTAATAACTGGTAACCGTCGAAATGCGGTGCACTAAAGTCGTACTGACCACCAATACCAACTACATCGAACATACCTACCGGCGCAACCGCTCCATAAAGATCGACATCTGCATCGATGCGCATTACAACAGTATCTGTTCCATTGGTTATATCAACGTTGTAACCTGAAGATCCAGAGCCCCATTGCGTCGGATCAACCATAGTCATGTTTTCGAACTTAACCAACTCACTTTCCGTGCTCTCACCTAAAGATGTAACCACGGTCGGCGTTTGTGTCGCATTACCAGTACTGATAACAGTAACACTATCCACATACATCTGTAAGAGTCCATTGAAGTGGCCTATATCACCAACAATGCGAACCTCATCTCCTTCAGTAACCGTGTAAGAGGCAACTGTTGCAACAGACGAATACGTTCCTAAACCTTCTGTACCGTCGTGAACAGTGAATGAAACAGCTGTAGCAGAACCTTGCATATCCACACCGTGAACAACACCAACTACTTTACAGTACACATTTAATGAATCTGGTACACCATCAGCATCAGTATTGTCTATTTGATCAATAGTGTACGTTGGTACATTGATTGCACACGCAACACATTCTTCCCAACAGTAAATAGGGAGTGTGGTATCAGCAACACCAATAGATACATAACGGTTAGTGAACGCTCCTGTTGTCAAGGTACAATTCGAATCTAATGAGTTTGGATCCAAAGACTCTTGACCTACCCAGTTATCATACGTGAATTTAAACTCGTAGTTACCTGGAGCAAGACTGATGTCTGCATCATAAACACCATCACCGTCCGGATCGGTTAGTTGGTTTGCATTACCGCTCCAACCGTTTAGGGTACCACTTACATAAACGTTCGTGAACGAGGCAGAAACATTATTCATGTCTACGCTAAAGGTCACGTCAGGATAAGTTGATGAAACTGAACAAGAAGTATCCGCAGAACAAGTTCCAAAACAGAACATCAATGTTGTATCCTGAGTAAATGTTGGAAGAATACGGTCGTTGTAGTTGCCTGGATCTGCACACGAAAGTCCCGCAAGATTTTCTTTTGTACCCCAGTCTGCAGCATTGGCAGGGTTGTTTAAGAAGATAAAGTTACCCCCGTTAGCACCATTTAAAGTATCTGTACCTACATAGATACCGTCACCATCTGGATCGGCTAATTGGACTGCATTCGCACCTCCAATAACACCTCCACCTAGGTAAAGTCCATTTGTACCAACAGTAATGTTTGCAGTATTTACCATGAAGGTTACCACAAAGTCAGTCTGTGTTACAATACAATTACTTGTGTGCGCGCCTTTATAAGTCCATGTATTCTGCGAATACACATCCCATTCTGTTGCACCTGTAGTCCAATCTGTTGATCCCATGTCAACCGTAGCCTTACGGATAAGTGTGTGATCTTTCGTTGACCCTGTGCCTACCGACCAAGAAGAACCTGGATCAACTCCAGGAACACCAATAACATCAATAGTATCTGTTCCGCTCACAAGAATCATGGCATCATCACCATTAAAGTGAGCAATAGATGGATAAGCCATAGCCGTATCAGCTGCTGCTAAAATGGTAGCATCTGCTTGGTTGGCTGCGATGAGGTAGACATCACCAGAGGCGATAGTTGCATTGGTAGTGAAGGTGTTCGTATATGAACCACCATTACCACTTTGATAAACGGTGTAGCCACTCAATGAAACAGCATTTGCCGTAGGGTTGTAAATCTCTATGTACTTATTGTTTGAAGAACCTTCAGAATATTCGCTGAAGAATAATTCAGTACATCCAGTCGATGTTGTAGCACAAGAGGTACACTCTTCCCAACAGTAAACAGGAAGCGTAGTATCAGAAGCACCTATAGTGATGTAACGGTTCGTGAATGCACCCGTTGTTATCGTACAAGCACTATCTAAAGTTGCATCTAGTGATTCTTGACCCACCCAGTTGTCATACGTGAATTTGAACTCGTAGTTACCTGCGGCAATGTTAATATCGGCTTCGTAAACACCATCTCCATCAGGATCTGTTAACTGGTTGGCGTTACCACTCCAGCTGTTGAGCGTTCCACTCACATAAACGTTTGTAAATGAGGCAGAAACATTGCTCATATCCACACGGAAAGTCACATCAGGATTCGTTGAAGCTACAGTACACGTAGTATCTGTAGAACAGTTTCCATAACAGAACATCAAAGTAGTATCCTGCGTGAAGGTTGGAAGAATACGGTCGTTATAGTTTGAGGCATCCGCACAAGCCAAACCTGCAAGGTTTTCTTTTGCTCCCCAATCTCCACTCCATGTTGGCGAATTAAGGAAGATGAAGTTGCCTCCAGTCGATCCGTTTAAAGTATCCGTACCAACATAGATGCCGTCACCGTCAGGATCGGCTAATTGTACGGCGTTCGCGCCACCAATAACACCTCCACCAAGGTAAAGGCCGTTGGTGCCTACGGTAATGTTGGCTGTATTTACCATGAAGGTCACCACGAAGTCCGTAGGAGCGGCAATACAACTGCTTGAATGTGCACCTGCATAAGACCAAGTATTTTGCGAATACACATCCCATTCCGTTGCACCCGTAGTCCAATCTGTTGATCCCATGTTAACCGTAGCTTTACGAACTAAAGTATGGTTAGCTGTTGAGCCAGTACCGACTGTCCAAGAAGAACCTGGATCTACACCTGGGGTACCAATAACGTCGATAGTATCCGTACCGTTCATAAGGATAAGGGCATCATCTCCATTGTAATGTGCAACAGAAGGATAGCCCATAGCAGTATCTGCAAGTGCTTGTGTTGCACTATCTAATGAATTGGTGGAGATCATGTATACGTCACCTGAAGCGATACTTGCATTCGAAGTGAACGTGTTTGTATAAGAACCACCGTTACCGCTTAAATAAACAGTATAACCAGTGAGCGATATGGCTGCGCTGGTTGGGTTGTAAATTTCAAAGTATTTGTTGTTCGATGAACCTTCTGCATATTCGCTGAAGAACAAGTCACCACATGAGGTAGCGGTGTATGCATTTGCTGTTGAACAATCCACACATGCTTCCCAACAAACAGTAGGTAATGCCATACTTATAGTAACATCATCAACGAAACTTTCCGAATTTTCGCCAGAAACGTTTAATGTGTAATCGTTAGTGATGAGTAAAACAACGGTATCGTTATTTCCTGAATTAAATGAGATTGTAGCAGGCATAAACACATCCGTATCGTGCCCAGTACTTGAATCAAAGTCTGCGCTGCTTAGGATGTGCGAAGTGTCATCAATTACTTGCGCAGAATCAAATGGTGCATCATAAATCTGGAAGGTTACGGTTGAACCTACGTTTTCGTCTTTGTTACGGATGTAACCTAAGATTTCATAATCGGTATTTGGGGCAACCGCTACCTCTTGGTAAATCCAACGTCTAGGCTTCGAAGAGTTTTCCGCAGTTGGGAGTTTACCAGCCCAAGTTCCAGTGCGCTCTGTTGTAGACATTTGAAGAACGTAGTCAGAACTTCCAAAGTAAGAATCGGCATGCGATTCAAGCGCGGAATTTCTCCAGTCTTCTCTGTTGTCATCACGAACCGGCTCATCATCGAAACTTGTATTGATAATGCCAGTACTGTCGATTGTAATAAATCTGTTGGTGAATGACCCTGTGGTTAAAGTACAAGCGCTGTCTAAAGTCGCATCCATACTTTCTTGCCCAACCCAGTTGTCGTAAGTGAATTTGTATTCATACGAACCAGGTGAAAGCGCGATTTTACCTTCGTAAATACCGTCTCCATCAGGATCAGTAAGTTGGTTTGCGTTACCGCTCCAACTGTTCATTGTTCCAGAAACGTAAACATTAGTGAATGAACTTGTAACGCCATTCATGTCTACACTAAAAGAGACATCTTTCGATGCTTGCGCCATTCCGAAATACGAAAATGACAAAAGCATTAAAATTAAAAACTTCTTCATGTTGTTAGTTATTGAGTGTTGTTTGTGGTTAAACGTTCTAAGCGAACAAGATACGTAGAATTCTTTATGATAGGTTAATCAAAATCAAGGGTAAGTTTAAATCTTTGTACTGTTCCGTTTTTTGAATCTGCCACGTATAAAATCTTGTCGTAGTACCCTAAAGCACTGACTTTTCCGAACCCACCTAAGGAGGCAAGAGCATTGAATTCAGCGGCAGAAGCTGGCGGTGGAGGAACTCCTTCTAATCCGGAAGATGTGAATTGATATACACTATCCACTCCGGCATCAGCAACGAATAAAAATCTTGAGCCATCGCCTGCTAAACAAAGATCTACCGGATCTTGAAACCGCTTTGGCGTTTGCAAATAACGTTTTGCTGCTGGATCGAGCGTGCTGTAAAAGATAGGTTGGTAGAGCGCTCCGAAAGGTCCTTCTGTGAATTGGATGTGTTGAACCTGGATTTCTTGATCTTCATCTTGATTAAGCACCCAAAAGTCTGGACTGTTGGTCGCAGTTAGCTGAGGTGCTTGAGTAAAACCTTGAAGCGCTAATGGGTTTTTAAAGTAATCGTTGTAAGTGGCCCCTGTTGCGGTAATAGGCAGTGCACTGATCCACTCGTGATCTTTGGTGAATTTTAGTACGGCGTTATCGGGTCCAAACCCTGCATTGTTCGTGCTTATCCCAGTCCGGCTTAAGTAATAGCTATTGTTTTCCGATTGAATATTAGATCCGATGATCGCAACATCCGTAAACTTCACCTTTGCATCTGAAGATGAGAAGCTGTTTTTAAAGTAGAATGGGTGCACAATTACAGCTTCAGCTGTAGCCCCTTGCATGGACAATACATTGTCGCTACCAACCATTCCTATTTCATACAGTGCCGTTAGGCTATAGTCAACACCAGTAATGGTAGTGTCGTAGGTCCCTATTGCGAGAAGATCAAAACTCCGGGTTTGTGTAACCTTACGTACTCCTGGCACATAAATGCTGCTCTGTAGATTTAGGGCTATGTCGTAGCGTAGAATAAGATCTTGTGCGCTGTCCACGACATATATAAACTCATCGTAACCTACATAAACATCCACGGGTGCAACAGCATCTTGAATATTTGGCGCGATGGGTACATAGTTGATTTCGCGTACGTCGTAGGTTGGTATTTCTATGAAGTCAAGATCTGTGCGTTCGCCGAAGTAGTTGTCGCAACTGCTCAGTAATACCCCTATACTTAGGATGAAAAATATGCCTAAGGTTCTTACCATGTAAGTGGTTTTATTTTAATTCCTATCGTGCCTTGGTACTGGTTATACGGTGTAGGTTGTGCACCCACACCCCATTCCACAGGCCATCCTTTTAAAATGGTTTTCATTCCGAAACCCATCCAGGGTAGCGCTTTTTGACTGCCTATTTGGTATCCGACTGCTCCCCATAATTGCGAGCGCCATTGGTACTTTAACCCGCCTGCATAGTATTCAGCGTTGTCTGTTGGGTGGTTCAGTTGCAGGCTAGGGGTGAGGCTGTGGTCGCCCTTTTTCCAAGCCGTCCATTGGATACCCATAGAGAACATTTGAGGTGTGGCCGCTAAAGCCGATTCTTGACCTACGGGCATATTACTCAGTGGCGTGTTGGGACCAAAATTGGTCAGGGCAGCTGCGAATTGAAGATCCGCGATATCGAGTTTATACAAGAATCCTAAGTCGAGATAAACGTTATGTGCCCTGTAGACACCTAGTTGTTCAAGTCCGTATTTGAGCTGGACGCCCGCATGGAAGTACTCACTGAAGGCTTGGCTTACACCTAATCCAACACAGGTAAGCGCTGCGGAGGTAGTAGCACCTGTGCCTTCCGGTTGCCAAACGGTTCTTTCCAAAATAGACCCTGTGCTAAGACTGTTGAGCGTTAGGGCAATGTGTTGTCCGTTTTTTCTTGCTTTAGTGAGCGCTACAAAATCATGATTGATACCGCCGCCCAAAGCTCTGTTCGCAGAAAAAACACCTTGCTGATTGCCGCCGCTTATGAGTGCAGGGTTGATTAGTGCCCCGAAGCTGTGATCGGTCATGGCTAAGCTTGCACCTCCAACTCCGGTGCTCGCTGGGTCGATAGGAAGCTTTAAGAAGGTGAAGGCACTGAGACCAGCGCGTTCCTCGCCGTAGGTGGGTAATAATTGGGCCTTTGCACCAAAGCTCAGGAGCAAACCAATAACCAGCGGTATGTAAAAGTGACGTCTTACCATTTGATTTGAATTCCTGCTAATAGTTGTGTCGGAGCAGAGTAACGCGCCGGATTCCTAGGATCAGTGCCGGTCTCTTGCGGGCCATTAAATTCTGGTCGAGGATCGCGCCAAGTAAGCGGCACATCGTCACCGTATTCGTAAGCGCGGCCGGTAATAGGGTTGACCAATTGGGCATTTCTACGCCTACCGGTAATATTCATTACCTCAACGTTTAATAGAATGCCTCCGGTACCAAATTTAACTAGAGCGTAGGATGCCTTTCCGTTTATTCCGAACCAGTAGGCACCACGTTCCCTCAAATAATTTGCGTTATCAACGCGGTATTGCGGACGACCTAGGTCGTTATACCCTTCTAAAATTTGTGGAGTGTAGCGGTATCCCGAGGTGTACTGGGCATTGAGCGATGCGCGGAACTTACTGCTGTCGTTTTGAAAGCTGATTCCGGCATTAAATTTCCATGGTCGATCCCAAGCTAAGAATTGCTCCTGAGTTAACGGTACTTCACCGGTTTGTGCAATCTGAAGTGCACTTTCTCGAGCACTGTTTGATTTTCCGCGAGCTTGTTGGTACGAGCCGTTGAAGAATGAGGAAAAGGAGTTGTTTAACCGAGCATTCAATTGGGTTTCTACACCAATTATTTTAGCATAGTCTTGATTGATATACATGGTTTTAGTTACCGGACGACCGGTTGCATCCGTCGTAATAACGCGACGCGAAACGATGTAATCGAAGCGGTTGTTGTTGAACGCGTTGATGGTCCAGCCAATGCGACTCCCTACTAAAGTTTTGTACCCGACTTCATAGGAGATGTTCACCTCAGGGTTGAGGTTCGGGTTACCTAGGGAAGACAAGAAACTACGGTCCTGGTATTGCGGGTCAAGGCCAGCATACATGAAGCGCGGATGTGGCATTCGCATGCTGTGCCCATAGTTAAAATAAAGGACGTTGTTCTCAGTGACGGGGAAGCTGACATTCAAGCGAGGAAGTAAGCGTACTTTCCAGTTTAAACCGCCAGCACGGAATGAATTCTGGTTGTACGCCTCTCGAATGGCGGGTAGGACAGGCGAGGTAGAATCGGCCACTGCGTCATCCGCGAATTTCCCTGGCGCCCAGTAGTTAAATCGCATCCCTAACGTGGCTTTCACACCTTTGTATTCTATGCGGTCTTGAGCAAAGAGCCCTCCTTTTTGTGGACTTACTTTCCAAATATCGTTGCTCGATCCGATGGATACAGACGGTGTGGTAGTGCTGTCGTTTAATACGATTGGTGCTCCTACCCAAGGACGGTAAACGTCGACCCACTGGTATTCTGTCAAGGCGTGTTCCAGACCACCACTAATGGTATGAATAGGATTGGGTTGATAAGTCAATTTTCCTTTAAACGTGTTTTCAGCAGCGTAATGGTCGTGCCAGATGGGAGTTACACCTCCATTATTAACTAATCCATTCCCAGGGATGAGGTAATAATTTCCATAGGGATCATTCGGATTAAATACCGTTAGGTCTCCGGTGAAGATGTAGGCTTCGTCATAAATCTGATCTACCGTTTCAGCCCGGAATGGGCGTCCATTGGCATCTGCTCTTAGGTTGGTGAAGAGTCTACCTGCGCTTACAGTTAAGCCTGTTTTCGCGTTGATTCGTTTGTTCCAACCCAGTACCGTTAGGTTACTGTGGTGGGTGTAGGTCGTTGCATTATCTAGGTTGTTGCTTCTGTCGTATTGAAAACCTGGTGTAAGTAGGGCATCGAATCCGACGATTTGAAGCGTTCTAGAATTTTGATTCACCTTGAGGCTATGGCTATTGGTTAGCGTAAACTTCCCTACATTTTTATCCGCATAACTCAATTTTACGGTATGGGTATAGTCATTGCTTTGACGTGGCGCCCATAGCTCAGGATTATCAGGGAATAAACTCGATTTTAATTGGTTCGCGGTAGACCCAAAATAATGATCGGTCCATTGGCCACGTGCAGTGGTAAAGAGGCGGAGCTTCTTCTTTGTAAAGGGCACCGGTGTACTCACGGTTACTTCGAGCTCATCGGTGTTGAAAGATGCCGCGTCTACGATCTGATCCGTTTGATAATTTAAACTCCAACTGAATTTTTCGCCGCCCTCTTTAATACGAGTATTAATAATACCAGCTGAACCACCACCGTATTCGGCGCTAGCACCACCGGTCATAAGATTCAGCGAGCCTACAGAAGAGGAACTGACACTAACTCCGCCTCCCGTACCAGCGAGTGGATCTTGCGCTGAAATTCCGTCAATAAGATATTCTGTTTCGTAAACGCGCGCTCCACGGATTTGCAACCCATCAGTAGTACGTTGCACACCGGCTTGCTGGGCCAATACATCTTCAACGCCTTTTGCAACTAACTTTCCAATTTCATTGCCAGTGAGTGTAATGGCGGAAGACGCTTTTTCAAGGTCCACCTGATTTTTACGTCCGACTACTGTTACCGCATTCAGCATTTCACTTTGCTCTTGGAGCTTAGCGGTGAGTACAGTCGGTTTTCTTGAGACTATTTTAATGTCATTGAAGAGGATTGGCTGGTATCCAATAAACTGGAATTTTACGCTGTACGTTCCTGGCTTTATGTCCCGTATCTCAAAATTTCCATCAAAGTCTGTCAGTGTCTGATAAAAAGTACCGACGATGGAAACGGCAGCGTTAGGCAGGGGTTCATTTGTACCTTTTTCCAATGCGCGTCCACGCAGTACGCCTTTTTGTTGCGCAACACCTACGAATTGGCACAAAATTAAGGCTAGGGTAAGTAGGACTTTAGAATACCGCATTGAATACATGGTCTAGGAGTATGCCTCCGTGGTTGGTGGGTCGATTAAAAACGTGCAATGGCAAAGCCACAAACACCTGGTTAATACTTCCGTTTTGTGTTCTTGTGGCGCCCATAGTTGTCGCACCGTTCCACCCTGCTATTTTGGTGATTTGTCCGTTGTAAAGTGCCGTTGCATCTGCAGAGGGTATGATAGGTGTAATACCTAAGACAATATTTTGGGGCTGCAACGAAGGAAATCCGGGTTGTAGCGGAGCGAGCGTACTGTCGTTTGTCAAACGCGCCTGTCCGCTACTAAAAACTAAGCTTTCTACGGGGAATATGTCTAAAAAGGCACCGCCCGCCATATTGGATGAAAACTGTGATGCAGTAAATAATTTCCCGCCCTTTTGAAGGAATTTTTGTGTACTTAGCGCGAGGATATTCAGGAGATAGTCGTCACCTGATTTTGTTGGAAATACCGTGGCATCTGTGAAAAGGGCAATTTTAGAATAGCTTGACATTATGATTTCGAACGTAGGGTCCCAATAGGCAGGTATACCCGCGCCACTAACAGCATCCATTTGTAAGTAATCGTAATCGACATTTGCGCTATCCATCCATTCCTTGTAGGTACTGCCGATATATTCCGGTTGACCGTTTATGATGAGCGTTGCGCTATTTGCGGCTTTCCAATAAAATCCGGCGGTCGTATCTACTTCGGAATAGACGCCGGCGCGGTCTCGAGCACGGAGGAAAATGAAATTTTCGCCTTGTAAATCGGCTCCAGGGATGGAGTCAATAAAGCCTGCATTTTTGTAATAGGCGACATTGCCTTGGGGGTCAGTGGCGAAGGATAGTAAGGAAATTGATGTGCCTATTTCTACCCAATTTCCTGTATTTAATTTAAACTCTACACTTTCAATGGTTTCATCCCCATCGTCATCCGTTGCGCGCCAATCTACAGTGGCTACAATAAACGCACTATCTGATAAGAGCCCGTCTGGATCTATAGCCACCTCAGGTGCAGCATTTTTTATAGGTACAATGAGTGTAGCCGGTGAAGGGTCGATCAGTCCTTCATTATCTTCTGCCGCGACGGTGAGTAAAATATCTGTTGTATCCTGACCCGCTTCAATGCTAAAGCTAAAGGTACTGTCTGTACTAGATGTAAAGCTTGACGTTTCATCCACAGTAATGTGGTAGCCATTGATAAAACCGTCTACATCCATACCGTACCAGTGCAGGGTAACGTTTGTTCCCAATCGCAGGTCACCAGAGCGCACAATACTGTCTACTTGAAGTAGCGTTTCAGGTGCCTTGTTTGCCACGGGATCGTTGGTCCCGCGGCAACTAAAGACGAGTACCGCTAATGCGAAGTACAGTAGGTGTTTCATGAATTAGTGTTGTACCGAAATCCGAGTAAAGAATTGACCTTTAGATCCTTCAAGACTTAGTAAGTACAACCCGTTCGGCAAAGCACTTACATCTACATTTGACTCTTGAGAGAAACGCTCGCCTAGCACGCGTTTTCCGGCGCTATTGTAAATCGCTAACACACCATCCATAGGTGCTTTAACGGTCAACTGATAATTTACCGGGTTCGGGTAATACGCAACGTTCATTTGGGCCAATTCTACTACGCTGATTGGTGAATTCGCCACCGTAATGCTATCCAACGTTACGTTAGCACCGATGAAGTCGTTGTTATTTCTTGGTATTAAACGGAAGTTGCTAAAGCCGTAGTAAAGAATACCTTCGATCGCATCGAAAGTCATGGTATCACTAACAACGATTGGCATTACGTTCATTTCACCGTCTAAACTGCTGTAAGAAGTGTCGGTCACTAACTGTACATCCAATGAACTGTATGCAGTAGTACTCTGACGCCCTGCAAGAACGCGGCCGCTGCGACTCAATGCCGCAGTATTTGAACTGCTCACTGCATAATCACCAAAACCTAAATTTGTTTGGCTAATGTGAAGTTTGCCGTTAGGCTGCTCATAGCGGATAAACATACTTTCGTACGGTTCCCAGCCGAAGTTTGCATACGATGCTGAATCCGATGGATCGAGCACTGTAGCGCTAACGGTACCAAGGTTTCCAGTTTTATTGGCAGCAGAAACATTTAAACGCGTCATACCATAGTACTCTTCAACTACGCCAGTTACTTCAATTTCTTCATTACGGTAGAATTGATTCAATCCAATACCCACACACCAAATTCCGCTCCAAGCTGAACCGGTTTCATCTTGTATATAGAGGTAACCGAGATCACCGATTTTCGTTGAAGCAGTGACCACACCCTTTACGGTCACCTCTTGCGTTTCTAACGGACTGTCACCAAACGGATCCATGGTGTATTGAATGTCATAAACGAGCATCCCATTATCACGGACGGTGTAGAACTCAATGTTTGGTAAAGCTTGAGTCGTTGGTTTTGTTGGATACCAGCTCTCGTTCCCATCATTATCTACCGCGTAGATGTAGTAGCGAACAGTACTGCCGTCTGTTTGTGCTGGAATTTCATATTCGTATTCATCCGTTGTACCTGCACTTAAAGGGAAAGCGTATTTAGGCATGTTTGCAATACTAACTGCGTTATCAGCAGTCCATGCGATACAGACACTATCGACAGTACCGTCGTAATCTGTGATGTTACAGATGATCTCAACGTCTTGATTAGAAGTAGGTACAGATGGATCACGCTCGAAGTTCGCGATGTACGGCGGTGCGTAGCCAACGTCGTAATGTAAACTGTCGAATGGATTGATTTCATAGCCCCGTCCGTTATCACCAGTACAACCGTTTGCATCGTGACGAACTACACCGCTTAATGAGTTTAGGAATGTTCCTGGTACTGGAGGTACAAAAGAACCTTGAGACTGCGGCGAATTAGGATTTACCGTACTATATGAAGAGAGTTTTTGAGCTAAGAATCGGTCACTTACGTTAATGACGTTACCACTCGCATCGGCTACGTTGAAGCTGACGCGGTTACCAGAAAATTGAATAACAGAAGTCACGGTAAGATTTTCTAGTGTTACGAAAGATCCTTCGTATTGTTCACCGGTAGTAAGTTGATTAACCTGCAGATTGTCGTTGAGGTCGCCCAACGAGATGGTGTCGCTTATCACAGGATCTGTGGTGGTTGAAATGATGCTGAAGCTGTTTGCATCGACCAGGCTTAATTGGTTTGAGCCGTTGTATTCGCCCACCAAACCTTTAACCTCTACGATATCGCCAGGAAGTACCTGGGTAAAAGTAGAAGGCACTTGAAGGGATCCGTTTGAAGCAGAATAAACGCCCATTACTTCAATTCCTGCCCAAGGCGAACTTTGTCCACCAACTGCAGTGTCTTGGATAAAAATGAATGGACGCTGTCCTCCGGTTACTGAACCGGACGCTACTTCTGTAGCCCAACCGGGGGTAACAACAACTCCGCGGGTAATGATGGTCTGCCCTAGGTAGGCAGAAGTATCGTTACATGCGGCTAGATCGCTAGCAGATACGTCGTTGATTGTACTAATGCTAACGTAGGATTGACCAAAGGCAGTTGAAGCAAATGCAGCAACTAAAAGGGTGAGTAGATATTTTCTCATTACTTAACTATTATAAAGGGTTCTGTAGTTCGTTTTCCAGTTTCTAAATCTTGTACATGCAAGAGATAAGTGCCTCGAGCGATGATTTGACTTTCTTTTGATAATAAATCCCATGCATGCTCTCCACCTGAGAATGTGTTTTGCTCTGGGTTTTCTGATCCGAAGGTTCTAAACCAACGAATGTCCGTACCGTTGTAATCTGGGGTATGCTCAAACGTATCGATCAAATCGCCTGCAGCTGTGGTGATCGTAATTTCGCAATGTGCAGGAAGGTTGGCAAAGATGATTTTTCTACTTTCCTCTTGAAAATTACTTTGTCCTTCCCACCCTGCAGTAAGGTAATACGGGTTTGGATAAGCATACGGCCGATCTTCTTCGTTTGCAGGCTCTGTTCCCGGGAAGACGCGTGTAACGTTTGCAAGCGCAGAGCTTTCAAGACTTTCTAACCCGGAATTTAGATCTCCTTTGTCAAAAGCTGTCACCGCCATTGCCGTTTGCCATCCGTTGGGTAAAGGCGAAAGGGTGTAGGCATATTCATATACTACGGTATCGTTTTCAAATTCCTTGGGCGTGGGAAGTAAAACGGGTGTAAATCCATTGTTCATTCCGTAATCGTTACCAATGCTATCGAAAGATGCAACTAAGCTCAAATCTTCTGCTAGATTAGGTGTCTCAAACACATCAAAACCGGTCGTGGTGGCATAAATATTAAAACCTTCGAAGTCTTGTTTTTTAGAAATCGGATCGACGCTTGTAACGCTGTTGCTGGCCCAATAGATGGTTGCGCTGTTTTCCCCTGCTTCCACTCGTGAGTATGGGATTGTAGGTGGTGTAGGAAGTATGAAGCGTGTTATTTCTCCATTACCATCTTTATCTTCCCCCGGATCGAGTATGCCATTGAAGTTACCGTCTTCGCCATTATACGTTGTCTGAGCCCAATTGGCTGCGCTGAGTAACCCACTGCGCTGAACGACATTGTTTTGGGCATTCGGATTTCCGTCCTCCATCTTTTTGGCTACGACAAAAGCAAAAGCAATATTGATGGTATCTCCTGGTGCGAAACTGCTGAATGGCCCCGCTGAAATAAGATCGGAGCGGTTTCCAATCTTATTTAATTCATTTTGAAGATCGACATCTAAAGTGCTCACACAGCCTGCGGAAGACGGATTGGTCCAACACGGGTTATGGTTAAAGCCATCAACCATTTTTAGATAGCGCTGCTGGTCTGTGGTCGGGAAAAAGAAGGTGCTCTGTCCACTATTATTGAACACCCATGCATTGTAGTTTACGCGGAAACTAGAATCCGTTCTTGGGTGTCGGAAGCCTTGCTTGTCTTCGCCGCCTAAAAAAACTTGACCTATGTAGCTATCTGTAAATCCTTCGTCGCCAGTGGCATCGTAACAATACGCTAGATTGAGACTGTCGACAAAACCGTTTCCCCCTTGAGAATAGAAACTGGCTCCCCCAGCTCCTGCAGGAGTGATATTGACATTACGTACAACGGTATTGTTCCACAAGCCTACAAAGAGGTCATCGAAGGTCTGGTCGCCACGATTATAGATGGTGAGAGAACACATTGCCATGAAATCAGAGAAGCTGTAGTTCCAATTCAAAAGGCGCATTTCTGCAACGATATCCATCGGGTTAATGTGGTTGTTGATGGGGATAGATGTTCCCGGAACCAATAAGGTGGAATCAGAGAAATTAGCAATGAAATCTTGATGGGAAATGGCAGAAGAGTTGAATTTCGGAGAAGTTTTTAGACTACTCATCTCTTTTACGGGTTGGCCGGGAACAGGATTAAATTCGAATCCACCGCGCCCAGGTGCATACCCTTGCGGTGAATCATAAGCGGAGGTACTGACACGAATGACGCCGTTTGCTGTTCCGCCTATCCAGATGCCGCCTTCAAACAAATGTTCGATGCCTGAACCGGCGGGATATTCTAATGACGGAGTGCCCGAGCCGTCTTTATAGCCCCTAAACGCGTTACCAAAGGTTCCAGCATTTGTTGCAGATAGTCGAATGTTTGCCTGCGTTGTTTGGAACTCTTCGAAAGTCTGAGCTTGCGCAAAAAGGCTACACAAAACGGCGAAAAGAAGTAGGGTTCTGTGTTGCATTAAAAAATGATTTTACGCGTGGTATGGCCATTCATAGTCTCTAAACGAAGTAGGTAAGTGCCCTTTGACAGTAGGGGAACCGTAAAGGTAGTTTCGGAGGTTTCGAATAATTCTTGTCCTGCGAGCGTGCTAATGTATAAATGACTTTGCTCAGGTAGCGTCAGAATTGCCCCGGTTGGCATAGGGTTAGGTAACTCCCAATTCCCTTCGTGAGAGGCTATGGCTAATTGTTGCCCATCAATTTCAATATCTACGATCACAGGGAGATGGTCGCTCAAGGAATATAGAGCGGTCAATACGGCGCTGCTTACGCTGTAATTTGTCCCAGAATTAATAGCATTGTTAAAATGATTTCCGTCATTTCCTACAGCGAAATAGCTGTTTGGTGCATAGGTGATTTGCGCATCACCTTCGATAACATCTTCTGAACATAGAATGTGGTCAAACCGATCGTCTAAGCCGCCTCCCGAATGGCAATTCCCTGAAGTACGGGTGCTCTGTGTATGTATGGAGGCGAAGCTGCTGTTGTTGTGCCAGTTTCCGTTAGACGTAATGGGATCCTCAAATCGAAAGGTATTCCCTCCAATAAGGCTTTGAAAAGAAGATTCGTTGCTAGAATAGGTATTGAGATCGCCCATTAAGAATACGTTCTCAAAATTGTGGGCATCGATCCAGTCAACTATCGCCGTGGCCGCTTGATTCCGTTGTGCAGCATCAGACGAAGAATTACCTGCTTTAAAGTGTGCGCCAATAACTACGAAAGTTGCGGTATCACTATTGCCTTGGAGTAAAGCATCTTTATAGTAGAATCGAACGATATCGATTGCTCGAACTAAAGCATTATTATCGACATCTTTTGTGATGGCCCACTGGTTTGTAATCCCCAAAATATCGCTGCGGTATGCGACACCATTGACTAGGGATGAAAAACCATTGTGTACATGGTTTGCCATGGCCCAGTTCGTGGCTGAACCGGTATTGTATGCATTATTAAGAAGGTAAGTCAGGTTGTTTGGGTTACTGCCTATTTCATTCATTACCACTACATGCGGTTCTATTTCGCCGATGATGGTTTCTAAATGTCCTTCTTTGTTGCTGGAGCCATTATTTGAACCCGTGCAAAACGAAGTGGTGTTGCGGTAGTTCAGAAGATTGTATGTCATGAGACGAACGGTACGATTTTGCGCAACACTGTTTAGTGTTAAAAAGCTCAATACCAAAAGAAAAGATAGTCTCACAACTTTAGTTTTTGATGGGGACAAATTTAACGAAAAAAGCCCGGCTTTTGCCGGGCTTATCATATTAACTCACGATGAATTTAAGCGAGGTGTTTGCGCACAAATCCACTGATCACTTTTCCGTCGGCTTGACCGGCCATCGCAGCGGATGCCTGTCCCATAACTTTGCCCATGTCTGCCATGGATGTCGCGCCTACAGCTGCAATTATTTCCTCAACTTTCGCTTCAATCTCTGCCTCGGAGAGCATTTCGGGTAAATAGCGTTCGATAATCGCCAACTGCGCTTCTTCTGGTTCAGCAAGATCTGTGCGGTTTTGTTCTCTAAAAATGGTGGCGCTTTCTACGCGTTGCTTCCTTAGTTTTGTCAAAAGCTTCATCTCATCAGCCTCCGACATTTCTCCGGCTCCGGCAGAAGTTTTTTCATTAAGTATGGCTGTTTTAATAGCGCGAAGAGCTTCTAGAGCGACGCGGTCTCTTGCTTTCATTGCCGATTTTAAATCGGTCATGATGAGTGCTTCTAAGGACATGATTAATCTACGTTATCGTGTAAGAATGAATTATTTGTTCTGATGTTTCCATCGTTATCAACGCCAATATTAGAGGGTTGTTCACTGCTTTTATGGTCTAAATCGACCTCCATTCCCTGGCGCATGTACGCGGGAACTCTTTCTGCTTCACTCAGGTTTTGAAGATTCGCTTTGAACTGGTATTGGAACGATTGTAAGCGAGACATACGGTCTTGAATTTTAGGCGGTAAATCGCTAAGTGTGCGCTTTGGCATTTGACTCAACGGTTGGTCCATATCGAAATCAGTTCCTTCCTCTGTTGCTTCTTTAACCGCGGGTACTTCACTTTCTTTTATTTGAAAATGTAGGGTCGGATCTTCCGAACTAAGTGTATCTACTTCCGCGGTTGGATTATTGATTTGAGGTTCTAATTCAAACTCATTGCTAACCAATGTAAAGCTGCCTTCTACGCTCTCTTGTTCTGCTTTTTGCTTGAGTTCAGGCATTTCACTCAAGCTTAAATCAAAAGGGTCGTATTCCGTATCTTCAATTCCTTCGTTTGAATCTTGATGGGCTTGCGGTGACTCTAGGTCTTCTATTTCAAGCCTAAAACCATCACCGTCTATCTCTTCCAGTGTAAACCGGCGCTCCTCACCAATGGCTTGAACGTCTTCCAGTGAAGACTCGTCGCTCGTAGGGTTTTCTGAAGCGGCTTCATGAACGGCTTCTTCGGCTATTAGTTCCTCTTCGGAATTCAAAACAGTGCGCTCCATTTTTGGTGGAGCAGGTGCATCAAACTCTTCTTCAGCATGCGCCTCTAAAGTAGTTTCTTCCTGTGTAAGAAATTCTTCAGATTCATCTTCATCGACAAAGGTCAATTCCATTTCTTCTTCGACCGATTCGTCTTGAGTGAATAGATCCCAACCTCCGGCAAGCGCAGGCGCTTCCACAGGTTCCGTCGGTTCTTCATCTGTGAATTCAGATGCGTCTACCACTTCTTCTTCCTTCACTAAGACGGCCTCATCAGAATCGTCTTCCATATCCCATTCTAAGACATGGACTGTCGGCGTTTCCTCTTCGATTGTTTGAATATTGTCCTCAAGTGTCTCCTCAAAGGTGGCGTCGATATCTTCATCTGGTAGTTGCGGGAAGCCCTCTGTTTCTGATTCAATAGCATCCTCAGTCTCATGAGGTCCTCCGTCAGACTCTGAATGTGCCTCTACTTCAGGGGTCATTATTATGTCTGACGCTTGGAGCTCTTCTTCGACCGCACCGAGATCCATGATAACTCGTTCCGATTGTTGCGAATCAGCTATTGTTTCGACGGCTGGTTGTGCTGTAAAAGCAACCTCGTCTGTTTCGTGCGTATCTAACTTATACGTGACCACTTCCGGTTTATCGGATGGCAGCACTTGCGTTCCTGTTGGGAAACCGGTTGCGATGATGGTACATGTTATGCGGCTGCCAGTTTCTTCACTAGAGCCAATTCCCATAATCACATTCGCATTGCCGCCGGCCTCACGTTGAATATGGTCTGTGATTTCACCTATTTCATCTATAGTTACTTCTTGTTCGCTATCTCCTGAAGTCAATAATAGCAAGACGTTTTTAGCACCTTTAATGTGGTTGTCGTTTAAAAGCGGAGAGTCTAAAGCTGCACCCACGGCTGCTGCTGCTCGGCCAGGACCTTCGCCCTCGCCAGTACCAAACAAAGCGGATCCGCTATTTTCGAGAACAGTTTTTGCATCGCGTAGGTCAATGTTTTGCGTGTAGTGGTTCGTGATGACTTCGGCTATTCCTTTAGCAGCCCCGGCCAAAACCTCGTCCGCTTTGCTAAACGCATTTCTAAATCCTAAATCACCATATACTTGGCGCAGTTTATCATTATTGATGACAATGAGGCTGTCCACAGCATCACGCATGGCTTTTATTCCTTCCTCTGCTTGGTCTGCTCTCATTTTCCCTTCGAAGGAGAAGGGTACGGTAACAATACCTACAGTGAGAATGCCCATTTCACGCGCGGCTTTGGCGATGATAGGTGCGGCTCCTGTACCCGTGCCACCGCCCATTCCGGCAGTGATGAAGCACATCTTTGTTCCAGTTTCAAGAATGTTCTGAATCTCTTGAATACTTTCTTCCGCTGCACTGCGACCTATCTCAGGATCTGCTCCGGCACCAAGCCCTTCCGTAAGTGAAGCGCCTAATTGGACCTTATTCGCGACAGGACTGTGGTAAAGTGCCTGGGCATCTGTGTTACAGATAATGAAGTCCACGCCGTTCACGCCCACATTCTTCATGTGATTGACTGCGTTGGAACCTCCACCTCCGACACCAATTACCTTGATGACTGAGCTTCTGTTTTTTGGAAGGTTGAATTGAATTCCGTCTTCTATCATGGTTGTTCGGTTATTCTATGTCTTCGTCGTTTTCTAGCCATTCTTTGAGGTTGTTCATAAAGCCTTTCCAGAAAGGGTCTTTACGTGGCGCGGCTTGTGTGCTGCCCGTTTGGTCGGGTGCGCCTTCAACTTCTTCGATGGGTTCTTCTTCTTGTTCCTCGGGAGTTTCAGGAACGAGTGGCTGCTCAGTTTCTCTAGGGTCGTAAGCCATGGGATGGTCCTGCGATTCTAGCGCCATACTCAACAAACCAATGGAAGTTGCATAAACAGGTGAGGCCAATTCCTTGACGTAACCACTCGCTAAATGCTCGTTCGGGTAACCAATGCGAGTTGGCATGCCCGTCAGGTATTCTACCAATTGGCTCATGTGTTTCAACTGTGAACCTCCTCCAGTGAGTACAATACCGCCGATAAGTCGCTTTCGCGGATCGTTCTGCTGGTAATTGCGGATTTCTGCAATGACGCTTTCCATGATTTCACGAACGCGTGCGTTGATAATCTTCGACAATGTTTTTAGACTGATTTCTTTTGGTGGCCTTCCTCGCAGTCCAGGAATGCTGACAATCTCATTGTCTTTATTCTCTCCGGGCCATGCGGAGCCAAACTTCACTTTCAACGTCTCCGCCTGTTTCTCGATAATTTCGCAACCTTCTTTGATGTCTTCCGTAATGACTTTGCCACCAAAAGGTATAACTGCGGTATGGCGAATGATTTGGTCTTTAAAAATGGCAATATCTGTAGTTCCACCGCCGATATCGACGAGGACTACACCAGCATCTTTCTCTTCTTCTGCAAGAACTGCCGCGGCCGAAGCTAAGGGTTCTAGCGTAATATCTCCCACTTTGAGCTCGCTCTGCTCTACACAACGCGCGATGTTTTTAATAGAAGCAATTTGGCCAACGACGATGTGAAAATTTGCTTCCAATCGCGATCCGTACATACCCTGTGGATTCACGATGTTGGCATCTCCATCCACCTTATATTCTTGTGGAAGTGCATGCAAGATTTGCTCCCCGGGCATCATCACTAGGTTGTGCACGTTTTTTTGCAAGGAAGCGAGATCTTCCACATTGATAATGGCTTCAGCATCTTCGCGCATGATGTAGTCGGAATGCTGCATGGAACGGATGTGTTGTCCGGCAATACCTACCATGACCTCAGTAATTTTCAGGCCAGAATTTTCCTCGGCCATTTTTACTGCGGCTTGAATGCTTTCAATGGTGAGTGTAATATTTGCTACCACCCCGCGCTGGACACCGAGGCTTTTACTTTTTCCAATACCCAAGACTTCAATCTTACGGTGCTCGTTTAATCGGCCCACTACGGCGACAATTTTAGTGGTTCCGATGTCCAGACCTACTGCTAAAGGGGCGTTCTGTGTCATCTCGTTTTGCTTACTACTTGGTTTTTATATCGCAAGTCAATGCTTTTTATTTCTTCCAGTTCTTGCGTTGGTTTAGCGGCATAGAAGGCGCTCAACTTTCGCAGGTCACCAGCCAATTCATTGCCGATGTTTGCTGTGATGTGGTGCGCATATCCTTGAGGAATTAGCACTACATACGACGCATTTACCTCCATTTGTGCTAGGCCGTCAAAAGTGAATGCAGGGCTGGCAATCACTTCGTCTAATAGTAGACCGGCTCTAGCCGCATTTGCACTGTCTTTAAGCCCTGTAATAATGGGCAAGTCCAGTGGTGTTTGTCTCGGTGCTGGTAGAAGCTCGTGCGCTTCTGTAAGTAAAAACGTTTCATCGTTCATGAAGACTTTCGCCTTCGCTTGCTTTGAAACCACGTTTACGACCAAAGACTGATTTAAATTCCAATATACCTGTGCATCGGCCACGTACGGCAGGGCTTCCAAAGAGGTTTCTAACAAATATGTAGGGGTCTTAAGGGCACTAGAATCGGGCTGTGCACTTAAAAAAGCATCGATAAGCGGCAACACTTCGGGACGAACGATAAGAGCTTGATTATCAGGATTTTGAATCGATATATCGATTTTATCAAAGGCTGCATTTTTCCAGTGCTGCATGCTCAGCACAGCGCCGAAAATCAGTCCTGCACCGAAGATGACACTTAAAGCGGTATATAAAAGCCGTTTCTTTTTCATCGTAAAACAGCTTTTAATTGTGGTACGGTGTCACCAATATCCCCGGCGCCTACAATGAGAACGACACCATAATTCTCTGCAAATACTGCCTGGGGGAGTGCCTCTAAATCGCAGGTTTTGGCGCCAGGTATTTGCGCTGCGAGTGCAGTAGAATGTATCCCTTCAATGGGGTGCTCCCGAGCGGCATAAATAGGTAGAAGAATGCAACGATGTACGCGTTTGAGTTGTGTTATAAATCCGTCAAAGAAATCACGCGTTCGACTGTATAAATGCGGTTGAAAGCACAGCAGTATGTCCTTTTCAGGGTACATTTCATCCAGGCTATCGATCAGTGCTTCGAGTTCCGTTGGGTGGTGGGCGTAGTCTTCAATGAGCGTCGTCTTGCCTTTTAAATGGTATTCAAACCTGCGCTTTATTCCTTCAAAGGTTGGGAGGGCTGCTGCGATCCGTTCTAAAGATAGTCCTGCATGATGCGCAAGTGCAGCAGCAAGGACGGCATTGTAGACGTTGTGTTTTCCAGGCATGAAGAGCTTTGTCTCAAACTTATCATTTCCTAGATGAAGAGTAAACGCATAGGCACCTTCATGGGCGCGGATATCCGTAGCAAAGGCGTGGCTATCGGCACTGCCAACAGCTGTAGTATTCTTTAAGCTTGTTGCGGTAAACGTTGGCCCTTCGACCTGCTGTATGAAGGCATCGAAGGTGTTATTTAGGTCAGTTTCGTCGTCGTAAATATCCAGATGATCTGCATCGGTAGTCGTTATAGCTGCAGCGGTTGGATGAAGGTGAAGGAAGGATCTGTCAAATTCATCGGCCTCCACAATCATCCATGGGCCATTGCCCAACCTGTAGTTTGTACGAGAACTGCTCAATATCCCCCCGATAAACGCTGTCGGGTCTTGTCCAGCCGAGGCTAAAAGGTGCGTGAGAATTGCACTCGTACTGGTTTTTCCATGTGTCCCAGCTACAGCAAGTGTTTTATAGCCCTTAGTGAGCTGGCCTAATGCAGCCGCACGTTTAATGGGTTCATACGCCTCAAAAAACAAGCGCCATGGATGTGTCGATGCAATTGCAGGAGTATAAATAACCGTAGTTTCTGCTTCGGACCAACCTGGATACGCAGATGTATCTTCCGTATAGCAAAGGAGTGCACCTTCCTTTTCCAATGCTACCGTCAGCTCCGTTTTGGTGCGGTCAAAACCGAAAACAGGTATGTTTTGATGCAGAAAATGACGCGCCAATGCGCTCATACCGATCCCGCCGATCCCAATAAATACGATATGTGAATGTTTCTTTATCACGTAATCAATTCGCTAATCAGGGTACATATATCTTCGGTGGCATGGGGTAGGGCAAGTTTTTTAATATTCTCGCCTAATCGGTCCCTGCGCTTGGTGTTTTGATACAGCGCTTCAAGCTCAATAGTAAAGCGCTGGTCCAATTCTACTTCAGGAATGAGCACTGCTGCACCTTTTTCGCTCAATGCACGGGCATTATGTGTTTGATGGTCTTCCGCGACGTTTGGGCTAGGAATGAGTACTGCAGCTTTACCGATCAAACAGAGTTCACTTAAGGTACCCGCTCCAGCGCGACTTACGATCGCATCTGCTGCGGCATAGGCAGTGGCCATGTCATCAATAAATGCATGCACTTTCACCGTCTTCGAAGTAAGCGATACGTATTCATCTTCATACAGTTTTCCACACTGCCAAAAGATTTGCCAGCCCTGTTGCAGAAGGGTAGGAAGACTCTTCTCCATTTGTTGGTTGACGGCTCTAGCACCTAAGCTCCCACCTAAAATGAGCAGTGTTGGTCGTTTTGGATCAAGGCCCAATTTCATTTTACACTCCGCTTGTTTCGGTAGTGGATTAGTAAATGCTTCACGCACGGGATTGCCTGTGAGGTGAACTTTACCAGAGGGAAAGAACCGCTCAGCATTTTTATAGGCGGTGCAAATAGCTTTTGCTTTTGCACCCAATTTAATATTGGTTACCCCGGCGAAGCTGTTTTGCTCTTGAACAAGAGTGGGAATACCCATACGTTGTGCCATAAACAATGCCGGCCCACTAGCATAGCCGCCCGTGCCAATGACAGCGTCGGGTTTACGCGTTTTTAAAATCTTGCGACACAGCCACAGTGCGTATACTAGTTTG
Organism: Schleiferiaceae bacterium; assembly: GCA_965204625.1. GTDB lineage: Bacteria > Bacteroidota > Bacteroidia > Flavobacteriales > Schleiferiaceae > UBA10364. The sequence continues at coordinate 302,228 of CBDBET010000005.1, forward strand.
AACGGAACACTCCAGCTTTTCCAAGGTTTTTGACGGTTAATTCCCGCGATGGGTACACCGGTAATTTTAAATCCAGCTGCCGGTACTCTGTTCATTTCCATTTTGCCTTTAGCGCCTATAAAATGAATTTCAGCATCTGGATACTGTAATCTTAGGCCATTGGCAATACTTAATGCCGGGAATATGTGTCCTCCGGTTCCACCACCGCTTATGATAAAACTTTTAGACATGGGCTACAGTATTTTCTTGTTCTTCCTGGCTTTGTGCGCTTTTACCGACTACCTTTTTTACATCAGTATGGCTAACGCTCAGTATGATGCCCAGTGCGATACAGGTCATCCATATGGATGATCCTCCAGCACTTAAGAAAGGAAGCGTTTGTCCTGTGACAGGCATGAGGTTGGTAGCTACCCCCATATTTACGAGGGTTTGTAAGATCATACCAGAGGCCGCCGCTAAGACAAGCAATGTGCCAAATTTGGTGTGGGCGCGTCGCGCAATTCGCACAAAGCGTCGAAAAAGTGCCATGTATAGGAGTACTACACCGCTTGCGCCGATAAGGCCATATTCTTCTGTTATTACGGCAAAAACAAAGTCCGAATTCGATTGGGGTAGGAAGTTTTTCTGTACACTTTTCCCTGGTCCTTTGCCAAAGAGTTGTCCCTCTGCAATGGCCATTTTTGCAAGGTCGGTTTGGTAAGAGGCGTCGGAATCCGTTGCGCCGAAGTTTACGATCCGTGATTTCCAGGTATCGACCCGGTTTGAAATTCCAGGGAAGGCAAGGACTATTAAGATGAAAAGAGTCAGAACTGCCGCACCAATACCGATGATTCTTCCTAAATGCTTCCATGGTACACCGGCGGCAATCATTAGAATGAAGGTCATCCCGAAGATGATAGCGGTTGTAGAGAAATCGGCAGGTAAAATAAAAATAAGCGTTAGGGCGATAGCTCCTAGTGGGTAATACAAGCTTTTAAACAAGGCGAAATCTCGTGGTTTTGCCAACCATCGGGCGAGCCAAACCAACAGCGCTAACGAAGCAAAAGCTGAGGTTTGAAAACTCATGTTCAGAACTGGAATCCGAACCCAACGTGCGGCATTCGCACCGCCCATAGTAGTTCCTTGGAATAAGGTCACCATAAGTAGGACAATGGCTGCGGGCAGTATGATGATCGAAAATTTACCGATGATTCTGAAGTTTAATCGGTGTACGCTGTACAAAAAGAAGCCGCCTAAGACTAAATGAATAAGGTGTCTGGTCAAAAATCTAAACGTATTTCCACCGCTGAATTTATACGCAAGGGAGCTGCTCGCACTATAGATAGGCAAGAAGCTCAGAAGCATGAGCAGTAGGATGAGGCCCCAAAGGAACTGGTCGCCTTTTAGATATTTTTGGACTGTATTCACCGTATTCTGACTTAGAGCATGCGTACTGCGTTTTTGAATTGGCGTCCGCGGTCTTCATAGTTTTCGAAGAGGTCGAACGATGCGCAACAAGGGCTGAGTAATACAACATCTCCTTTGTCCGCCATTTTTGATGCTGCACGAACTGCATCTTTCATCGTTTCTGCTTCAGCGAAGTCTGAAACTTCGCCAAAAGCTGCTTTGATTTTCTCATTGTCTAAACCCAAGGCAACGATACCCTTTACTTTTCCTTGCACGAGCGGGAGTAACTCCTCGTAATCATTTCCCTTATCCACACCGCCAACGATCCAAACCACAGGTTTGCTTTGGCATTCTAAGGCGTAGTATGTAGCGTTTACATTCGTTGCCTTGCTGTCGTTGATGTATTCTACACCGCTGATGTTCAAAATACTTTCCAAACGATGCTCGAGTGAATCGAAAGTAGATAATTGTTTACGCACGGTTTCTTTCCTAATGTTCATCAAACGGCTGCTTAATCCGGCAGCCATACTGTTGTACATGTTGTGCTTTCCTTGTAAGGCGAGTTCTTCAATAGTCATTGCTTCGTTATTTAGTTGAATGGTTATTGTGTTGTTTTCTTTCGTTGTTATTCTGTGCTGCCCTGCTGGTGTGTCAGTTCCATAGGCCAATAGCGTTGGTGGGTTGGAATGCTCTTGCAGCCACTGCTCTAAAGCTGTATTCGTAATAGGGTCATCGTCGCAGTAGATGAATTGCCCGGTGGTATAGGTGGCCAATTGCATTTTACTAGCCGCATATTTTTTCAAGTCGTATTCGTACCGGTCGAGGTGGTCGGGGGTGATGTTTGTCAGTATGCCTTGGTCCAATTTTAGTTCGAAGACATCGTCTAATTGGAAACTGCTCAACTCCAATATCACTACTTCAGGATCAGGCTTAGCCTTCAGCATGCGATTCGCCAGTGCACCGGCGAAACTCTGACCAATATTTCCCGCCAAAACGGTATCCATTTCAGCTGCCACAATGTGGTGACACAAGGTTGCAGTCGTGGTTTTCCCATTACTTCCTGTGATCCCTATCAGTTTTGCCGCAGTGTAGTTGGCCGCCCAGTCCACTTCACCTAAAAGGACTGCTCCGCCGGCTTTCAGTGTTTTTATGATTGGAGCCGAGTGCGGAATGCCGGGGCTCTTTATAATGGCAGCTGCATCATTTAATCGGTCCACATTATGACCGTTTTCCTCATAGTCTATACCCCACTGGTTCAGCAGTCCCTTGTCTTTCTCAGAAAGCGCTTTTGCGTCGCTGAGAAATGCTGGAATACCTAGTGCATACGCTAATTGCGCTGCACCCATGCCGCTGATGCCGGCACCAAGTATGGCGATATTTGAGTAGGGGTGGTTCAACTTATCTCAGCTTCAAGGTTGCGATTGCCAATACTGCGAGCATGATGCCCACAATCCAGAATCGTGTCACAATTTTAGTTTCCGGGTATCCCTTCTTTTGATAGTGGTGGTGCAGTGGACTCATTAAGAAAATCCGACGTCCTTCTCCGTATTTTTTCTTCGTGTATTTGAAGTAGCTCACTTGCAAAATGACACTGACATTCTCCGCTAGGAATACTCCTGCTATGATGGGTAATAAAAACTCTTTGCGAACGGCTAGTGCGATGACGGCCACGATGGCGCCGATCGCCAGGGATCCCGTATCGCCCATGAAGACTTGCGCTGGGAAGCTGTTGTACCATAAGAATCCTATAGCGGCTCCAATAAATGCGGCAGTGAAAATCACAAGTTCCCCTGAATTAGGGATGTACATAATGTTGAGGTAGCTTGAGAAAACGATCGAGCCACTGACATAGGCGAGCACTAGCAGTGCCGTTCCTGCAATTGCTGTGGTGCCCGTAGCTAATCCGTCTAGTCCGTCGGTTAAATTGGCACCGTTCGAGACGGCTGTAATGATAAAAATGACCGCGAAAATGTACACCAACCAGGTCCAATTCGATCCGGTAGGCCCCAACCAACGGGTGAAGATTTCGTAGTCAAATTCATTGTCTTTTAAAAAGGGAAGGGTAGTTTTCGAACTCTTTACCGCATCACCATATGTCGTTGCAGGTGCTTCTTCGCCCGCTTCCCACGAGGCGGTTTCTACTACAGGTAGTTTTTCCTTGATGGTGACTTCAGGGTGGAAATACAACGTACTTCCTACAATAATTCCCAGTACTATTTGACCGATGACCTTGAAAATTCCGCGCAGTCCTTTTTTGTCCTTTTTGAAGACCTTAATGTAGTCATCCAGAAAGCCAATAGCCCCCATCCAAAGGGTAGAAATGAGCATCAATAAGATGTAGATATTGTCCAATTTTGCCCATAGCAGGGTAGGTACTACAATGGCCAAGATGATAATCACACCGCCCATCGTTGGTGTTCCCGCCTTCTGGTTCTGTCCCTCTAGACCCAGATCACGTACGGTTTCGCCGACTTGCAAACGTTGTAATCGGTCAATCAAACGTTTTCCAAACAACATTGAAATGATCAATGAGGTAATCACCGCCATTGCGGCTCTAAACGTGATGTACTGAAATACACCTGCTCCTGGAATGTCGTAGGCTTGGTCTAAATAAGTAAATAGGTAGTACAGCATAATATTAGTGGTTTAGGAAGTTTTGTACCACTTCGACATCATCGAAATGGGTTCGTACTCCTTTGATCTCCTGGTATTTTTCATGCCCTTTGCCTGCGATAAGAACAATGTCTCCCGCTTGGGCCAGCATTAGTGCGCTTTTTATGGCTTGCGCGCGGTCCTCTATAGTCAAAACCCGAGCTTTTTGATCGGGGCTTAATCCAGCCTCCATTTCAGCGAGTATGGTAGCGGGTTCTTCGTTGCGCGGATTATCGCTGGTGAGTATGACCTTATTGCTTTCTTTTGCTGCAATTCCTGCCATTTGAGGACGTTTTCCTTTGTCCCTATTTCCACCGCAACCCACTACGGTTATGACTTTTCCTTGCCCTTGGTTAAGTTCATTTATTGTACCTAGGACGTTTTGAAGTGCATCCGGAGTGTGCGCATAATCCACCACTGCAGTGATGTCTTTTCCTTGAATGGTTTGGAATCGACCATCCACCGGTTTGAGTAAACTAATAGCGGTGAGGAGCTGAAGCGGATCTTTCCCCAATTCTAAACCAACTGCATACAACGCACACAAATTATAGGCGTTGAAATCGCCTAGAATGCGCGACCAACATTCCTGGTCGTTTAAGGTTAAAAGCATTCCGTCAAACCGACGTTCTAATATTTTGACTTTATAATCCGCAGGGAATTTTAAGGCGTAGCTCTTGACTTTGGCCTTTGTTGCGCTGATCATTGTCGGGCCGTGTTTGGTGTCTTCGTTATAAAGCGCAAGCGCATCAGATTTGAGTCCGTCAAAGAGTAATTTCTTCGCCGCTATGTAACCGTTCATGTCCCCGTGATAGTCCAAATGGTCACGAGTGATGTTCGTGAATACGGCAACGTCGAAATCAACGTGAGAAGTCCTGTGCTGAACAAGCGCATGTGAGCTGACTTCCATGAAGCAGTATTTTACTCCTGCATCGACCATTGCGCGCATGTGCTTCTGAACAGCTAATGCATCCGGTGTGGTATGCGTCGCTGGTAAGGTCGTCCTTCCGATACGAACTGAGATTGTACTTAAAAGTCCACAAAGCTCACCTTCAATTGCGCTGAAGAGATCAAAAAGAAGGGTAGCTACTGTGGTTTTACCGTTGGTGCCGGTAACGCCGATAACTTTCATTTCCTCGCTTGGATTACCAAACCAATTTGAAGCAACAGCGCTCAACGCAAAAGCACTGTCTTTGGTCTGGATGTAATGAATACCTTCTCTGGTTTTCTCAGGAATTCTTTCACAAACTACTGCAATAGCACCTGCGTCTAAAGCAGTCTCGATGAAGTCGTGTCCGTCGACTTGAGTGCCGGAAATGGCCACAAACAAAGCGTTTTTCCCAGATTTTCTGCTATCGTAGCAAATGCTTTCTATCGCGATTTGGGTGATCCCTATAATTTCTTGAATGCGAACGCCGTATAGCAAGTCTTTTAGTAGTTTCATCGCAGCACTAGTTTTACGGTGGAACATTTGTGGAGTGGGGTGCCTATAGCAGGTTCTTGATGTACTACACGTCCTGTACCTACAAGCGATACATGTAGCCCTTGTCCCTCTAGAATTCGTGTAGCTGTGCGCGCATCCAGTCCACTTAGGCTGGGCAAGAAGTTCTTTTGAAATGCCTGTTCGAAGCGGTCTTCTCCTACAGAGATAGTACGAGCTGCTATGAGCTCTTTACTGTTTACAGTGCTAGGGGTTTCAGGTAAATGACTGTATACTTCGTCTGCTATGGCCTTAAATACTGGTCCAGCGACGATGTTTCCATAGTATCCTTTGTAGTAGTCTGGCTTATTAATCACCACGATACAGCTGTATTGTGGATCATTGGCCGGAAAATAGCCTGCAAATGAGCTTTGGTAATCTTTTCCACCGCGCCAGTAGTTCAACTGACAGGTACCGGTTTTTCCTGCAACTGGAACGCGCTGGTCGTAAATATTTTTTGCTGTTCCTGACTTTACTGCGCCATCCAACATAGCTTGAAGCTTTTTAACCACGTCTTGAGAGCAAATGGCAGGGTTGAGAATGGCAGTTTCGAAGTCCTCCACGATGCGACCGTGATCCATGATGCGTTCCACGATCTGCGGCTTAACCATAGTGCCATTGTTTGCTACAGCATTATAGATTGTGAGCAATTGAAGAGGAGTGAATTCTACACCGTAACCGTAGGCCATCCATGGGAGTGAGATTCCAGACCAGCGGTCGTCATTAGGTTTAGGGATGTTTGGGGCACTTTCGCCTTTAATGGTAATGCCTGTGGTTTCGTGAAAACCGCGGCTGTAGAGGAAATCGACATAGTCGTCTGGATTCTTTTCAAAATGCTTTTGGACTAATTTCACAATCCCAGTATTCGAGCTTACCTCAAAAGCCTTGCGTAATGAAATAGTGCCGTAACCGCCCTTGCGAGAATCCCTAACCTTCTTGCCGTATATAGTAACCACCCCGCTTTCGGTATCGACCTTATCGCTGGTGTCGGCTACTCCGGTTTCAAGAAGTGCCATAGCGCTGAGCAGTTTAATGGTTGAGCCCGGTTCCGTGCGTTCCCAGACTGCGTAGTTGCGCAGCTCACTGTAAACGCTATCCGCATTACGCCCAAGGTTAGCCATCGCTACGATACGTCCTGTGGCTACTTCCATGACTACTGCTGTCCCATGATCCGCGTCGTATTTTTTTAATTGGGCTAGAAGACTCTGTTGCGCAACATCCTGAATACGCGTATCAATGGTGGTAAATAGATCGAACCCGTCCACAGGCTCTATGGCTTGCGGGTCATCAAGAGGCTTCCAGTCGTTACCGGTGATTTTTTGCATCAATCGATTACCCGGTTTGCCTTGTAGGTAGTTGCTGTAGTAGCCCTCAAGGCCTGCTTGTGCACCGTCTTTATCGCGACCTATAGTTCTGGATCGAACATCGGTAGCCATTTGAATACGCTCTAGCTTTTCTTGTATAATCAAGCCGCCTTGGAATGCACCTCTCGAGAGTATGGGGTACGTTTTGATCCGTTGCAATTGGCTGTAATTCAAATCTGCCGCCAACGGAATGTAGCGGTGTTTTTTATCTCGCTCACTATGCAGATACCGTTCCCATTGTGCTGCGTTCCGCCTAGGATTGAGGATTGCCAATTTTTCACTGAGTCCAGCAATATCTTCATTGAAGACAGTTGGGTCTACTGTTAGAGCGTCAAAATGGATGTTATAGACCGGTTTGGTGGTAGCGAGCGTTTTGCCATCTGCGCTGTAGATGTCCCCTCTTTTTGCTTCGATGGGTCGGCGTTCGATAACCCGCTCTTGACTCTGTAAGCGAAGTTCAGGGCCCATGACTAGAGCGACATAAAATAATCGGACGAGGATGATTAGGAAGAACGCATATACGACAGCGCTGATCCATGTGATCCTTTTCTTTATTTGTCCAATTTCTATACTCACTCTTCCACAACTATTTTATCTGCACGCTCCGTTGGCGCAGTTAGCCCTAATTCTTTTGCCTTCCGTAATACCTTACTCTCCAGCGAGAGATCTGTTAATTTCTCTTTGGTTTCCGTGTATTCTGCTTCTAATTCTTGCCGGGCTTCACTTAATTCTTCTATCTCGTGCACCTTACGGTCTGCACTATGACTTGTATATATAGAGACCAGTGCCAAAAAGCTTAGCCATGCCGCAAATGGGAGCGCACGCAGGATACCTTCGTCGCTAATACGCAACGCGGTTCCAATTTTTGATGATATGTCGTTCCACCTACTCATTCAGGTTCCATTCGTGCTCAGAGCGCTCTGCGATACGCAGTTTAGCACTCGTAGCTCTCGGGTTTTTAGCGTTTTCTTCAGGGGTGGCCACCACGGGCTTTCTAGTAATGGCTTTAAACGGGAGTCGTTTCACACCGAAAAAGTCAGATTCTGTTTGTCCTGCAGCTTTACCTTCTTTGATAAAGTTTTTGACCATCCGGTCTTCAAGGCTGTGGTAGCTCATCACAACAAGTCTTCCGCCGGGATTTAATACATCTATACACCCGTTCAACAGGTCTTCTAATACTTCAAGCTCTTTATTGACCTCCATGCGCAAGCCTTGAAAAACCTGAGCTATGTATTTGTGCCATCCACCGCGTGGTGCAAGCGGTTCACATAACTCGCGCAGTTCCGCCGTAGTCTTTAATGGCGATTGAACACGTGCAAGCAGTAAAGCGTGAACAAGCGGCTTAAGGCTTTTTAGATCTGTATGTTTTCTGAATAAATCGTAGAGCTCTTGTTCTTCGTAAGAGGCTAAAACCTCCTCTACTGAAATGCCTATTGCTGGGTTCATCCGCATATCTAATGGTCCATCGAAGCGTATGGAAAAGCCGCGTGAACCTTCATCAAATTGATGTGAGCTGACGCCGAGATCTGCAAGAATGCCGTCTACTTTTTTAGCCCCGTGCAATCGCAGGTGGTTTTTTATGTAGCGGAAATTCGCCGCGATAAAGACAAGGTTTGGATGATCGGGAAGGTTGTTTTTAGCGTCAGGATCCTGATCGAAGGCAAATAGGGTACCGGTGGTTAATTGGTCTAAAATGGCTTTGCTGTGACCACCACCGCCAAAGGTTACATCTACATACGATCCTGTGGGATCGATGCGCAAACCTTCAAGGCATTCCGTTAAGAGAACTGGATCATGGTAGCTCATTCTGACTTGGATTTATTCCGCCCATTACTTCTTCAGCGAGCAATCCAAAGTCATCACTATCCACATTTACGGCGTTTTCGTACGCGCCCTTATCCCAAATCTCGATAATACCGCTATGGGCACTAAGTACGATTTGTCTGCTAAGGTTGGCAAATGCCTTCAGGTCTGGGCTAATCCCTACCCTTGATGCACCGTCCAATTCTACAAGCTTTACGCCTGCCGTAAAAAGTCGAATAAAATCATTGTGTTTTTTGACAAAACGGTTCAAGGTATTCACCTTGTTCATGACCGTATTCCACTCCTGCATAGGATACAACTCCAAACAACTATTAAATACACTCCTTTTGAGTACAAATGCATCATGCATCTCCGGCGCCAGTTGCTTCTTCAGCGCTGCCGGGAGACTGATGCGACCCTTCGCATCCATCTTGCATTCGTGTACTCCAATGAGGTTTAACATGTGTTTTTGACTGCTCTATTACAAAAGTAGAATTCTTGTCCCACGATTTCCCACAAACATACACATTGTGAATAACTTTTGGGGTTAAAAACTTAAAACTAAGACATAGGCCTTACATAGAGCGGTGGGAAGAAGTGGGAAGAAGTGAAAACAGAGTGTGAATAAGATTGTGAATAGCGATTCTTGAGGTACCTCAAGAAATTGGCCTAACTTTGCGCCAATCCTAGGAACTATGAAGATTAACAGTGCTGAATTCGTAAAATCATCTACAGAACTCAAAGAGTGCCCTGCGCCAACTAAAAATGAGTTTGCCTTCATTGGGAGGTCGAATGTTGGGAAGAGCTCGTTGATCAACATGTTGATGCAACGGAAGGATCTGGCAAAGACTTCCGGGCGTCCTGGAAAAACCCAATTAATCAATCACTTTGAAGTGAATGAAAATTGGTACCTCGTTGATTTACCGGGTTATGGTTACGCGAAAACTTCAAAGAAAAACCGCGCCATTTTCCAGGAAATGATCACAAACTACATCAAGAAGCGCGACAACTTAATCAACACCTTCGTCTTGATCGATTGTCGTCACGATCCACAGAAAATAGATCTAGAATTTATGGAGTGGTGTGGTATGGAGGGGATACCCTTTTCGATCGTCTTCACGAAAATAGATAAGCTAGGCTCATCATCCTTAATGAAGCAGATCGCCCAATACAAGAAAAAACTTTTATTACAATGGGAAGCCTTGCCGCCAGTATTCATGACTTCGGCTGAAGGTAGATCCGGTCGTGAGGAGGTCTTGCGCTATATTGATGAGGTAAATAATAGCATTACCGCTGAGATGTACCGCAAACTATAAGACGTCTTATTTCTCTGGCGAAATCAAACCTGATTTTTCGCCAAAGTAACGCGCAAAGTCCCGCATGTCAGCTGCTAAGGCTGTATCCTCTGTCGCACGTTCATATCCATCTGCCATTGAGATAAAGGTCTGGTGGTACATGCGTTTCATATCGTCCATGAGCATGTCCTTTGTCCATAAATCAATACGAAGACATTCGGAGTTTTTATCGTCCCAGACACCCATCATCAGGGCTTTTGCCTGCTCATTCGATACGCCGCCGTCTGTGGCATCCCATGTAATAGTTTCAGGGATTTTATTTTCGTCTAATCCGACGGTGATTCTGATTTCACTTTCTTTCTGTACAGCCATTACGGTTTGTATTGTGCGTCGCGCAAAAATTTCTGTGCGTCGCGAATTTTAATGATTTCTTTTAAACTCAGTTCGCGGTGGTTCTCCGCATAACTCTTGACCAATTTATACCCGATGTATCGAGCAACTCTTCCTGGTATATCTGCGTCCATCGAGGTTCCAAGCTTTGAAAACGGTGCCGGTTCAGACAGCCGTTGCCGTACCATCATATCCGTAGAAAAAAGTAGCTTTTCGCGCACCATCACTTCCCAGATATTCGATTCATTGGATTCTAAAAATTTCCATTCTTCGGGTCCGTATCCTAAAACTTCACCTGTGGCTATGCTATACCCAGTCAGGGCTTCGGTGGCCATTGCAATTTTCCCCTGATAGACCATCTGGCCTACTAAAGTAGGGTCGTTAAAATTCTCTAGTGATAGCGTTGCTAATAACGAGTGGGCATAGGCCACGGGTAGTTGGCTTTGACGTAATAGTACTCTCTGGTATGCTGGAATGCCTTCGTACCCTGGGATAGCCTGCTCCTAGGAAATTATCCAAGCCTACAAAAGCATACTTTGTATCGTTCTCAGTCGTTCCTGGAAAATAGATACAGGGCGATTCTAGATCGATGCCGCTGATGTAAAAGAATAATTGGTCCGGCAATGGTAGTCCTACTAATTCATTTGCACGCGCACTTATTGCTTGAAGGTCGTTTGCGATTGCCGGCTTATCCATCAAATTCTGGACGTTGGTATAATGATCCCGTAGTGTCGGATTCGCACGCTCTTGTTTCCAAAAATTAGGAATGGGGTTAGATTTGAAGAATGGATTAAAATAGGTGGTCAATTCTTCCATATTTAGCGAATCACCTCCAAAAAGAGCCTCATCAAAACTGCGTATATCCCATGAGTGATTTTCGATATTTTCTACCGGATATAATGAACTCGAACCGTTAAAACTCCGTTGAATAAAGAAGCCTATAGCGACAACGAAGGTTAACGCGAAGAGGTATATTTGATAGGTGCCTTTCATGGGGTCAAAATTAAGGGGAAAGCAATGAAATTACAGGAAACAGCAGATCATATTACAAATTGGTTGAAAAGCTATGCTAAAAACGCAGGTATCAAAGGTTTTGTTGTAGGTGTTAGTGGAGGAATAGATTCGGCGCTCACCTCTACGCTTTGTGCCCGGACAGGACTCGAAGTCCTCACCTTAGAAATGCCCATACATCAACATCCCGATCAAGCTACGCGTGGTCAGGAGCATCAAAATTGGCTCGCCTCAAGCTTCTCAAACACGCGTCACTCTCAGGTAGACCTTACCCCAGTATACGACCACTTTGTCGCAGTAATGCAACCGGGAGGTGCAGACCACGAACTCGCTCTAGCCAACACGCGTGCGCGGATTCGCATGTCTACACTCTACTACCACGGCCAAGCCAACGGTTTGTTGGTTGCGGGTACGGGTAATAAAGTCGAAGATTTTGGCGTAGGCTTTTACACCAAATACGGTGACGGCGGGGTAGATCTGAGCCCTATTGCAGATCTATTGAAAACAGAAGTATTTGCTTTGGCTCGCCATTTAGGTGTAGTTGATAGCATATTGGATGCCCAACCAACAGACGGTTTGTGGGGCGATGATAGAACGGACGAGGACCAGATCGGCGCATCTTATCCAGAATTAGAATGGGCTATGGCGCAACAAGATGCGGGAAAATCCGCTTCAGATTTCTCAGGCCGTGAAGCCGAGGTAATGACCATTTATAACCGATTCAACACGGCGAATAAGCACAAAATGCTACCCATTCCAGTGTGTGAGATTCCGGTCGATTTAAAATATTAGTCAATTATCTTGACCTCATCGGTGAAAAAGTAACTGGGATAACCTGCTCCGGGGTGCCACGGCAGTAATTCACCTGCGTTTTCATAGTAGACTCTAATTTTTGAAATAGGAGTTTCGCTGCCGGTTTTGAAGGGCAATGAAAGTCGTATAGATTCTTCTTCAAACAGTGCTCGATATTCGAAATTCCTTGTACCAAGTGTTGTCCAATTTTCTGCACCTTGAAAAAGTACTGTTACGGTCACATTATTCGGTAGGGCAATCCAAGCTCGAATGTCTTTTAATACCCCCACTGAAATAGAATCTGCCGATTTAGGCTCTTTTAGGGAAATTTCTAAAATGGCATCTTCCCCTTGAATACCAATCCAGTGCCCCTTGCGCCAATCAGTATCTCCCAAAATTCCGTCTACAGCCGCTCTAGCACCGCCCGCTGTGTATTGAGCAGTAGGAGTTCCTTTGATCCATTCGGCATTGAAATTGTCATCGCGTTTGGTGAAAACGGCTTTTGCTATATGATTGCCGTATCCATAATGTGGAGTAATGGCCGTGACAAAACCATTATCGTAGGCCGTACCTATACGTTCACGGCCCTTGCGGTCTTTTTTCCACTTCACGTTTTCGTAGCGGTCGTAGCGCCACAAATCATAGCTGCCCGTAGGTATAATCTCCACCGGCGTTTCTTCAGAGAAAGTTCTGTTCACACGAATGATAGGCGCAGGAGGCGTAGGGTTATTGAGGTTTGTTTTATAGCGTTGTGTGGTCTTCCAAAGTCCTTCGTCAGTGCCACGCACCACGTTCCAAGTACCTCCTTCAAGTAGCGTTTCGTGAGTGACGAAGCGCTTCTGTTTATGTATGATAACTTCTTCACCCAGATTATACCTTGATAGGTAGGGCCCATTTCCGTTGGCTGCTATATCCAATGATTTCCCACTGGCCAATTCAAGGTGTATGGCGTCCCATTTGGGTGTACTCAGCTGGTAATGTGGTTGACCGGGTACCAATGGGTAGAGTCCCATGGAGGCCATCACGTACCAGGCACTCATCTGTCCACAATCTTCATTACCACTCAATCCATCTGGGGCATTTTGATATTGTGAGTTCAAAATTTCATTGACCCAATAGCTCGTTTTGCCCGGGTTGTTGGTAGCATTGTAGAGGTAGGCAATGTGGTGTGAAGGTTCATTACCGTGTGCGTATTGGCCGATCAGTCCTGTGATATCGGCTTGCTCTCTGCCCGTAGTTTCGCTTGGTGCGGTAAACAGCTCGTCAAGCAAATCCTCAAGTACATCGTGCCTGCTTTTAACAACCATTGCTTGCTTTTTGCGCGGCAGAGAATTCCAACTTTCGCGGGCTGCTCTAAAATTGGTCAATACTTCCATCCAACCCTCTATATCATGTACTGGGGAAAAGCTGTATTGATAAGCGTTGGCCTCAGTGAAGTGATTATTGACTTCTTGTGGGGCGTAGGGCGATAAGAAATCTCCATTGGTCCGCGGACGTACAAAGCCGCTTTCCGGATCAATGAGTGAGCGGTACGCAGAAGCACGTTGCTTGTAGCCATTCATCATACCGAGGTTCCCTAGTCGCTCAGCCGTCCATGCGATACATGCATCGTCATACGCATATTCGAGTGTTTTACTGACCGATTCACTTTCGTCCTCAATACTTAAAAATCCAGACTCCTGATAGGCGCCCAATCCGAACACGTCCATCTCAGCCGTGGCACGCATGGCTTCGAGTGTCAGGGCAGTATCGGTATGGTAGCCTTTGGCAATGGCATCGGCGAGCACACTCACGCTATGGTAGCCAATCATACAATCGGTTTCGTTACCGGCTAATTCCCATATGGGCAATCGCCCGCGTTGGCGATACATGTCGAGCATGCCGTAGACAAACTCCTGGGTGCGCTCAGGCTGGGTAATGGTATACAAAGGGTGCGCCGTTCTATAGGTGTCCCAAAGACTGAACACGGTATAATGGCGGTTCACAGTATCGCGATAAATGATGTTGTCCTGTCCGCGGTAACTGCCGTCGACATCACTCCATAAATTGGGCACAGAATAAGCGTGGTAGAGGGCTGTGGCAAAGATGGCGCGCTGATCAGGCAAGGCACTTTTTACTTTGCTTTTGGCCAATTCTTTTTCCCATTTTGCTGCGGTTTCTGCTCGTATTGCATCAAAGGTATTTAGTCGGAGCAGTTCGCTCTCATAATTTTTCCAAGCACCTTCTGTCGAAGTGCCGCTCATTCCAACCTTCAACGTAGCTTCTGTAGTGCCCTCAGGTAATGATATCCAATATACTCCGTCACTTAACTCGCGAGTATTTTCAGGAATAGGATGAATGGAGAGCGCAAAATAGAAGTGTTGTTCTCGTGCCCATCCTTCAGAAATTCTATGCCCTTCCCAATCCCCAATGCCAACTTCTTCAAACGATTTGTCTAAGACACGATCCCGAAAATTTAGGTCAATCATCACTCCAGGCGCACCACCTTCAGGGTAGTTAATCTTTAAAACCCCTGTTCGATCCCCAGCCGTCGCCTCGATGACCGTTCCGTCATCTAGACTAGCCCGGTAATATCCCGCTTCGGCCACCTCACTGGCCTTATCAAATGCGATATGATCCCCTTCCTTGGTCGGCGAAGAATACGGCAGCATCAACAGGTCGCCATAATCGCTCACACCCGTGCCGCTGAGGTGGGTGCAGGTAAAGCCGTACATCGCACTGTCGGTATAGTGGTAACCACCACAGCCGTCCCACCCCTCATAGCGGGTGTTAGGGCCCAATTGTATCATTCCAAACGGCGCCTGCGCACTGGGGTGCGTGTGGCCGTGGCCACCGGTTCCGATAAATGGGTTGATGTCATTAATCGATGTCCACTCCGCATCTTGAGCAGAAACTTGTAGCCCTATCAATAAGGCGAGCACTAAGGTCCAATTTCGCATGTCTACAAATTAGGAATAATGCGTAAGTTTAAAGAAACACAGAAGCATGTCTAGAAGAAGATTTTTAAAAAATCTCAGCTTGGCAGGCGCGGGCCTAGCTATAAACCCCTTGAAATCAGCCGCGCAACCCTTAAATCTAGGTCCTTCCATCAAGGATAATCCGTTAGTGATTAGTACATGGATTCACGGTATGGAAGCAAATCAAGGCGCGTGGTCAATCTTAGAATCCGGCGGGGACGCACTAGATGCAGTGCAAAAAGGTGTTGCAGTTACTGAAAATGATTTGAATAATAGAAGTGTAGGTTTAGGCGGTCGGCCTGACCGCGACGGCCACGTTACTCTTGATGCGTGTATTATGGATCACGACAGTCGATGTGGTTCTGTAGCCTTTTTGGAAGATATCATTCACCCTATCGATGTGGCTCGAGCGGTCATGGAAAAAACTCCTCACGTCATGCTCGTTGGTGAGGGTGCACAGAAATGGGCGCTTGAGAACGGTTTCTCCAAAGCAACGTTCGCCGTGCCCGTTCCACCGGTACAAAAAGACTATGAAGAGTGGCTCATTAAATCGGAGTATAAAACCGGCGTAAACGTTGAAAATCACGATACTATCGGTATGTTGGCCTTGGATGCCAGTGGACGTATGGCAGGGGCATGTACCACTTCCGGTATGGCCTATAAAATCAGAGGCCGTGTTGGAGATAGTCCCATTATTGGTGCGGGGCTTTTCATCGATGGCGATGTAGGAGGAGCTACTGCAACAGGTGTGGGTGAAGCCATGATCAGAACAGCGGGTTGTGCGTCCGTAGTTGAATCTATGCGTCGCGGCGCCTCACCTGAGGAAGCGTGCTACGATATTGTCCAGCGCATCCTGAAAAAGCATCCAGGCGTAAAGGGCATGCAGGTGGGATTCCTAGCGATGAACATGCAAGGGGAATACGGCGGATATAGTGTTTATAATGGATTTAACTATGCCTTGCGCACCAAAGATCGCAATGAAATGGTCGATGCGAAATACATGAGAACATGGGAGTAAAGAAGAGAGATGCGCAGCGCAGATGGTGGCGTATTTCCATAGTTACTGGAATTATAATTTTAATCGGGGCTTTAGTCACTACGAAAACAAAATCCTTGAGTGGCGCTCAAGATTGTCGTGACTGGGCACCTGTGGAATCGTTGATACCCTCTGTTCAATCCTACGATTTCGATAGCACAGAGTGGAACACGTTGGATGATGTGGAGTTTCAATTGGATTCAAATTTATCTAAAGAAGCCTACCGTATTGTTTCAGACGAGGAGGGAGTTAAGGTTTATCACGGTTTGGAAGGAGATCACCGTGCACAAAGCACTTTGGGTCAATTGGGTTTGATGGGTACGGAGGTTGCACTTCCTTGGGGTGAGATTACTGACGAACCAGTTTTTAGCCACCGCGGTGTGCTACTCGATGTTTGCCGTCATTTTTTCACGGTTGATGAAGTCAAGCGACACCTCGATATCATGGCGCTGTATAAATTCAATGTATTGCATTGGCATTTAACTGAAGACCAGGGTTGGCGTATTGCAATGGATCAATACCCGAGATTAGCAGATATTGCGGCTTTTCGAATGCATGGAGACAGTGCCTATGGTGGTTCGTACAGTCGAGAGGATCTAGAAGAAGTGGTGGCCTATGCAGCCGGTTATGGCATTGAGGTCATTCCTGAAATTGAATTACCGGGACACAGTCAAGCGGCCTTGGCTGCTTATCCAGAGTTGGGTTGCACGGGCGAGCCGGTAGAAGTAGCAACGGAATGGGGCGTTTTTAAAGAAATCTACTGTGCCGGAAACGAGCAGACCTTTACGTTTTTGGAGAATGTGCTTGACTATGTATGTGAGATCTTTCCCTCAAAATACATTCACATTGGCGGCGATGAAGCCCCAAAGTACCGTTGGGAGCATTGTCCGAAATGTCAACAACGCATAAAGGCAGAAGGCCTTCAGGACGAAGAGGCTTTGCAAGGTTGGTTCAATACAAGAATTGAAAATTATTTAGCCACTAAGGGCAAGCAGATCATAGGTTGGGATGAAATCTTAGAAGGCGGCTTGAGTCCAAATGCCACGGTGCAGAGCTGGCGTGGTTTTGAAGGAGGTATTGTGGCGGTAGAGCAAGGTCATGACGCCATTATGAGTCCGACTTCACACGCCTATTTTGATTATCCGGTGAGTAGTATTGATGTACCGAAAGTCTATAGTTACAGTCCTATTCCAAATGATTTAGACCCGCTTTTAGCAGGGCATATTTTGGGCGGTGAATGTAATTTATGGTCGGAACGCATTCCAGATATAGAAACTTTAGATCGCCGATTCCTACCTCGCGGAATCGCCATGTCAGAGGTCCTATGGTCACATCCTTTAGAGCGTGATTATGAAGCATTTTGGGAGCGACTTCAAAATCATTACCCTATGCTTGATGCATTAGGCTATAGCTATGATGTGGAGCAGGTACCGGTGAAATTGGCCACTAAAAATGATTCCTTCAAAGAGGAGCTCAAAGTTGTGGTTACAGCAAAGCCTGCTTTTGCAAATCTTGAGCTCGCTGTTGAGGCGCCGACGGGAATGACTGCGGGCAGTGCGACTACCTTCACAACGCGTGGAGTGCACCGAATGAAGGTGCAACCCACTCGCCATGGGCATGCCATGGGTAAAGCGCTGAACTACGGATTCGCGGTACACGAAGGTTTAGTGACGCACAGTTGTTTGACCAGTCCTCCGACAAAGCCTTATGACGGCACTAAAGATATCCCATTGGCCAACGGGGTTTTGGGATCGGAGAATTACAGAGATGGAAATTGGGTAGGATATTTTGGCCCCGATTATTTCAGTGGCCATTTTGATTTCAATACGCCCTATCAAATAGATTCCATTAAGATCAACTTTCTCCAAAGTAGGTTGAGTTGGATACTTATTCCAGAATTGGTCTACACTGATATCTATGTCGAAAGCGATGTGATTGAACGCTATGAGTGGCGAAGAACTAGTTCAACCTCAGAAGAGGGGACCTTTATTGAAACCATGGTACTTGCACCTGAAGGTGGATTTACACCGACCAGAGAGGTCGATTTCAAAATTCCTAATACCGAGAGATTACCGGATAATCACCCGTCAGCGGGACAGTCTGTTTGGCACTTCTTGGATGAAATACAGATTTATGGCCGACCAATTTGAAATAGAAATCGCAATTGAGGAACCTGGGCATGCCTCTCAGCTCATCGATTTGGGTGTTCACAGAATAGAACTGTGCAGCAATCTCAATGAAGGCGGATTAACTCCTTCCGCTGCTCAAATTGAAATGACTGTAGATGTCAGCGACCTTCCTGTATATGTCATGTTGCGCCCGCGTGCAGGGGATTTTATCTACAATAGATTAGAAAAGCACATGATGCTCGAGGAACTTAAAATCTTAAGTGATTGTGGCGCTTCAGGTATAGTCTTTGGCGCGTTAGACGGTGGTCGTAATGTCGATGCGGAATTTGTTGAATTGGTGGCTCAATTTGCACAGGACTACGGATTGGGAATGACCTTTCACCGGGCCTTTGATGCGTGTGCTCGGCCGGAGGCGGCGATGGAGTTGCTGGTTGAGTTGGGTGTGGAGCGCATTTTGACTAGTGGTTTTGCCCCTAGGGTAAAAGAGGGTTTACCCGCTTTAAAACACCTGTGCGAGCAAGCAGCCGGACGTATTCAAATTCAAGCGGGATCAGGCGTTAGCGCTGAAGTTGTAGATGACTTGTGGTCTGCGGGTGTTCGTTCTTACCATTGTACGGCACGTATGAAAATGCATGCGCGTGAAGATAGTGTCGAGGCGAAGTTAGGCTTTGGCGATTACTGGTCGCTTGACCGCAAAAAAGTAGAACAACTCGGCGATGCGCTTTGGCGCAAATTGGCATAAAAAAACCCGCACGAGGCGGGTTTCTTTATATCTGTACCTGAGGATTATTTCCCCCAACGTTGGATTTGAGCGACATCTATCGATAATGGAATAGGTATGCCAGGAACGGTTATCGTTAGGTTAGTGTCTGTTCTAAATGTAAAAGCGTCTTGTTCTAGTGTTCTGATCACAAAGTTTACATCTGAGGCGCCAACACCTCCACTACCTGGGATTTCAATCCCAAGATCGAGTCCTTTAAGTACAAGGATTGTATCGTTTTTGATCGCCCAACCCAATGAATCCATACGGGTACCCGCTGAATCGATGGTTAGACCTCCGTCTTCCATGAAATTTGCTTCCATGAAAGAGGTGTTTTGAATGTCTGAAGAATCTATGAATGGCAACGCAGCAATGTTGATCTGTGTTTCGATACCAGTCCAGACCCCTGTTACCTTAAATTCGGTGCTTTTGTTTTCCCATTTCGTACAAGCAGCTAATGAAGCAGCAGCTACGATGAATAATGCAATTTTTTTCATGATTGGTTTTTTTAAGTAGTGTAAAGATGCCAAAATTTATGCCAATTCCCTTTGCGCTGCATCCCGATCTTTTGCCAACTGACGTTTTAAATCTTCTAGAGTGTTGAAATGATAGACTTCTCTATACTTTTTCGAGACCTCAAAAGAGATGCGTTTGCCGTATAAATCTCCTTCAAAATCGATAATATGTACTTCGACAGAGCGTTGCGTGGCACCAACAGTTGGACGGCGACCGATGTTGGCCATGGCCTTAAAGGTTTGCCCTTCTATGTCTACGAACCCAAAATACACGCCGTCAGAGGGCACTAGCTTTCGGATGAAATCAAGACCGATATTGGCAGTAGGAAACCCGATTGTACGGCCTATTTGATTTCCTTTTATGACAGTGCCGCTCAAGGTGAATGGGTGCCCTAAATATTCAGCAGCTAAGCCTACATCACCGCGGTGTAAGGATTGACGAATTTTAGTGCTGCTCACATTTACACTTTCCACATCAAGCGCTGAAATTTCTTGCACCTCGAACCCGTAAATAGGACCAAATTCCTTTAGATGCTCGAAACTGCCTTCTCTGTTTCGTCCAAAATGATGATCGTAGCCGATTACCAAATGCTTCACGCCAATAGTATTCACGAGAATTTCACGAACAAACTCTAATGAAGGTGTACGTGAAAACTCTTTACTAAACGGATGTATGATCAGATGATCTAATCCTGTTTTTTCAAGAAGTTCAATTTTTTCTTCAATACTCGAGAGTAATTTAAGCTCAACATCCGGCTGTAAAACCACTCGTGGATGCGGATCAAAAGTGAGTAAAACGCTCTCTCCCCCAACTTTATGAGCAGTTTGAACCAATTGGTTCAATATTTTCTGATGGCCCAGGTGCACTCCGTCAAAAGTCCCAGTAGTAGCGACAGCGGATTCTAACGTATTAAATTCGGTTAAGGAGCGGTATACTTTCAACGTGTGTTGTATTTTTCCACAAAATAAGCATAGAAACCGCAATACCATGAATAAAATTAGCCCAGGACAAGCCATTCAAGCAGGATGGTTGCGATTTAAGAATCAAGCCGCACTCTACGTTGCCTTTACAGTAGTCTACTTTGTTCTTCTCACCCTCATCTCCTCAGTGGGTAATGGTGTGGGTACAATGTTTGGATTCCTTGGGGGGGCGAAAGCCACTTTAGCGATATCCTCTATCATCTCCGGAGTAGCGGCTAGCTTCCTTACGTTAGGCTACGCGCATGTTGCCCACAAGGACCAGTTAGGCGAAGCCGTAGAATTCGGTACTTTTTTCGATGCCTTTCGTGTAAACCAAAAACCACTGCTTCAAGTCAGTGTAGTAACTAGTTTAGTCGGCTTGATTTCGGTCATCATGTTCCCGGATGAATTCTTCAATATGGCTTCAGGGCAGATTCAAGATCCGGATGAACTCCTTATGTTGATTCAAGACATGGGTATCGATATGCGCGAAAGTAGTGGGACGCTCATTGCGGTAGGTTTGATTCAATTGGTCTTTAGTATTGGGCTTATGTTCTCAACGTATAAGGCGTCTATTGAGGGAAGTGATTTATTTGAAAGCATTACTTGGAGTTTTAAAGTGAGCATGCCAAATTTCCTAAGAATTTTTATCACGTTTTTTCTAGTGGGTATTCTAACGGTGATTTTCACAGTTTTAACCCTATTTATAGGGCTTCTCGCAATTATCCCGATAGTCATGCTCGTCTATTATGACATGTATGATCAGGTCACTGACAGACCAGTTCTTGGAGTCCCTTTGGATGAAGAGAATTCGCTCTAAGAAGATTTTAGGGTAATCATCTTCAAGGATTGCCACCCATGCGTTGCATGTGTGGCGGACCTTGTGGGGGTTGCATTCCAACAGAAAGCTCGGTCTCGCTTTGCGAGCCCTGGGCTTTTTTGTTTTTCCTCCTCCGCTAAGCAAGCTTGTGTCGGGTTAAAAACAAAAAAGCCCGGTTGCATTGCAACCGAGCTTTTCTTTGTTGGTGCGGATGAAAGGACTCGAACCTTCACGCGATAAAGCACTAGTGCCTAAAACTAGCGTGTCTACCAATTTCACCACATCCGCTTCCATTGGGACGGCAAATATAGATAGAAAAATTACTTTGAGAGAAAAAATGATTGGGTGGCTTGAAAAATTAACTTTGCTCAAAATCCTTTAACATGGCAAGTTTTGATCCCAACGAGCTCGGAACGAAAGAGCGTCACAGTTTATTGCTTGGAGCCATTGCTCCTCGACCTATCGCTTTGGTGAGTACCGTAGACGAATTTGGTAACAATAACCTCAGCCCGTTCAGCTTCTTTAATATATTCAGTTCCAATCCGCCTGTGGTTGTTTTTTCTGCTGCTAGACGGGTCAGAAACAATACAACTAAGGATACATTGCACAATGCGATGCAGCAAAAGGAAGTGGTTATTAACGTGGTCAATTATGCCATTACGCAGCAGGTGAATCTGAGTTCTGCTGAATATTCGTCGGACGTAGATGAGTTTGTGAAGAGCGGTTTGACACCAATAGATTCTGATGTTGTTGCGCCAAGAAGAGTGAAAGAGAGCCCTGTCAGTCTAGAATGTGAAGTGCGCGATGTACTTCATATGGGCGAAGAGGGCGGAGCAGGAAACCTCGTGATGTGTGTGGTTAAAAAAATGCACATTGCGGATGATGTTTTATCAGAGAATGGAGGCATTGATCAGGATGCAATTGATTTAGTGGGTAGATTGGGCAAAGCTTGGTGGGTGCGAGCCTCAGGCGATGCGTTGTTTGAATTGGCACCTCCAAAGTTGGGTATAGGTGTGGATCAAATTCCAGATGTTATTCGCCGTTCAACCATTTTGACGGGAAATAATTTGGGCCAATTGGGTTCTGAAATTACAATTCCAACTGCCGAAGAGGTCGAGGGAAAGAAAAATGATTTTGATGTCCGCCGCATTTTGCAAAATTTTGCAGACGGAATAGAATTGCGCGAGCAATTACATGAAATGGCCAAAGACTTATTAGACAATGGTCAAGTAAAGGAAGCTTGGAAAGTATTATTAATAGATAAATCGGCCCGATAAACGGGTAAGCAGATGCAGTTAGAAGCGAGAATCCAGCGTATTATGGATGAGCAGGTCATTTCAGACCGATTCAAAAAAAGAGAATTCGTAGTTCAAACTAAAGACCAATATCCTCAGACGTTATTGTTCGAGTTTACACAGGACAAAACGGGTGTACTCAATAATTTCAAGGAAGGTCAAGAAGTAAATATTGAATTCAATATTCGCGGACGTGAGTGGACACCTCCTCAAGGCGGTGATACTCGTTACTACACGACACTTCAAGCTTGGAGAATGAATGCCGTTGAAGCTGCTGCAGGACCTGGGCCATCTGATTTGCCGCCTGCTGGACAGCCATTTACACCTTCTGGTGCAGATAATTCAGTGCTAGACGACGACTTACCGTTCTAAGTATACCGACGTGTTTTCATCTACAAACAATCCATTATACTTCATTGGGCAAGGGGACTGGGAAGTTCCCGATCCCAATGATGTCTCGAACGACGAAGGCTTGATTGCACTTTCTTGGGAGCTTAGCCCTGAGATGTACGATCGGCTCTATCCTTCTGGAATTTTTCCATGGTTTGAGCAAGAAGGGGTTGTATTCTGGTTTTCTCCAGAGGTACGGAGCATTACTGCAACGGACCAGGTAAAAATTTCTAAGAGCATGCGTCCGTATATCAACGGCAGAAAGTGGCGCTTTTCAGTGAATACGGCATTTGAGCAAGTGTTGGAAAAGTGTAGCGCGGTAGAGCGACCTGGACAAGCAGGTACATGGATTACTGAAAAATTCAGAGAAAACTTTATGGCACTCCACCAAGAAGGCAAGGGCTTCAGCTTTGAAGTTTGGGAAGGACAGGAATTAGTCGGGGGTACTTTTGGAGTAATTACTGGTTCAATTTTCGTTGGTGAAAGCATGTTCCACACGCAGGCCAATGCTTCTAAATATGCGTACATAGGCATGTGTCAATACTTACATTTACAAGGCGTTATTGCCGTCGATAACCAATTACCTACGGAACATTTAGACAGTCTAGGTGCTATGAATATCGAGCGCGAAGAATTCCTTGAAATAATGCATCATCATGCTGGATTAGTCGCTGAAGATGCGGTGATCCCATCTACAGAACATTTCCGTTTATCTCTCTAACTACGCTCGTCCCAAACGGTACTTAGCGTATTCAGACTCAATACACTTACCGCAATGAGTGCCCCAGGTATAAGGCTTAAATAGGCCTTTCCGGTGATCAGATAAGGATAGTATTCCCGAATCATACCGCCCCATGAAGGAACGGGCGGTTGTGCACCAATTCCCAAAAAGCTCAGCCCACTTTCGATTAGTAGGGCGCTTGCAAAATTTGTAGCACAAATAACCACAAGTGGACCCCATGTATTGGGGAGTATTTCTTTGAAGATGATGTGCCATGTAGTGAAGCCCAGGACTTTAGCTGCTTCGACGTATTCCTTCGACTTTTCACCTAAAAATTGCCCCCGAATCACGCGTGCTACCTCTACCCACATCGTTAGGCCAACTGCAATGAAGACTTGCACGATTCCCTTGCCTAAGACGAAAGTCAATGCGATTACCAGAAGCAGCGTAGGGATGGACCAAAGCACTGACATGGCCCAAGTAAGAAACTGGTCTAATCTACCGCCGTAGTAACCGGCAAAAGCACCTACAGGAATTCCAATAAGCAGCGAGATGCCTACTGCAATGAAACCCACAGTGAGGCTAATCCTACTGCCTAAAATGACACGAGAAAAATGGTCCCTACCGTACTTATCGGTTCCAAACAAATGCAAACCCATATCCGTACTACTCCCCGGTTCCAATAGTGCTCTGCGCAAATCCATATCGTTGGCGTTGGTAGTTTGGTCCAGCACGACTACAGGCGCCACGATAGCCATAACGACAATGAGCGTCAAAAAACTGAGCGCAATTTTTTGTCCCAGTCCTAGTCGTACTATGTTATTGCGCCAGTTCACCTACAATAATATTCGCTTCACGCAGTACGAGGTCTTTTGAAAGCCCTTTGTACCATTTGTGATATATTTCAGCTTGCGCACTATCAGTTGCCACTGTAGGGTGATGATCTAAAGCAACAATACCTAAACTGTCGTTAAGTTTTGAGAGGTTTTTATACGCTTCACTTGCTGATTTGATTGAATCTTGAAACCCTAGGTAGTTATTGTAATTCAGTGGAATCCATTTGTCCTTATCTCCTTCTGCAATCCAATCCGCGTACGTTTCGTATTTCGTAAATGCCAGATTTGAAGCCACGCGTTTCTGGGCCGATTTTTTGGCTTTTGCAAATTGTTTCTCCCATTGGGTTAAAGGCGTGAAATCCGCTTTTTCCACAAAATCAATAGCCAATGCGTTTTCGTATTCCTTTTCACCAATCTCGATTCCGTCGTAAGCTCCCGGTAATGAGATATCTGGCACTACGCCTTGAAGTTGGGTAGTGCCACCAGAGATGCGATAAAACTTCTCTGTAGTTATTTTAATGGCACCCAAAGGTTTTAATTGGTTCAACGAGGCAGGTACTGCTCGGTCAAAATCAAACATGTTTTGCACGGTCCCTTTGCCGTAAGTAGATTTCGAAGGGCCTACAATCAACGCACGTCCGCGATCTTGTAATGCCGCACTGACAATTTCTGATGCCGATGCACTGTATTCGTTGACTAGAACGACGAGCGGTCCGTCCCAATATACGCTACTGCTGCGGTTGTTTTTAGCGCGTGTTCCGCTTTGGAAATTCTTTACCTGAACCATAGGGCCGTTTCCCGTAAAGAGCCCCGCAATTTCAATGGCTGCTTGTAATGAACCACCACCGTTTCCTCTGAGGTCAAGAATCATACCTTCAACCCCAGCTTCTTTGAGTTTGATGATTTCATTTTTAACATCCTCAGCCGCATTATGGTTGTTCTTGTCGTAGAAATTCACATAGAATTTCGGTAATCTGATGTAACCCGTTTTGCCTGTACTTTCTTGAATACGTTCACCAGTTTTCTTGTCGTAAACCGCACCGTCTAAAATGGTACTGCGGGCAAAAGTGCTTTCAATTTCGACGATGTCACGAATGATAGGGATGACCTGTCGAGCGCCGTCTTTCTTTTTGACCGTTAGACGCACTTCGCTTCCTTTTTTACCTCGAATGAGTTTGATGCCATCACGCACTTTGTAACCCACGACGTCCACTGGCTCTGCTTCGCCCTGGGCAACAGCTAAAATTTTATCACCTGCTTCAAGATCGCCTTGTCTCCAGCAAGCTGAACCCACTATAATTCGTTCTATGGTAATGTAATCTCCGTCTTGTTTTAATTGGGCACCTATACCTTCAAACTGGCCTGTCATGCTCAATTCGAAGTCTTCGTTTTGTTGCGGTGCGAGATATGAAGTGTGCGGGTCAAATGCCTCGCAATACGCATTCATATACATGCCAAACCACTCCAATCGACTCACGTCCATAAGGTCTTCACGCCATTCATTTTGCAATTCTAATTCTTTTTCACGCGCTTCACTTTCGAGGGTTTCGAAAGACTTTAACTCAACGGTTTCGTCTGTTTCGGCATCTTCTTTTTGAGCTCGATCTTTTTCATATATGCGATTCAGTACGCGCCATTTTAAATGTTTACGCCAGAACTCAACATGCTCCTCTTTATTTTGAGCGAAGGTTCGCGATTCAGGATTATTTCCAATACGTTCGTCTACCGTGTAGTCGAAAGGTTCGGAAAGCAGTTGCGTGTAGATTTCTTCTGATGCATCGATCGCATAAGTGATTAAACCATAGCTGAGCGTGAAGAATCTCGTATCACCTAGCTGAAAGAGATTGTCCAATTCTTTTTTGTAGCCCGCCAATTGAGCGACCTCATTCTGTGTTAAAAACAGCTTGTTGTAATCTAATGTGTTCAGGTAATTCTCATACACTTGTTCACTGAGTGCATCGTCTACCTCCTTTGGTTGTAAATGCACATTCGTCAGGGCATCGCGCACTAACGAAAAGATCACGGCCTCCTTTTCTTCTTCTGGGCCGAACCATTTAAACCCTAAAACAACCAAAGCACCCACAACTAGTGGGAGTAAATATTTGAGATTTTTACGCTGCATAAGTCTCTGAATCATAGAATAGGCAAGGTACAATCTTTGTTCCAAGCTTCAGCAATTCGAACGTTAAAGGAATGCAAACGCGAAGGGTCCCACATAAGTCCGTAAAAGGCAAAATGTTACTTACCTTTGCACCCCCTTTTGAAGGGAGTTTTGCAACATTTAATTCCACAGTAATGAACATCAGCAAGAACGAAGTAGACGCACTAAACCTTTTAGTGAACATTGAAATCACCCCAGAAGATTACCAAACGAAGGTGAGCGATGTATTGGAAAATTACCGCAAGCGCGCAAATATTCCGGGATTCCGCCCAGGAAAAGTGCCTATGGGCTTGATCAAAAAACAATACGGTAAAGCCGTACTCATTGAAGAGATCAACAACCTATTGCAAGACAATATTTACAAATACATTACTGATGAAAAGTTGAACATCCTCGGTAATCCTATGCCAATAGAGCAACCGGATTTAGATTTTGACGCGGCTGGATCGTACAACTTCCAGTTTGAATTAGGATTAAGCCCAGAATTTGAGGTAAGCATCTCAAAGAAGAATAAAGTCAAAGCTGTCAAAGTTGTTGCAGATAAAAAAGTTCTTGATACCTACGTAGAGGATATCCGTAACCGTTACGGAAAAATGTCTGCTCCTGAAAAACCTGAAGTTACTGACATGTTCCACGGGACATTTACTGAGGTAGATTCGGATGGTACTGCTGTCGAAGGCGGTATCGTGAAGGAAGATACCCAAATCATGGGCTCAAACTTAAAAACGAAAAAAGCGCAAGGCGAATGGTGCAAGGCTGCAGCAGGTGCTGTGCTCACTGTTGACGCAGCAAAGAGTTTTGTGAAAGGTTACAATGCTGCAGGTCTCTTAGGTGTTACAGATGCACAATTAGAAGCCTCAACAGGTCTTTTCCATTTCGAGCTCAAGAGCGTTGCGCGCATGGAGCCTGCTGAGATGAATCAGGAGTTCTTCGATAAAGTATACGGAGAAGGCGCAGTGACCAGTGAGGATGAAATGCGCGAGAAGATGAAGGAAGAAGCAGAACGCATGTACATGAACGAATCGGATCAGTACTTCCTTAACAACGTAGCAGAATATCTACTAGACAAAACCAAATTTGATCTTCCTGTAGCATTCTTGAAAAAATGGATGCAGACTTCCGGTGAAAAGCCTGTTTCGGCTGAAGAAATTGAGGCAGATTGGGATAAAACGGAACGTGGATTGCGTTACCAATTGATTGAGAATAAAGTCATTCAAATGGGTGAGATTTCTGTCTCTCAAGACGAACTAGTAGACCATACAGTAGGAATGGTAAAAGCACAATTCCAACAATATGGACAACAGGCAATGGACGATGAAATGTTGAAAGGCATTGCTGAAAACGCATTAAAGAATGAAGAAGAAGCACGTCGTATCAATGATCAGGTCTACAACGCAAAATTACTGACGTACTACAAAGAAACCTTTAAGGTGGATGAGAAGGAAGTTACCTACGATGAATTCATTAAATTGGTAACGGAAAACGCATAATTATTCCTTCACTTTAGAAAATAAGACTTCATGGATTTCGGAAAAGAATTCAAAAAATACGCTACGAAACACGCTGGTATAAACAGCATGTATGTAGAACAATACGTTGATGCTTCATTGACGCCTTACATTATAGAAGAGCGCCAAATGAATGTCGCGCAAATGGATGTTTTTTCGCGTCTAATGATGGACCGTATCATCTTTTTAGGCACCGGAATTAATGATCAAGTTGCGAATATCGTCCAGGCCCAATTGCTCTTTTTAGAAAGCGCAGACGCGAAAAAAGACATCCAGATTTACATCAATTCACCTGGTGGCTCAGTGTACGCAGGTCTCGGAATATATGATACCATGCAAGTTGTAAACCCGGATGTAGCTACGATCTGTACGGGTATGGCAGCCTCAATGGGCGCAGTTTTAATGTGTGCGGGTACCGCTGGAAAGCGCTCTGCGTTAAAGCATAGCCGTATCATGATTCACCAGCCCATGGGTGGTGCACAAGGACAGGCATCAGATATGGAAATCACATTGACTGAGATTCTTAAACTGAAAAAAGAATTGTACAGCATTATTGCCCACCACAGTGGACAGCCTTTTGATAAGGTCGAGGCAGATTCTGACCGTGATTATTGGATGACCTCTGGTGAGGCCAAAGAATACGGCATGGTAGATGAAATTCTATTAGGGAAGAGTCAAGCCAAATAATGAGCGAAGAAAAAAACATCCATTGTTCTTTCTGCGGGCGCAGTAAGACTGAAGCAGAAATGATGATTGCGGGAGTGGATGCCCACATCTGCGATCGTTGTGTCGAACAAGCGGGTGGTATTCTACACACAGAATTAGGTGAAGCACCGCAAAGCAGCCCATTAGATGTTGCAGGAAAAGTAGAATTTGACTTTACACCTGCTCAGATTAAGGCGCACCTGGACGAATACATCATCGGACAAGAGCAGGCCAAGCGCACCATGGCGGTTGCAGTCTACAATCACTACAAAAGAATAGGTTTAGTTCCTTTAAAAGATGCACCAGAGGTAGATAAGTCGAATATTGTCATCGTTGGGAATACCGGTACAGGTAAAACCTTGATGGCGCGTACCATTGCCAAACTACTCAATGTGCCTTTTACTATTGTGGATGCCACGGTATTAACGGAAGCTGGATATGTAGGTGAGGACGTCGAAAGTATTTTAACCCGTTTACTTCAAGCGGCAGATTATGATTTGCCAAAGGCACAGGTAGGTATCGTTTTTATCGATGAGATTGATAAAATCGCACGCAAGGGTGATAACCCTTCTATTACTCGCGATGTGAGTGGAGAAGGTGTACAACAAGGATTATTAAAACTCTTGGAAGGATCTAAGGTCAATGTTCCCCCAAAAGGTGGGCGTAAACACCCGGATCAAAAATACATTGAGGTAGATACGACAAACATATTGTTCGTTGCCGGAGGTGCTTTTGTTGGAATAGAAAAGAAAATAGGTTCGCGATTGAATTCTGCCTCTTTAGGATATTCTAAGGAGTCACGTCAGCACGTAGAGGAAGATGAAGTATTGAGCTACATCACGCCTTCAGATTTAAAGAGTTATGGATTGATTCCAGAATTGATCGGTCGTATGCCGATTGTTACTTTCATGTCACCGCTGGATATAAAAGCCCTTCGTGCCATTTTAACCTTACCGAAGAATGCGTTGATAAAGCAGTACCAACACCTCTTTCACATGGATGACATTGTGTTGTCTTTTGACGAGGAGGTATATGATTACATTGTTGAAATAGCTCTTGAGTATAGCCTGGGCGCGCGTGGATTGCGCAGTGTTTGCGAAGCTATTCTGACAGATCATATGTTTGATGCACCGGGATTAGAAGCAAAGAAGATTCATATTACACACGAATACGCGAAATCGCAGATTGAGCGAAGCTCGCTTCGCAAAGCCATTTAAAAGCAATAAAAAAGCCGCTCATTGAGCGGCTTTTTTTATGTATTAACGTTCTTAACGCATTGTGGTATAGACGTTCTGAACATCGTCGTCTTCTTCAAGCTTTTCAATGAGCTTTTCTAAGTCCTTTGTTTGCTCCGTGCCTATTTCTTTTGTTGTTGTAGGAATATATTCGAAGCCAGACTCCACTATTTCGTGCCCTAATTCTTCGAGCCCTTTTGTTATGTTTCCGTAATCGGCGAACTGACCGTACACCATGATTACTTCAGTTTCTTCACCGTCTTTCTCTTCTACATCCTTGAATACATCCTCTGCACCGTGATCGATCATCTCGAACTCGAGCTCTTCTACATCTGTATCACCTGCAGCAATTTTTACATGACATTTATGTTCGAACATGAATTCTACCGAGCCAGATGTGCCCAATGAACCGTCACATTTATTGAAGTATGAACGGACATTTGCAACCGTTCTGGTATTATTATCAGTCGCCGTCTCAACCAGTACAGCTATTCCGTGCGGACCATATCCTTCGTAAACTATGGTTTTATAGTCGGATTGATCCTTCGACATTGCTTTTTTGATCGCACGCTCAACATTGTCCTTAGGCATGTTAGCGGCTTTTGCATTTTGCAAAAGCATGCGCAGTCTGTAGTTTGAATCCGGATTGTCACCACCTTCCTTAACAGCCATGATGATGTCCTTGCTGATGCGAGAGAAGGTTTTTGCCATCCCTGCCCAACGTTTAAACTTCCGTTCTTTTCTAAATTCAAATGCGCGACCCATATGTAGGAATTTTCATTTTATCGATACCCAAAAATAGGAACTATCCACGAGCTTTCTTGCGTGCGCTGTCCTTCTTATGTTTCAATCTCCTGCTCCTTATGCCAACGTTGGATTTCACTTCTTCTTCCTACTGTGCTCGTTATAATATCTTTCTCTAAATCCCATCCTCGCGCCGGGCTGTACTCTCTGCCATAAAAGATGATTTGCAAATGCAGTTTATTCCATAAATCTTTTGGAAATAGCCGCTTAGCATCTCGTTCTGTTTGTACTACGGATTTTCCGTTAGAGAATCCCCAGCGGTACATTAAGCGTTGTATATGTGTGTCAACAGGAAAGGCGGGAACACCATAAGCTTGGCTCATAACGACACTTGCTGTTTTATGTCCAACACTTGGCATGGCCTCCAATGCTTCGAAACTGGCAGGCACTTTTCCAGCGTATTCATTAACTATAGTATTGCTGAATGCATGTATCCCTTTACTTTTCATCGGGACTAAACCGCAGGGTCGAATGATTTCTGCGATCTGTTCAACGGTCAATTTCGCCATATCGTAAGGATTGTCAGCTACTGCGAAGAGCTTGGGAGTGATCTTATTCACTCGCTCATCGGTACATTGAGCACTAAGAACTACTGCTACGAGCAACGTAAATGGATCTTTATGATCAAGCGGAACGGGAGTTTCCGGATACAATTGTTCTAAAACGTCGAGGGTAAATTGGATTTTCTCTGCTTTGGTCATGTGCAAAACTATTTAGTGCTAACAAGGTCGCTATCGAATGAAACAAAGCTAACTTCGAGTTGTTGAGAAATAAAATGAAATAACAATGGCATTAAAAATCGGACAGTCCGCACCTGCTTGGAGCGGCGTAAATCAGCACGGCGAACACATTACTTCTGCACAGTTCAAAGGGAAGAAGGTGATCCTGTTTTTCTACCCAAAAGCGAGTACTCCAGGGTGTACAGTCGAGGCTTGTAATTTCAGAGATCACTATGCTGATCTAGCATCAGAGGGCTTCGAAGTAGTTGGTGTCAGCGCAGACTCTGTACAGCGCCAGCTCAATTTTGCTTCTAAGCAAGAATTAAATTATAACCTTATCGCTGATGAAGATAAATCAATCATACTGGCCTTTGAAGCTTGGGGATGGAAGAAGTTTATGGGTAAAGAATACGAAGGCATCTACAGACATACTTATGTAATCGATGAAGAAGGTATTATTGAGCAAGTATTGGAAAAGGTAAAAACCAAAGAGGCGACGGAACAAATCCTCGCGCTTTACTAAAAAATCAAATTCTTCGTGTAATTTATTAGAAAGGGCTTTGTCGTTTGAAACAAAGTTCTACATTTGTATAAATTCTAATATTTTTAGCATTCTAAGATTATGAGCGCAGACAAAGACGCCAAACTCAAGGCACTCAAACTAACTATGGACCGTATGGATAAAGCCTACGGTAAAGGAACAGTAATGAAAATGGGCGATGCGCCTGTCATTGAAGTTGAATCGATACCTACGGGTTCATTGACATTAGACATTGCATTGGGCGTGGGTGGTTATCCTATGGGTCGTGTTGTAGAGATATACGGACCTGAGAGTTCTGGTAAAACAACCCTTACTTTACATGCCATTGCAGAATGTCAGCGCAAAGGAGGAATTGCAGCTTTTATTGATGCTGAACACGCTTTTGATAGAACTTATGCGGAGAGTTTAGGAGTAAATACCGACGATCTTATTGTTTCACAGCCCGACAATGGAGAGCAGGCTTTGGAGATCGCTGATAATCTAGTCCGCTCAGGTGCAATAGATATCCTAATCATTGATTCCGTTGCAGCGTTAACGCCGAAAGCTGAAATCGAGGGTGAAATGGGTGACGCGCGTGTCGGTCTCCATGCACGCCTTATGTCTCAAGCATTACGAAAATTAACAGGTACAATCAGTAAAACGAATTGCTGTGTAATCTTTATCAACCAGTTGCGCGAAAAGATTGGCGTGATGTTCGGAAATCCTGAAACAACCACTGGCGGTAATGCACTGAAGTTTTACAGTTCCGTGCGACTCGATATTCGTCGTTCTACTCAAATTAAAGATGGCGATAAAGTCATGGGTAACCGTACTCGTGTGAAAGTGGTTAAGAATAAGGTGGCACCACCATTTCGTTTAGCGGAGTTCGATATTATGTACGGACAGGGTATTTCAAAAGCGGGTGAATTGATCGACTTGGGTGTGCTGCATGACATTCTTACGAAAAGTGGGTCTTGGTTCAGTTATGGCGATACTCGCTTGGGTCAAGGGCGCGATACAGTAAAGCAGTTGTTTATTGATAATCCAGAGCTCGCTGAAGAAGTAGAGGCGAAGATCAAAGCTCTTTTAGCTGCTGCGGAATAGCGCAAAGCATCATTTTAATTTTAAATAAGGCGCTGTTCATCAGCGCCTTATTTTGTTTAAAAGTGGTTAATAAAAGTTCAACATTCCTTAACATTGAATCGTTAAAGGGATGTTAACATTTTTTAATTTTAGTTCTGAATAACCATTTTACAAACAAAATGAAAAAAGCATTTTTAATTATCGGTGCGCTCTCGGCAAGTTTTGCCTTAAGTGCACAAGACGCATCTGCTTCGGCAGATTCCTTGTTCGACATGTTGGATGAGATTACTGTTGTGTCTGAGGTAATTGATGTTGCTGTCGCTCGCGAAACGCCAGTTGCAGTTTCAACAATTTCTCCTTCTGACATTGCCCTTAAGGTGGGTAACCTTGAGTTTCCTGAAATCATGAATACTACTCCAGGTGTTTACGCCACGAAACAGGGTGGTGGTTATGGTGATTCACGTATTTCTTTGCGTGGTTTCGACCAAACGAACACTTCATTCCTGATCAATGGGCAGCCCGTTAACGACATGGAAAACGGTCGTCTTTACTGGTCAAACTGGCAAGGACTAACTGATGTCGCTTCTGGTATCCAGATTCAGCGTGGTTTAGGTGCTTCAAAGCTTGCTGTTCCTTCGGTTGGTGGTACGATCAGTATTTTTACTAAAGCTGCAGAGAAAAAAGAAGGTGGTTCTTTAACTCAAGCGTTAGGTAATGATGGTTACTTCAAGACATCTGCTGTTTATAACACAGGTGTAAACGATAAAGGCTGGGCTACGTCATTGCTTTTAAGCAGATGGATGGGTAACGGTTACATTAATAACACGCAAGGTGAAGGTTACAACTACTTCGCATCTGTTGGTTACGCTCCTAAAGGATCTGATCACAGCTTAAACTTCACGTTCTTAGGCGCCGGTCAGTGGCACCACCAACGTGACGTATGGGTGAGTATTCGTGATTACCAAAACTTCTCTAATGACAACGGTTACAAAGGTGAAGGTGGCGAAATCAACCGTCGCTGGAATACAAACGGTGGTACAATGACGAATGCGGATGGTGAAGTAGAAGAGTTCTCTATGCGCCGTAACTTCTATAACAAGCCGCTCGCAACATTGAACTGGGATTGGGATATCAACTCGACTTGGAAGTTGAACTCTTCATTCTATGGATCAGCAGGTCGCGGTGGTGGTACCGGTCCACGTGGAAAGAACTACTACAACGGAGACTTGGATATTTTACCATTTAGAAAAGATCTTACTGAGCATTACCTAGATGGTGGTAACGGTACGAGAAACGAGGATGGTACCATTGATTTCGATGCGTTAGTAGCTGCAAATCAAGCGACTACAGATGGTTACACAGGTGATATTTCAAACTTTGCTGGTCAGATGATTGGTTCAAATGGATTTAATGACAGCAATGTTAACCGTGCTGTTTTGATTCGTCGTGCCTCTATGAACTCGCACAACTGGATCGGAGCCATTTCTAACCTAGAAGGTCAGTTTGGTAAAGTAAGAACATCTATTGGTGTAGACTTGAGATCCTACAAAGGTTTCCACTACCGTACGGTTAATAACCTTATGGGTCTAGATGGATATTACTCTACAGGTAACCGTAATTCAGGCGGTCAAATCATCAATACTACCATCAACGCAAGTCCATTTGGTAACACCGGATTAACCGGTCCTAAGATTGATTACTATAACGTAGGTAACGTAGGCTGGGCAGGATTGAACGGTTTAGTAGAATACAACGAGGACAACCTTTACAACGTAGTACTTCAAGCCGGCGTTAGTAACCAGAGCTTCCAACGTGAAGATTACTTTGACCAACCTGCAAACCCAATATCTGATACACAGAACTCCTTAGGTGGTTACCTAAAAGGTGGTGCGAACTACAACATGGACGATGCATCTAACTTCTTTGTGAATGCTGGATACATTTCACGTCAGGCACAGTTTGGTGCGGTTTTCCCAAATTATGGTAATGACATCAACGAAGATCTTGAGAATGAAGAAATCATATCATTTGAAGCAGGTTATGGTTACACGTCGAGCAACCTGACGCATCAATGTAAACGCATATTCTACTACATGGGGTAATCGTTTCCAGACCGTTTCTTTGAGCAACGCTCAATGGTGTTGACGGTACTGCTCAATTCAGCGATATTGATGTACGCCACAACGGTATCGAGTTTGAAGCAGATTATTTTGCGACTGACAAGCTTCGTTTGAAAGGCGATGACTTCATTCGGAGATTGGAGATACACAAAAGATTTCACCGCAACATTGTTTGATGATAACCAAGAGGCGATCGGTGAAGGTACTTTGTATTTGAAAGGATGCGAAAGTTGGTGATGCAGCTCAGACGACTGCATACTTTACTGCAGATTACAAAGTAGCTAAAGGTGCTAGCATTGATCTAGGTCTACGCTTAGTAGACGGTCTTTACGCTGACTTCTCCATTGTTGATGAAGAATTCTATACAGCTGATAACAGAGGCGCCGTTAAGTTGCCATCATATGGTCTAGTAGACCTAGGTGCTACGTACAGAATGAACAACTGGACTCTACGTCTTAATGTAAATAACTTGTTAGATGCTACGTACATCGCTGAGTCTAATACAAGTATTCACGCTGAAGATGGAGACGCAACATGGAACGGTATCAACACAGCTAACTCTGTGTGGTTCGGATTTGGTAGAACTTGGAACGCTTCTTTGCGTTACAACTTCTAATAAGCAGAATCTTATCTCATAAGAAGGCCCCGCCACTTGGCGGGGCTTTTTTTTTGGTGCATTTTTGAGGTATGAAAAAGTTACTCCTACTTGTGTTTACAATACTGGCACTCACGCGTTGTGGTGCTCCTGAAGAATCCTCGGTTGTACCTGAGACAGCTGCGTCGGAATCTGTTGCGATTAGCATTAAAGATCCAATCGATAGCATCAATTCTATTTTACGCGAAACACCGAATAATTTAGAGGCGCTAGAATACCGCGCTTCGCTTTATGTGAAACGTCAGAATTTGAAATATGCTGCCGCGGATGTAGCGGCGGTTCTAGAATTGGATAGCAGTAGGACGAGAGCACTAGAATTGTGGGGTGATATCAGTTTTGCCACCAATCAAACGAGACAGAGTCGCGACGCATGGGTGCGATGTATGAAGGAAGACCCTAACTATGTGCCGTGTCGACTAAAGATGGCTCAGTTGTACCATGTGGTTACAGAATTTGAGAAGAGCGCTGCGTTGGTAGATGAGGTCTTGGAAATGGAACCTAACAATGCGGAGGCGACTTATTTAAAAGGCCTACTCATGCGAGATGCTCTAGAGGATACTACTAGGGCATTGGACTGGTTTCAGAAAGCCATAGACCTCAAGCCAGACTACATAGAGGCTTTGGATATGTCCGGTGTGCTTTACAGCAGTTTAGAGAATCCTTTGGCTTTAGGTTATTTTAATCGTTTGATTGAACTACAGCCAGAGGTTCGTGTCCACTTTTATAATCGCGGTATGTTTTATTTAGGTCAGCAGAATTGGAACGGTGCATTGGAAGATTTTACAATGTGTACACAGCAGGATCCGCAGGATTTAGAGTCCTTTTTTAACATAGGATACATTCATTTGCAGTTGCAATTGTACGCTGAAGCTCGCCAATATTTCACACAAGCTTTGGCGATACAGCCGGTGAATCACCGTGCACTTTATGGTCGGGGATACTGTTTTGAGTTGTTGGGCGATTTACCTAATGCAGAAGCGGATTACCGTCAGGCATTGAGTTTTAACCCACAACACAGGGGTTCACAAGAAGGATTGGCTAGAATTGAGCGCGCAAGAGCTCAGCAAGGTCAATAAACTAGCGCATTGAATTTGTTTGGGTAATCTGAGATGATACCATCGACACCCATGTCCACCAGGGTTTGCATCTCTTCGAGGTCATTGATGGTCCATGGAATAACAGCAATTTGTCTAAAGTGACACCACGAAATCAGCTCTGGGGTGACCAATTCAAAGCTCGGGCTGTATACATCTACAGGAAACCCTAATGCATCCATTTCTTTGGCTGGATTAGCCGTTTTTTGGGTTATTAAACTAAGTTTAACGGGTAGGGCAGTTTTACGTACCTCACGAAGGACGCGAAGATCTGAACTTTGAATACTAATCTTATTGAGTATGTCGGCTTCAGGGTACTTTTCGTTTAATTCATTTAGAGTTTCTATCACTAAGGCAGCGAATGCATTTGGTGCCGGATGATACCTGTAGTCTCCCTTGCGATGCGATTTAATTTCAATATTAAAATTGGGCCAACGCAATCCCTTTTTAGAAATCATTGCAAAGAGGTCTTTAAGCAGCGGTTTACTCGTCGTAGTGTTGTATTGTTGCGAGAAATCGGGATGTGCTTTCGATCCACAGTCAAATTGTTGAATACTATCGTAGGTCATATTGTAGAGACTGTAGGAATCCCCTTTTTGTACGCTGTCGTTAAGGGAGCAAATGATATCGTTTAACCAGGGTTCATGAGAAATAAGGAGCTCATGATCTGAAGTAACGCAGAGGTCCAATTCTAGAGTACTCACCTCAGGAAACCCGAGCGCCTTTTCAAATCCCAGCAATGAATTTTCAGGAAATAAACCCCTTGCACCACGATGGCCTTGTAAGTCTAATGTCCGCTCTGGGCGGGTGCAGTTCAAGAGTAAAATGCAACTGATTAGTACTAGGATGGAGTGCTTCATATTGTGTACTTTAAGGCCTTGTTAAGTAAACCTCTAAAATACAGACCCCATGCGACAAAAGGCACTCTTAAGCCTTAGTTTTGTGGTCATTCTGACCCAATGTACTATGACTGAGCAAAACCCTGCTGGCGAACCTTTGGCAAAATCTGTCGCATTCGAGATGACTACACACGGTGATACACGTGTGGACGAATATTATTGGATGCGTGATCGTGAAAACCCTGAAGTGATTGAGTACCTCAATGCCGAGAATGCATATCGAGAAAAAATCATGAAGTCAACTGAACCTTTGCAGGAGCGTTTGTACGAAGAGATTGTGGGTCGGATTAAAAAAGACGACAGTTCTGTTCCCTACGAGTTAGACGGTTATTTCTACTATACTCGATTCAATGCAGATTCGGAATACCCGCTATACTGCCGTAAAGAAGGTTCATTAGAGGCTGCGGAAGAGGTGCTCTTGGACGTAAATGAATTGGCCGAAGGCCACGATTATTACCAAGTTACTGGACTCAGTATGCATCCGAGCAACCAGAAGATTTCCTTTGGCGTGGATACGGTGAGTAGACGCATCTACACGTTGTACACAAAAGACCTCGTAACCGGCGCAATTGATCTTATTTCCGAAACTGAATGTACAGGTGGATCAACCTGGAGTGCTGACGGAAACTTTCTTTTTTACACAGTAAAGGATTTAGAGACCTTACGTAGTTGTAGAATCAAACGCTGGAATGCACAGACAGGCAAGCACAGTACGGTGTACGAGGAGAAAGACGAAACATTCAGCACTTTCGTCTACAAGAGTAAAAGCAAGAAATACATCTTCATAGGCAGCGGTTCAACAATGGCCGATGAACACAGATTCATTCCAGCCGATCAGCCTGAGGCAACCTTTGAATTGATTCACCCCCGTACACGCGGATTGGAATATGGATTAAGCCACTTTGGCGATCATTTTTACATCCGTACAAATGCTGACGATGCGACAAATTTTAAATTGGTCCGTACACCGGTGACAGCCCCCTCGATGGAAAACTGGGAAGATGTCATTCCTCATCGCGAATCCACTTATCTTGAGGACATAGCGCTATTTAGCGATTACCTCGTTACAGAAGAGCGCTCGAACGGTTTGACCAACATTCGAATCCAACCTTGGGAAGGCGAACCAACCTATTTGCCATTTGAAGAAGAAACCTATACCGCTTATCTAGGTAATAATCCAGGCTTTGATCAAACGCATTTGCGCTTTGGATATACGAGCATGACAACTCCGGGTAGTGTGATAGATTATGATTTCACGACCGGTGGAAAAACTATTCAGAAGGAACAAGAAGTGGTGGGTGGTTATGATAAGTCACTTTATGAAACCAAAAGAATTTGGGCCACCGCTTCAGATGGAAAGCAAGTGCCAATGTCTGTGGTATATCGAAAAGATAAACTTCGTTCTGACGGTCCTAACCCGACCATGCTTTATGGGTACGGTAGCTATGGAATCACTGTTGATCCACAATTCTCTAGTGTCCGATTAAGCTTGCTAGACCGTGGTTTTGTTTACGTCATAGCGCACATTCGCGGATCACAATATCTCGGTAGGCCATGGTATGAGAATGGTAAAATGTTCGATAAGATGAACACCTTTACAGATTTCATCAGTTGCGCGGAGACCCTCATAGAGCAGGGTTATGCTTCCTCAGAGACCTTAATGGCTTCAGGAGGCAGTGCGGGTGGCTTATTAATGGGAACAGTGGTAAATCTCCGTCCAGATCTTTTCAGGGGGGTTCTTGCGGCCGTCCCTTTTGTGGATGTCATGACTACGATGCTTGACGAAACTATTCCGCTTACTACCGGAGAATATGACGAATGGGGCAATCCAAATAATGAGGACAGCTACAACTACATGAAGAGCTATAGCCCTTATGATAATGTAACGGCTCAGGCCTATCCAGCTATGCTTATTACAACAGGCTTACACGACAGCCAGGTACAATACTGGGAGCCGGCAAAATGGATTGCACGCTTACGTAAATTACGCACAAACAGGAGGGAACCTCTGCTGATGTATTGTAATATGGAAACCGGTCATGGTGGTGCCTCAGGTCGTTTTGAAAGCTTAAAGGAGACGGCGATGGAATATGCTTTCTTCTTAGATTTAATGGGAATTAAGTCGTGAGTATCCAGCTAACAAATATTTCTAAAGATTACGGTGCTCAAAAGGCGCTGAATGAAGTGACTTTGACCATTGAGAAAGGCCAAATTACGGGACTCTTAGGGCCAAATGGTGCTGGGAAGAGTACCCTTATGAAAATCATTACCGGCGCAATTTTACCCTCCTCTGGCACAGCTGTGGTAAACGGAGTAGATGTGATTGCATCGCCCCTCGAGGTGCAACGGTCGTTAGGTTACCTGCCTGAACATAATCCGCAATATCTCGAGCTTTATGTGCGCGAGTATTTGGAATACGTTGCTCAACTCTATAAAGTAGATAAGGAACGAATCCCAACAGTTATTGAGCAAACGGTTTTAGGACCTGAACAGCATAAGAAAATTGGTTCTTTATCGAAGGGTTACAGACAACGGGTAGGATTAGCAGCTGCGTTGATTCCCGATCCTGAAGTGCTCATTTTAGATGAACCCACTACTGGGTTAGATCCAGCCCAATTGATTGAAATTCGTGCCTTACTTAAAAACATCGCCACTGATAAAACCGTTCTATTCTCCACACACATCATGCAGGAGGTCGTAGAGCTCTGTGATACGGTAGTTTTCTTGCGATCCGGCGAGATTAAGAGGCAATGTGATCGTGCTGAGATAGAAAAAGGTCCTGCGCATTTAGAGCGTCTCTTTAGTGCCTAATCTTAAGAAAGTGTTTCATTTAATTGACTTGGATCAGCATCAAAAGGACTTAGAGCTCTGTTCTTCAGTTCATTTAGTATAATTGAGATTGTATCAATTTAGTTTGGCGTGAGTCCACTAATTCACTTACATTTGCCCCACAATAACGCGGAGTGGAGCAGTTGGTAGCTCGTCGGGCTCATAACCCGAAGGTCGTCAGTTCGAGTCTGGCCTCCGCTACAAGGAAACCCTTTGAAGGAAACTTCAGAGGGTTTTTCATTCAGACCTATAGTCAAGGTCTTGTATGCTGATGATTGACTCTAGTAACTTACATTGTCAATTTATCATAGGTGATAGTGAGCCGTTTTTTATTGGATTATATTCGCTCACGGTACTATTAAAATTACCTCATCAGGAATTGGAAGATTTAATCAAGAAAATAAAAACTAGGTTGAACTTAAGCCAAGAAGCGGAAGAATTCCTGTATTCTATTTCGAAAGAAAAAACACTACCCAAAGGAGAGGTATTAATTCGTCAAGGACAAGCAGTAAAGAATACGTTCTTTGTTACTGCAGGCTGTTTGAGATCGTATTGTACTGATAAAAACGGTAAAGAGCATACACTATTGTTTGCGATTAAAGATTGGTGGATAAGCGATTATATAGCGATTCATACTGATGAACTCGCGACATTAACCGTAGAATGTCTTACCGAATCGAAAGTGATTGAATTCAATGCTAAAGAATTGGATGGTATTCATTCGCTTTTTCCTGAATTCGAACCTTACCAAAGGAATAATTTAGAGCGCCATGTTGTTAGCTTACACAGGCGCATCATGAATCAACTGCAATTAAGTGCTGCGGAGAGGTATGATTTATTCTTAAAGCAATATCCGGAAATAGAACAGAACACTCGGAATTTTCATATCGCGTCATATCTCGGTATCACTCAACAAAGCTTGAGTCGTATTAGAGCAGAAAAAGTAAGAAAATAGCTTTCTTAACGTAGGGTAAATTTTTCACCGATTGCTCATTACATATTTGTATCGACTTAAAATTTAAATAGTTCGATTCAAAAATGAGAGCATTACAAATAATATCATACGGTGAGATTAAGGACAGCTTAGTCTTTAATGAACTCAGTAAACCGGCAGTTCAATCAAACGACGTCCTTATTGAGGTAAAAGCTGCTGCGATTAATCCAATCGACAAAAGTATCATCCTTGGGAACCTGCAAGGGCTACTCCCAATACCATTGCCAAGCACTTCTGCTTATGATGTAAGTGGAATTGTTTTAGAAAAAGGAGTTGGAGTAAGCAATTTTGAAATTGGTGATTTAGTGTATTCAAGAGTTCCCCAAGAACAAATGGGCACATTGACAGAATACGTTGCTGTTGATAGTGCAGCAGTTTCAAAAAAGCCAGGAAACATTTCTTTTGAAGAAGCAGCAAGTATTCCCTTAGCAGGATTAACCGCTTTCCAATCTTTAGAAGCTGCCGGCATTAAGAATGATGATAGAGTACTGATACACGCAGGTTCCGGAGGTGTAGGTAGTTTGGCAATTCAATATGCCAAAGCACAAGGCGCTTTTGTATATACCACCACAAGCACGACCAATTTGGCATGGGTAAAGGCGCTTGGGGCAGACAGGGTAATCGACTACAAAACGGAAGACTACAGGAGTATAGCTAAAGACGTGGATATAGTGTTAGATACCCTTGGTCAAAACTATACTCTTGAATCTTTTGAAGTTATAAAACAAGGAGGAATAGTAGTTAGCGTTGTAGGTCCTCTGGATGAGGCAAGTGCTAAAATGCTAGGGATGTCAGAATATAAATTACCCGAGGCATTAACCAAGGCGAGTAGTGATAGGAAAGCTGATTATAAGTTCATTTTGATGCACCCTAATGGCGCACATTTAAATGAAATCAAATCATTGATTGAGGATGAAAAAATCAAACCAATTATTGATAAAGTGTATCCTTTTTCCGAAAGTATTGAGGCGTTTACTCATCTCGCAACAGGCAGAGCAAAAGGTAAAATTGTAGTTAAAATCAGTTAATTAATATTCAAATAAAAAATTCAAATCATGATTAAAAAAGTATTAATTGGGTCAGTAAGTTTTATTGCGCTTGCATTTGTTGTAATCTACTTTATCACAAAACCTACACTAGAAGAAGACGGCTCGTATAGCCCCTCAAGTTTAGCATTGAACTTAGGAACTGTTTCAGTTACAGATTATGAAGACATTCAATACACTAAATATGAAGGAGAGAGATCGAAGGTGTTAGTGATTTTCACGGAACACAAAAATTTGCAGATGAAAAATGGTAAAATGTTTTCTACAGGAAACCACCCAGTAGAAGCACTTGTGCCAATGCTGCATCTTAAAAATGCAGGGTTCGATTTTGATATTGTAACTCCTACAGGTAAACCTGTTGCGTTCGAAATGTGGGCTTTTCCTAATGAGGACAAGAATGTGAAAGCTATATATAATGAGTATAGAGCGAATTTTGAACAACCAAAAAAATTGACTGATTTCGTCACCAATTCATTTGCAAATGATAGTTCTTATGCGGCCGTGTTTATCCCAGGTGGACATGGCGCAACGATTGATCTTCCAAAAGATAGTAATGTTGCAAAGACTTTAGATTGGGCACACGAAAGCGACTTATTTACAATCACACTTTGTCACGGGCCAGCAGCATTATTATCCACGACATTAGATGGTCAAAAATTTCTTTACGAAGGTTATGAGATGGCTGTTTTTCCTGACGCTGTGGACGAAATGACACCTATGGTAGGTTATTTACCGGGGCACATGACGCAAGGGTGGAGTGAAAAATTGAAAGACTTAGGCGCCACAATTGTAAACACTGAATCTGACAAAACAGTAACGATAGATAGAAAGCTTATAACAGGTGCAAGTCCATTAGCGTCTAATGAATTAGGTAAACTAGCGGCCGAGACTTTATTGAAGCAAGTAAAGTAAAAACAACTTACGAATAGGCAGTTGCTAATGTGATTTAGTTTGTATGATTTCGATTCGATTTTCTATCCAGAACGTCTACAAAGAAAAGCCTTGATGCATAGCATCAGGGCTTTTTTTATGTCCGCACTTGTGCTTGTACTAAAGTGCAAGGCATAAAAAAGGCCCGAAGCGCTGAAAGCGCTTTAAGGCTTGGGTTGTAAAGCACCCCACTTCAGGTCAGCCAATCCTTGCGCAGCAAGGTTGGCAATCCTGCCTCCGAGGCGCCTCAAGTTAAATGTTTAGTGGTTCGATTAAACCTTCAGGTCTTCAGTGACTCTAAGTTGAAAGAAATAAGGAAAATTTTACATTTATTCCGATTCTCAGCATGTATAAACACCTCTACTTCCTAACCCTTTTCATTGGGTCGTTCTGTACCGTAAATGCTCAAGGACTTTACGACTCTACACACATAACAAACATTCAAATCACCTTTGCCCAAAGTAACTGGGATTATATGTTAGATACCGCCAAAGCGGGCAGTGAGGGCTATATTATGGCTCACTCTGTAAGTATCAACGGGACGCTTTACGATAGTGTTGGGGTGAAGTACAAAGGGAATTCTACCTATCAGCCTAACCAAACAAAGAATCCTTGGCACATAGAATTGGACACCTATAAAGCGCAAGATTATCAGGGCTTCACTGACATCAAATTGAGTAATGTGTCGAAGGATCCGTCTTTTTTAAGGGAAGTGCTTTCCTATGACATTGCCCGCCGTTATATGTTTGCTCCAAAAGCGAATTATGCTGTAGTCTACGTGAATGGGTCGCA
This sequence comes from Schleiferiaceae bacterium, assembly GCA_965204625.1. GTDB lineage: Bacteria > Bacteroidota > Bacteroidia > Flavobacteriales > Schleiferiaceae > UBA10364. The sequence continues at coordinate 346,911 of CBDBET010000005.1, forward strand.
AATGGGGCTGTATACAAGTGCGGAGGCAATCACGAAAATATTTGTTGATACTTACTTGGGCTCCAAAAAGCGCACCTTCGTGAAGTGCAATCCCCCGGCAGGTGCGGGTCCAGGAACTACTACCTACCCTGATTTGGTTTACGACGGTAACGACAGTACTGATTATTACGACTCTTATGAACTAAAGTCGGATGCAGGTTGGGCAGAGTTGATTCACCTTATGGATACGCTGAAGAATGATGTTTCAGCCATTGAGGAAATTCTTCAAGTGGATCAGGTGCTTTGGATGCATGCGTTTAATAATGCCCTAGTCAATTTGGACAGCTATTCCGGTGGGTTCAAACAGAATTACTATTTGTACCGCACTAAGAGCCGTCAGTTTTATCCTATTATCTGGGATTTGAATGAAAGCTTTGGAAAGTTCAGCATGACAGGTACGATTAATTTGAGTAATACTACTTCAAAAGCTCAAATGACGCATTTATTGCATGCAAACGACGCGGGATGGCCGTTGATACAGAAACTACTCAATGTGCCTATGTATAAACGCATGTATTTGGCGCACTTGAAGACGATCATGGAGGAGAATTTCAGTGATGGCAGCTATTATACCAAAGCTCAGTACTATCACAACTTTATTGATAGTGCAGTGAATGCTGATCCAAATAAACTAACTACTTACGCCCAATTTCAATCTAACATTACTACGGATGTTAGCAGCGGACCGGGTGGAGGCGGACCAGGAGGTGGAGGTCCAGGGGGCGGAAATTCTGCTCCAGGTATCTCTGCGCTCATGAATGCACGAAGCACTTATATTCTTGGACTTTCAGATTTTACGGCGACCCAACCGGAAATCACCAATGTAACGGCTACACTTTCATCGAGTACCACAGGTACAATAACAGCTTCAGTCTTGAACGCTAACGCAGTATATGTAAGCACTAGGAATGATGTTGAAGAAAGATTTAATCGTCAACAGATGTATGACGATGGACTGCATGGAGATGGAGCGGCAAACGACGGTGTATATGGTGCTTTTACTACAGTTACAAGTGTTCAGCAACACTATTATATCTATGCCGACGGTACCACCATTGGCAAGTTTTCGCCTGAACGCGCCGGACATGAGTACCACGTCTTGGGTTTCCAAAATCCGACAAGTGGATTAGTCATCAACGAGTTGATGGCGAGCAATAACGGCACGATAGCTGCGACAGACGGTGAATATTATGACTGGGTCGAACTATACAATGCATCATCTGATCCTATTTATCTTGGCGATTATGGCCTTACGGACGATTTAGGCAACCCTACTAAATTCAATTTGCCAGCAGTATCACTACCAGCGGGGGATTTCGCCTTGTTCTGGGCTTCTGATGAGGCCGTCGTCGACCCTTATCATATGCCTTTTAAGCTTGCTAAATCTGGGGAAGAGGTTGCACTGTTCTATGATCCTAGCGGAACAGCAGATACGGTGGATTATATCAGCTATGGTGCACAGACTACTGATGTGAGCTACGGACGCAGTTACGATGCTTCACCGAGCTGGGTGTTCTTTTCGATGCCGACGCCAGATGCTAGTAATGGAACTTTAGAATTGGAAGAATTGGAGCCGATTCAACTTTCTGTTTATCCCAACCCACATCGCGGCAGCTTCGAGGTGAAAAACACCTCTACGGAGAGCCTTATTTTAACAGGCTACGACTTACGCGGCGCAGTTCTGTTTACGGAAAGAATAGAAGCGGGAGCTACGCATAGATTTAAGCAAATACAACACCGCCAACAAATCATCCTTCATTACTCAGGACAATCCATTGGCGGTGTGATTAGGGTACTTTCTGTCCTATAGTTATAGATCTAGAGCTAATCCTAAAGTCCACATTCTAGGGGTAAAGGTTCGGTATCCGGCTGGGCAGGAATTGTACGTCTTTATCCCACTATTGGAATCGGAACTTAGTTCATTCAAGATTTAGGTGAGGGGTTAACCCTTAGACCTTTTCTCCAGAATGTCTACAAGGAAACCCTTTGAAGGAATTGCAGTAAAAACGACCTACAAAAAGGCAGAGTCATACTTATGTGACTTGTTTTTACGGTGTCGATTTGATTTTCTATCTAGAATGTCAAAAAGGGAAAGCCCTGATGCACAGCATCAGGGCTTTTTTATTTCCTTCGGTAAAATCTTGAAGCTAAATAACAGCCTCTTGTAATAAATTTAGAATTACGATTTAATGACTTTGTCCTCAATCAGGACTCTCGAGTCTTTACCCACAATTCTATAAGTGTAAAGTCCCGTAGGAAGAGTACTAACATTAATTTGATTGACTCCTTTTATAAGCCCTTGCTCAAGAACTAATTCGCCAGTAACACTGAAAAGGTATAGATAAGAGTTCTCCAAAGGTTGATTGACTGTCATTAGGTTACTCATTGGATTAGGAGAAATTCTGACAGCGATTTGCTCTTCAGCATTAGTATTAAATGTTTGTAGTTCTTGAAGGAACAGCGAACGTTTAAACACTAAATCTCCGTTGGAGAATACATGTAATACTTCGATAACAGGCAGAGCGTAGCCTGGTAACCAAAAGGCTTTTGAGTGTTCTTCAACATTTAAGTAGGTGCCAAAAGGCGAAGGTCCTGTTACAGTAGTCCTTATACTAGAAAGAACAACGGCATTCTGATAAGTAACTCCATCAGGCATAGTCACGTTGCCACTCGCAACTCCTTCAACTTCTGCTTTTTCAGTTACATTGGCAGTTAGGGTATTCCAAACTAAGGTTGATGCCATACTATCTACATGGTTAATGGTAGAGTTAAAGGGGAATGGAACAAGAGTTAAAGCATTGACATAGCTAGAAGTCGTAGTCGATGTGACTTTACCATGTGACTTCAACCCAGCAGAGTCATAGCTGAGGAAAAATTCTCCATTGCTACTTTTTAGGACATGTGTAGCATTTGGGTAATTGGAAGCGTGTACGGATGAGTCGAGCGGTAAAACCTTCATTGCATAGGTTATCCCAGTCGGTACAGACGAGAAGTCCCAAGGACCGCTATTTGAAACAGGAATAGTATCATTGACTTGATCAAACTTCATGGTCATGCCCCAAGGTAAATTAGGACAATTAATAGTTTGAGCCCCAGCATTTGAGAAACCTAATACGAGGAGTGTGAGAATGAGCTTTTTCATGAGTGTGTTATTTTATTCCACACTAAATTATTAAATATTGTACAATACTGATTATCAATTGATTAAAACTTGAAAGAAAGTATTGTCACTAATATTTTACCCTTAAGTTATGTTTAGAGCTGATAGAATTAGGTTTATCCGCTTGATTTAGCTTCGACCTTTTCTCCAGAATGTCTACAAGGAAAAGAAAGCCTGAGACTTTGTCTCGGGCTTTTTTATGCGCATTAGTCAAATCCGCTACCAGCTGGGTCTAAAGCCCCACAGCACGGGGCGTGACGATGACCACTCTGCGAAGGATCAAGGCAGTATTCAGCAAATGAAATGGCGCAACTACTCCGCATTTCAATGTTGGCTACTTCTAATCACAGCAAATCCAATATGGATATTTCCTGTTTGTTTGTCAATGAATTGTTCTCGATCTTTTGAAGTACCATGACAAGTATTTACGGAGCAGAAAAGCGATCCGCCAGCAAGTCTAGTAGAATCACCGACAGTAGTCGCAGTAATTTCCCAAACATTCCCCAAGACATTAGCTTCACTTACAGTGCTGATAGGCTTATTGTTATTTGTTACTATAGCACGCTTGTCACTTTTGATGAGTTCCCAATATCTCTCGTAGGTGGGCACTTCAGTGTTTGACCATTCGCAGTATGCTATTGCATCATTATAACTCACTTGTGTTACAGGCAAGTATTTCGAAGATGGCGTATGCTCTCCGTTTGGTTTACGCCAATTTGCACCTTCTACGACCTCGAATTTGTAGACATCTTGCTGAACAAATGACCACCCATATTTTTCAGCATCAGTAACATAGCCGGTCGCATTTACAAATGCTTCGAATTCTTCATAAGACACAACATGCAATTCGAAATTCTCGTCATTAGATTGCTCCTGTGAACCAGGCCAACGATAGAATTAGAAGGTATGATAGGAACGTGTAATAGGCATAAGACGGCTTATTTCTTAAATGGGTTCAACATTGCCCTGAAAGATTTCCTACCTACTTCTTTTTGCGCATTGTAGCCTTCAGGCATAGGTTGAACACCGACATTTTTCGCAAACAATTCGTATTTGGAAAGTATAAGTTTGAAACAATATTGGATTTTGAGAAGTAATGTTGGTGGTCTCTGCTGGGTCAATTTTTAGGTTGTACATTTTCCATTGCTTATCTCCAAGAGGGGTGTTGTTTTTAACTATTTTATAATCTCCTAAAAAATAAGCTGAAGAGGCTGCTGCTTCTAATCCAACACCATCTTTTGAATCTGTATATAGGGAACTGAATTATTTTCAATGTGTGGAAGCATGCTTTTACCTGAAATAGGATGATATCCTTTGTTTTCTGAGGTTGAAAGCCCCACAATATCATAAATGGTTGGAGCGACATCTGTTATGAAACAAAATGAATTGTCAATTTTATGATTAGACTTGCTTTCAGTCCAGCTAATAATCAGCGGAACTCTTAATCCTCCCTCTCCTGCATAGTACTTAAAATACGAAAAAGGAGCCGCTATAGCACTAGCGAATTCTGGACCTATAGTTCCGTAATATCGCTTTCCTCCATTTTTATCAAAATCTCTATGAAAACCGTTGCGTTTTGCCCAACCATATAAGTTTTTCATAATCCCCTCCGTCGGGACCATTATCTGAAGTTATAATGAAAATTGTGTTTTCTGCCTCCCCAATTTCTTTTAAGATAAGCAATATACCTTCCAACATGATAATCCATTGCGTCTAGCATTCCAGCCATCACGGCCATATCGGTGATGTAAGTTTTTTTATCTTTTTCTGAGATGCTCGCCCATGGGTTCATTTCTTCCAACATTGGATTCATCTTCAGCATCTTCGGGGATTATACCCATTTGCTTTGCTGTTGGTAAGTCGTTTTTCTCGTAACACATCCCACCCTTCAGAATAAATCGCTTTGATACTTTTCTACAAACTCCTTTCGGTGCCTGAACAGGAGCGTGAATGGCTTGAAAAGCGATATATGAGAAAAATGGTTGTTTGGGATCGGTCTCCTCTCTTGTGAAAACGAATCATTTCATCGACATAAGACTCAGAAGAATAAAAATGCTCAGGTAAGTCTGTTGGTTTTCCGTCTGCATACCATTGTGCAGTACTTTTCATGGGTAAATAACCACTAGCTTCGTAGTTATCTGCACCCGAAGCCCCTAGGATAAAAGATCTATCAAAACCTCTTTTGGTAGGTAAGGTATTTTCATCATGTCCTAAGTGCCATTTTCCCGTTACATATGTGTTGTAATTGAGTTCTTTTAGACGTGTGGCAATCGTTTGGACACTATCATTTAAGACACCTGCGTACCCTTTGAGTTCTTGATATTCTTTAGGGAGCATTTCGGGTAAATTTGCAAACCCCAGCTAGATGGTTGTCTGACCCTGTCAATAACATGGCTCTTGAAGGTGCACAAACTGGAGAGGCGTGCATATTCGTGAACATTGTACCACATTTTGCAAGGCTGTCAATATTCGGGGTTTGAGCCTCTCCTCCAAAAGAACCAAAGTCCATTAAACCCGAGTCGTCAATGAGGATTAATACAATATTTGGAGGGTTTTCATTGGTGTTCTCTTGACCAAAACAATCAGCAGAGAATATTTGTAATACAAATAGAAATATTAAGGAGCGTGTCATTTTAAATCGTTTAATATTTCCATGATTTTTTGAGCTGTTTCATGTCCTGAATTTTGATTTTGTCCAGTAACAAACCTTTTTTCTTCATCCACAACTGTAAGTGTTTCGAAAACGTCTCTTTTTCCTGTACTGCATTGATAGTTCGCCCCAGCTTTTCTAAGTTCTTCTTCCGGGTGCAATGGTGTGAATTCTACACCAACTTCATCTAATTGTTTTTGAGTGACCCCAGTCATTGTTCGACCCTGAATCAAGGGTTGACCTAAGCTGTCTTTGGCGTTTACAAATGCTAGAGCACCATGACAAACACTTCCAAATATTACGTTTGAGGCATAATAAGAATCAGACACTTTTTTCGCTAATGGGCGAGATTGCCCCATGTCATATGCCGCTCCCCATCCTCCTGCAAAGAAAATCACATCGTATTGCGTGAAATCAACGTCCTCTATGGGAATGGAGTTTTCAACTTTTGCTTGGAATATATCATCCTTGAGGTATCGTTCATCTGCTTCACATCGAATATATCGCCTTAAAGAAACCGGATCAACCGGAATCTGACCACCTTTGATACTAGCAACATGTACTTCCATATTGGCGTCTAAAAACTCATAATAAGGCGCAGTCATTTCTGCTGCAGCTACACCTGTAGCCTTACCGCCGGATTCTCCTGGCCTGTTAAGTACGCCATGACTGGTTGTAACAATTAAAGCCTTCTTTTCTTCTAAATTGAATATATCTCCATCAAAATCAGGGTTTAATCCTCTTGATTCTAAAATTGATTTGCAGCTTGATAAGCCAATAGTCAAAATGGCGGTTACTACTACTAACGTGATTTTATTCATTATCTCTTTTTTGTCATTAAACGGTCGTTTTTACGCCCTTATGCTGTTGCTGCTTTTATTGTTTCAAACCTAGCAAATTATTGCCGAATTAATTTAGGGCAAGTTCCGAATTTCATTATTAAAAGGACTTTTCCTTTTTTTACATTTCCAAACCAATTTAAATTTCTCTTCTGGTATAGAATTATTTTCATCAGAAAATCCGTACCGTACAAATTGATAGTTTACCTGCCTTGTATTTGTATCAATTATTGGTATTCTTAAGTTATAACCAGTAAAAACAGAATCTTTTCTAATCCCAATTTTCATTGTTAAACCATCTTCGAGCAGGATGCCTTCAACATAGTGTCCATCACCGTAATTCTTTTCAGGTTTCAATTCCCAGTTTTGATAACCTTCTCCTCCGAGGACCCACGAATGTTTAACCCACCAGGCACCACTTCCATCAGCACTATCTAATTCGGCACCTGACCCATTCAAGTAAACGGCATTAGGATGAAAGCATAAGGTATCGGTTTTTGTTTCGATACACTTTCCTAACCCTACCTGAGGAGGTGATACAATATTTCCTAAAATTCTAGACTGCGCATAAACCGTAACTCTTTTTGTAGAAGTATCTATATGCATATCGTTGATTACCGTGATTTTTGCAGGTACGCCTTCTGGTTTTATTTTAGCCACCCAATACGCATCATGATAGTAAAGAGGGTTTTGGGAATTATCCATCTGGTATGTCCGAGAAGATCCACATGATGACATAAGAATTCCAAGTAGTGTGATTACTGTATAAATGAGTATTCTATCTTGCATAATTTTTTAATTCACAGCGGGTGACGTTGCAAATGTAGGTTGAGGACTATGATGAAATCTTCAACAAATGTTGAGAAAAAGAGCGGGTCAATTTTTTTTAGATGATTGAAGATTTTTCTTGGCTAGTTCTTCTGTGATAAAAGGCAAGCTTAAATGAAAAGAAACATAATTATTTAAATTGTTAGGGGATACTGGAGCTTTGAAAATATCCCCAAATCCTTGATAATATCTTAATTGTAAGAAAATCCCTTTTCCTTTTCGTGCAGTTCCTAATTCGTAAGATAGAATATACAGTAGTCCATAATCTAGATTGTTGACCTCATGGTTCATGTCATAGTCAAAAGCGCCAAAGTCATTCTCTATTTTTAAGTCTGCACCTGTTAGGAATGAAACCTGTGGAGCAATACCAAATCTAAATTTGCTTATTTGATATAAAAGCGGAATGTTAACATCTATATAGTCAAGTGTTATTTCTGCTTTTTGGTCAATGAATTCTTGGTCTAACGAATTGTTACCAGAGGTTAAAGAATAATTTGAAAGCTTTAATTTTCTTCCAGAACTAAAGAAAACAGTAGGACTCAAATAAAATTGATCAGATAGTTTAATGTTTCCAGCCATGCCGAAATTCGTTTCTATCGCTCTTTGATGGTTTTGAAAGTTTGAGACTCCGGAGTAGTTTGCACCAAACTCCATACTCAAATTAAAGTTTTCACTGGCTACCTTATCTCCAAAAATCAACCCTAGCAAAGCTGCTTGTGCGTTTCCTTGTATGGGGGTAAATAAATGAGCACATAATAGGGCCATAAGTGATAATTTCTTCATTTTCAAACGTATTATAGTTTGAATGCAAAAGAATTGATGACGCAATGTTAAAATCCTCAACAAATGTTGAGAAATGAATCAGTAGGAGAATTATTTTTTTTTACGGACTCTACTCAATTGGGTAGGAGTAATTCCTATCATTGAAGCGATAAATCGCAGTGGGAATTTTCTCAACATCTCTGGATTGTTTTCAAGGATACGCTGATAACGTTCTTTTGCAGTTCCAGTGAGAAATAAGAATTGAATTTCTGCCATTTCCAACATTTGTTCTTTTTGGTACTTGCGAACTAAAATGTTTAATGCCAGATTAGTTTCGAGCAATTTTTGAATACTCTCTAAAGACGCAATAAGTAAAGTTAGGTCTTCTAAACATTCTATGCTAAGGGGAGAACTGTCGGTTCCTTTTAAGCGATAAGGGTCTATTATAAATGAGTTATCTTGAAGAATACGAGCGGTGATTTCATCACCATTTTCTTTGTGAATGATTAGTCTCACAGATCCTTCACATAAAAAAGCAACATAATTTGACGTTTTAAATGGTTCTTTAAAGAGCTCCCCTTTTATAAAATGCTGTTCTTCAAAAAGAGCAAGAATATCATTTATCTCTTCTTCTTTTGGGTAGGGTACTTGGTCTATAATATAACCCCTCAAGTCTTCTTTCATGCTTCAATTTTAGTGATGTCGGCGTCTATCGAAATCGCCGGGTGCCGGGCAATAATTCCTTGTGAATATACGGCAAACAGTGGGATTAAGAAATACGCGTAGTTCCAACGTGTGTTCGGAATATTCCGAACAAAAAATTCAAGCCAATGGAAGGTCTTCAGCCGGGCAATAATTCACTCAGCATCTGCTCTGTCAAGCTAGGTGATCTATGGAGTATTCAGGAGTGTTTTTATCTTATAAGTATTGCAGTCATTGCTATATTCGACTAGGACTTTTCTCCAGAATGTTATTACACTACTAAGAATGTCTACTAAAAACCCTTTGAAGGAAACTTCAGAGGGTTTTTTCGTTTAACGCATCGTAGGACTCGTTAATTCTCGCTACAACTCTGGCAAGTCCTCAACATCCAACTGCTTTAATATTAGTCTCAATTATGAGGCATATACTGTTTTAAATTTTTCCTAAACACTTATTTTAATGGAATAGTCTCACGATTAGCATCTTTATTAAATGTATAGGAGTCGATACATCACTACTTTTATTAAAAATGGAAAGTTATGAAAGCGATTTTACTGTCTATCCTTATTTTTATTGGGATTGAGTGCGAAGCACAAGAGCAATTTACTTCTCTGGAATGGAATGCCGGCGTCAGCTATATAGACGATGGATTGTATTTTCCAGGTTTCTCATACCTAATAGGCACCACTTACATCACGAAAAGTAATCTAGTTTTAGACGCACAGATTGGATTAGCCTTCCCAACCCTAGCAACGGGTAAAGTTGGCGTAGGTTTTAAGGGGGAAAATGCCATTATTACCGCTGGGATAAGACCCTATCCTTCGCACGCATATCTTCAGTTTCAGTGGTTACCAAATAACAAGCATCATTCATTTATCTTTTCATTTGAGGAATCGGCCAATAGTATAACTGGAAACTATAATTGGGAGGGCCCGAGCTTCTACTCAGTCAGATTAGCAACCGTAGGGTATCGCTGGAATCTCGGGTCTAAATTTGGACGCAAATAGCTTAAGTACTTGATAAGCTACAACTCTGGCAAGTCTTAAACATCCAGCGAGTTAAACCTTCGACCTTCTCTCCAGAATGTCTACTAAAACCCTTTGAAGGAAACTTTATAGGTTTTTTTCGTTTAGTTACATTGGACTTTTCCTCTTGCTACAACTGGGTCTCTATAGCTCCTCGCCTCACTGGCATGAGTCGCTTTTCCTTGCATCAAAACTTTTAGTATTGGTTATAAAGCGGGTCGTGATCGCTCATGATTTGGTCAGCAAGCCCGTGAAGGTCTGTGTTGAAACCTGTTTGGTACGAATTGCTCCCTAGATCTTCCTGATAAATACCCTTCATCCACATCAAGGTCCCCGTCTCAGCAATTATTTGGCCCTGATGCCCTTTAGCATCTGTGAATAACGAGGTAGCCTGAGGTCCTGAGAAGTCGATGCTATCTAACAAGAGTCCGCTTTCTTTCATTTCTAAGAGATGAATTGCAGCCCAACCTGTAGGTATGGTAAATATTAGGGTATTTGGGAATTCTGCCCTCAGTGGGTCTACTACAGTTTTGTGAATGATGGTATTTACGAAATAGTCGTAAAATGATTCTACACTACTAAACCCATAATGTTGTGCCGTATCAGTCCAATTAGAAGGAAAGTCGAAAGGCGGGATAGATATAAATACCTTCATATCTGGATTTTGCTGTAAACCATATTGTATCCATTCTCTAAATCCCTCAGTTCTATTTGAAGGCGAAGAGCCAGAGGTCATTCCAAAGTATTCTATACCTCCATTATCAAAGGCAGCTTTAATTTCTAGGTGGCTAGCCGTGGTTGAATCGTTCCAGAAACTTATAGCCCATCCATTTTCTCCACCTCGTTTTACAAGTGTGCTATTGTGGTTTGTATATCCTGAAGCTGGAGCGACTAGTTCTATATGATTCGCATAGGGTTTGAAAAAGCTATTGCCAATGAGCAGCATACGATGTCCAGGATCATTACTGTTTTTTCCATTATCGCGGGAGCAAGAGGACAACACAAAGAGGGTAAGGAAAATATAAAAGAAGCGCTTCATAACAATGTCTAACTATTAAGGATAAGATGTTTTCAAGAGGTCACGGTTTAATTAGGACTAAAAGAATTAATACTGTTTCTCACAAGTGGAACAAAGTACAGGTAGCTATCCTATCTAACTAATCCTATTTTTTTACTCCGAAATACTTTAAAGGAGTTCCTAGGGGTCACTTTGTTTAGAAAGATTTTTCGCTTCTTAAATCAATAGGTAAGCCTTAGTGGAAATACACTCTTAAAAACATCTCTTAAACGAGATATTTAGTCAAAGTCAAAGTCTAAAAACTGCTGTAAAGCAATAATTGTATCAATTTACGAGAATTTACATGTGGTGATTACTCATTACTTAAATGTACCTTCTAACAGAAGAATTAATTTACCATAGCTTTTACAAAGAATAATCAAGAATAAGAATAAGCTCAAAAGTTGGAAAAGAATTTAGACAATAGAATTTTTGGATTCGATCTTTTAAGAGTTGTAATGTTATTTCTCTTATTAGTTAATCATGCAGCTGTCTCTTTTATGGTCTCGCCAATGGACACTGATATTTGGTTTTATCATGATAGTCAGAACAACATCTTATTTGATGGACTAGTTTCCTTTATTCATATTATCAGGCTACCAACTTTCTTTCTTATTTCTGGAATACTTACCACTCAGATGATAGATAAATACGGATTATCTGTGGTAGGATTGAAAAGAGTTAAGAGGCTCCTTATACCACTCTTATTTGTTGTGTTGTTTTTTGGACCCATGATTAATGTCAATATTGCTATTATATCGGGAGATTCTAACCCATATTCATGGAAAAGCATTTTACCCATTCATGAATTTCAAATCCGTCATTTAGGGACTTCATATGTTTGGTTTTTGTATTATTTACTTACGTTCAGTGTTATTCACATCTTTTCCACGCCATTCTTAAAATCGTTAGGAGTGGAAGTTTATCGCGGGAAGTATTGGCCTATATTTCTAATTGCACTCGTTTTGATTAGTACTTCCATATCACTTTTCACTTGGAAGGAGAACTCCTTGTTCGGACAGTATGAGTTATTGCCACACGGTGGCTCATACTTCGGTTATTTTTCTTTTTATGTTGCTGGAGTATACATAGCTAATGTTCCTCAAGGCTTAAAACGTCTATCAAAACATTCCTATTTTCTGGCCCTACTGGTTGCTGGAATTATGTCATTCGTAATTTACCTCGGCCTTTCATATCAGGAAGTTTCTGTGGGGTTGAATCCAATGGAGTTTGATGTTAGACTTATGGTATTATCCAATCTATCAATGACATTATTATCTTTCGGTGTAATGGGAATAGCGTGTTCTTACTATACCAAAAATAATCCTCTAATATTCTATTTCTCGCAGTCTTCATACTTCATATATATCATTCATTTTCCGGTGATGATCCTTTTTATGCGTTGGATTTTCCCATTATATCAAAATGCAACATTCAAGTTTTTGGCCATACTCATTTCGACTCTAATTTTTTCAATTCTATTAAATCATTCATGGAGAAAAATTTGGAAAAGCAATCCTCCGATTTGATGAAAGAAACTAACTTCAATCAACTAAAAACACTTAATTATTATGCGCTTCCTATTAATTGACCGGATTGACGAAATAATTCCCGGCGCAACGGCCAAAGGGGTCAAGGCTTGGAGTTTGGATAATGAAATTTTTGAGGATCACTTCCCTGGCTTCCCGATCGTTCCGGGTGTGCTACTCACTGAGTCTATGGCTCAGCTCTCCGGGATATTAATTGAGAAAAGTCTTAAAAAAGAATTTGATGATAACGAACCGATTTTTCCAATCTTAAGTATAATCCACAAAGCGAAATTCAGATCCTTCGTCAGGCCAGGTGATCAATGTAAGATAGTAGCGGAATTAATTTCATTGGAAAGATCAAGGGCTAATGTTAAGGTCGAGACTTATGTGGATAATGAAAAAATCGTCGAGGCGAAACTTTCTTTTGTGATAGTGGGTAGTCATGAAACAAAAGAGAACCCATTTCTAAGTCAACGTGAAAAATATTACCATTCGATAATGCCGAATTCAATAAAGTGAAAATATACATTACTAAATATGTAGCATCCTACCCTACGGATTTCAAGAAGGTCATTGGATCCAAGATTTTCAGGACTGAGTTTACTTATGGATTGATTGAGCCAAGAAGAGATTCAGAATTCTTTCCTAATCGCAGTGATGAGAAAATCATGAGATCCGATGTCAAAGAAGCTGTAGTGTTGATTAATGAACTCTTGCGTAAATCGAATTTTAAAAGCACTGAACGTACTCCCTTATTTATCGCTAATGGTGCCTTTATTGAGGATTCTAATAAGTATCTGCAAAGAGTTATGAAAGTCTATGAAACATTTACTGATGAACTTGAGGAAAAAGAGAAGATTCATCGAATTTATCGTGCATGCCCACCATTGATTGCATTGGAGACTTTGACAAATTCGACGATGAGTTATGTTGCCCAATATTCTGGCCTGAAGTATTTAAATTCCACCTTCGGAAATACTTCGCAATCTTTCAGCTTGGTGCTTAAAGAGTCATTGAATACATTAAATAGAGATGATGTGGACAGAGTCATTATTGGTGCAACTAATTGTTCTGGTAACTACTCATTTTTAATGAATTCCTCTGTTGTTGGCTATACCGCTGGTTGGCGAGAATCTGCAGGCGTTGGTTTGCTAGAAGTAGTAAAGTCGGATACAAAACCTAAAGGAGCTTTGTGTGAAATTAAAGATGTTAAATTAGGCTTGAAAGTACCCAGTTTAACGGAACAAAAAATAGATCGTAAATGGAATAAAATCGCGAAAATTGGTGAAAGCGATTTAATTATCTGCTCAGGGGCATTCACGTCAAAAGAAAATCAAAAAGATTTAGAATACTGCGAGGATAGCGGCGCGAAATCGAAATCTCTTTTTGAATCGTATGGGAATCTGGGTTCCGCCAACAGTCTCTTAGGTATAATTGAAGGAATTCAGATGTTTGATGCCTCAATAGCTACGGTGAATGTTGTAGATAGGGATATCTACGGTAGAGAATCCATCATAAAGATTAAAAAATGTTAGGAGACAAAACGTACGTCATAGAATATGAGGTTGTCAGTCCTATAGCAGTCGGGAAGGAGCATATATTGCCAAATCTCAAAAAGGGTTTTTCAGCAGACCGTATAGTTAATCGTGTGGATACCGAGGGCTTGCCATTTAGAAAAGCCGCCGAGGTTCAAGAGGATCTCAACGGGTTTATAAAGGATGAGCCTCAACATATTAAAGAGGTTTGTTGTCATGATAGAAAGCTAGAATTATTGGCATCATGTTTTGGTATAGCTAGACACAGGTTGGACACTTTAATCAATCTTCTAGAACCCGAAAAAACAGGCGTGATCATCGGGGTCGGGGCAGATGTGACCGCATTTGAAAATTATGAGGAAGAACTACTAAAACATTTGAATTCTGGAAGCATTCCAATAAATGAGCTTTTTACTAGAATCAATGATAACGGCATAAAGTTAAATTCCGTTAACAATCCGTACGATCTCTATTCAATTTATCTAGCAGAAAAATTTAAAGCCGCTGCATTTCAAAAGTCAGTATTAACGGCTTGCGTATCAAGCACCCAGGCTATAGCATTAGGATATGACGCTATAAAGAATGGTGAAGCAGAAGTGGTTATTTCGGGAGGTACGGATTCATTAATTAATCTATTAGCAATTATCTCCTTTGGAAAGCTTGGAGTAATTACAGAATCTACAGAAGAGGTAAGCTGCAGACCCTTTGATCTGCACCGGAAAGGAACACTAGCGGGTGAAGCGGCTGGTTTTGTGGTACTAGCTTCTGAATCATTTGTTAAAGAACATAATCTGAACCCTGTTGCTGAATTATTAGGTTATGGTAATACTCTCGATGCATATAAGATTACAGCACCTGATCCCGAGGGGCTATCAATGACTGCTGCGGTTGAGAACGCAATTAATGATTCGAAAATTTCTTCTAATCAGATAGATTATGTTTTGGCACATGGAACGGGTACTCGTCATAACGATGAATTGGAGCTAAAGGCTTTAGAACAAGTGCTGCCAAAGGGCACCCCCATATCATCCACCAAAGATAGACACGGACATGCCATTGCAGCTGCTGGGATTCAAGAGTTCTGTATTTTACTTGAACTTATGAAGGATGGATATATCCCTAAAAATCTGAATACAAAAAACCCTTGTCAAACGGAGTTAGATATAGTTCGGGAGGACAGACAAGCCAATATCAAATATGCTTTAACAAGCAATTTTGCATTTGGCGGTATAAATACGGTATTAGCCGTCAAAAATGAAATAGATGGAATTAGGTCTTAAGAGTAAGATTGTGATCCTCACTGGAGTTACTGGAGGAATTGGGCGACAGATTGCAATTGATTTTCTTTTAGAAGGTGCGGTCGTTGTTGGTTTGATACGTAACGAACAGAAGATGGAGCAAGTACGGCAGTGGATTAAAGACCAAAATGTTTCAGATATGAATTTACATTCGAAGGTTTGTGATTTATTGAATTACGAGGAAATTCAATCGGTTGTAAGAGAAATTACCGATAAATTTCTTCGAATAGATATTCTAGTGAATTGTGCTGGTTTTGCCCATGAAAATCCATTTGCCCTGCTGAATCAGCATCATATTGATTCAATGGTAGATTTGAATTTTAAAAGTCCAATTTATTTGAGCCATGCTGTACTTCGTCCAATGTTTAGGCAAAAGGAAGGATGTATTATTAATATTTCGTCTGTTTCCGCTATTAAGAAAGGTAGAGGTGTTGCGGTATATGCTGCTGCTAAGGCAGCATTGGACGCGTTTACTAGAGCACTTTCTACCGAGGTAGGAAGAAAGAATATCCGGGTGAATTGTATACGTCCTGGAGTCATCAATACGGCAATGAGTGGCCCATTATTAGAACGCGCTAATGATATAGTTAATGACTCCACAGCCCTATCTAGGTTCGGGCATCCGAATGAAATTTCTAAGGCAGTATTATTCGTAGCATCGAATATTACTGCGTCATATATGACTGGAGAAACCTTCACTATAGATGGAGGTATGTTTTAAATATAAACACGAATAACAATGAAAGAACAGGACGAAATATTTAGCGTAGTAGCTGAAACTATTGAAAATTCTATTGGCACTCCTAAAGAAGAAATAAAACTTAAGCAGACCATTTTTGATGAGTTAGCAATTGACTCAATTGATATGGTGGATATTCTGTTTGAATTAGAATCTCATTACGGTATCGAACTCAAAGTCAGCGATATTGAATCAAGAGTACGAGAAGAACTCGGTGACACCCCATATGAAGAGGAAGGAGTTATAACTCATGAGGGATTAGCAATGCTTCGAAAACATATGACGGAGATAGATTCGTCACTGTTAACGGAGGGGTTAACTGTACATGGTTTAGTAAAATTATTTACTGTGGAATCTTTATGTAAGATTGTGGTTTACAGACTAGAAATTCAGGAATAAGAAAACAAATGAATTTCTATCGCATTAAAAAAAAATCGGTTTTACATGGGTTTAACGATCCAATATTGGATACACCCATTGTAGGTAAAAGGTTACTCGATATTCATCAAGAGTATATTTCATCTGTTGGTGGTGTACTTATTGATGTAGATTCTAGTGAGGCTGTTTTAGAGACCAGTTGTTTCGTTTTTTCTGCAGATCTATATTTTACTAAGAAATTCTTAGATCAAGCCATTCAATTGTCTAGGAGAACATCACGTTCCTTGCAATTTGCTCTACCGAGGAATTCGTTCAATGAACGCTTTGTATTGCCAAATGATTTAGATACTGATGATCATCACGTGTTTGAATTTTTCTTCCTTAAAGATGGGACGAGAGAGATTGCGGAGATAAGTCAAAAGATTTTTGAAAGTGCGATAGTCTTCCCTAATCAATTAGTTTCAGGGGGAAAGTACTCCATGGATCAGTGCGATTGTTTTGCCGTTCATTTGAATTCTCCATTTCATGTTTTGATGGCGAATCTAGCCGTCAATTTGTCTCGAACGGTAAGTCTTCAAAGCAGATTACCTCAGGCATTAAGTAATATGTTCAATTTTTCGAGCGGTAGGTGGTATTATTTCGGCCTGAAAAGAATGAATCGAATTGGAAAAAACTGCGTCATTCATCCAAGTGCAATCATTGAAGGGTCTATCATTGGAGATAATGTGCGTATTGGCGCAAATGCAGTAGTTCGACTCTCAGCCGTTGAGGATAATTGTTACATCTCTGATAATGTTTCTGTGGTTCTTTCAGTTTTGGGCAAGGGAACGCACATAGGTAATAGTAACTATATCAATAGTTGCTTGACGTATGAAGAGGCCTTTCTCATACATGGACCGTATCAACTATCAGTATTTGGAAGAAACTCGGCCTGTTTTGCGGTTATAAATTGTGATATACGCTTAGATCGCGGCACCATTAAAATCCCTACATCGAAAGGGTTAATTGACTCAATGCAACCCTTACTTGGTATCGCTTATGGGCACGATTCAAAAACGGGTGGAGGAAATATTATAGCAGCGGGTAGGATAGTTCCAAATAAAACGATCATAAACCCTCCTGATAATATCATTCTAGATTTCAAAGAATGGGAGTAGTGGTAGTTGGCGCTTATGGTTATACTGGAAAGTTGATTTGTCAAGAATTTGATAAATCAGGTATTTCATATGTAATCGCAGGAAGAAATGAATTCGCTCTCAACGAGTTTAAAGGGGAATGCGAATATGCAACTAAGGCGCTTTGCCTAGATATGACTGTGGAAGCGGACGTGCACGAATTATTAAGATGTACAGATATTATCGTGAATTGCGCGGGTCCTTTTGAAGAAGAATCTACTTTCTTCATCTCTCAAGTAGCTAAAGCAGGGAAGAAGTATATCGATATCACTGGTGAAGTAGGTGTCTTAAGAAATTCTTTGGAGGAATTAAATGACATCGCGAAATCCTCGGATAGTCTCATTTTACACGGATGCGCATTTGAGTCATTAATCGTAGATCTAATTCTGCAGCAGAATAATCAAGAAGTTAAAGGATTGAAAACATATTACTGGTTTAATGAAAACAGAGTATCTCCAGGAACTAAGTTAACTATGAAACTATCTCGCTATCGGAAACTTTACTGTGTAATCGATAATGATTGGGAAACATTTCACATTGAGTATAGATTTCCAGTTCGTTTTGGTGAGGAAGAACTCGTTGCTGTTCCCTATCCTCTTCCAGAAATCGCCTTTGCTAAATCAAGATTTCAATGTAAAAATGCTCAGTCTTACATCTTACTTAGTAATGATGAGGCTAAATACGTGGCACATTCATCATCCCCTGAAGTTGATTTGGAGGTTGAGTTAGAAAAATTGAAAAAGCGGAAGTCCAAAGGACCAACGCAAGAACAAAGGACCCGTCAAAGAAGTGAAATTGTTATTGAGTTCGAAAATAAACGTGGTGAAAGAAATGCAGTAGTTTTAGAGAATAAGGATATGTATGGGACGACAGCGAAGGCTATAAGATTAGCCGTGCAAAAACTCTTAAATGGCAATATTAAGCTGTCCGGTGTTGAATGCCCTGCCAAGCTCTTTAAAGAGGAGGAAGAAAACATTCTAAGTGTATTGGATGTCAGTATGTTAAATAAATATTTTAATTCCCAAAAATGCTAAGATTCAAGTTACAGATATTCGTTGTTATGCAGGCTTTTTCATTTATCTGTGCCTTGTATTATATGAATGATAGAATATTTGTTAGTGCCTTTCTTTTGTTGTGTTCAGGGTTGTTCATGAATTTCTCACTTCACATCACTATTCATCATTTCGTTCACTTTAAATACAGTAATAGACTAATGAACATATTATTTGAAAGTCTCTACACTTTAAATCTGGGCCTGCCATTTAACTTTTATCAAATGCAGCACTTTAATCATCATAGGTATGACAATAGCATAGGTGATTTTAGCAGTACATGGATTTTAAAAGAAAATAAAATAGTCCCTAAAGGTTTGTTTCGGTATGTGTTTATGTGGTGGGTTCCTTCAGGGGTTAATATGATCGTAAAAGCAGAGTCTGAGGGTTATCTCAGTATAAAAGAGAAGAAAAAGCTATTGCCTCAATTAATCTTAATTGGTGCGCTTTATATCCTTATTGGATTGATAAACCCTTGGTACTGTTTAATGTATATCATAATGATTTACATAGGTTGGTCATTAATTTCATTGACTAATTATGGACAGCATCTACCAAGGAAGTATGGTGAAGAGTTTACTTATTCTTATTCCGGTAGGTGGTACAATTTCTTCTTCTTTAATAATGGGTTGCACCACGAGCATCATAAGGAACCAAACTTAAACTATAATGAGTTAAAAAATTCAAAGGTGAATCCACTCTTCGTTCCTCACTTGTTAGCGAGCTTGTTTAAAGAAAGGGTTATGAAATGACCCGATTAACAAACTTCATTGTCGTCCAAAGAAAATGGTTGTTTTCTATTGCTTTGATATTTTTATTTCTTGGCGGCATTGTTTTTCCTCTACCGCAATTAAATGGAAGTCTGTCGGGGTTTGAGCTTCAGAACAATGAGCCGTTTCAAGATTTGAACCGCTTTAATGAATTATTTGGTCAAAAGTCCACTATATACCTTCAGGTAGTTCCCTCAAATGACAACCTTGATAATATCCGAAAAGATTGTCGTAGGCTTACGAAGAAAATCCGAACTCAATATCCCAATGCATTAATTTCATCCCCTTTTGATTATCTGAGGTATTTGGATCTAGGTGATGATGAGCAGCCAATTGGACTCAAGGCTTATTTAGAAAAAATAGCAAGGGTTCCTGTTATTCAAAAACTGGTAGCAAAAGATCGTAAGAGCTGCCTTATTGTGGTAGCCTTAGAGGATGAAGCGAAAATTAACGTCGAATTCTTTGATCAACTTACTTCACTTGAAATGCCATATGTTCAGTCTATTGGAATAATGAGTCCTGCTCATTTAGAAGATGCAATTGAAGAACATATAGGAAAGGATATTGTGTTAGTTGTATCATTTATTTTAGGGTTTTTCATCTTATTTATTTCAATAGTATTTAGGGACTGGAGGGTATTCCTATACTGTGGATTTGTCATAATTGCCCCTGTAGGAGTCGCGCTATGGTTATTTGGATTACTAGGGATAGATATCAACTTAATTGCATTGATGGTATTCCCGATTGTCCTAATCCTATCACTCTCCGATGCTCTGCATCTTTTGTCAGGATATATTTCTCAGCAAGGAGAGGATAAAGTAGAACGGATGACTGGTGTAGTTAATAGATACATAGTGCCATCATTTTATTCTTCTGCTACAACTGCAGTAGCGTTCTTAAGCTTCTATTTTTTTAATGAAAGTACGTACATCCAAGAGTTTGGTTTAATTACAGCTTTAGCTTTAATGATTGAGTTTTTGCTTGCATTTGCATTTGGGCCTCACTTACTGGTTTGGTTAAATCCAAGTAGACTTTATGAAGCTAAAATTCACTCTGTTGCCAATTTCTTTGGACAAAATAAGAAGTGGATTTCTTATACCTTAATGGGGATTTCAATAATCTCTTTGTTTTTTATTAGTGAGCTTTCAGTGAGGTCCGATACCGAGGCTTTTTTTCCAAAAAATTCTCGAATAAGTGAGAGCCATAACGAGTTAAGAGAAAACTTTTATTCGAGTATTACACTCAATGTTATGATAGAAAATCTCAACAATTCAAATGACAAGGAATATGACGAATTTCTTCAAACTTGTACAGAGGTACTAAGAGCCTCTCCTGAAGTGAGATATGTTGTATCTCCATCGGATCGAATTACGCTTCTATCTCGATTTGGTTTACCTATTGATTTATTCCAATTGCTTGGAAAAAGAAATCTATATCAAATACATGAACAAGGTGTTTCAAGAATAGAGCTGGGTTTTAAAGATGCTAAAGATGTTGTAGCCTTTAGTAAAAACCGAATAAATGAGATTCTACCAGCTCCACCAGTAGGCATAAAGGTTTCTCAGATCAGTCCGTTATTGCTAATGGAGGAGGTAAATCATAGTATTTCGATATCATTAATTAAGTCGCTTGCTACTGCTGGAGCTTTCATATTTTTAATGATTCTCATAATGACAAGATCCATAGCTGCATCATTGTTAGGCTTGGTTCCAAATCTTATTCCCTTAGGGTTTATGGTACTGATGTTTTATCTCTTGAAATTAGATATAAACATGGTTTCAGCAATTTCAGCTGTAATTTGTCTCGGTTTATTAGATGACGATACGGTTCATATTCTCTACAGAAGAATTCGGCTTAAGGAGGATATGGAAGAGTTGTCTTTCAGTGTTCTGTCCTCCGGTTTAATTCTATCTATATGTTTCGGTTTTTTCATATTTACCAGCTTTGAACCAATACGAACATTTGGTTGGATTTCGGCTATGGTTTTTACTATTGGGGTCATTAGTGAATTGACTTTGATGCAGTGGGTTATTAATTGGATCACAAAAAAATATTTGAATGAGGCATAAAGAGACTGCTTTGGTAAATGCAAATCAAGCTATTGCGTGGGGTGCGCTGAGTGCGGGAGTAAATTTTATGTCTCACTACCCGGGTTCACCTGTGAATTTCGTGGAGCCTTCGCTTAAAGCGTTAGATGCAAGATTTAAAACTTCAATTGAGTTCAATGATTCTTTGAATGAACACGTAGCCGCTTTGTCCGCAGCTGGAGCAAGTTTATGTGGAGCGAGAAGCCTGTGTGTAATGAAACACGTGGGACTTAATATTGCTGCTGATCCTTTAAATTATCTCGGATATACTGGGGTTAACGGTGGTATGGTTGTCGTAGTAGGAACTGATCCTGGTGCGAATTCTAGTACAGGCGAAGAAGATGTTCATTGGTATGTGCCGCAGTTTAATTTTCCACTCTTGGAGCCAACGACAATAAAGGAATGTTACGACTTTGCACGAGATGCTTTTTCGCTTTCGGAGAAATACAAAATACCAATTCTTCTCTTCGTTCCAGGGAGGTTGGCATATAATGTTTCGAAGGTAGAAGTCGAGATAGATTTCCAATCTGAGAAAAAAGAGTTCTATTTCCATAAAGACGATGAGAGGTACATTAATGTTGGACGTCGCGCTGTTGCAAATCATAAAAAGTTGGTTGAAAAAATCAATGCCGTAGGAGAAGATGAAAATTGGACTAAAAAACGTTTCAATAATGAAGCCAGCGTAGGTATTGTCACTAGGGGACTAGCGTACTCAATGGTGCACGAATGTATTGAAGAATTTGATTTACAAGATAAGATCCACTTACTAAATATGGATTTGGTATACCCTGTAAATCAGCGAATTATAAAAGAGTTTACGGTAGGAAAAACCGAAATCATTTTCATCGAAGATCAAGATGGCTTTATGGAGAATCAGGTCAAAATGACTTGTTTCAATGACTTGCAATGTAAGGTGCGAGGTAAAGATATATTCCCTTCATACGGTGAACTTTCGCGAGAAAGTATCATGGAGTTTTTCAGAGAAGAGTTTAATCTCAAAATCCATACTGCAAAGTCAATTCCTCAGGTGTCTGTGCCCGAGCGATTGGGATCTTTTTGCGAAGGTTGTCCACATACGGGTTCTTTTTTTGCCATTGATGCTGTAATGAAAGAATTAGATGGTGTTATTGGTGGAGACATTGGATGTTCTTCACTTCCTCCATTTCGGGCAGATTGGCTTTTGTGCATGAATGCAGGTATAGGCATATCTCAAGGTATGGCCCAGGTACTAAAGTCCCAGCCTATAATTTCCACCGGTGGGGATGGCAGCTTTTTTCATGGAGGTGCCCTTTCATTGATGAGCGCCGTCCAAAATAACATCAACCTTATTCATATGGTGTTTGATAACAGTACAGTAGCAATGACTGGGCATCAAGAATCACCAACATCAGGCGAATTTGACCATCATTCATTTCTAAAAGCGATGGGTGTTGATAAGGTCGTGGATGTCTCACCTTATGATCCAAAGGATTTTATTGCAAAGTTTAAAAGTGAATTAAGTAATTCGGGAGTACGCGTTTTCTGGGTTAAAGGAGCTTGCGTTCTCGCTGGGAATGAATTTATTGAAGATCGCAGGGGTAGATTATATCCTGAAATAGATTCTTCCAAATGTGGTGATTGTGGTTTGTGTTATGAAGATTTGGCATGCCCGGCGATTATTAATTTAAGTGAACACTCTGCTTCACTTGACTTGAAAATCGATTTAGAGCGTTGCGTGCGGTGTGGGGTATGTCATGAAATTTGCCCAAATGGTGCTATTACAATACATGAGACACAATGAAAGGAAGTATTTTAAATATAATAGTATGTGGCACAGGGGGTCGCGGAGTACAGCACCTTTCAAAACTTATTCGATTGCTCGCACTTAGAAAAGGATTCGGTTGTGAGGGCGCTAGTTTTAAAGGTGGCGCACAAAGAATGGGGACCGTGTATTCTGAACTTAGAATTTTTGATACGGATAAATTTGAGCTTATTTCTAGTCATATACCCATGGGAGAGGTTCATGTAATAATCGGTCTAGAACCCTGGGAAGCATTGAGATTTTCAGGGAGGTGCTCTCAAGATGCTAAAGTAATCGTTAATACAGACATAGAATCGTTATTTATCCAACGCTTTATGGATGAAACTCTTTCTAATCCGGTTGAGATGTTGGCCTCAATATTTAAAAACCCTATCTTAAAAAATTACAACGACATAGCTCTTGATAGTACTGATTCGAGGCGCTCGGTTAATGTTTTAATTTTAGAAGATGCTATCTCCGAAGGAGCACTCCCGTTTACCCTAGAAGAACTAAAAAAAGTCTATTAATATAATGAGTAATACTGATAACAGAAATTGGAGAAATGAATCTCGTTTGGCTAATTATTGGCAAAAGAAAGGAGATAAGGTAGAGTGCAACCTTTGCCCAAGACATTGCACACTAAAGGAAGAGCAAAAAGGTTTTTGTTTGGTCAGAGGTCGTGTGGGCGATGAGCTACACACATTTAACTATGGCGTATCGGTCCAAGCTACTATAGAGAATATTGAAACGGAGGCCGTTAATCACTATAGGCCTGGTTCTCGAATTCTCAGTATGGGTAATATTGGTTGTATGATGGCATGTAGTTATTGTCAGAATTGGCAAACATCACAAGTCAAACATCTTAATGATAAAAACGTACATTTTTATACGCCGGAGGATGTTATCAACCTTGCCCTAGAGAATGAGATCGATATTATATCATGGACATACAACGATCCTGTGGTCTGGCAAGAGTTTGTTGTAGATACTTCGAGACTTGCAAAGAATTATGGTATAAAAACGCTCTATAAGTCAGCCTTGTATATTGAGGAGGAGCCGTTAAATGAACTCATTGAAGTTATTGACATTTTTAGTATTTCTCTTAAGGGAATGGATGAAAAAATGTATCGTAAGTACACCAAGGGAAGTTTGGAGCCAATTTTGGAAAGAATTAAGCAGATTAGCCTGACCGATCGCCATCTTGAAATTAGCCAATTGATTGTTACTGACATGAATGATAATGGTGAGGATGCGATAAAAACGGCAGATTGGATTATTGAAAATGTGGGTGCAGAGACTCCTTTACACTTAGTAGCATATCATCCCGCATTTAGGTATACCAAGACGAGAACTACTACTGAAACATTGCTACGACTGCGGGACATAGTGCTGCAAAGAGGAATCAAGTATTGCTATCTGGGTAATGTGTATGCTGACGGTGTGAGTAACACAAATTGTCACAAATGCTCATCAACGCTTGTTAGGCGATTTGGATTAACAGTAGATGTTGTCGGTGTTACTGAGGATGATTGTTGTAGTAATTGTGGATCAACTACTGTAATTACCGAACCGTTAAAAGGTCAATCTACGCCCATCAATTTTGATGACTTTACAGGTATTCAAACAAATGATTACGCCTGGGAAGATGGGGTGAATAGTCTGCATGTTGTGGTTAATGAAAATCATAACGATATGCAGCTCAGAGTAGATCACCTTCCTAATGGAAAAACAGAATACATCCAAATTTCTGGTGATTTGGAAAGACTCATTTTATCTCGTCGATCAGAAAATGAAAATGCAATTCGAATTAGTGCCAATTTCAAGGGAAGTTTATCATTCCTGCCGGTTTTAGATCGAGCACATTTCCCTGTTGAAGAATTATCACAATCATCTCATAAGTATCTAAATTGAAAACAACTACTCAAGCATTACATACAAAAGTTGATACTAGCAACGCTTTTCCAGCCGTTACCCCATTGTATCAAAATTCAGCCTTTGAGGCGCAATCGGAATTTTTCTATTCTCGAAAGAACAACCCTAACGTACAAGAACTGGAAGATGCAATTTGTGTACTAGAGGAGACAACTTATAGTATTGCAACGACTACAGGAATGTCAGCCATTACATTGGCACTTTCATTACTAAAACCGGGGCAAACTATTGTATTAAACCAATTCACTTATGGTTGTACATACAAGCTCTTTCAGTGGTATACATCACATTATGGTTTAGAATTAATCGTGGTAAATCTGGGTGACAGGGTTAAAGAAGTCACTAGAGCCGATTTCGTTTTTTTCGAAACCCCTACTAACCCGTTTTTATATTCTATTGACATTCAATTGATTTCAAACGTTTACAAGGAATTAAACCCTAACTGTCTAGTAGTGGTAGATAATACTTGGGCAACTCCTTTGTACCAGCATCCATGTTCTTTAGGTGCTGATATTTCATTACATAGTGCTACTAAATATATTTCCGGTCATAGTGATGTAATGGGTGGAGTAGTTCTAACTAATACATCTGAAATTGCTGAGAAATTGAAAAGTCAGCGATTTTATACAGGAGCAAACCTTGATGCGCATAGCGCTTGGTTGCTTCGTCGGAGCCTTCATACACTAGAAGTTCGTTTGGAAAAACAAGGTAAGACAACAAAACGAATTGCAGAATTCTTAGAAACAAGACAGGAAGTTAAAAAGGTGTATTATCCCGAGATTGATGGTACCCAAATGAAGGATTATGCTACGCTTTTATTTTTCGATATCCAGGACAAAAATGTGTCTAAATACAATGAATTCTGTGATTCATTAAAATTGTTTAGTACTGGCACAGGGATGGCATGTGTTACCTCAATGGTCGCCCAGCCCTATACCGGAAGTCACGCTTCCATGGAAAATTGCGAAAAAGAAGATATGGGGCTAACCCCTTGTACGATTCGTTTAAGTTTTGGATTGGAAGATGCAGAGGATTTAATCGAAGACTTGAAGCAATCCTTTTCTGCCTTTCAATAAGTAGGCCTCCTATTCAAACTCGATTTATGGATAAAAACTAGGGTCATGATCATTTGGAGTCGGCGGGTCTCAAACCCTATGTGGCATTATCTATGTCCATATAAAAAAGCCTTGATACACAGCATCAAGGCTTTTTTATATTTCGGGAATAATACTATTCCTAAGTTAAGTGTCATAAGTCAAAAACAATTATTGACAGTCAGAACTCAATCTCCAAAGTTTCATACCAAGGTGAAATTCTAATTTACCACCATCACATTCAAATGTGACTCCTCTCGGCGTTCCATCCCATACTAAAGTGTCTCCATCAAAAGTGTAACTATGAATTCCAGGAATTCTATCTGTACTATCTAAAGAGTTCCAATAATCATCATCACCGGGACAAGTAATACAATAAGACGTATATATATTCCCATCGATGAATTCATACATTGTATTGGCATCTGCTCTGTTTTCACTTGGAGACCATAACCATTTGCCTTCAATTGTATATTCAGGTAGAGGTTTGTCGCAGCTCATAAAGGAAATCGCCACAACGAATAATGCGAAAAGAGTCTTTTTCATAGTTATGAAACATTTATGTTAGTTAATAAATGTAACAACAATAAGTTGCTTCGCTTTCACTTCTAAGCGTGAAATAGAAAAAAAGTATAACGGAATATTGTTTTGAGTAGAAACCATTTTTAATAAAGGAATGAAGAGAATTTACTATTTGATATTTGCAGGAATTTTGTCTTTTGGTGTGTTTTCTCGAAACAATATGAACGCACAGGATTCACTCAGAAGTATCTGGGAATCTTCGATCATTGCCCGTGAGGTTAGAATGGAAGCGGCAAAATCCTTCTATACCAACTACGGCTCCGCAATGAACCACATTGTGAAATAAGTGTTGTCCTAATAAACAGTTTAAAATCCTTATATATATGGTACGATTCATTAATAATTGGTATCCCGTAATAATTGCTTTTGTAGCATTGCTTTATTCCGTGGTGTTAGGACTCACGGGACACCCGGAAGATGCTCAGTATTCTGCACATTGGCCAGGGACTATTTTATTATTTGCCATCGCTATACGTCAGCGTAGATTGACTAATTCTAAAAAAGAGTAGGTTATGAGTATTCAGATGTACATGGTTGGTGGCGTTTTATTCGCGATCTATATATATTTTACTATTTGGAATATTTTCCGAAACAACAAAGCACAGCAACCTAGAAAAGAATCTCAGTCCAGCGTTCAAGACAACGCGGACAAAGGTGGAATGGGCAGTAAATAAAGACCAGAGCAAAGAGTAATAATAGAAAAGGTAAAGGTCCGGTAAAGCCGGACCTTTACCTTTTTTCATGGCTGTACTAAGCGCTCTTTTTATCGTCACTTTTAAAGTGCTCGTCGTAGTATTTTTCTAAGCTCATGTAAAAACTGATTGCCATAATGACGAGAATAATCGCAAATGCTAAACCTGTAATAGTGGTAGCGCTCTGAAGAGCAGTAAGTCCTCCATAAAGCAAGAGTACTGAGGCAGTAGCACCTTCCATAGCTGCCCAAAAAATCTTCTGAATCTTTGGCGCATCATGACGCCCGCCGGAAGTAAGCGTGTCAACTACCATAGAACCACTGTCAGAGCTTGTAACAAAGAAGCTAGTGGTAAGCAGGATGGCTAGACCTGAGGATATGGTTACTAAGGGATACTTTTCTAATAATTTAAATATGGCTGTAGCTACATTTTCATTCACTGCAGCAGTAATACTATGGTCCCCGAGCAGTTCAAAATACAGTGCACTACCTCCAAAAATACTCATCCATAAGAAGGTCAATAGCGATGGGACCAAGACCACACCTAAAATAAATTCAGTGATGGTGCGGCCTTTTGATACGCGTGCAATGAATATTCCCACAAACGGTGACCACGCGATCCACCAAGCGTAGTAGAATACGGTCCATATATTTTGCCAGTTTGAATCGTCTTTAACCCCAACAAAAGATTCGGTCCATAGACCTATTTTGAAGAAATTGTCGATGTAGTACCCTAGATTTTGGACGAAGCTGTCCATGAGAAATGCTGTAGGTCCGATCGCTAGTACGAACACCATTAAGACCATCGCTAAGCCCATGTTAACTTCGCTAAGTCTGCGAATTCCTTTGTCCAAGCCAGCGAGCAAGGAGAAGGTAGCGAGGGCGGTAATTACGACGATTATTACCATTTGGGCTTCTCGTGAATATCCGATTCCGAACAGGTATTCTAAACCGGCATTTACCTGTTGTGCTCCTAAACCTAGCGAGGTAGCTAGACCTACTACAGTGGCGATGACAGAAATGATGTCGATTAAGTCTCCCCAACGTCCATAAATTTTATCTCCGAGCAAGGGATAGAAAATACTGCGTATCGTAAGTGGAAGTTTGAGATTGAACGTGAAAAAAGCAAGAGCTAAGCCTACCGTAGCATAGATGCTCCAAGCCTGTATGCCGTAATGATAAAAGGTGATTCCCATAGCGCTCTTCGCTGCGGCTATGGTATCGGTATTATCGACAAACGGGTTGTCGTTAAAGTGGTAGATGGGCTCCGCGACCCCATAGAATAGTAGTCCTATACCCAGACCAGCCGAGAACAACATCGAAAACCATGAGATACGTGAGAAGTCTGGTTTTGCATCTGCCCCGCCTAGTTTGATCTTCCCAAATTTTGAAAAGGCCAGATAGATGAGAAAAAACATCAGAAGGTTAGCTAGCAAGATGAAGAACCACCCCGCGGCATCACTAATATTGGCTTGAACCTGTCTGAAGAGCTCCTCCACAGGCTCACCGATGATAATGGTGGTACTGATTAAAGAGAGCAACACGATCAATGATCCGAAGAACACCGGCGGGTTTATAGCTGCACCAAACAATGTTTTCTTATCGCTTCTAATGGGTTCGCTCATGAGTCATTTTTAATAGTAAACCACGGTATACCGGAGCACACCGTGGTTAGAATGGTTAACGTTAGTAACTGACTAATTATAAATCAACTACCCACATTTTTGTGTTTTGAGTATTACCCCCCATTACAACAATAGCATTGAAGTAGTTGTCCGGATTCAAACTCGCTTCATTACCTGGGTAGAGAAAGCGCATTGGCAACACATCACCGTTTGTATTGGAACACGGTGCTGAGATGAATGGAAGATTAGCCCAATTCCCACTTTCTTGAGTATACCAGCGTCTTACCTCGAAATAGTTATCAAGTCCAGTAAAGAACATGGCCAACCATTTCTGCTCACGAATACTATTAATACTGTTGTCATAACCTGCACCAGAATTCGCAATGTAATCTGCAAAATCGGTCCATCCGGTCATACCAAAGTCTGCGCCATAGTATTCCAGAGAAGCTTGAACACCGCTCGCATGGTGCGTCCCAGCATCATCAGTGATCCAACCGTTATGCGCTGCTTCCGCTAGTAAGAATTGTTGCTCTGCGTAGGTCATGATAATGCCTTCTGCCATCGTTCCTGCTTGATCATGTCCAGGATAATTGTAGTACGCATAACCTAGGCGTGATCCATTCTTGTCGCACGAAGCACTAATTGCCGTGCTTCCGTTATCCGCGCCGTCATAAGTAGCTGGGATAGATGGGTCCGCAAAGACTGTAGATGCATTGTTTGGACGTGCGTAAACATACATTCTAGGATCATTTAAGCTGTCTAAAGCCGCATGTGCATTTGTACTGATAGCGACTGCATCGAAATCACCTTGCTTCAAAGGAACCAATGGGTATTCGTTCGGGAAGTTACCAGTATAGGTTAGTATACCATTGTCGGCGTTGCTTTCCATTAATGATTCGCTCGCTACAATTGCAGCAAATTCAGCACTTACATTTTGCTTCTCCGAGATGTACATAAGTAGACGGAGGCGCATTGCATTGGCCAGCTTTTTCCATTTAGCAGCATCGCCGTTAAAAAGAATATCGCCTTGAATAGATCCACCGTTATCGAGCAATTGAACTGCCCTAGCTAACTCTTCTAACAGTCCGTTTGTACCCGTAATGATTTCTTCCTGTGTATCATATGCCGGAAACCATTCCGCATCTGTTGAGCCAGTAATAGCCTCTGTATACGGAATGTCTCCATAGGCTAGGGTTAGTGTTGAAAACACCCAGCTCTTCATTACTTTAGCCGCACCTTCCATTTGTGCATTCCCGGCTTCTGCTGCTACACGCTCTGCCTCGATAATATTACCTAGACTCGCATAGTTTTGATTCCATGTGTTTGGGAAGGCATTCCAGCTATACTCGCCAATAACTGCACGCAGTGTTTTAGCCGCAAGCTGAGAAGCAACATTTCCTAACAGGTAGCTCTGAGTAACAGAAGTACTTACGCTTGAACGTACGCCTTCTGTAAACAATACACCAGCATCTACATTCGAGGGCTCGTTAGGGTTCTCATTAATAGATGATAATTTCTCGCAACTTTGAAAACTAAGACCCGCCATTGCGATGAGCGCGCCTATAAATAATAATTTTTTCATTGTTAGAGTCTTAAAGGTTTGCATTGATAGAGAATCCGAAGCTTCTTAGTGAAGGCATAGAAGTGCTCTCGTACCCATTCACAAACAGTCCGTTTCTTATGGAATACGTTTCTGGATCAATGGTCGGAACCTTAGTGAATAAAAGAAGATTACGTCCAACAAAGCTTACGGTAAGACCTTTTAGCCCAGTGTTGGCAAGCTTGTCTGCAGGTATTGTGTAAGCGATACTTAGTTGACGAAGCTTTAGGTAAGAGGCATCGAACGTGGATGGCTCAATGTTATCTCTACTCCAAACATTGCCGTAGTATTTGTAATAGTAATCACGTATTGGCACAGATACTGTGTTCGGTACTAGATTTCCACTAGCATCGTACATGACACCAGAACCGACTACGCCACCTTCTTGATCAAGGTTGTATACTGGTTCACCATTACTATCGTAATCTACACCGTAGACTACGCGACCGTCAATGGCATTCATATCCAGGTGCGGATCGTTATCGTTTACAAGATTACCTGCTGTGTTGTGCAAAGTATGTGAACGTGAATATATCAATCCGCCGATCTGTCCATCAAATAGAATATTTGCCTGCCAGTTCCCCACTGAAAAACTATTCATCCAACCGATACGTGCTTTTGGCTGGTAAGAACCTATCGTACTTTTTTCTTCACTTACCATTGGTAAACCGTCCTGGTGGATGATGTTATTATCTGCATCACGCATAAAGGTTAGTCCTTTAAGCTGACCTAAAAGTTCACCTTCTACTGCAACGTATTCTAAGCCTACAGTTCCACCATCATTAGGGAACATGCTCGCTACGATCGGATAACCTCCGCTAACACCGGCAGGTAGTTCAGTCACAACAGCGCGATTCGCACCAAGGTTGATTCGTGAATTCCAGGTAAGCTTATCGTTTTTAACGATATCACCAAACAACTGAAGTTCAACACCCCTGTTACGGATGGCACCACCGTTCGCCAGTCTGCTGGTACGTCCAGTAGAAGTGGCCACAGGTAGGTAAATGATCTGATCTTCAGTTGTCATGTCATAAACCGCTAAATCCATACCAATGCGTCCTTTCGCGAAGCGGGCGTCAATACCTAATTCGATTGAATTAGTACGTTCTGGACGCAGGTCAGGGTTGGTCGCAAAAGTATTGATACCAAAGGCTGGATAACCACCGAACATTGCAGCAGGGCTGTACGTATTATTCAAAAGATAGGGGTCCGTATCTGAACCTACAGCAGCAGCAGCAGCACGAAGTTTTAAGAAACTGATTGAACCTAAGTCTGCCATTTCAGAAACGATCATCGAAGCGGAAGCCGCAGGGTAGAAGTAACTGTTATTGGCCGTGGGTAGCGTAGAAGACCAGTCATTACGAGCACTTAAGTCTAAATAGTATGTGCTTTTGTAAGCAAAAGAGGCCAAACCAAACAGTGAGCGAATCGCCTTGCGTGCATAACGGCTTTCAGTTTGCACGTTTGAGCGGTTATTCGTTAAAGTGAAAACACCCGGTTGAAGAAGCTGAGGATTATTCGCAACTAGCGATGAGCTCTGTTGCATCATAAGGTTTCCACCTAGTTTAGCATCGATACGTAAATCTTTTTGCTCCATTGGTGCAGCATTTGCCCAGGACAAAAGCGCCTCAGTATTATTCTCTCTAAATGAAAGACGGTCTTCGCGGTAGCTACCAAATAGTACTTTTTTAGTAGAAGTCGCTCTGCGGTACTGACGAATATCATTTTTCATGTCCTGACCAGAACGCAAACGAATGTTCGTGCGGTCATTGATGTGGTAGGTAGCATTAATATCTCCTAAAAGACGCGCTGCGTTGAAGCTATTCGTGTTTTCATTAACGATAAGCCATGGGTTGTTTCCCCAAAGTTCCTCAACATAAGATTGCTGAACGTTTTCTTGTCCTGGCTTCCAATAGTCACGTAAATCGTCTATAGGCGTGTTACGCGGCAACCAGAGAAACGAATACATTACAGAAGAACTTTCATCGTACCCAGCGTTTGGAACATTATCTGAACTAGAGCCCACATACATCGCATTTGCTCTAAACTCTAAACGATTATTAAAAAGCTTTTTACCCATCGATGTTTGCAGTGTATTCCGATTCAAATCCGTGTTAGGAACGATACCACGTCTGTTGAGTTGGGTACCAGAAAATCTGAAATCACCGTTTTCATCGGCATGAGAAATGCTCACGTTATTGTTGGTGCTTACTCCAGTCTGGAAGAAGTTACGCACGTTGTCAGGAGCAGCCTCGAAAGGCACTGCAACACCATCAGAGTTAAATACTTTTACAGGCTGTCCATTCGTACGAGGTCCCCAGTTTTCACCAAAAGCGTCGTAGTAGTCACCTGTGTAAGTAGCACCATCATTGTAGCTGTATTTACCTCCACCACCATTACCGAACTGGTCTTGGAAATTGGGTAGTTTCAAAGGAGTTTCAAGCACAGTGTTTGAATTCACACTTACGCCCCATCCTTTGCTGTTTTTTCCTGTTTTAGTAGTTACATAAATAACCCCATTCGCAGCGCGCGAACCGTATAATGCGGCAGCAGCTGGTCCTTTCAAAACAGAAATATTTTCAATATCGAATGAGTTAATGATCTGAGCACCATTACCAAAGTCAATAGTAGACGAACCGTTCAGTCCGTCACCAGGCGAGAATAAACCGTTCGTAATAGGTACACCGTTTACAATAAAGAGTGCTTGGCTGTTCCCGTTCAAAGAAGTTTGGCCGCGAATGGTAACGTTTGAGGAGGCTGTCGGTCCAGAAGAACCGCCAGTGACATAAACACCTGCGAGTTTACCGCTGAGGTTGTTTACAGCATTTGGTGCAGGAACAGAAGCAATATCTTTACTCTTTAATCCTTGTACCGCATAGCCTAAGGCGCGCTCCTCACGAGATACACCTAGAGCAGTGATCACAACTTCTTCCAATTGGATCTCGGAAGCAGTCAAAGTCACGTTTAAAATTGATTTACCCGAGACGTCTATCGTCTGCGTTTCAAATCCGAAATAACTGAAGACCAATTTTGTTTGGCCATCATACAATGCAATGCTGTACTGGCCCATGGCATCAGTCAACGTTCCTTCTTGACCGTTTAAAACAGTCACTGAAGCACCTATTACAGGGTCTCCAGTATTATCTGTTACGGCTCCAGTGATTTTTTGCTGGGCCCATCCAGATTGAGCGAACCCAATGAATAGAAAGAGAAATGCAATAAAATGTGAATAACGATTGTGTCGTTTTCGCATAATTAAAGTTGTTTTCAGGAATAAAGTATAAACCCAACTAAGCCAATCCTAAGGGCTTAGCGGAACGACAGATTCTCTGTCAATTAGGAAAAGGATAGGGTACTAATAAGTACTTAAAACACCCCGTATGTACAAGGCGTGGAAATCTGAGCTCCAAAAGGAAAGGCGTGCTTTGAATTTGATTGAGACTGGGGCTTTGACGTGTAATCGTCTTCAGCAATAAAATCTACCGGATCGATTTTTAAGATATAGTCTTGAATGGGAAAAGATTCCGTGACTGTATCAGTAAATTCTATATTGATAAGGAGATTTTGCGAGTCTTCCATGAGAAATCGAAGGTATGAAAACTAAAGGAGGTGTGCAATTCTGATCAGGTGCTGTGCAGCAGATGGAACTCTTAGTTCAGCTCTTGAGTCTTATCTTCGCTGTCTAGACCAACAGAAAGCCAATCGTTCCATTGAAACCTATTGCTTCAAAAACCCTTCAACAGGTTCTCCATTATTTCAGCTTTTTTAACCATGCGTTATCCGCTAAAGAGATCTTGCGTTATATCGCTGTTCCCGCATCGCTTGATACAGTTGAGGAAGGGTTGAGCTTGCTCGCGAACGAAGAGTTAGTATACGAAAAGCAAGGTTGGTTTGCATTAGATTCGAAATCGCCGGAATTGCGCATCAAGCACGAGGAATTGAATAAAAAGCGACTGAAATTGGCCCGTCGAGTCGGTAGATTTATAGGGCTCTTTCCTTTTGTAAGAGGTGTTTATTTAAGCGGTTCACTCTCAAAATCTGGTGTCCAGTCAAAGGATGACGATCTTGATTTTTTCATTTTAACTGCTTCTAGCCGTGTCTGGACGACGAAATTCTTTTTGATTGCTTTTAAAAAAATATTCCTTTTGAATTCAGAGAAGTACTTCTGTATCAATCTTTTAATGGACGAAAACCAATTATCTTTGACCAAACGCAACCGATATACAGCCACGGAAGTAGTATCATTGGTATCACTAAAAAATGTGCAGGGTCTGGAGCAATTCCTCGCAGCAAATCATTGGGTAAAAGAGTATTTTCCGAATGTAGTGATTCCAGATGCATGTGCAGTTGAGTCAGGATATACAGGAATCGTAGAACACATTTTAAACAGCCTATTGGGCGGATCCTTTGAGCGGTGGTGTAAAGAGCGGTTCACTGTGCACATGCGCACACACACGGATTCAGAAGAAGGCTATTTTGAGGCAGAGACGCATAGTTCCGCCTATTTTCCGCAAAGTGTGGAGCAACGTTTAATGAATCATTTACAGAATTTTGAAAATGAATAGAAAAGAATTAGTCATTGCATTACTATCGGGAATGATGCTTTTTGTGGTTGCGACGATTCGTCCAGTTCAATACTCCGCTGAAGCCACTTTTTTTGTTCCACTCACTTTGTTGGAAAAGCAAATTGAGCAAAATGGAATTGGTTTTGGATCCCCAACGGAAGTTGATGCGCATATAGAATTAATGCAAAGCCCAGTCGTATTAAAGACTATAGAAAAACGATATGAGGAACTATTTAGCCTTTCGGTTCGTAAAACTAGAAATGGTGCCGTAGCCGTTGAGGTGCGTACTGTGTCAGCTGACCTATCTGCAACTATTGCCAATCATGCCGTAGCAGTCACAGATTCTATCAAGCAGTCGATGTTGCGACAAAATGTGGGAATGAGTTTTGATGTAATGGCCGAGCGTAAGTTCGCCCTTCAAGCTGAAGAAAGAGCATTGCGAATGGCATTGGACTCCTTAAGGTTTGCTGCACAATCCGATTCGCTGGCCTATGCTGCGCTCATTTTTAGAAAAGAGCGCCAGTATGGAACGGCAGTAGTAGAATTAACAAATGCGGAGCGCAAATTGGAAGAATTGAAATCGTATAAAGATGCCCCAGCGCCGAAATCATATAGTATTTCCCCTGCTATGCCGGTTGAGAAACCAGTCGGTCTTCCGGCATGGGTCATTGGAATTCTGGGTGCCGTTCTCGTCGCTGGAGGATTAAAATTATGGGCTGCCAGCACATCTTAAATGTGATGCAAAAGTCCACAGCTTTCATTTTCTATAGTTTACTGTTCCTGCTGCTAGCTTGTTCGCTTTACTGGGACGCGCATTGGGAGCTTATTTGGAGTGTATTAGCCATTACCGGCCTAGCTTACGGAGTTGCAAAAAAGCAAGCTTTGCATCAATTGCTTTGGGCTGTAGCGTGCGTCACACCGCTTTCAATAAAGCTCAGTTTACCGTTCGCGGAAGTCTATTTACCAATAGAATTTATAGCAAGTGCAACTGCCCTTTCTGTGCTTTTTTCAGTTGCTACCTCTAGGGAATGTGAGATGGTTCATGAAATATCCGCTGCCGTTGTTTTGGCTGATTTCTTTTCTACCGGGTATTTTCTGTTCGGATTTATTAAACACCAGCTTAAAATTTACAGCGCTTAATGGGGTATTCGTTTTTGCATTTTATTACGGAATAGTACTGGTTTCAGAACGTGGTAAGGTACTATCGTACTTTCCTTTTATTGCGGCATTGGTTCCGGTGACAGGAGTGGGAGTTTATCATTTTGCTCAGTATGATTTTAATCCAATAACCATCTCAGGCATCTTTCAGCCGTTCTTCTACAGCCATACGATGTATGGCGCAGTGATGGCTTTTATTGCTGGTATTGCCCTGGGTAATCTTCGTCACAGGAGTCTGTGGAAATGGATTTTATTAGGTAGTATCGTTCTTACGTTATTTAGTGGGTCTCGTGCCGCGCTTTGGTCGGTGGTATTCATGTGCATCTTGTACATATTGGTCCAATTTCCACCTGTCTATCGCTTCGCTTTACCCGCACTAGCCCTGGGAGCGTTCTTCTTTTCAGGTGGGGCATTAAAGGTGGAGGAAGCCTTCGCTTACAATAACTATGAAAGCCACGACCCACAAGCCTCGCTGGTTGAAAAAAGTATGTCCGTCACCAATGTGCAAACCGATGCTA
The DNA here is from genome assembly GCA_965204625.1 of Schleiferiaceae bacterium. Taxonomy (GTDB): domain Bacteria; phylum Bacteroidota; class Bacteroidia; order Flavobacteriales; family Schleiferiaceae; genus UBA10364. Next base: position 384,081 of record CBDBET010000005.1, read on the forward strand.
GTAATATCGAACGACTCAACCGATGGGTTTCAGCACTTCGAATGTTCGAAGAGCGTCCCTATTATGGCTTTGGCCCAGGTACCTATCAATTCGCCTACATCCCTTTTCAGGAGAAGCGTTTAGAGAACCGTCTAACGGTAACAAATCCCGATACTCCACCTCCAGGATCCGGAGGGACAGCCCATTCAGAACTGCTCCTGCAGCTCAGTGAAAACGGTATATTAACGCCATTGATTTTTTTACTCATGTGGATGCGTTGGTGGTACTTTGGTTTTTTTAGTATTGCCAAACGAAGCCCATTACTGCCCTTGTTTCTTGGATTAAGTACCTACTTCTTCCACATGCAGTTTAATAATTTCTTGAACCAACCTGTATTTGCCTTTTTGTTTTGGGCAACTGCGGCCTATTTTGACTTCCAACTAAGCAGCAAAGACGATGAGTTATTACGATAAAGTAGGTACCTACTATGACAAAGATGCAGTAGATTTTGAACAACGCTACCATCAAAACCCAGCGCTTCAGCGTATTCGTCAAAGTTTTCGGGAGCACACGAAATCCTACGAACAAACCACTGTTTTAGAGGTAGGCTTCGGTCCAGGATTTGATCTCGTACATTTTGCAGAACAGTTTCCTCAGCGGAAGTTTTACGGCATTGATATTTCTCCGGAAATGGTGCGTTTGACCCAGGAAAAAATCGACCGAATGGGACTAAAGAATGCGTGGGTGGCAAAAGGTAGTGTGGAAGACATTACAATACTTTTTCCCGAGGTCCAATTCGATATGATTTATGTTTTTTTCGGTGCCTTAAACACGGTGAATGATCTTGAAGGTGCGTTCGCAGATCTACGCGCGGTCCTGTCATCCGGCGGCCGTATGGTCCTTACGTTTGTGAACAAATATTACATCGCTGGAACGCTGATAGAACTAGTGAAGTTCAAACCGAAATTTGCTTTCGCGCGATGGAAGAAAATATGGGGAGGCTATTCACCCACAAATTTCCTGGCCAGCCGCTGTTATCGACCAGGACAGATTAAGAAATTAGCCCAAGTAGAGTGTACTTATTCACGTGGATATAGCATTTTTTATCCTGCTTGGTATTATCATAAATTCCATAGATTCATTCCGAAAAGTTTGCTGCACCTGCTTTGGCAGTTGGACGAACGCATCGCCCGCTCTGCATTAGGGAAGTTCGGGGAGTATATGCTCTACACTTTCGAAAAAAAGAGTTAGGATTTGGCTTGGAGTCGTCTGATGGTCGATTCGACTAAAGCTTTTAGGTCTGTGTGTAAGGGCTCGTAAGCCGCTCGCCAGTCCTTGTGCTTTGTTAATACTGGAGTCGAAGAAGTGAGCGCCTCAAATACTGTTTTGCCAAATCTACTTTTTGTTTCGCTAGCAGGTATTTTCAACGTCGTCGTTTCTAGGCATTGTGCGACCAGTACTGCAAAATCCTCTTGCTTAATAGGCTCAAACCCGTAAAGATTCGCACTTTGGTTGGGCATGCCACGCTCCATTAGATGGGTAAGTTGGCCCGCACAGTCTTCCACAGAAATGATGGACATGAATTGGTTGCCATCGCCGTAGATGGGGACTTTTCCCGAACGTATAGCAGGCTTGTAGAAAAAGTGTTCGAACCAAGAATCTGGACCTAAAATCCATCCTGGGCGGGCGATTCGAACGTCCATTTCACCGGTCTCTGCAGCTTTGACCCAGGGTCGCTCAGCATATTCATATGCTCTTGCGTAGGCGATCGGAAGAACCGGTGCATCCTCATCGACGCGATCTAGGGTATTGCCGTACATCAAGGTGCCGCTGCAATAGACGATGGGAATTTTTGTTTGCGCTTTGTTTAATAAATCGATGAGGCGTTGATTCGCTGCATGTCCTTTACGAGCGGCAATTCGTCGAGATCGGTCATTGTTTCCAGCCATGCGCGCGCAATGATAAATGGCATCTGGAGGATATTTTTCAAAAAGTGTAAGAGGAATTGCACGCAAAGGAAATAGATGGAAATTAGTTCGCTCCATGATCCACGGCAAAATAGTTTTCTGACCTAAAGTTACGAGTTGCCCGGTCCAAAACGCATTCATCCGCTGGGTAAACAGCCTGTGTGTGACCAGTTGCCCAACATAGCCAGTGGCCCCCAATACCCATTTATTCTTACTCTTTTTGTCTTCCATAATCTTGCGAAAGTAATGGAAAGTGTCGCGGATTTTAGCTTTGTTTTGCTTATCTGTCAGCGTATTCAAATAATGCGAAGGACTTTCAATTCTGGTACACGGAAAGGTAGGATTTACTTTTTCACAAATATCGCTTGAGTATTTTGAGTATTGCCATCTAATACATAACTGTATATCCCGGAAGAGAGTTGTGTTAGATTGATTTCTGTTCCGCTTGCATAGTTTTCGATCTCTATCGCTTTTAAACCATTATTATTAAAGATCCTTAAAGTCGCTTCACCTAAATCGTGATGAATCTTGGCGGTTCCTTGCGTAGGATTAGGATAGAAATTGGGTTTCTGAATTGAGGATTCTTCGACACCTATAGCTGTGCTCTGATAGACTCTAACATAATCGACAATCATCGGACTGGATACAAAGTTAGAATCGATACTACTTTGAATAGCGATGTTTAATAATAGGTATTGTGGTGCATCAAAAGGCCAGGTGCTTGCAGTTTGCGTACTGGGCTCATAGGTGTAGTGTACGATACTGTCTACACTAAAAACCATTTTATCCGAACTCCATTCTAATGCATAAACATGGAAGCCAGTGGACACCCCGTTGACATATTGGGTACCTTTATTGGAGGTATTACCAAAACTTGAAGGGGTATGCATAGCGCTAGAGACATAGTTTTGATTATAGCCCCAATGTTCCATGATGTCTATTTCACCGCAGGCCGGCCATCCTGTGGTTGCATAGCCTTGAACATCCCAATAAGCACCAACTTCATAAATATTTTGACCCAGTGTCCAAATCGCTGGCCAAGTTCCTACTCCCGTGGGTAATTGGGCGCGAACTTCAACACGTCCGTATGTAAAGGCGAATTTCGAATTTAAACGTGCTGAAGTATATTCTTTGGTTACATTTTGATCGGTGTATGATTCTTTTAGGGCAGTAAGATATAGCGCACCGTTTTGCTGGTAGCTGTTTGTGTCGCGATCCGTGTAATGTTGAATTTCCCCATTCCACCAACTTTGACCTGCGTTAGGAAGTATGGTTTGATGCCACCACTTTGAAGTATCTACACTGCCAGTTCCGTTAAATTCATCTGCCCACACTAAAGTGTCGTAGACTTGCGCGTTTAGCGAATGAATCGATAGGGTAAGAAAGAGAAGAACAAGTTTTTTCATTTCGCGATTTTAGATTGCCTAAAACTCGCAATACTGTGGCACTAAAAAAACTTTTTTTAAAGAAATCTCTTGGACAAAAAAACCGGCTCGAAGGCCGGATTTCAAATTATAACCGTTTGTAGTTTTGGACAAATTCCTCGCCGGTTGCAGTATTAACGTAAGTCTGTTGAATCATGTCTGCTCCAACTTTTGCATAATTGACGGACCATTCTCCTTCATATCCTTCAATAGAGCCTGCCTGAGCAACTTCCAATACGTTTCCATCTCCGTTGTCAATAAATGCACCATAGCCGAAGTCTGCATGTTCTGTAGAATCATCAGACCACGTATGAAACCAAACGAAATGTCCACCACCTATCATTTTAATTTCATTGAAGTCGCTCATACCTTCAACTTCGTTTCTTGAACTGAGCTTCCATAATCCATCATAAGGTGTAGGGTTGCCTTTAAGTACATTCCAGCTTTCGATTAGGTCTACGCTCGAGCTGTCATCTAATGGTATACCCTTGATTTCTTGCTCGAATCCTAAGGTAGTTTTGACGATACTTAGTTCAAACACCATACCTGAATCTACCGCTCCATTTACATCATAAACCGGGGTTTCGTAGAGTTTGCCGTTTTTGGTTTCGACAGTACCAGCCGCAAATGATGGGATTCCCTCAGCAACGTTCCATGAGGCGAACATATATCTTCCTTCTGAATATATTTTAATTTGTTCTTGCTCAATGGTAGTACTTGAGTCTGAAAAGGTCCATACGGCTTTGTCTAAAGAATAGGCGCCGTCCGCTAGAATGGGCGGTTCCGGGGCGGACACGAGGTCTTCTTGTGGTGCTGCGCAGGAAATAGCGAGTAACCCTGCAGCCACCAAAAATGTGGGTGTCTTCATAATGTGTTGGTTTTGTTCTTTTTAAAGATAAGAAAATAACCAATTGATTATGAGGTGTTTGTTAATGTGATACAGGTCCTTTTATCCCAGCGTTTATTTCGATGTCAACATAATTCTCTTTGGGTGTGATGGGACATGAGTACCCGTCGGTATAGGCGCAATACGGGTTGTAGGCATAATTGAAATCCAAGATCATGGTGCTTCCCTCGGGCTTGGTGATGTCCATGAATCGGCCCGTGCCATAGGTGCTCACCCCCGTAGTTTTATCCATGAAAGGAAGGAATAGGTGGTCCTGATATTCTTCCATGGCCATCAACCTTTTGCTTTGGTAGAGGAACAATTCCAAAGTTTGTCCGCGCACCTCGAAGGTGGCCTTGGCGTAGCGGCGGTACGCTCTACTCACGCCGGAGCTAGTGGCCATGTTGAACCACGGTTCATTTTCAAGTACTTCAATGTTCGCCTCAACGGCCATCTCCGGATTATAGCTGAAGAATTCATGTCCGTGGAAAGCGGCCCGTTCTTCAGGGGTTAAAGGACTGGTTGTGGAATCGGTATAAAAATCGTCCAATTCTTGTTGATACTTCAATACCTCTATGCGCTGTGGTGTGGCCAATGGTACTAATTCTCCTACCACTTCATTCGGAACCTCAAAGCTCAAGCTGTAGTGGTCTATTTTTAAGCCGTCATATGTGACGTGTACAACACCAACACCTCGGCACTTGCCCATGTGTGGTGAATCTAACCGTTCATTGAACCAGAGTGTATTGCCTTGTCGGTACCAATGGCGTTCAAAGGCCTCGAAGGTCCAAGCGCTTTTTCTTCGGAAATAAGGTGCGGCCCAATCTTGGAACTCCCCAGCTGTCCAATACTCACCGCCGTCGGTGCCTTGGAAAATACTTTCACTGTTATAAAAGGCTCCGAAATAACCGGCTGAATCTGCTGTAGCAGCAGCTAGGTGCCATTGATCTACGAATGCATCAAGTGTTTGTTCGTCGAAATAAGAATTGCGAATTGCCTCTGCCATAAAACGACCAAGAATTTGGTTCCCTTGATCATTTAAGTGGAGCTTATCAGATATGAACAGCTCAGGGTCAACCTGGCCATTGTTGTCGGTGAGCCAAGGCCAGCAATCCAAGAATTGATAGTTGTACGCTTCGGCTAATCCTTCTAATTCACTGTTTACCGCCTTGTACCTAGCCAGGTGTTCCCATCGTGATGGCGAAGGTTTTGCTGAAAGAAAAAACACGGGAAGATTAGGGTGCGTATACTGGATCCAATTCATCAGTTCCCAAGCGTCAGAATAAATAGTAAATACTTCTCTTTGGCTGCCGTCTTCCTCTACATGAACTATATCATTATCCCCTTCATAAATGACAAGGATATCCGGCTTGGTGCCCGAAATGAGTTCCTCTTTGTAACGGTAAAGATCGTCGAAACAAGAGCCTCCGATGCCGGCATTGACTACTTCGTATTCCGGGAAACTATCAGCCATGTTGTCCCAGAGTCGAAAGGTGGAACTTCCGGCGAAAACAATCCTAGTTTTTTCGTGGGGTAGTTTCTCAGTCGCTTTGACAATCCGACGCACCTCTCGGTCGTAATTCTGACCACATTGCCCCGAGGCGATCGGGGTAATTAGGAATGAAATGAAAAGAGTAATTAGAATACTTGTGCGCATGGTGAATATGTTAAGGCGAAACCTTAAAGTTAATTTCTTCAAGATTGTCTTGTGGATTAAAAGGTGAATAAAACCCCTTTAGTCTGCGAAACAGCGTTTTGTCCTGTAATTGTCCGGCTTTGGTCTTAAATGTAGTTATTATCATTGTCAACGGTAAAGTTAAGCGCTCTGAAAGCCTTGATTTTACAACTGTTTCAGTCAGTTTTGAGTGCGATGTATGTCGTTTTCATGCCGCTGGTATTTTATAGAGCCTATCGTTTATGAGGGTCTAACTGCCTGAAACTTCGATTAAATGTATTTCTGACCTATTAAACTCAAAAGTCCTGCGAAACAGGAAGTTTAGAATGAAGACACACAAAGAAATTTACTTAGGCGCTCAAAAATTGGCTACCTCTTTCGATGAAGTTAACGGAACCGAGGTCAAGATTGACGGCGAGACTTACTATAAAATCAAGAACTACGATGCGATGCGCCCCTTTTTCATGAGTATCGTCAGTAATTCAAACCACTGGATGTTTATATCCAGTACAGGCGGTTTGACAGCGGGTCGTAAGAACAGCAACTTTGCCTTATTTCCATATTACACGGACGATAAAATAACAGAATCTTCAGAGACTACTGGGTCAAAGACATTGTGTTTAGTTTCTCGTTCAGGTAAAACAAGTCTCTGGGAACCGTTCTCCACAAGATATGGAGGTGTCTACGACCTTAGTCGTAACCTGTATAAAAACTCTTTCGGTAATAAAGTGAAGTTTGAGGAAGTGAATCACGACTTAGGTTTAACCTTTAGTTATGAGTGGAACTCGAGCGATAAATTTGGTTTTGTACGTAATTCTGCTCTCATCAATCACGGCTCAGAGGCTGTCTCAGTCGAATTTATCGATGGACTCCAAAACTTACTTCCATACGGAGTTGAAGACGCACTTCAAAATGCAAGCAGCAATCTAGTAGATGCGTACAAGAAGTGCGAGCTAGAAACATCCGTGGGTTTAGGTCTGTTTTCGCTTAGTGCAATCATAGTAGACAAGGCAGAGCCAAGCGAGGCATTGCGTTCAAACGTCGCATGGTCACTTGGAAGACCAAATGCCATAAAATTATTGTCATCAAAGCAACTTAATGCTTTTAGAAAAGGAGAATCACCAAAGCAGGAAGTGGATATTAAGGCGGAACGTGGCGCTTACATGATTTGCGACACAGTGGAATTAGATGCAAACGCATCGGAGCACTGGAGTATTTTAGCTGATGTCAATAAAGGACCTTTAGAGGTAGCTGATCTAATGGCTGCTTTGCAGCATCCCGAAGTTCTGTTGGCTGAAGTTGCTGCAGATGTAGAAGAGGGTTCAGAACATCTCGTAGAATTGGTAGCTGCATCAGACGGCTTACAACTAACAAATGATCGGTTATTGAATATTCGCCATTTCGCAAACACCATGTTTAATATCATGCGTGGCGGAATATTTGATGACAATTATACCATCGAGAGGGAGGATTTCACCAACTACATTCACAAGGCGAATATTGAAGTTTTTAAAAAAGTAGAGTCTACCCTTGAAGGGCTTGAAGAAACCTTTACGCTTCAAACATTGAAAGCTATTGCTGCTGAAGCAACGGATGCAGATTTTAAACGCTTGAGTTACGAATATCTTCCACTTAAGTTTAGTCGTCGTCATGGTGATCCATCTCGTCCTTGGAATAAGTTTTCAATCAATACGCGCAATGAAGTTGATGGCTCTAAGATTTTAGATTATCAAGGAAATTGGCGTGATATTTTTCAGAATTGGGAGGCGTTAGCCCATTCTTACCCGGAATTTATGGAGGGCATGATTCATAAATTCTTAAATGCAACTACATTCGATGGATACAACCCCTATCGCGTCATCAAAGACGGGTTTGATTGGGAAACTATTGAACCAGACAACCCATGGTCTTACATCGGGTATTGGGGCGATCATCAAATCATTTATCTCCTCAAGTTCCTCGAATTCATCGAAGAATATTATCCAGGAACACTGAAAGAATATTTTACGCAGAACCACTTTGTTTATGCGAATGTTCCTTACCGTATCAAGGAGTATGGAGATCTTCTAAAAGACCCGAAAAACACTATTGATTTTGACCATGAGGCCGAAGAGGCTATTCAGGCAAAACGCGCAAGCCTTGGTGTCGACGGCGCCTTAATAGTTAATGCTAGTCAGACCATTCATAAGGTGAATTTCATTGAGAAAATCCTAGCGACAGTACTTGCGAAGGTTTCAAATTTCATTCCAGAAGGCGGTATTTGGATGAATACACAGCGTCCTGAATGGAATGATGCGAATAATGCCTTAGTAGGTAATGGCGTCAGTATGGTTACGTTGTATTATTTACGCCGTTTCTTAAGTTTCATGGACGGATTGCTTGCTGATGCAGGCGAAGAAGTGAAGATTTCAGCTGAATTGGCCACTTTCTTTACCAGTGTGAAAACAACGCTTGAAGCTCATCGAAATTTATTGAGCGGTTCCATTTCAGACGCCGACCGTAAGCTCGTTTTAGACGGCGTCGGTGAGCCAGCGAGTGCCTATAGAAAGCGCATTTACGAAAACGGCTTTTCTGGAACGTATACCTCAGTTTCTTTAGCTGACGTACGTTCCTTTGCGCAGACTGCAACCGCTTACATGGAGCATTCGATAGACGCAAACAAGCGTAGAGATGGTCTCTACCACGCTTACAATCTGATGACGGTTACGGAGACTGGGGTAAAGATTAGCTATTTACCAGAAATGCTTGAAGGTCAAGTAGCTGTATTGAGTTCGAAATATTTGAGTGCACACGAAGGCGCAGCTGTTTTGGATTCTTTAAAAGCCAGTGCCCTGTTCCGTGAAGATCAATACAGCTACATTTTATATCCGAACAAAGAGTTACCCCGATTCGTCGATAAAAATTGCATCCCCACAACCAGTGCTGAAGCCTCGGATCTCGTTAACGCATTAGTTGCGGACGGGAATAAAACAGTTGTACTGAGGGACCGCAATGGAAAATACCATTTTAACGGGATGTTCAATAATGTCAATAGTTTACATGCGGCCTTAGATGCGCTACCTGCAAAATATGCGTCCCTTGTCACTAAAGATCGTGTATTGCTTGCAACGGTATTTGAAGAAGTCTTTGATCATAAATCATTCACTGGACGTTCGGGTACATTCTTTGGTTACGAAGGATTGGGATCCATTTATTGGCACATGGTTTCAAAACTGCTTCTCGCGACTTATGAAAACACAAACGCCGCGCTAGCAGGTGATGACCCGACGTTGGTAGGTAGAATGTTTGACCATTACTTTGAAGTTCTTGCTGGTATCGGTGCTCATAAATCGCCTGAGTTATATGGAGCATTCCCGACAGATCCCTATTCACATACGCCTGGAGGAAAGGGTGCACAACAGCCCGGTATGACCGGTCAAGTCAAAGAGGATTTGATCAGTCGTTTCGGAGAATTAGGTGTTCATGTTACGGGCGGCCAATTATCTTTTGAACCCAAAATCCTTCGTGTTGAAGAGTTTTTATCTGAGCCGAAAACATTCAACTACATCGCAATGAACAACGAGAGTGCGCGAATTGAACTCGCAGCAGGTTCATTAGCCTTCACTTATTGCCAAGTTCCTGTCGTATACAGTTTAGGAGAAACCTCAAGCATAACTGTATGTACAAAATCGTCTTCAAGCACTATTGAAGGAACAGCGCTGGGTAAAGAATGGACCAATGAATTATTCCAACGCAACGGTAAAGTTGTTCGATTGGAGGTAACAGTAGTAAAATAAGAATGAAGATGATACGAGGGCTAAGAAATGCAGCCATTATTGTTCTAATGGCAGCAAGCTTATTTTCTTGTTCATCTAAAGATACACCTATGACGAAATCTAAAGCCGCCGCTGAAATTTTAGGCAATCCTGAATACAGAGCTATTTCTTTTGGAGGCTACCGAGGAAAGGAACGTGCTAAGCAACCTACTGTTCCGCAGTTGAAGGAAGATTTGAAAATAATGTCCGCTATGGGCATTAAGATGTTACGTACCTACAATTTACAGTTGCCGCATGCGATAAATGTTTTAAAGGCCATTCGCGAATTAAAAGAGGAAGATCAGGCGTTCGAAATGTACGTCATGTTAGGTGCTTGGATGGATTGTCTGAACGCATGGACTGACCATCCCGATCATTCTATTGAGGACGCAACGAACAATGAAAGTGAGATTCAGAAGGCTGTTCGTTATGCGAATGAATTCCCCGATATCGTAAAGGTTATTGCGGTAGGTAACGAGGCGATGGTACATTGGGCTGCGAGCTATTTCGTTCATCCCTCAGTTATTCTTAAGTATGTTAATTACCTACAAGAGCTGAAAAAGGTGGGGAAATTATCGCCGGATTTGTGGATCACCTCCTCAGATAACTTCGCCTCTTGGGGTGGAGGAGAATCGGACTACCACTTGCCTGAATTGGAGGCTTTGATCAATGCCGTAGACTATGTAAGTGCGCATACATATCCGTTCCACGATACGCACTACAATAGTGCCTATTGGGATAGTCCCGCCTCCGATGAAGTAGGGTATTCCGATCATGATCGTGTATTGTCAGCCATGCAGCGAGCTGCTTTTTATGCACAAGGTCAATACGAAAGTGTGAAGTCCTATGTGCATGGAATTGATCCAGAAAAGCCCATACACATTGGCGAGACGGGATGGTCTTCTGTCAGCGTGGGTTTATATGGCAATAACGGTTCTTTCGCCGCCGATGAATATAAACAAGCGCTGTACCATCAAGCCATGCGTGATTGGACCGAGGCTGAGGGAATTAGTTGTTTCTATTTCGAAGCATTTGATGAGCAATGGAAAGATCCTAACCATACGGACGGATCAGAGAATCACTTTGGTTTAATCACCCTTGATGGAAAGGCAAAGTTTGCCTTATGGGAGTTCGTTGATAATGGAGATTTTGAAGGATTATTAAGAGGAGGCAATACCATCACTAAATCTTTTGAAGGAGATACAACGGCGATGCTACAAACGGTAAGTGCGCCTAAAAGAAGAAGATAATGAATAGGATCTTAACGGTAGTTTTAGGTTTGTCGATTCTTACGTCATGTACAAGAAAGCAATCAATAGAAGTAGAAAATAATACGTCTAGAGATTCGTCTTCATACTTCAAAGCAATCTGTTACCACCCTGTCCCTGCTGGTGATACATTAGTGAGCTGGGAAACATTGGATGGGGACCTTGCACTCATGAAGGAGGCGGGTATCACAACGATACGTGTTTATGTTCCTATCGCCGACGAAGCCGTTTTGGATAAAATAGCAGCGTCGGACATGCGGGTAATCACCAGCTTTGGCTACAATCAAGACAGTGTTTTTGATATTCTTTCGGGTAGTTTCATTGATTATGTGACCCAATTCAAAGAACATCCTGCCATTTTTCTTTGGGAGTTAGGTAATGAGTACAACTACCATCCCGAATGGTTTGGCGACGATTTGAATAATTGGTACGATGCCTTAGAACAGGCAGTAGATGCCATACACGCTATCGATACACTACACCCGGTAACTACTGCGCACGGAGAAATCCCTGATTCATTAGCACTATATAAAGGCCGCAATCTTGATATGTGGGGCTTTAATGTCTATCGTTGGGACGTACCGGGTTCGTTCTTTGCGGATTGGGCAAAGTCTAGTGATAAGCCATTTTACTTTTCTGAGGTAGGGTCGGATAGTTACATGACTGCAGCAACAGATTCATTTGCACAAGGCGAGAATCAGAAAGCACAAGCCGCCGCTGTAGCTAATATTCTCGACGAAATTTTGGCGCATGAGAACGAATTTAAGGGCATTTCACTGTTCTCTTTCACCGATGGTTGGTGGAAAGCAGGAAATCCTAATACGCAAGACATAGGTGGCTGGGCCCCGAACAGTTCTGGCGTACCGTACGATGGGTCACCTAATGAAGAATATTGGGGAATCGTAGATATTAATCGAGAGAAGAAGAAAGTTTTTGAGGTAGTTAAAGCACGTTTTAATAAAGCGAAATAGAATGAGAAAATCGGTTTGGTTTTTACTGACGGTCATTGGGTTGGCCAGTTGCACAACGAAAAGTACATCTAACATGAATGTTTTTGAAACTTCCGCCAATGGCAATTTACATGCGGTTAAGAATGATTTTCAAAAATCGGAAGAGCATTCAGCGGTTTCGATAGACACGAAAAAAAGAAAACAAACCATTATTGGCTTTGGTGGTGCGTTTACCGAATCCACAGCCCATAATATCAACTTACTAAGCCCTGAAAACAGAACAGAAATCATCGATGCCTATTTTGGTGAGGAAGGGGCAGCTTATTCATTGACCCGTACGCACATGAATTCATGTGATTTTTCGGTCGCAAATTATTCCTATACACCTGTCGATGGAGATACAGCGTTGGAGCACTTCTCCATCGAACCTGATCGCGCAGATATCCTTCCTATGATTAAAGATGCACAGGCGGTTTCAAAAGAAGGATTTAAAATATTCGGTTCCCCGTGGTCAGCAGCACCGTGGATGAAGGATAACAACAGCTACGTTGGAGGAAAACTCAAAAAAGAGTATTACCCAACTTGGGCCTTATTTTTTAGTAAATACGTAGATGCCTATCGTGCCGAAGGTATTGATATATGGGGTTTTACTGTGGAGAATGAGCCGCACGGCAACGGTAATAATTGGGAAAGTATGCACTATTCGCCTGAGGAAATGACCGATTTTGTTGTGAATCATCTAGGTCCCCAGCTAGAAGCGGACGGAAAAGGTGATCTCATCATCATGGGTTACGATCAAAACCGTCAGGGGGTGCCGGAATGGGCGGATATTATGTACCGCGACGATACAACAAAGCGCTATTACGATGGGATGGCTGTGCATTGGTACGAAAGCACCTATGATTATTTTCCAGCTATGCTGGATTATGCCCGAAATGCAGCACCTGAGAAGATTTTACTTCAAACAGAGGCCTGCATCGATAATCAAGTTCCTGTTTGGCGTGATGATACCTGGTATTGGCAAAAGGAAGCGACAGATTGGGGGTACTATTGGCGTGAAGAAGAAAACCGCCACCTTCACCCCAAATACGCACCGGTGAATCGCTATGCTAGAGACATTATTGGATGTTTGAACCACTGGGTTCAGGGCTGGGTAGATTGGAATATGGTATTGGATACCCAAGGTGGGCCTAACTGGGCTAAAAACTGGTGCATCGCACCAATCATCGTAGATCCAGCGAAGGATGAGATCTACTATACACCACTGTATTATGTGATGAAGCATTTCAGCAAGCACATCCGCCCGGGTGCGCAAGTACTGGAAGTGAATCACACCGACGGCGACCTTATGGCAACTGCGGCTGAAAATGAAGATGGCTCTATCGTTGTAGTGGTCTTTAACGAGGGCGAGCAGCCGCGGAGTTTTGATTTGAATATTGATGGCACAGAGCGATTGATTTCGATTGATGCGCAAGCCCTTCAAACCATAGTAATAGAACCTAAACACTAGTCTTATGAGTGAAGTAGCAACAGCAAAAGTTCCTATGGGCCAAAAGATTGCTTTTGGAGTTGGAATGTTAGCGAATCAGATGTTCCCAGCTGCCATGAGTATTTTTATGGTCGTATTGGTACAAGACTTGGGTTTTCCTGGATGGATGTGGGGGGTGATTTTCTTTGCACCACGCGCCTTTGATGCCATCTTAGATCCTATCATGGGATTCATCTCTGATAATACACGTTCGCGCTGGGGACGCCGAAGAAAGTATGTCTTTATAGGCGCACTTTTAATGGGGGTGTCCTTCATTCTGTTATGGCAGGTCTACCGTGAAAACACGCTCTCTTACAACTTCACATATTTTATGCTCTGGTCGTTTGTGTTCTATTTAGGTCTCACCATTTTCGGTGTGCCGTACGTCAGTATGGGCTACGAGATGAGTAATGATTTTCATGAGCGTACTACGGTTATGGCTATTTCCCAATGGATTGGTCAATGGGCATGGGTCATTGCGCCTTGGTTTTGGGTCATCATGTACGATCCAGATTGGTTCCCGTCGGGAGATGTGGCGACCCGGACCCTAGCAGTTTGGGTTGGGATTGTATTTACCATCTGTGCGATGGTACCTGCTATTTTTATCAAAGGTGAATCCACTTTAGATCGGACCGATTATGAGTCCCTTAGCATTGGAAACATCATCCGCAGCTTAGGAAGCATTCGCAGGAGTTTCGTTGAGGCATTTGCCTTGCCTTCATTCCGAAAATTGTGTATCACGACATTCTTGATCTTTAACGGTTTCAATACCATCGCGAGCTTCACCTTTTTCATCATTAAAAGTCATTTGTTCAATGACGATGCGGGAGCTGTAGGCGTGTGGCCGACCTTGTTCGGCAGCGTTGGGGCACTGGTCACTACTTTTTTAGTGATTCCAATTGTTGCCCGTATGTCAAAACAATTGGGTAAAAAACGTGCTTTTATCATTTCTCAAAGCATTTCAATTGTTGGTTATATCATGCTCTGGTTCTTAATGGTTCCAGGAAAACCGTATCTGTTTTTGTTCGCACTGCCGTTCCATTCCTTTGGTATTGGCGGATTGTTTACCATCATGATGTCGATGACATCAGATGTGTTGGACATTGACGAATTGAAAACTGGAAAGCGTCGTGAAGGGGTTTTTGGAGCTATCTATTGGTGGATGGTGAAGCTTGGCTTTGCTTTTGCGGGAGCATTGAGCGGATTAATTCTCACGTTAGTGAATTACCAAAGTGGTGCAGTAGCGCAACCTGAAGGCGCCGTAGACCAATTAAGAATGGTCTTCTCTGGACTACCTATACTCTGTACGCTCATTGCTATTGGGGTGATGTGGAAGTATAGTGTCGATGAAAAATATGCGCGTGAGGTCCGCGCGAAATTGGACCAACGAAACCAATAAATCGATTAATTTTTAAAGACACAATCATGTCGTTTAGAAAGGAAAAATTCATGTCATTAGCCGGAATTACGGCAGTGGAACATCCATTAGAAGAGCTAAAAAGTATTAGCCGTGGTTTGCTTAATGATGGAATTCAGGGCATCTGTTTTAGTGCTTATAACGAAGGTCAACAGCCGGGTGACCAACTCACTGAAGCCCAGGTTCGAAGAAAATTGAGTATTCTTAAGCCGCACATCTCTTGGGTGCGCACGTTTTCCTGTACCGAAGGCAATGAGTTCATCGCTCAGATTGCACACGAAATGGGTATCAAAACTCTTGTAGGTGCGTGGCTCGGGGACGATCTAGAGAAAAACGAAGCAGAGATTACAGGCCTCATATCTTTATGCAAGCAGGGTGTAGTAAATGTCGCTGCAGTAGGTAACGAAGTATTGTACCGCGAAGATCTTGAAGCGTCGGCTTTGGTAAAATATATCGAGCGTGTAAAGGCTGAGGTTTCTGGTGTTCCTGTGGGCTATGTAGATGCCTATTATGAGTTTACAGATCACCCAGAAGTCAGCGATGTATGTGATGTTATCCTGGCTAATTGTTACCCGTATTGGGAAGGCTGCGCCTTAGATTATTCTTTAATGTACATGAAACAGATGTACATGGAGGCAAAGATTGCGGGTAAAGGGAAGCCTGTTTTAATTACTGAAACAGGTTGGCCTAGCAGTGGTCAAAGCATCGGTGGTGCGCAGGCTTCGTTTGAAAATAGCTTGAAGTATTTCATTACCGCTCAACGCTGGTCTGCCGCTGAAGATATTCCTATGTTCTATTTCTCTTCGTTTGATGAAAGTTGGAAGATTGAAAAAGAAGGTGATGTAGGTGCTTCTTGGGGCCTTTGGGATAAAGATGAGCAGCTGAAGTTTTAAGAAGACCAATTGTACTCGTATCTGCGCGATTTAGTTGCATCTTTGCCGCATGGAACACAAGAGCGGTTTTGTCAATATCATCGGGAATCCCAACGTTGGGAAGAGTACCCTTATGAATGCTATGGTCGGTGAGCGTTTGAGCATCATCACACCAAAAGCACAAACTACACGTCACCGCATCTTTGGCATTCTAAACGAGCCTGAATACCAGATTGTCTTTTCAGATACGCCCGGGGTCATTCAACCTGCGTATAAAATGCAAGAGCACATGATGAAATTCGTGTCGGATGCTTTTGAAGATGCTGATGTATTCTTGTATTTGGTTGAACCAGGAGATCGTGCCTTGAAGGATGAGGGCTTCTTTCAAAAATTGGCCACCACCTCAGTTCCCGTGCTTTTGATTGTCAATAAGATTGACACCACCACACAGGAAGCTTTAGAGGAGGAAGTTGGGTACTGGCAGACCAGTTTGCCAAATGCCGAGATTATTCCCATTAGCGCCTTAGAGCAAGCAAATACAGACTACTTGTTGAGCCGACTTAAAGAATTGGTTCCAGTGAGTCCACCGTATTTTGATAAAGATGCACTTACGGATAAGACGGAACGCTTTTTTGTTAGTGAGATTATTAGAGAACAAATCCTTCTGAATTACAAGAAAGAGATCCCTTACAGTGTTGAGGTAGATGTTGAGGAATTCAAGGAAGATGAGGATATTATACGCATGCGATGCATCATCTATGTTGCTCGTGATTCTCAAAAGGGCATTATCATTGGTCACAAGGGAAGTCGACTAAAGGCAGTAGGGATAGGTGCGCGTAAGCAATTGGAAGCATTTTTTGCAAAGAAGGTTCACGTAGAGACCTTTGTTAAGGTGAAGAAGAATTGGCGCGATAACGATTTACAGTTGAAGCGTTTTGGTTATAAGAATTAATTATCTTGTTTCTTAGTTTAATTAAGATTTACTTCCAGTGATGTTACGCTTACTTTCTCTATTCACATTACTTTTTTCTGTCTGTTCATTGGCGCAAACGCAGGATTCTTTGTTGTTGCAGCCCGGGCCTGTTGATGGAAAAGATGCTATAGTTTGGAGTATTACCCCAGATTCGACCTGGGGCTGGAACCAAGAAGCGACAATGACTGCATGGACTTACCAGGGAGACCCTTCGTATAAGCGCTTTTACATTGAGTTTGATTACTCGAGCATTCCATCCGGTGCTATTATAGATAGTGCTTTCATTTTCTATAACAATAATCCATCAGCGCCCTCGCACAGCGGATTACACAGCGGATCGAATACTTTTTGGGTGCGTCGTGTCACTTCCTCATGGGATGAAGATTCCATTACTTGGAACAATGCTCCTTCAGATACCACGCTCAATCAAGTGCAGGTTGGGGCATCTACTTCCAATTCTATGGACTACAAAATTGATGTTAAAGATTTGGTCGATGACCAATTACAATATGGAAACCACGGCTTCTTCATGCGCTTGGTCACCGAGGCTACATGGCGTGCAGTAGTTTGCGCATCTTCGGACGCGGCCGATTCGACTAATCACCCAGCTATAAAAATCTACTATACGGAGTGCACCCCAGCGGTAGCGACCTATACGTATACTACCACCGGTAATACGGTAAATTTTGTCCCCCTATTTAATGCCCCCACAGGAGTAAGCCATTTGTGGGATTTCGGGAATGGAAATTTTTCAACGGCAGACACACCTACCTATACCTTTTCTACAGGAGGTGTGTATACGGTTTGTCATACGGTTACAACCTCTTGTAGCGCAGATACCGCATGTCAGCAGGTGGTGTTATGTTCCCCTCCTGCAGCATCCTATACGCATTCCGTGGATTCGAATCAGGTATGGACTTTTGTACCTCAGGATACTACAGGTAGTTCCTACTGGTGGGATTTTGGGGACGGTACGTTTTCAAACAACATGATAGGTATTCATTCATATTCAGTCGCAGGTCTGTATCCTGTGTGCTTGTCCATCACAAATGCTTGTGGCGTGGATACAACCTGTTTGATCTTTGAAGTAGCCATGGTGGGTATGGAAGAGTATTGGAACCCAGATTTGATTGTTTACCCGAATCCGGTGAATAGCGTTTTGCATATTGAAAATGCAGGTGAAGACCCCTTACTGCACTACGAGGTATATGATATGAGAGGAGTTTTGGTCCAATTTGATTCGAGCCCAACCACCCCTATAAACCTCGAAAAGCTGTCCTCAGGCACCTACCTTTTGAAAATAATTCAGAGGAATGGTACTTCTATAGTGCGTATTGTTAGGAGTTAACGACCTTTGCGCCAAGATTGAAATCGACTTATGAGTAACATCGTTGCCATTGTGGGACGCCCAAATGTTGGGAAAAGCACACTATTTAACCGTCTAATCCAGCGTCGTGATGCTATCGTTGATAGTGTTGCCGGTGTTACACGTGATCGCCATTATGGCAAGAGCGATTGGAATGGGAAGGAATTTTCTGTCATTGATACTGGCGGTTATATCGAAGGCTCGGAAGATGTTTTCGAAGCGGAAATTCGCCGTCAGGTCGAATTGGCGCTTGAAGAGTCCACTGTCGTGCTCTTTGTTTTAGATCTGCAAGCGGGCTTAACGGAATTTGATAAAATCATTTCTGAACTGCTGCGTAAGACCGAAAAGCCAGTAGTTTACTGTGTGAATAAAGTGGATAACAGCATGCTTGAATTAGATGCTACAGAATTCTACGGACTAGGTATTGAAAAATACCATACAATCAGTGCAGTAAACGGAAGTGGAACCGGTGATCTGCTCGACGAATTGGTCTCTTATATGGATGAAAACCCAGTAGATGACTTCGATGACCTACCTAAAATGGCCATCGTCGGACGTCCAAATGCAGGTAAGTCATCCATAGTGAATGCGTTATTCGATGAGGAGCGCAACATTGTTACGGAAGTTGCAGGTACGACCAGAGATACGGTAAATACCCGCTTTAATAAGTTTGGTTTTGATTTCATGTTGCTAGACACGGCAGGTCTCCGTAAGAAGGGCAAGGTGCATGAAAATTTAGAGTTCTATTCTAACATGCGTTCCATTCGCGCCATCGAACATGCAGATGTATGTATGATGATTGTAGATGCAACCCGCGGATTTGAAGCGCAAGATCTCTCTATCGTTTCCTTAGTAGAAAAGAATAAAAAGGGTCTAGTAGTTGTTGTAAATAAGTGGGATTTGGTAGAGAAATCGACCAATACTATTCGCGATGCAGAAGCTCATATTCGCAAGAAATTAGAGCCATTCACTGATTTCCCGATCATCTTTACAAGTGCACTCACAAAGCAACGTGTCTTAAAGGCATTTGAAGAAGGGGTGAAGGTTTACGAGCGTAGAAAGCAGAAGATATCCACCAGCAAGCTGAATGACACCATGCTGGAGATTATTAAAGGATTTCCGCCACCAGCCGTTAAAGGGAAATATGTCAAAATTAAATTCTGTACGCAGTTGCCAACAAGGACGCCTCAGTTTGCCTTTTTTGCCAACCTGCCGCAATATGTGAAAGAGCCGTACAAACGCTTCTTAGAAAATAAGATGCGTAAGGAGTTTGATTTCCACGGTGCCCCGATCGAAATATTTTTCCGTCAGAAATAACTACAGCTGATAGGTAACAACTGCATTGCCTTGTGCGATTACTAAAACGGGTGGACCGGTAGTCGTCAAGCGTCCAGCTTTTGCGCTCGATCCGTCGAATTGAGTAATGTTTGAAACGGGCTCGTTGAGTAGGGTAACGTGAATCGTATTGTCGTCACACATGATAATGCCCGTGCCGCCAGGATAGGATGCTACTGATACAATGTTTCTATTGTCAATAGCTAGGTTGTATCTGTTGTTTGCGCTTTGTACGGAAACAGATTCGTTCGACCAGTAAATACGACCGTAGCTCTGTTGCTCTAGACCTATTAGATCTTTTATATCATGCTCTAAAATCTCGACACTACCATCCCACCGTTGTTCCTGTAGCTCTCCTTCATCGCCAACACGAATAATGCTTGGGATACTGCCTGGGGAAAGCGCCCAGGGATTGGCCGCTGCTGGGAGCGCATTGGTTTTAATTCTGCTTTCACCGCGTCTGTTCAAAATAAATGCTTGTTCTAGCGTAGAGGTAATGATGTAATCTTTTCCACCGCGTTGGTATAAAAATGGGCGTTGCGTGAGGGTTCCATTGGATGCGTCGGTTTTCCAGCCATCAACCTTTTTACCATCGCTAGTAAAGTTGTACAACCGATCACCACAAGGAACAAGGAACCTGTAGTTTCTATTTTTATCGTAATCCAGTACGGTAAGGCCTAAGAAGGTAGTTGACGGAAGTGTGATGGGAAAGGCTTCGACATTTCTACCCAATAAATCAATACAATGGAGTTGGTTGGCAGTGGTAAAGACCAATTGGTATTTGGCATTTTTAAATAAATCTACTTGCTGGATAGGACCCACAACTATCTCGTCTAATTTCCTAGACCATTCCACTTCTCCGGCCTCATTCAACCAATACAATGTATAGGTCTCGTCTTGTACGACCACATTATTGACTCCAGATCTATGGTTTTTCACCAGGAATGGGCCTGAAATGACCGGAGCTTCTAATGAAGTAGACCACAAATAGGAGCTGCTTACAGCTTGTTCTTTTTGACTTTGGATAGTGAGTGAACCAAAGGCGAGTGCATCTTTGACTTCTATAGATCCACCTAATAAAGCGTTGCTAAAAAGACCCGGCCATTCTTCACCGGGACAAAATTCGGATTTCGTAAATCCTTTTAAACTGGTCGCAAAAGTGAGGTGGTCCGCTTTATTTAGTGCTTCTGAAAACGGATCAAAAGCTTCCATACCATCCCAGGTTTTACCTAGGCCAATCTCACTCATGTAGACCTCAAGAATTTTAGCATTTGGTGCAATAGCTAAGACGTCGTCATTAATGGTCCATGACGGGGTTCCTAAATCAGAAAAGAACCATCCGTATAGCGCGCTGAATAGGAATTTATGTTGCTCCTTAAGTGTGCCGCCTTTGCGGCCGTCCAGAGTACCGGTAGCTGACGAAAGTCCCGCGAGCACTTCCGCTAACTCCTTTGAACCACCTGTTTTAAGGGGCAGTAGGCATATGTTGGCATCGCCATAGCCAACTCGTATAAAGTCTCCGGTTAAATTTACCGTACTGAATAGGATAGGGTCCACATTCGCTTCACTAGTAATCCGTTGTGCGGGTTTTAGTCGTTGTTTTTGAGCGCGGTACGCATTAAATGAACGCAGCCATACATCTATTCTGTCAGTTTTCATGCCTAGGGCGTAAGTCGATGAGGATGCGACATATTTACTGAGTTTCTCAGTTCTAACACTACCAGTGAAGGTGTTAAGGAAGACTTGGGCACTGTCTGGACAGAGGGAAACAGAAGTCCCGATGAGTTTGTTTTTTCGCAGCGCAAGATCGATCTCACTCCAGGCTGCAATGTGTGTCATCCAACTCCAATCCTGTTTAAAGAATTGTTGCCCTACGGCTTCTATTTCCTTGTGCTGAATGAAAAGATTCATGACATCAGCTTTTGACGCACTGTTCCAAAGCGAAGTGAATTGGACATCTTTCGCAAGACTGAATCCATTGGCACGCTGGTTCAACAGATCTTGTAGAAGTGCAGATTTTTTACTGATGGTCCATGTCGATCCCACTTTAAACCCATAGAGGCTATCAATGGAATAAATGGTCTCATCTTCGGTCATGGAACCGCCCTGACCCAGCGTGTCTTTAAAGGTCCAGATCCAATCAAACTTATCCGCGCCTGAGGCAACTAAAGCACCGGTCCACGGTCCATTGCTGTATTTATTTAGAGCAGCGACATTAATGGCTTGCACGTAGGGTAGGGCAACGGAGTCAGAAAAGGCTGTGAATTTTTCAGCGTCATTAACACGTACGATAAGCGGCGCATCTACAGGCAACAATGCTGGAGCATCTACAGGCGCAGCATCCTTGCCACATTGTGTAAAGACGATTGCTACAAGAAGTAATGCACTGAATTTAACCGATTTCATTTGTGGCGAATTTATACCTAAAGCTACGCCCTGATAAGCACTTCTTTAGTGTGTAAATCGCACAGTTTTTCACAAATCGAAGAGCTTCAATTGGCTCGGTAGAAGTTGGAAGCTTTTGCGGTGGTGTTCTGTAGGACCGTGGGTCTTTATGCCTTCTCGATGTGCTTTCGTAGGGTAGCCGGCGTTGCGCTCCCAGCCGTAATGTGGATGGGCCAGTGCGAGTTCACGCATAACATCGTCTCGGTAGGTTTTTGCAAGGACCGAAGCGGCTGCGATGTTCTGGTAAGTAGCGTCTCCTTTGACTTGGCAGTGGTGGGGGATGTTTTGATAGGAATGAAATCGGTTCCCATCGACCGCGATAAAGTGGGGTTGGGGGTCCAATTGTGCAATACTCCTGTGCATCGCTTCAATACTTGCGTTTAAGATGTTTATCGAATCAATCTC
Source organism: Schleiferiaceae bacterium (assembly GCA_965204625.1). Classification (GTDB taxonomy): domain Bacteria; phylum Bacteroidota; class Bacteroidia; order Flavobacteriales; family Schleiferiaceae; genus UBA10364. The sequence continues at coordinate 406,365 of CBDBET010000005.1, forward strand.
CTCCGGACTAACGTGGGCTACTGCCCAGGTAACAGCTTCTTTTTCTATAATGGGCCGAAGCAGGTTGCGTTGCTTTTCGGTCAGTTGTTTAGAGTCGTTGAGTAGGTCATTTTTAAAGTCGGGCGGCAAGATTACAGCGGCGGCGGTTACCGGACCGGCTAAACACCCACGGCCAGCTTCATCGGTACCGGCTTCTACGATAGCTATTGGCGAATGCTGTCGTTTCATTTAGGCAATGCTTTGATGAATGCAGCGGCACTCTGTTCCCAATTAAAAAAATCACCTCGCTGCAGTGCGCGCTCACGCCAGATAGAATTTTCTGTAGTGATTTGTTGCAACGCTGCACTCCATGCCTCCACATCGTAAGTCGAAACGAGCAATCCTGCAGTACCCACCACTTCAGTCAAAGCACTGTTTTTTGAAGAGATGACAGCTGTGCCACACTGCATGGCTTCAACTAATGGAATGCCAAATCCTTCCATGGCGCTGGGCATGCAATAGGCAGTGGCACCACCGTAAAGCTTTTCCAAGGCAGTAGCTGATAGTCTGCCTAACCAATCTATTCGGTCCGCATGCTTTAAGGAGTTGCGAACGGCTTCGAAGGCAGTGTCTTTAAAGTGTGCTGCTCCAGCAATTTTTAGGCGGTGTACTGTAGTGGGGTTTTTGGCAACCCAGTGATCAAATGCAAGCAAAAGTGTGCGAAGATTTTTTCGAGGAGTAAGTGCACCTACTGCACAGAAATAGGGCGCTTCGGTTTCCATTTGACCCGCTTTCATGGGCTGTTGTGGCGCATTATACGTCAATGCAATTTTTTCAGGAGGTATACTATAGGTGCTGGCAATGTCCTGAGCACTCCATTGGCTAACTGTAAAGATTTGTTGTGCTTGATGCGCCCCTTTTCGAATCTGTTTGCGGTAATAGGCAGCTACGTTTTTTGGAACCCATTCCGGGTGGTGTTCAAAATTTAAATCGTGAATGGTGAGCCATTGCCTGGTTTTTGTTTTCGCGGGCAGTCCATCTGGTGACCAATACAAATCAATAGTAAGCTTTTTCAGTGCGCGAGGCACGGAAAAGTCATTCCACAAGGTCCAGAGCAAAGGGTGACGCGCTTGCGGAGCGACAACATGGAAGTGAACATTTGGGAAGTCTAAAGAGAATTGGTCCGTAGCAATGCCACGGTCGAGCAACAAATGAAATTCATGCTGAGGAAAAGTGGGAATGATTTGCTCAAGCATGCGCAGGGTATAAATCCCTGTGCCTTCCAGTTTGTTTGGCAACAGCCATCGAGCATTAACCGCAATTTTCATAGTTTCAAATGTACAAAAGCAGCGACTTGCACGTTACTAAAGCGGTATATTCGCCGACAATTCCTTGTTGAGGACAAAACCATGGCCAATAGATTGTTGGATTTTCTGAAGGAACCCACTACTGCTTCCATAGCGAAGGGCAGCTTTATCGTGCTTTTCTTTAAGGTTATTGGTGCGCTAGGAGGCTATGTATTACTCTTCAGCTTGAGTGCAACGGGTGGTGAACGCGAGGTAGGAGTCTATGAAGTCGCTTTTACTATTATTCTCATCGGTTCAACCATAGGTCGATGGGGACTCGATACCGTGTTAGTGAAAGCGCTTGGGCAGCAACAAATGGAAGAAGCTCCGTCAAGGCCGTTGTATTTAAAACTTTTTATTCGTGTTTTAGCGGTTTCCGTAGTTACATCCGCAGCAGCTTTTGCTCTTGCGTCAACCTTTACGGATTTATTTTTCGATCAAACGCCCACTGCGGTAATAACTACAGCCGCGATTGCGATTGTTCCCTTTACTTTGATGTTGTTCAATGCTGAAGCGTACCGCGGATTGCACAAGCCTTTACTTTTCTCTTTGAATCAACACGGGACGGTGTATTTAGTGATTGCCGTGCTCCTGCTCATAGCACCCTGGTCCGACTGGAGTGGTGACGCTATGGGAAGCGCCCAATTGGCCCTTATCGCGCTGGTCGCTTTAAGCACCTTGTTCTTTCTTCTGTCTTTCCAGCACATTCTGCGTTTGTGCAGTCCGCACGCACCCGTTCCTAAGGCCTATTCACGAGGATTGTTTGCCGCAGCAACGCCCATGCTGATTTCTTCTGCGCTTTTTTTGGTCATGAGTTGGTCGGATACCCTGATGCTGAGCTATTACCTCCCAGAAGAATCTGTTGGGGTATATCGAATTGCTTTTAAAATAACCACGTTAATCACTTTTGCTCAATTCGCTTTGAACACCGTAGTGACACCCATGATTGCGGGGCTTCATTCTGGCGGTTCGGGAATGGGACATCTGGCCAAGCGCGTAGCGACCTTAAACCTCTATACTGCCGGCCCGATCTTTTTAGTGATTGTGCTATTCGGTCCTTTTTTGATCGGGTTGTTTGGAGTCGAGTCAGCGGTTCAGGCTTATCCATGGCTGCTCATTTTAGCTTTAGGCCAATTAGCTAATGCCTTTGCTGGTCCCGTTCTAAATGTATTGAACATGACCGGTTATGAGAAAAGTGCACGCAATACCATGCTCGTAATGGCAACTGTAAATATTGCACTGAATGCACTTTTGATACCTCTTATGGGGCCATTGGGTGCAGCAGTCGCAACGGCATCCACAATGATTGGCTGGAACCTCTGGGCCGGCATACTCGTATACAAATACCACGGCTTAATAACCGTGCCGTTTTTGGCTAAAAAGAATTCGGTATGATGGATTCAAAGGCAAATCTCTTTCTTATTGGTGCAGCGAAATCTGGAACTACGGCACTAGCCGCCACTTTGGCAAAACATCCTGCAATTGCACCGCTGCCCATCAAAGAGCCGGGTCATTTTAGTACAGACCTTCGTACACCCGCTTTTTCGCCCCAATACAATAGGTTAGTACAATGGGATGAAGCCGCGTATTTTAAAAGAGTACACCTTGAAGATCGTCATATTGGATTTGTAGATAGTGAATTGAATTACCAGAAATTGGTAGATCATGCCATTGCTAAAAACTCCGATGTGAATTATGTTCTCGACGCGAGTACATCGTATTTGTACAGTGCAAAGGCGCCAGTCGAACTGCGTCATTACGCCCCCGAGGCAAAAATTGTGCTGATTTTACGTAACCCCGTAGAACGTGCCTACAGCCATTATACCATGGCTTTGAAATATGGGATGGAGCAGGAGAGCCCCATGCAGGCATTCAAACGCGAAGCGGAATTGACTCCAGCGCATTGGGGACAGGATGAATGCTATTTAGAATTAGGCCAGTACGCAAAACAGTTGCAACGCTGGTTGGAATGTTTCCCGCTAGACCAATTGCACATCATTTGGTACGAAGACTTTACTGCAGATCCGCAAAAGGCTACAGATGCGCTCATGAAATACCTGGACTTACCTACTTTTGTAGTCCCGGAAACGGCCCAATTAAATGTGGGCGCCGTTCCTAAATACGCAACCCTAAACAAATGGGCCATGCGAGCATTAGGTCCACTGCGCGAAAAACTACCAAAGTCTCTGGTGCGTTGGCTCAAGAAGAAAACTCAGGTAGCCGCCCCAGAACTGGACCCGGAAACACGAGGCTTTTTAGTAGAGGCTTTTACAGAACAAATAGAACAATTAGCTGCCTTAACCGGCAAAGATTTAAATCATTGGAAATAAGAAGTTATGGAATACAGTAGTGCAAATTTGATTGCGTTTTTCTACAAAAACCGCAAGACCCTTTTAGGAATTCCTTTCCTTGCTATGGTTGTAGCGGTTGCCTTTAGTGGACCGAAGTTCATTAAACCCTTGTTTGAATCTCAGGTAATCCTGTTCCCGTCAACCACTAATTCTGTCTCTAAAGCACTCCTTCCTCAGTCAAACGGATACGGCGATGAGGATATCTTTGAATACGGTGACGAGCAACAGGCGGAGCAACTCCTACAAATCCTGAATTCAGGTGAGATTAGAGACTCTGTAATTCAGAAGTTCGACCTCATGGCCCATTATGAGATCGATGAAGACACGAAATACCGTAGAACAAAGCTATTCAAGGAATACGCTGGTAAAATTGAATTTGCCCGTACCCAGTTCATGTCGGTTGAAATCAACGTTATGGACACCGATCCCCAGATGGCAGCGGACATTGCGAATTACATTTCATTTTTAGTCGATAAAACGAAACGCCGGGTTTCTAGAAGTCGCGCAGAAATGGGCCTAAATATTGTTAAAAACGAATACCACAGCTTACAAGGTGAAATCCAGAAGATGGAAGATAATATCACCGAGCTCCGTTACAAGGGCGTGCATGATTACGAAAGTCAAAGTGCCGTTTTCAATGAACAATATGCCATCGCATTGGCTGCAGGTGCATCATCAGGACGTATCAAAGCGCTCGAGCGTCGTCTCGATACGCTCGCAAAATATGGGGGTAAGTATGTGGCAATCCGAGATGAACTCCAGCTTTTAAAAGAAGAGGAAGTAAAATTGAAAACGAAATTCGATCAAGCGAAGGTCGATGTGAATCAAAACCTGCCGGCAACCTTTAAAGTAGATGCGGCTTTCCCAGCGGAACGCAAATCGTATCCAAAGCGCAGCATTCTCATTCTTGCCGTAGGATTCGCGACCTTTATTATGGTTGCATTTCTTCTGCTCGTTCGTGGGACATTGCAGGAATTAAAGAAGCAGGCCTAGAATTGTGCTAGATTCACTGCAGACCACTAAAAGAGCCAATTACTGGCTCATCGGAATCACCCTTCCGCTCGTAGCGTTGGGCGTGGCGTTCGAGCAGTGGTATGCTTTTCTTATTCCACCTGCCTTATTTGTGGTTTGGCTCACCTTATACAGATTAGATTGGGCCATGTGGTTTGTCGTTCTGGCGACGCCTTTGTCCGTCACGCTAGAGGATCTCACGGGCGGCTCAGGTTTATCTGTACCCACAGAACCCATGCTGGTGCTGATCACTTTCATCACTCTTGTAAAGATGTTCTTTTTTGAAGAGTACGATAAACGAATCCTCCGACATCCGATCAGTATTGCTATTTACCTTTATTTGGCTTGGATGGGGTTGACCTCAATTACTTCTGAATTGCCTTTAGTCTCGCTCAAACAATGGGTATCAAGAATCTGGTTCGTTGTTCCTTATTACTTCGTTTTAGCCCATTTGTTTCTGAAGAACGACCGCAATAAAGAAATTTTTCTTTGGCTGTTTCTTGTACCATTGATCATTGCGACTATCTACACGCTCTACGTGCACAGTCAGTACGGTTTTACTAAGAAGACGTCTACGTGGGTAATGTTTCCGGTATTTAAGGAGCACACGTCCTATGGCGCCGTATTGGCAATGTTCTACCCTGCGGCACTCTATCTGGCTTTTCGTAAAAGCTCTTGGGGGATCAATGCCGTGGCTATACTCTTACTAGTCATCTTAACGGTTGCTACAGTCTTAAGCTATACACGCGCGGCGTGGTTGTCTCTAGTTGGGGCCGGATTGGTTTATATGGTGTACGTACTAAAATTATCCCGTACGCAAGTATGGTCACTGACTGTTCTGGCACTTTTGATAGCAGGACTGAACTACTCCTACATCGCTTCGAAATTTGAGCGGAACAGAACCGATTCCTCTGATAACCTGAATGAGCACGTTGCTTCTGTAACTAATGTCAGTACGGATGCTTCCAACCTCGAGCGAATTAACCGCTGGAATTCAGCCATACGGATGTTTAATGACCGTCCTATTCTAGGTCACGGTCCTGGTACGTATATGTTTTTGTATGCACCGTTTCAAAAACCTTCTGAAAAGACCATCATTTCAACCAATGCAGGAAACCGTGGCAATGCGCATAGCGAATACTTAGGCCCTATGGCAGAGAGTGGTATTTTAGGTTTGATAACCCTGCTGTACATCATTTATCAAGTTGTGCTGAATGCGATTATATCTTACCGTCGTTTGCCTACAATTCGACATAAAGGATTATTGCGTGTCGCTCTTCTAGGTTTAATCACTTACTATTTGCACGGCTTTTTGAATAATTTTCTTGATATGGATAAAGCAAGCGCACCTTTTTGGGGTTTTACTGCGATGATTGCGGTGCTCTCCTTAAGGGCGAAATCTAAAACAGGCCAGCATAGTTAACACTGTCTTAACGTTAGTGTTTTCGGGCTTTTTTGCAATTCGGTATTTCGGATTTATACTAAAGTCCTTATTCCCATGGTCTCAATCGAGAAAATTAAAAAGTAACTAAACCCTTTTTTTTTCGCGGGTGTGTTTGGAAATGAATGTTAGAAACTGCAATTTTAGGGTTGCTTAACATACGTTTAACAGAAAAACAGGTACAATGAAAAACAAATTTTCACTGTGGTCAGTATTAACTTTTGTTCTCGCAGCAAACTTTGCCATTGCGCAATCGGTTTCGGGAGTAGTAAGTGACGCTGGTTCAGGAGATGCGCTGCCAGGTGTAGCAGTCTCAGAAAAAGGTACTAATAATGCGACCTTAACTGACTTTGATGGTAAGTTTACCATAAAGGCGGACAAGGGTGCCACTTTAGTATTTTCTTCAATGGGAATGGAATCTAAAGAAGTTATTGCTTCCTCAGATTTTATTCAAGTAAGTCTATCCGCTTCAGCGAGCCAACTCGATGAAGTAGTAGTCACCGCACTTGGTATGACGAGAGAGAAAAAATCGCTCGGTTATGCAACACAAGATGTAGACGGTGCTGAGGTTACGACAGTAAAGGATGCCAACTTTGTAAACTCATTGAGTGGAAAAGTAGCAGGTGTTCAAATTAAGAGTTCAGGAACACTTGGTGGATCAGCCAATGTCGTGATTCGTGGGTCTAGTTCATTAACTGGAAATAACCAAGCGTTATTTGTTGTTGATGGTATGCCTATTTCTAACTCAACGGGTAATAGCTCAGATATAGCTAGAGGTCGTGGTGGTTATGATTACGGTAACGCAGCAATGGACATCAACCCAGAGGATATCGAAAATATTTCGGTATTGAAGGGTGCGGCAGCAACTGCATTGTACGGTTCGCGTGCATCAAATGGTGTGGTTTTAATTACAACAAAAAGTGGATCTAGCAGTAAGGGTAAGAAAACCTTAGGCGTTACAGTTAGCACGGGTATAACTGTGGGAGCTATTAACCAAAACACTTTTGTTCGTCACCAACAGTCTTATGGACCAGGGTACGGTCGCTTCTACGGTGGCTCGTACATTACCACAGCTCCTGGAGATTCAACTTTCACTGACGGTCGTGCGCAATCTTATGATGCGAACGGTGACGGTCAAGCTGATATTGCTTTGCCTATGGGCGAGGATGCTTCATGGGGTCTTGCAGTTGATCCATCATTAGATGTATACGATTGGGAATCTATCTTCCCAGAGTTGGATACTTACCAGCAATCTAAAAAGCACGTTGCTGCTGAAAATGGCGCATTGAGTTTTTACGAGCAAAGCGTTACACGTAACAACAACTTTGCTATCGATGGTGGAGGTGAGAATACCTCATTCCGTCTATCTGCAACGAGCTTTGATCAAAAAGGAATTGTTCCTGGATCGCACATTGGTCGCGATAATATCGCGTTCAGCGGTAGATTTAATGCTTCGGATAAATTGACTGTTTCTGCGAAAGCAAACTACATCAATCAGAACGGTAAGGGACGTTACGGAACAGGATACGATTCTCGTAACCCAAACCAAGCATTCCGTCAATGGTACAATGTCCTAACGGATATGGATGCTCAGAGAAATACGTACAATGATTTTGGTCAAAAAAATTATTCTTGGAATGCATACGGTTACGGTGCAGCGAATCCAACTAAGCCGCATTACTTTGATAATTTCTACTACTCAGCTCTTCAGAATTACTCGACAGATTCGCGCAATCGTATCATCGGTAACATTATGGCTGAATACCAGATTAATGACTGGATGAAGTTAACGGGCCGTATGTCTGCAGATAGTTACACTGAACTACGTGAAGAGCGTATCGGTACAGAATCTGTTGATGTTTCAATGTACACGCGCAACAATCGCGCGTTCACTGAGCAAAACAATGACTTGTATTTGAACATGAATAAAAACTTTGGTACAGATGGCGAAATCAGTTTCTCAGGTTTATTGGGTTACAACCAACGTCGTTCTTCATTCCAGAGCATTTATGCTTCAACTAACGGTGGACTAGTTGTTCCTGGCGTATATGCCTTGAGCAATTCTGTAGCAGCTCCTGCAGCTCCGTCAGAAGGTTCTAATACTATTGGTGTTGACGGTATTTACGGTCAAGCATCTATTGGATACCAGAATTTCTTGTACGTAGATCTATCTGCGCGTCAAGATGTCTCTTCAACGCTTCCTGTTGAAAACAACACTTACTTCTACCCAGCAGCTTCTTTAAGTTTGATCTGGTCAGAATTTGTTGATTCTGATATCTTGTCTTTCGGTAAGATTCGCGCGAACTGGGCAAATGTAGGTTCTGATGCTCCAGCGAATGCTTTGGTTGACGCATATGGCATTGGAACTCCTTTTAACGGAACAACGTTAGCATCTGCACCTTCGACTCAGAACAATTCTATGTTACTTCCGGAGAACACTGCTTCTACGGAATTAGGTTTGGAAGTTAAGTTGTTTGACAACCGCTTTGGATTTGATGTGAGTGCCTACCAGAGATCGACTACGAATCAAATTCTACCTGCTCAAGTTTCTACTGCTACTGGTACGTACTTCAAGTACGTTAATGCAGGTCAGGTAGATAACGAAGGATTTGAAGTGAGTAGTTACATTACTCCTGTTAAAACGAAAGACTTCCAGTGGGATGTAAACATCAACTGGTCGACTAACGATAATACAGTTGTATCGTTGTTTGGTGATTCAGAGTCATTGTTATTAGGTTCTGTACAAGGTGGTGTTAACATGACAGCACGTGTAGGTGAATCTTACGGTACGCTAGAAGGTACTCAGTACGTTCGTGCTGGTGGCGATGGTGCACCACTTGTTTACGATTGGGTAAGCTCTCGTGGTGGTGCTCGTTACTACACGGGTGACGTTGGTGTCATCGGTAACGTACAAGCTGACTGGAGAGGTGGTATCAACAATGCAATCTCTTACAAGAACATAAGACTGAGTGCACTTGTAGACGCTCAAATGGGAGGAAACTTCTTCTCGTTAGACACTTACTACGGTTACGGTACGGGTGTATATGATTTCCAAGCTGGAACGAACGCAGCTGGTAACCCAATCCGTACGAATGTTGAAGACGGCGGTGGTCTAACTTTTGAAGAAGTTGCTTACTTAGGCATTGAAACACCTCAGCAATGGGATGGTGTTACAGTTGATGCTGACGGTAACCCAGTGGGTACTGAAAACTCAACACCAATGTGGATGAACGATTATGGAAATGCAATGGGATGGGCCTTAGGTGGACCAAAAGAAATGCACATCCACGATGCGTCGTTTGTTAAATTGAGAGAAGTTGCCTTGACGTATACCTTGCCTACGAGCGCTTTAGCTGGTCTACCAGTTGCAGGCGTTGATGTAAGCTTTATTGGTAGAAACCTAGCGATACTTTATAAGAACACGCCTTGGTCAGATCCAGAAGCGGGTCTTGCAGCAGGTAATCTTCAGGGGTATCAGTCAGGTGCTTATCCAACGCTACGTGAAGTTGGTGTGAATTTGAGAGTTAAATTCTAAGAAGTTCTAGATATGAAAAAGATATTATTCGCAGCAGCAGCTGCACTAGCAATCACTTCTTGTAGCAACGATCTTTCTAGCCTTAACGGTAATGTGAAAGCTCCAGAGTCAGTTCCAGCAGGTGCGTTATTCGCAAATGCCACTATGGGATTCTATGACTACGCTGCAGTACAGAACGTGAATCAAAACAACTTGCGTCTTTGGTCACAGCACTGGACGCAGACTACTTATGTAGATGAATCAAATTTCGATCTTGATAATCGTGATGTTAACGGCGCTACTTTTTGGCGTATGTACGGTACGGTTGTTCGCGATTGTGAAGAAGCTCGTACTGCGTTAGCAGATGTTGTTGCATCAACGGAGGCAATTGCCGCTGCTGAGGGAGCAATTGAGGTGATGGAAGTTTTGGCGTTTTCATTTTTGGTAGATCTCTTTGGAGATGTGCCTTACACTGAAGCGTTATCAGAAACTAACACGCCAGTATACGATGATGACGCTGCAATTTACAGTGATCTTTTAGCGCGTTTAGATGCTGCGGCAGCGAACTTAAGCGGTACTTCTGCTTTCGGTAGTTCCGACATCATTTACGGTGGAGATGCTGCATCTTGGAAGATGGCTGCTCATTCTCTTATGCTTCGTTTGGCAATTCGTATGATCGATGCTGATCCAACAAATGCTCAAATGTATGGTGAGAAGGCAATTGCGGGTGGTGTATTCGCTTCATCTGCGGATGACATGCGCTTATTCTATTCGTCAGCTCCACCTCACACGCATCCAATGTGGGAAACGTTAGTTCAAAGTGGACGTACAGATTACATTGCATCTAATACATTAGGTGATGTAATGAATGCTAATAACGATCCACGTCGTGCAGCGTTCTTCAAGAATCTTGATAGCGTTGGTAATGTAACTGCTGCACCTCACGGTCTTCAGTCAGATTACTACCAATTCTCTCAGCCAGGTTCAGCTCTAGAGGACCCAACGTGGTCTCATGCTGCGATCAACTATGTTGAAGTTGAGTTCTTAATGGCTCACGCTGCAGTTGCAGGATGGGCTGGCGCAGGTGATGCTGCAACGCACTACAATGCTGGTATTACTGCTTCTATGGAAGAGTGGTTAGGTGCTGGTGTAGATGCCTCAGGCTACCTTGCTCAAGCGGGTGTTGCATTCGATGCATCAACTGCAGCTGCTCAGATTGGTACAGAGAAATGGATTGCTATGTACAGCAATGCTAGTGAAGCATACAACACAGTACGTCAATACGACTTAACTATGAATGTTGCTGACCTGGCTCAGACTGTAACACCTAATCGTTACTCTTATCCTTTAGATGAGATTTCATTAAACCTTACAAATGTCAATGCCGCGAAAGCGAAATTTGGCAACGATGATACCTTCGCAAAGGTATTCTGGGATATGTAAGCCATACTTGAAAAAGTAATTTGAAGAACCCGCGCCTCTGGCGCGGGTTTTTTTTTGCTTTTACTTTTTGAACTATGTTACCTTAGCCATCTATGTCAGCAAATATTTACCTAGCCCTTCAAGAAACATTTGGAGAACATGCCATTTCTGAATCGGAAATTAAAAGCTTCGAAAAACTTCACGAATGTGTTATAAAAGTAGATTGGCTCGAGTACGATGACTCGGCGGAAGTATTTTTCTTATCGCCGGAGGTGTTGGAATACAAATCCGCTCCTCACGAGCAGCAAGAAGCGCTCGGTTTAGGGGAACTCGAAGATCGAATAGTAGATGTATTAGAACAGGGGAAATCTATCCCTTGGGGGCGAGTGGCTATTGCTATGTGGATTTTCTTCTTATTTATTGTAGTATACACGATTCTTGAAACGCTTCTCTAGACAATTCCCTCGGTTTATACATAAAAAAACCACCGCGGGCGGTGGCTTTCTGTCTCAGGTGTTGTGAAAGACAAAGTAGTATAAGGAAGAACGTTAACGCCACTTCTTTTTATTGAATCTATTTCGCACGCTCCTTGTAAGATCCATCCTCAGTATTAATTACAATCTCCTCGTCGGTTTTAATAAAGAGCGGTACCGCTACCTCTGCGCCACCTTCAACGGTTACGGTTTTCATGGCGTTAGAAGAGGTGTTGCCTTTAACAGTAGGCTCAGAGTAAGTTACTTTCAAATTTACTGTGCGTGGAAGCTCCACGGCCATAGCTCTATCTTCACTTGCATGGAAAAGTACATAGCACATCATGCCGTCTACTAAGAAATCCGGCGCGTTGATTAGGTCCTTTGCAAATGTAAGTTGCTCGTAATTTTCGGTATTCATAAAGTGGTAGTCCGAACCGTCATTATAAAGGAATTGGTATTGACGGTTTTCTACATCAATGGTCTCAATCTTGGCACCAGCAGGGAATGTATTGTCTAGAACTCTTCCCGTTTCAAGGTTTTTGATTTTTGTGCGTACGAATGCCGCACCCTTACCGGGCTTTACGTGAAGAAATTCTATGATTTGGTACGGTTGACCATTGAAGTCGATACACATGCCGTTTTTAATATCTGAAGTACTTGCCATGATTAAATATGTTTTGTGTAAATATAGCGCAATTTGGTGGCGCTAAGGTTTAGTAATGTTTCTCTAAGAGGAGCTCATCAGTACAATAAGCGTATTCGTCTTTTTGATAATTACTGCCGACGATGATGGTTTTTGAAAGCGCGAATGAATGGATCAATTCAGTATATAATTGGACCCCTTCTACATCTAAATTACTAAGTGGCTCGTCTAATAGCAGTAACGGCCTATCGTTAGCCACAGCCAGTAGTAAACGTACGCGTTGCAGCATGCCTGAGCTGAATGTGGAGAGTCTCTTGTCTTCATGTGCGGATAATCCTGCCTTATCCAGCCATTCGGTTAACTTGAAACCTTCTGGGAATGGACAAAATTGCTTGTGAAAGGCTAAGGTTTCTTTCAAACTAAACATGGGATTCAAAGCGACATAAGGTGCAGCAATTCCAACGTGTAGTCCGGCAGATTTTGCTGTGATATTGCCGCCATCAAATGAATAGGTGGGCGCTCCCTCTGTAGCCTCGAGTGCTCCGCCTAGTATTTTAATAAGTGTTGATTTACCGGAACCGTTTGAACCAAGAATAACAGTTTTTGAACCCGTCTGAAACGTATGCGACACATCTTGTAGAATGTGCTGCTTACCAAACTTCTTCTGTAATCCTTTTAATACGATCATGGCGCTGGAATTACTTTCTGATCAGTCCACGATCGCTCTGCTCAATAAAACTTAGGATCGCATCAGCTTCGGGTCGCTTCGAGTACGTTTCTTTAATTTTTTTAACGGCTTGTGATACATTCATTCCGCTTTGATACAATGTGCGGTAAAGTGTCTGAATTTCATTAATCTCGTCTTGAGAGAAATCTCGTCTTTTTAAGCCTACACTGTTCACACCTGCATAGGCAAGTGGCTCGCCTGCAGCGGTAATGAATGGAGGAACATCCTTTCGGACCATTGCGCCACCACCGATCATGACATGTGCACCTATTTTTACAAATTGGTGTACAGCAGATAGACCCGAAATGATTGCATAATCTCCAATCTCGACATGGCCGGCGAGGGCAACACTATTCACCAGGATAACATGGTCGCCTAAGATACAGTCGTGTGCGATATGAACATATGCCATGATAAGACAGTCTTTACCTACCACGGTTTTACCATACGCCTTCGTACCTCTGTTAATGGTAACACATTCACGAATGGTGGAACGGTCCCCTATCTCAACAGTAGTGCTTTCGCCTTGGAACTTTAGATCTTGAGGGATGGCTGAGAGTACGGCGCCAGAAAAAATTCGACAATCGTTCCCTATTCGAGCGCCGTCCATTATGGTCACATTTGGACCGATCCAGGTACCGTTGCCTACTTCTACGTCTGCTCCAATAGAAGTAAAGGGACCAATTTCAACTTGATCACCAATGCGCGCATCAGGATGAATGGAGGCAAGAGGACTGATCATCTATTTCGTAATCTGAGCCATTAATTCAGCTTCACTAACAAGCGTATTTCCTACGAAAGCACGTCCGCGCATGTGTACAATACCTCGTCGAATCGGCGTAATAAGCGAGAGATCGAAAATGAGCGTATCTCCTGGAACCACTTTCGCTTTGAATTTTACGTTATCCAATTTCATGAAGAACGTTAAATAATTCTCAGGGTCTGGAACGGAACTCAACGCTAAAATACCACCACATTGCGCCATAGCCTCTATTTGAAGTACGCCTGGCATTACTGGAGAACCTGGGAAGTGGCCAACAAAGAACGGCTCGTTCATGGTAACGGCTTTCACACCTACAACGCGGTCTTCTGTGAGTTCAATTATTTTATCGACCAATAAAAATGGAGAGCGGTGCGGGATAAGTCCCATAATTTCCTCAACATTCTTTACCGGAACGGCATTGGGGTCGTATTTCGGGGGTCTAGGTCGGCTTTCTTCCTTACGGATTTTAGCAGCTAATGCCTTTGTGAATTCAGCATTTACACCGTGACCGGGCTTTGTAGCTATAATACGTGCCTTAAGCGGTCGTCCTACAAGGGCCAAATCACCTACCACGTCTAATAGTTTGTGTCGGGCAGCTTCGTTTGAGAACCGCAGATTGATATTGTTTAGTGTACCGCGCTGGGTAACCTGAACATCATCGCGACCAAAGGCCGTCTTTAATTTATCAAGGGTAGATGGGGCAATGTCTTGATCCACATAAACGATGGCATTGTTTAAGTCGCCACCTTTAATTAATCCCGCATCGAGTAATGGTTCGAGCTCGCGAAGGAAGGAAAACGTGCGTGCACTTGCGATATCTTCGCGGAAGTTAACCATCTTGTCAAGATGCGCATGTTGTGGCCCTAAAACGCTACTTCCGTAATCAATCAATGCGCTTACTTCAAATTCATCGCTAGGTAGCGCCATGATTTCCGAACCGTCCTCATCTTTAAAAGTGAACGTCTCTTCAAGAACATAGAAGTTCTTTTCAATGCTTTGTTCTTCAATCCCGGACTCAAGTATGAGATCGACAAGCGGTGCTGCAGAACCGTCTAAAATAGGAACTTCGCTTCCGTTCAATTCTATACGCAGGTTGTCAATCCCTAAAGCATATAAACTGGCCATGAGATGTTCAACGGTACCTACACTTGCTTCGCCTTTTTGCAAGATCGTTTGACGATCCGTACGGTTCACATACTTTACTAGTGCTGGAATTTCAGCATTATCTAGGTCTTCGCGGACAAAAACAATACCCGTATTTTCTGCGCTAGGTATCAATTTGACTTTAACAACTTCACCAGTGTGAAGGGCATTACCTTGAAAGGAAATTTCTTTAGAAAGTGTCTTCTGCATCATAGTCTATTTGCCTTGTCGTTTAAAGGCAGCAAAGGATTTCAGGAAGTGCCTGTGCTCCAGTGCAGGCGAGCCAAAGATAGTCTTATTCGATGGAACATCATTCATGACGCCACTCTGGGCGTAAATCTTGACATTATCACCAAGCGTCAGGTGGCCTATTATGCCAACCTGACCGCCGATCATACAGTGGTTTCCTATGGTTGTTGAACCTGCAACGCCACTTTGAGCGGCAATGACGTTATGCTTGCCAATGACAACATTGTGTGCGATCATACAGAGGTTATCAATTTTAGTGCCCTCGCCAATGCGCGTGGATCCGAGAGCAGCGCGGTCAACAGTGGTGTTGGCACCGATGCTCACATGATCTTCTATAATCACATTGCCCAATTGCGGTATGCGGTGGTATTTACCTTCTGCATCAGGGGCGAATCCAAAGCCTTCAGAGCCTATGACCACACCAGATTCAATGTTTACATGCGCGCCAATTTTACTGCCTTTTAAGATTTTAGCACCTACACCAATGTAAGTATGCGGACCAATTTCTACATCCGCCTCAATTACCGCGGCAGTACTGATAATAGCAGTAGAGTCAATTTTCGCTTCAGGAGCAATGATAGCGCTAGAGCTTTGGCCTGAACGAGGATTGAACTGAGCCTCTAACCCACGTAAATGCAAAGCAAACCGTAGATAAGGATCATTGCATTCAATCAAAACAGCCTCACTTTTGATCACTGTTCCGGCCTTCACAAAAATGGCGCTCGCTGCCGTTTTTTCGGCTTGGGCGGCATATTTCATGTTGCTCAAGAAGCATAAATCCCCTGCAGTAGCTTCTTCGAGGGTTGCAACGCCTGAAATTTTGATATTTGCGTGTTCTTGTGGACATTGAAGCTCAAGCTTCGCACACAGATTACCTAAAGTGATTGCCTGATGCTTCATAATAGATCTTTGAGTTCACGTGGGAAGCAAATAAAGTGCCGTTCTACCGGTTCACTCAAAGCTTTTATAGTCATTTGGTCTGCCGCTTGACTGATGTCGCTGATGTGGCCGTCTTTATAGAGCAGATTGATGTGCCCTTTTTTATTGTTGTAAGCGTGGTTTTTGACTTTTGCCTCGATGTACATGTATTGTTCTTCACCGTGTGAGAAACCGTATTGCGATTTAATAGCCTCGCCAATACGTGCTGAAATCTCAGGGGCAAAAGGTGTTGCTTGTAGTCTTATCTTAAGAAGGTTTCTATCGGTAACGCGCTTACTCAATTCGCTTAAGATGGTATCCGAATGGTTCGTCCAATCTTTTATAGCACTCATGACATCGTAATCATCGAGCAAAACAAACTTCTCAAGAACCGCAGGATTTTCCTCGAACTCATTCCAGGAATAGTCTGCATTCAGGAAATGCTTTAGCGCTATTGTACCCGGTAATGCAATGCCTTGACTGGCGAGGTGCTTCGCCCGTTTCAAAATATTGACGAGCATGAATTCTGCGCTCAGAACCGTTTTGTGCATGTAGACCTGCCAGTACATAAGACGACGTGCGACGAGGAATTTCTCGACGCTGTAAATGCCTTTGGCGTCAACGACTAATTGGTCGTCTTTGACGTTCAGCATGGTGAGCAATCGCTCGCTATTCACACTCCCTTCGGTAACACCACTGTAAAAAGAATCGCGTCGTAAATAATCAAGTCTATCCATATCCAATTGGGAGGAAATGAGTTGGTGCAAGAAGGATTTCGGGTAGTTATTGGTGAAAATATCAATAGCTAAAGCGAGTGCCCCTTGATGAGTTACGTTCAGCTCCTCCATGATTTTCAAGCTTAACGCTTCATGGCTCACTCCGGGGATCAATGTATGTTCTAATGCATGTGAGAAAGGACCGTGCCCTACATCGTGTAAAAGAATGGCAATTTTTACGCCTTGCTCTTCTTCCGCTGTGATTTCATGTCCTTTTTGACGCAACGTATAGATGGCACGACCCATAAGGTGCATAGCCCCTATGGCGTGGTGAAAACGAGTGTGATAGGCGCCAGGATAGACCAGGTAAGTGAGTCCCAACTGCGAGATACGACGCAGACGTTGGAAGTAGGGGTGGTTGATCAGCTTGTAAATAAGCGGATCTTTTATGGTAATAAACCCGTAGATAGGGTCGTTAATGATTTTGTTCTTATTGTTCAAAATGCTCGGTTTTGCCGGTGTGGTAAAAATAGCACAGGTTAGGGGCTATTTGGGGCAGGAATCGCATTACTTTTAACAAGACTAAAACGCTGAATTATGCCAAATATTTTATGGGTTGATGATGAAATAGAAATGCTCAAAGGACATTTGTTGTTTTTGGAGGGCAAAGGCTATTCTGTTGCGACCTGTAATAACGGTGCTGATGCGCTGGATTTGGTTCAAGAAACGGGTTTTGACGCCGTCTTTCTCGATGAAAACATGCCTGGCTTATCGGGCTTAGAAACCTTAGAAAAAATTAAAGATTTACTTCCGGAATTACCGGTTGTTATGATCACTAAAAGTGAGGAAGAGCAGATCATGGAAATGGCCATTGGGTCGAAGATTGCGGATTACCTCATCAAGCCGGTGAACCCAAATCAGGTGTTACTGAGTTTAAAGAAGATATTAGATGGGAAACAATTGGTTTCTCAAGCTGCAACGCGAGGCTACCAGCAGGAGTTTGGTCGTTTGACCTTAGACATGCAACAACTGCGTACTTGGGAAGAATGGGCGAATTTTTACAAAAAACTCCTTCAGTGGGAGCTCAAATTGGACGAAAGTCCGGAGGAGGGATTAAAAGGAGTATTAGCAACTCAAAAGAAGGAGGCCAACGAGCTTTTTGCCCGATTTATAGCCAATCATTACGAAGAGTGGTTTTCGGAGAGTGAGCGCCCTATGCTTTCTCATGAATTGGTAGGAAAAGTAGTCGCTCCAGAATTGCGTGATGGTAAAAAGGTATTCTTCCTTGTCATGGACAACCTGCGTTACGACCAGTGGCTGGCCATCAAACCCCTACTTTCCCCATATTTTCATCAAAAAGAAGAGGGATTGTATAACAGTATTTTGCCTTCTGCAACGCAATATGCGCGCAATGCGCTTTTTGCAGGTATGATGCCTGCAAGTATTAAAGCGTCGTTACCACAATACTGGGTCGAGGAGCACGAGGACGGTTCAAAAAACCAATTCGAAGGTGAATTACTAGAGGCTCAATTGGCAAGCTTGGGTTTAAGTGATAAAAAATCCGTCTACCAAAAGGTGACGAATCTTCGAGGCGCAAATAAACTATACGATACCATTCATCAGCACAAGAATGCAGATGTACTTACCGTGGTGTATAATTTTGTGGATGCCCTGAGCCATGCGAAAACAGATACTGAGGTCGTGCGGGAATTGGCCAGCGACGATAGCGCCTACCGCCGTTTGGTGAAAACTTGGCTTGAAGGTTCGCCGCTCTTGAAAATGCTTCAATGGGCTAGTCAGCAAGGATTTACCGTTGTATTAACTACCGATCATGGAACGGTCAATGTACACAGACCTTCGAAAGTTGTGGGTACGAAGCATCTAACGACCAACCTCCGCTACAAAACCGGCAATGGAATGAGTTACCAGTCTAAACACAGCTTTGTGGTAAAAGACCCCAGTGTCATAGGCCTTCCGAAGCAGCACATAGCGGATGAATGCATCTTTGCCTTGAGTGATCTTTTTTATGTGTATCCCAACCGCTACAATCATTTTGTACAATACTACCGCAATACGTATCAGCACGGTGGGGTATCTTTGGAGGAATTGATTATTCCCTATGCAGTCCTTACCTCTAAATAACGGTTACCGCTTTTCGCAGGTTGAACTGAAACACCTTCCAGAACTGGCCCAATTTATTTTGGCGCACAGGGAAAGTGCTGTTACCCTATTGGAGGCTCCTATGGGCAGTGGTAAAACCACCTTATGTAATGCCATTTTACAGGCTTGGGGCAGTGAGCAGGCGGGATCCTCGCCTACGTTTTCGTTGATTGAGGAATACCATGGACCGCAAGGAAAGTGCTATCATTTAGATGCCTATCGTATTGAAGATGAGGGCGAAGCCTATGATATGGGCTTGGAAGAATATTTAGAAGAAGATTGCCCCATGTGGATTGAATGGGGCGGAAATGTACGATCTTTATTACCGTACGAATTGGGTGTCGTATACATCCATGCGGAAAGCGAAGCGTACAGAACGGTTGAGTTTTACCCCCGACTTGCTGTGAACGAAATACAATGGAACCATGAGTGAGTACATTAGTTGGTCAGAGACGGCT
The DNA here is from genome assembly GCA_965204625.1 of Schleiferiaceae bacterium. Taxonomy (GTDB): domain Bacteria; phylum Bacteroidota; class Bacteroidia; order Flavobacteriales; family Schleiferiaceae; genus UBA10364. The sequence continues at coordinate 425,679 of CBDBET010000005.1, forward strand.
TGGGAAACCCAGGAGGAACGTTTGGCGGTAGATGCCAAAAGCGCACAGTTGCAAATAGGCTTGCCTAAGGAGCATGCCATGAATGAACATCGGTTATTGCTTACCCCGGAGAGTGTGCAGATTTTAGTTGCTTCGGGTCATGAAATAGTGGTTGAAACGGGTGCGGGAACGCTCGCTGGTTTTCCCGATGCCAGCTATGCTAATGCAGGTGCCACAATAGCTCTAGGGACCGAAGAGGTCTTTCAATGTGCCATTGTTGCGAAAGTTGCGCCTCCCACTGTAGCTGAAATTGAAATGATGCGAGGCGGTCAAACCTTGATCAGTGCTTTGCAACTGCGTACGCGCAATAGAGCTTATTTTAAGTCACTAGCAGATAAAAAAATCACGGCCTTGGCACTTGAAGAAGTGCGCAATTCGGAAGACCAAAGTGCACTCCGAATGGCCATGAGTGAAATTGCGGGTCAAATGGCCGCGCGCGTAGGCGCTAGCCTACTCGCGGACGGCGCCCATGGCTCCCGTAAAGGAAAATTAATGGGTCCTATACCCGGTGTTTCACCCGCCAGAGTGGTGGTGTTGGGCGCCGGCGTCGCCGGCCTATCGGCCGTGCGCGCGGCCCACGGCATGGGTTCCCAGGTAGTTTTAATGGACAGCAACATCAACCGTCTTCGTGCAGCACAGGAGCTTAACCCAGCTTTGATTACGGAGGTGATTCAGGAATTGGTGGTGGCAAAAAGATTGAAAAAGGCGGACCTTGTTATAGGGGCCTTGCATCCGGTGAATGGCCGCACACCAGTTGTGGTTTCAGAAGACACCATTGCAGCGATGGAGCCGAACAGCGTGATTATAGACATAAGTATCGACAGTGGCGGTTGTTTTGAAACCTCGGAATTGACCTCTCACGAAAATCCTACGTACGAAAAGCACGGTGTCATTCATTACTGCATCCCTAATATGGCCAGTGCGGTAGGACATACTGCTACTATTGCCTTGAGTAATTTTGTGGCGCCTATGTTGTCTACACTATCGGAACTGGGCGGTGTAGAGGATTGCTTGCATTACGATTTAAACATGCGTGCGGGGTTGTATTTATACAAAGGCCTGTTGACAAAACGTCATCTGGGAGAGCATTTTGATTTGCCTTTCTCAAACGATGCCCTGTTATTTGGCAACCTCTAATTGACCTATATCCCCCCCAAAACATGGCATTTCTCAAGCGATTACTTTTTTACATTTTAGGAATAGGATTGGGTACGCTCATCGTTTTAGCCTTCTTTGGTGAGCGCGATTTCGATTATGCGTACGGTCCCAATGCCCGCGTTCGCAAGACTTTCAGAACAAAAGCAGTGGATTCAACACAAATGAACTGGCCGGACCTAAACCTCGCAAAAGACAGCGCGTATTTTCATGCAGTGGTTGAAGGTCGTGTAAAATTTGGGGAAAGTGAGCCACGCAAAGAGCCTTGCGGGAGCTATACCCTGTACTTTTCGTGGGAATCGTATCCATATAAGATGGTTTTAGAAAACTGCCCGGACACGGTTTACATTACGGAGCTTGTCCGTGTGAAGGACTAAGCGTTTTTTCTACGGTCCAGTTCCTTCGTAATCAATCCCAATTCACGTCCTGTTTGTCCTTCAACCGAAGTATTCTCTTCGGCACGTCTGAACAAATACGGCAGCACATCTTTTACAGGTCCAAAGGGTAAGTACTTCGCTACGTTCAATCCTGAATTTGCTGCATTAAATGAAATGTGATCACTCATCCCAAAGAGTTGAGCGACATAGACCCTACGAGAATCTAAAGCGATCCCGTGTTTTCTCATCAGTGTTGCGGCGAGTGCAACGCTGTTCTCATTGTGCGTTCCCACTACTACAGCCATGTGATCGATATGAGACAGGATCAGTTCCAATGCTGCATTGTAGTCGCGGTCCGTCGCTGCCTTGTTTGGTTGGATCGGATCGTCATAGCCGTTAGCTGCGGCTCTTTTGCGCTCTTTTTCCATGTAGGCACCGCGGACAATTTTTACTCCATAAATAAAGCCCTCCGCAGTAGCACGAGAAAGGGCCATTTTTAATTGGTCCAAACGGTCGTGACGGTAGAGTTGCGCAGTATTGTAAACTATAGGCATTTCCTTGTTGTAGCGTGCCATAAAGTCAAAAGCGAGTTCATCCACAGTGGGTTGAATCCAACTTTCCTCTGCATCAATCATGACAGGAACATTCAACGTATTTGCCAATTCAAAAATCTGGTCCCAACGTCCCAAAACGCGAGACCAAGCTTCTGATTCTTGTGCGCTTAATTCTTCTCCGAGCGCTATTTTTTCATACCACTCGATGTCACCAACCCCCGTTGGTTTAAAGACCCCAAAGGGCACTCCAGGATTGTTTTGCGCAAATCGTATGGTCTCTAAGGTAGTTTCAAGTGTCCGGTCAAAATCCGCTTCTTCCGCTTTTCCTTCTACACTGTAATCTAAGATGGCTTGTACTTTTCCTTCAGCCAATCGATCTATTTGTGGCTGACATTCATCCACGCTTTCACCTCCACAGAACTGTCTAAAGACTGTGGCTTTTACGATACTTTTAATTGGCAGCCTCAATCGAAGCGAGGCTAAAGTGAGTCCCTTAAGGGTCTGAACGATCTGAGGTGAGCTTAATGTGGCAAACAATAATTTGCTTTGGCGCAAATCATTTTTGGTCTTCATTTTGAACGCGACCTCAGTATTGGCGAAATCGATCATGGTCTGTGAATTGGAATTCAAATATAGTGCTCAGAAACCGTACTTTTGAAGTGTGAAAACTTCTCATTCATATCCTTTTTTTGGTCCCGACGGTTACGACGGTTTAGATGCCTTACTTCAGGAATTGGCGCCTTCAAAGACGTTTCTTCTAGTCGATAGTAACACTGTGAATTGCCTTTCGGTTTTCGTACCAAAATTGGCGAACCTAGATGCAGCGTTTGAAGTCTTAGAGGTATCGCCCGGCGAAGAGAGTAAATCACTCGAAATCGCTGCAAACCTATGGTCGGTACTCTTAGAATATGGCGCGGATCGGAACAGTCTCATCATCAATGTGGGCGGCGGCGTAGTTTGTGATTTAGGCGCTTTTATTGCCTCCACGTATAAACGCGGCATTCCATTCGTGAATGTCCCCACCTCACTCTTGGCGATGGTGGATGCGTCTGTAGGAGGAAAGAACGGTATTAACTTTGAGGGTTTAAAGAACCAATTAGGCACCTTCGCCCAACCCAACTTTGTTCTCGTTGATCCAGATTTCTTAGCCTCTTTACCGCAAAAGGAGTGGGAGAGTGGTCACGCAGAAATGCTGAAACATTCCCTTCTTTCTGGTACTCGATGGGAGGAACTATTGGCGCTTGAACCTACGGCACTCACTCTTAACGATATTGAGCAAAGTGTAGCTTTCAAAGCGGAGATCGTTCGGGAAGATTTTAAGGAAAACGGTAAAAGAAAAACCCTAAACCTAGGTCATACGACGGGTCATGCTTGGGAAAGTTATTCCGCAGCAAGTGGTAATCCATGCACGCACGGTGCAGCTGTAATTCAAGGGTTACATGTCGCTTTAATTCTCAGTGGTTTACAGAATGAGCAGAGTGAACTGGCCCAAAGATATCCCTGGCAAGTAGTTCAAGAAGAAGCATTGCAGCCCCTCTGGGAGCGTCAACTTCAGGATAAGAAAAACACCAATGGTGAAGTGCGTTATGTACTCTTAGAGCGTTTTGGTCGGTCAGTCTGGGACGTTGAAATCACATTGGAGCGCTGGACTGCGGCAGTTTTAGCATTGAATAGCGCGAGTTAGCATGGACATGGAGCTCTCGAAAATCAACCGACTCATTGAAGCTGAATTTGAATTGCCGCTCAGTAAGAGTATGGCTAACCGTGGTTTATTATTAGCTGCTTTATATCCAGAAATCACGCTTACAGGAATCAGTACGGCTAAAGATTCAGTGTTTTTAAGGGAAACGTTGGATGCGTTTGCGCATGGTGAAGTTCATGTAGGGGCTGGTGGTACAACCTTACGTTTTGCAACCGCGTATTGGGCCACACGTGAAGGATCGTCCATCACGCTAGGTGGAACGCCAGAATTGAACCAACGTTCCATCGCACCTTTAGTGGATGCGTTGAATGCGTTAGGAGGAGATATTACTTACACAAATGCACCTAATCAGGCGCCTTTGCACATTAAAGGCAGGAATCTCAAAGGCGGTTCGCTGCAGTTGGGCCATGTGAAAAGCTCGCAGTTTGTTACCGCTTTAATGCTTATCGCACCAACCATGCGTGATGGATTGCAATTGGAATGGGACAGTGTAGTTTCACAGCCGTATCTCGTGATGACGGCCGCCCTTCTTCGTAGTGCTCGAATTCCAGTGACTTTAACAAAACACGGAGTAACCATACCTTATGTCGAATCAGTAGACCCTGTTCAATTAATGATTGAGCGCGATTGGTCCGCTGTCGCTTTTTGGTGCGAAGCACTCGCCTTAAGCGAAGGGGGAACTATAACCTTACCAGGATTTGTAGACCCCAGTAATCAGGGAGACTCTAAAGTCGTTCACTATTTCGAACCGCTAGGCATTGCCCATGTATTCACTGATCAGGGTCTCGTTCTTTCAAAAAAGTCGGTACTCACCCCGGGACATCTCCATTATAATTTACAAGGTGAGCCAGATCTGGCACAGCCATTAATCATGACATTACTGCTTAAAAAGATTCCTTTTGAAGTGCACGGTTTAGAGACGCTCCGCGGTAAGGAATGCGACCGAATTGCTGCTATTACTGAGGTTGCACGGATTTTGGGTATTGAACTTAGCATAGGGGAAGCGCATATTAAATGCAGCAGTTATCCAAAGGAGTTCACACGACCTACGGCGCCGCTAGACACACACAATGACCATCGCGTTGCAATGTCTTTGGCACCTTTAACGTTCATGTTTCCAATTACTATTCAGGATCCTTCGGTAGTTGAAAAAAGCTATCCCGATTTTTGGCGCCATTGGACGCAATTGGTCTAAAGTAGTCGCAAACCGCCATTCCACACTAAAGCCTTCATTCCACCGTTCGGTAAAATCGTAAGAAAAACTGGTACTCCATCGGCCCGTGTTAGCTTTGAAATGGTAACCAAAAAAATCGTCATACATACTTTTAGCACCTATGAAACCAGTGGCAACAGGTACAGCTAGCCATATTGGGGCAGTTTCCGCATGTACCCATCCCATCGAGCTTTGAAGTTGCCACTGTCTAATTCTTCTAGAGGAACGAATCGATCCGCCGTACGTCCCATCGTGATAATGCAGATCCACTGAACGGTCCTCCCAGGGTACAGTCAACCGGTGACGCAGGGTACTTTCGTCGGAGGCTACAATTTGGTAACGTAAAAATTCACCCTGCCAATTTCCTTTAAAACGACCCTCAAACAACTGCAATGACCATTGTCCCCGGGCATCGCGCCATTGCATACTTATCGCAGAATGAATACGCTCCTCTTTTCGGTGCAAATAGCTTTCAAACAATAAGTCATCTCGCCACCAATTCCATCCCAAAGCCTGCTCTTGTTCAGTAAACTCGCCAAACCAACGATGTGACTTCCATTGTCTTTTAAAATAGGCGGTACCCGCGCCATTCACTTGGCCAAAACCTAAAGTGCTTTGATGTCTTATGTATTCTACTGCACCACTTACTCGCGCATCTTCATCGAAGCTTATATAAAGCCGTCCATTTTTGAATTGACTAGATGCGCCAAACCCCTCTCTGTTCGCTCCAAATGTGCTTAAAGTGCCACGTAGTCCCTGTGCGAACTGTTCACGAGTACTACTGGATCCAAAGCCGTTGCTGCCGCTTAGTAAGCCTTCTCCAAATAGTAGGCTATGCCTGCCTATAATCCACTTAGATTTTACTGCTCCGTTATGTTTTGCGCCGAAAAAGGCTATAGGTTTGGATTGGATGCATTGTCCCTCTTTTATATTCCACTCTTTTAGCCCACCCCATTCAAAACGATCCTGATTGCCTGTGAACTTTGTTTTCATTCGAAGTCCGTTACGAAGTCTACCACTAAAAATCAATTGGCTCTTATTTCTTTTGGGTCTGTCGAGTGAGAATGGCAACTTTTCCGCTAAATCCTTGATTTCCTGTTTTGTCAATCCTGGTAATCCAACGAGTTCTATGGGGTCAATAATGTGACCCATGTATTCCCTATACTCAACAATAGCGTATACTGCCTCTTTGCTCAATCCGAACCACTGCCACAACCATTCTGGGGGACAATTATTGACGGTCAATGTATCTAGGACAGTAGTTCTTGCTGGTGTCCATTCTTCTAAAAAGGACTGACCAGAAAGTACATTGCAACAGAACAGATACCACCACCATTTCACGGCATATAGTTTAACGTCGTGCTACTCAGCAGCTGAGTATTTCCTAGGAGCACACTAACGGTATAGTGTTCTTTCATCCAGTGAAAGCCCATTGCCGTATAAGCTCCTTGTTGCACCCAGAACACACCTACTTCTTTATGTATATAACTCGCTTGAGCGTAAAGCGCATTTGGCATAAGATTATCTCGGCACCATCCAGCGGCGATGGACCATTCTTTGGATATAAAGTAAAACTGCTCTGCGCGGGCAATGAATTGCCCGCGGTCGTATCCAGTGGTCACTCTAAAAACACTTTGCGCGTCGGGGATATAGGAGACGATCGCATGAGCGATGGGGTCAAAGTATGCGCCGAGGTTTTTAACCGATGTAAATCTGCCACCCAAACTGCTTTCAAGCGTAATATTCTGAGACAGTCTGATAGGTGTACCTACAAGGAGACTGTATTGCGCGTAGGCATCTAAATGGGCGATTTCAATAATCGCTTTGCCCTTATCGTGAAAGATTCCTGTGGTTGTACCCTGTTGTGGAAGGCCGAAACTGCGCATTGCCACATGCGTTTGAGCCTCACACGGCCAAAACTGGAGCGGCGTATAGATGAGATAGTAGTATAGGGCAATGTTTGTGAGCATCGTAGGGTACGTTTCCCTATAAGATGCTACTAGGGGTGGCCTAAATCAAATTTTGTTAGTTACTAAAAGTTGCGAACGACTTAATAGTAATTGACCAATTTCAATCTAAAGATCAACGGTGAATATTCAGGAACCGTACTTGCACCTTTTTCTCCGTAACCTAGGGTTGATGGAAAAACTACAACGGCTGTTCCTCCCTCTCCCGCAATCTGAAGTCCTTGCTGAAATCCTTCGACTAACATTGGCATAGAGACATGGCTAGATGCGTACCAACCGTTTGAAAATATTGTGCTATCGAGCAGATATCCAACGTGCTTGAAACTAACCTCATTCGTACTGTCTGGTATACGGTTCACATTTCCGGAGTCAAGAACATGATAAAACAACCCCGAAGGCGTCTCTGTAAAATCAAGTCCGGTTGTTGCTATATAATTTTCGATTTCTGCAATCTCGCGATTTAATCGCGCCTCGTCATTGGTACAAGCAACAAACAGAACTAGAATAAGTAGGAAGGGTATTGTTTTTTTCATACTCCAAAAGTAATGTAGTTTTTTGTGAATACCATTCCATCTGCTTTCGCTAACATTGTGTTATGAAAGGATTCTTTTTTTCCATAAGCTTTTTGTTCGCAGCTTCTTTAAATGCGCAGGTACTGCAGCGTTCTCAGGGCTTTCCCGCTGACCCAGTCACTGCACTTTCATGGTGCGATGATACACTTTACATCGGGACGCAGGGTTCCGGCGTTTTTATGTTGGTGGAGCAGCGCATTCTTCCGTCTCGACGCTTCAATGAATTTTCGAGATCCATCATCTACGATTTTGAAAATTGTGATCCTGTGACCAGTGGTACATTACAAGCGTATCCCATAATAGCTGCTTCACCTGATGGAACTACCTATACTGCTGAAGATGGATTCTTACGTATAGAGTTCACTGACGAAGGATCCCGGATGGACGAACGACCTTCAGGAATCTGGCATTTCCCTGATCTCCAAATGGCTCCCTATGAGACAGGCCTTACTTTCATTCGCAATGGACCTGAGCTCAGTGCTTACGCGCAAAATGATTTGATCGATGTATTCATTGCAAAAGGGCTAATTTTTGATGTGGCATCCACGCCTTTTGGTTTGCTTTTAAGCACAGAGGCGGGATTGTACCGATGGGAAAAGGGCTGGCAACTGCGCTACGAAGGCCTGCCCATTTTTGCTTTTGACGGCCCAACTGTTCGTACACCATTGGGAGTTATTGCGCTCGAAAAACTTTTGGAAGGCGACTGGGCGATGGATGATTTTTCCTCTCCATCAGAGCGCACTCCTGCGCAGGAACCTTATTTCGATGTAGATACAATCGGTACTACGTACTATGGTTTTGGACCAAATGGCCTTGAAGTCTTTGACAGCACTGGAGCGTTGTTTAGCATAACTTCTGCTCGCGGGTTACCTGCAATGGGTCCTGGCAGTTATGATGTTGCGCTCAATAATGAGAATTTATTCGTTGCTACACCAAAGGGATTATGGGTGTTCCTCAACGAAGGAAAGCCCAACGATTTACGCGATATAGGAGTTCTTTTTTGGCAAAATGGACTGCGAATTGATTCATTTGAAGATCTTGAGATTTCGCCAACAACCATCGGATTCACAGTGCTACAACGCAAGGTATCTGCCGGTAAAGTATATGGTAGATACCGCCTAAACGCTGGAGCATGGGAATCTTTTTCTGTGAGTGAGCGCATTATTCTGGAGCGCCCAGCGCCACAAAACTATACCCTCGAAATTCAAACCAGTACGCGTTTAGATTTTGCTCAGGGTATGAATGCTAAATATGCGTTTACTGTACGTGCACCTTGGTACAAACGTATTTGGCCTTGGGTAGCTATTGTTTTGGGTGCCGCATCCATTTTATTATTGCGTCAGCGAAAGACTAGAATTCGCTTGCAAGAACGTTTGCAGTTGCAAGAACGGCTGGCAGATGCGGAATTGGCCAGTAAACGACTGCAAATGAATCCCCATTTTTTATTCAATGCACTTGATGCTATTTCGAATTTCATTTTTAAAAATCAGCCTAAAGATGCAGTGAAATACATGGGGAAATTGGCGAAAATGATGCGATTGACCCTCGATAGTTCACGAAGTGAAGCAATGGTCTTGGCGGATGAAATGGAGCTGATTAACCAATATTTAGACCTCTGTAAATTGCGATATGGCAACTTTGATGTGCAGTGGAAAGTGGATGAAAATTTAGATACATTCGACCATTACGTGCCACCTATGTTGTTGCAGCCTGTTGTCGAAAATGCAGTACAACATGCCTTGAGACCAGTTATGGCGATGGAACAAGTCGCTACATTATGTATCAAGGTCACGCTGAATGAAAACAGGCTTTGTATTGCAGTAGAAGACAATGGTCCTGGTATGCCTGCTGAAGTAACATCCTCTGGGAGTCACGGATTAGCGATAATAGAGGAACGACTGGATTTATTGAGTAAGAAGTATGGTCAGACTTTTGGAAAACACATTGAACCGCTTGCTGAATCGACTTCATCTACCGGAATACGTGTTTCACTCATTATACCTTCCGATTTTGGGCATTAAATAGTAAGTTAGAAGTATAATACGCCCCCATGAAAGCACTCTTATTAGACGATGAACGTCCTGTTTTGGAATCCCTTCAAGGAAAACTCAATCTATTCTGTCCAGAGGTAGAGGTGATAGCGGCTTGCCAAAGTGTAGATGAGGCGATTGCAGTACTGAACGACGAGGACATTGATCTGCTGTTTTTAGATGTAAACCTAAACGGTGAGACGGGCTTCGATTTATTGGAGAAAGCGAAAGGGACCGATTTTCCTTCGCTGATTTTTACAACCGCCCACGATGAATTTGCCATACAAGCCATCAAGCATGCCGCTCTGGATTACTTATTGAAGCCCATTGATGCCGAAGACCTAGTGAAAGCAGTACGTAAAGCGGGAACTAGAATTTCACCAGAACAGGCGGCAGTGGCCGAAATTGCCAGTAAGGGTGCGCCAAAAAAATTGGTCATCCCAACTACAGAAGGCATGCATATTCTTAATGTAAGTGAGATTGTGCGTTGTGAAAGCAGTTCAAACTATACGCAGTTCTTTCTCAAGAATAAAACCTCAGTTTTGGCCTCAAAGACGATGAAGGAATACGAGACCTTATTGCGTCCTGCCGGTTTCGAACGAGTCCATAAAAGTCATTTAGTTAACCTAGAGATGATTTCACGCTATGTGAGTGCAGACGGGGGCTATTTATTGCTTACTGAAGGTTCGACTGTTCCTGTTAGTAATCGCAAAAAAGAGATACTTGTAAAGCATTTAAAGCGCCTCTAGAATGCCCTCTCAATATGCGCTGGTCTATTATTTAGGGAGCACTATTTTTGGTAGTGTTATTCTGTCGTTACTGGTTCTTTTAGGAGTTAATATTCCCAATGGCACCCTTTATTTTGATGGTCTAGGAATGGTGTTGTTGATCAGCTGCGCAATTGCTATGATTGGCTCTCTGCCTTTTCATGCTTGGTTGAATTGGGTATGGTTTAAAAGGGTATTTACTCAACCATACGAAGATTTTTTCAAATCATTCCTTCGCAAGTATTGGGTGGGGAGTACGCTCTGCCTTGTATTGCTTTACGTAGCGTATGTCGTTTATGTTCTTTTTGAGATCCGAGAAAACGGCGACAAAACAAGCACTTTTTTGAGCGTCATGGCCGTATTACCATTCTTCATCCTCTGGACCTCCTATGTCCCCTTAGGATGGTGGATCATCAAACGATTGAAAAGGGCTATGCAGCCTAGTGAAACGGACGTTTAATACACCACATGCATTGGTCTTACCTTACTTAGAATATTTAGCTTTAACCTCTTCAGCGCCTTTTAAGACTTTCGCTTTTAGGCCTTCTTTGTAATCTGCCACACGTTGCAATACCGCCGCATCCGAAGAACCTACAATCTGTGCTGCAAGGATACCCGCGTTTTTCGCACCATCCAGGGCTACTGTAGCCACAGGAACGCCGCCTGGCATTTGAAGAATAGAAAGTACGCTGTCCCACCCGTCGATGGAATTTGAACTGTGCACGGGAACACCTATGACTGGTAACGGGCTCACAGAAGCGACCATACCTGGAAGGTGTGCTGCACCGCCGGCTCCGGCAATGATAGCTTTAATACCTCTTTTGTGCGCGTTTTGACCGTAATCCATAAGCTTCTCTGGAGTGCGGTGGGCACTCACGATATCCACTTCATAGGCGAGGCCCAATTCGTCCAATACATCTACAGCTTGTTGCATAACTGGCAGGTCTGAAGTGCTGCCCATAATGATTCCGATCATGACTATTTGCTTTTGACCAATATACTATTCTTTGCCCACTCGGCGCGCTTGCGGGCTTCGTCTCTATTTTTAGCAACCACTGTAACGTGTCCCATTTTCCGGAACGGACGAGTTTGTGCTTTGCCGTAAATGTGAATGTTCACCCCAGGTTCCCCGAGCAACTCGTCGTACCCTTGATACACTACATCACCGCTATATCCTTCTGCACCCACTAGGTTCGCCATGACGCCTGCCGCTTTGAGCTCGGTGGAACCCAGAGGTAAATCTAGGACGGCGCGAACGTGCTGTTCGAATTGGCTCGTATAGCAAGCTTCTATGGTGTGATGTCCGCTATTATGGGGACGTGGAGCTACTTCATTAACCAAGATCTCTCCGTCGGCAGTGATAAACAACTCCACCGCGAGTAGGCCACAGATGTCATAGGCTTCAGCAGTGCGGATGGCAATATCATTGGCCTTTTGCTGCATGGTATCGTCCAAAACGGTTGGGCAGAGTACGTATTCTACTTGGTTGGCTGTTGGGTGGAATTCTTGATCGGCGACGGGGAAGGTCGTTACTTCACCGCTTTCGTTTCTAGCTACGATAACGCTAACCTCTAATTCGAAGTCAACAAAGGCTTCGAGCATTCCAGGTGCATCAGGGATATTTTGAATATCATCTTCGCTGCGACAAACCACAACACCAAAGCCATCGTATCCTCCCGTTGCAGCTTTCCAAACGAAGGGCAATGGCCAGCGTTCTTGGGCAGCTTCAAAACCGGCCCTTCCAGTCACCATCTCAAAGCGTGAGGTAGGGATGTTGTGATCGGCGTAAAATTGTTTTTGCTTGGTTTTGTCTTGAATGAGTTCTAGGCTGTCCGGATTCGGGTGTACTTTTTTTCCTTGCGCACGAAGATCTCGCAAGGCTTGTACGTTGACGGCTTCAATCTCAATACATACAGTATCACAATCCGCGGCAAAAGCCATGACGGTATCGTAATCTTGTAGAGAACCGACCTCGAATTCGTTTGCACCAAACTGTGCAGGAGCATCTGGAGAGGGATCGAGTACTTTCGTGCGGATGTCAAATTTGCGGGTGGTGTAGAGCATCATTTTGCCCAATTGACCGCCGCCTAGAATTCCTAAAGTATAGTTCGTTGAAAAGATATTCTTCGCCATGTGCGCCAAAACTTTAGCGCAAAGGTAACTAATCTATACGCTCCACACGGGCAACGAGCGGTATGGTGTATTGCTTTTTCGTACCTAGTTCCGTGACCAATGCCCGAGTCCGTCGTTTTTCATCGTACTGGAAGTGTCGTCCTTTGAAGGTGAATTCCTCTCCCGCCGCTAGACTTTGAAGCAAAAGGTCCGTGGATTTGTCTAGAAGCAATAAGGTTTGTTGAAGATATGGATCAGCACCCACGGCTGCCTTTGGACTTTTTGCATGCTGTAAAAGTGCACGGCTATAATTTTCAGGCCAAGCTTGATGCTGTGCTAGTTCTATGAGCATTTGACGAAAAACAGCTTTCCATTCCTTTCCGTGCGGTGCCGCAAGACGACCGTATTTTTCCCAAGCAATCAAATGCGCGATTTCGTGAGTCAGCGTCGTTAAAAATTGAAAGGGGCCTAAGTCGGCATTCATGGTAATGCGAGCGATTTGCCCTAAACGCGGCGGACGGAAGTCTCCCAATTTAGATTTTCGCGGTCTCGAAATCGCGATTTGATAATTTAAACCTTCGAGCCACTTTGAAAATAGCAGATCGTAATCACCTGCGGGCAGGTAAGGAAGGAGATCATCGAATTGGGCCATTAACCCTTTGCACTTTGAGATTCAATCTGTTGAGAGAATGATGGGCAGTCGCAATCTCTTGCGCTCCCACAACTGCTTAAAAGTAGGCCTGCGAAGACCAAACAAATCGCGATAAATTGCTTCATAGGAATGAGTTTCTCCTTCAAAGAAACTGTAAATTAGCCATATGATCACGAACTTTTTTGAAGGAATTGGTGCTTATGCGCTTTTAATGACGAAAGTCTTTAGGCGCCCAGACCGCTGGAAACTCTTTTACCGCGCTTTGGTAAAGGAAATTCAGTTACTCGGTCTGGACTCCATAGGTATTGTTGTTATTCTTTCTGTGTTCATGGGCGGCGTTGTTACCATACAAACTGCCTTTCAGTTGAGTGATGATCCGCTTATACCCACCTACTATATTGCGATGGCAACGCGTGAATCTATAACGCTAGAGTTTAGCCCGACAGTGGTGAGTTTAATTCTCGCAGGTAAAGTAGGCTCAAACGTAGCTTCGAGTCTAGGAACCATGCGCGTGAGCGAGCAGATTGACGCACTCGAAGTTATGGGGGTCAATAGCGCAAGTTTTTTAATTCTTCCCAAGATTGTCGCCCAATTATTATTCAACCCAATTCTCATCATCATGTCCCTATTCTTGGGTTTGTGGGGTGGAGCAATGGCTGGAGATTTGTTAGGCTTAGTTCCATTTGAGGAAAGTATTATGGGTTATAGACTAGAGTTCATTCCTTTTGAAAACGCCTTTTACGCCTTGATAAAAACGGTAGTTTTTGCCTTTATAATAGGATCCGTAAGTGCCTACAGCGGATATACAGTAAAGGGCGGTGCGGTCGAAGTTGGCGTAGCCAGCACAAATGCCGTAGTACGCTCTTGCCTCGCCATAATTTTGGCTAATTATTTACTCACCGATCTTATACTCACCTCATGATTCAAGCAAAGGGAATTGTAAAGAGTTTTGGTGAGAATCACGTTTTGAAGGGTGTCGATGTCGATTTTTATCCAGGAAAAACGAATCTCATCATCGGTCGTTCAGGATCAGGTAAAACCGTATTCTTAAAAACTATTTTAGGTTTATTTGAGCCGGATGGAGGAAGCATTCACTACGGCGATGAGGTATTGGGCGAAATGTCAAAACAACGTCGTAAAACATTGCGCCAGGAGATTGGCATGGTCTTTCAAGGCGGTGCCCTGTTCGACAGTATGTCGGTTGCAGAAAATATAAGATTCCCATTAGAGATGTTCTCTTCAATGACGGAGCATGAAAAAGATGCTCGTGTAAAATTTGTAATGGACCGCGTACGTTTGGAAGGCGCAGATGAGTTGTTTCCCAGTGAAATTAGCGGAGGTATGCAGAAGCGCGTATCTATTGCACGTGCAATATCTATGAACCCCAACTACCTCTTCTGCGATGAACCTAATTCAGGATTAGATCCAGAAACGGCGATAGTGATCGATCAACTTATTCAAGAGATTACCCATGAGTTTGGAATGACTACCATTGTAAATACCCACGATATGAATTCGGTTTTAGAAATCGGCGATCACGTGGTATTTATGAAGGAAGGCCATAAGGTATGGGAAGGAACCAATGATCAGGTTTTAGGCAGTACAAATGCCGATGTAGAAGATTACGTCTTCAAGAGTAAGCTCTTTAAACAGGTGCGTACCGCGTTGAGAAAATAAAACCGCATGGCCTAAAAAATAAAAGCCCGGATGCATGCGCATCCGGGCTTTTGGGTTTTGTGTGTTAAGCGAGTGAGGTTACTTGATAGAGATACGCTCTACAGTATTAATATCTTCACCTTCAACAGTCAAAATGTACATACCTTTTGCTCTGTCGCTTAGGTTAATCATTTTACGCTCACCAGCAACGAAGTTTTCGTTAGAACGGTAAACGATTTGACCCAATACATCAACGACCGATACTGTAGCTGAAGCATTTGCGTTCAATTCTACGTTTATAACACCGTTAGATGGATTAGGGAATACTGAAACCTCAGTAGTCGCTAGTTCATCAACACCTACCGAAGAAGTACCGCTCGCACGCAAAGAAATTAAGTGCGAGTATGACATGTTGATACTCGTTTGGTCGTTTCTCCAAGCTGATGTTCCTGTCCATGCCGCGTAACGCGTTTCAGAGAACAGGAAGTTTGAACAGTTTGTAGAAGTACTGTCGTAATCTTGAATAAAGTATCCTTGAGGTGCAGAAGTATTACCTTCTCTGTAGTAGTAGAAGTAGAATGGGTTGATATCACCGGTATTGTTCGAATAATCGATAGTATCCGTTGCCGTCAATCCACCTGGTAGGTATTCAATGAAGATACCTAACAATTCGTCACCCATTAGTGAAAAGCCACCGTTCGGTACCTCAACACCTACAACAGCAACACCACTATCAGCCGTGCTGAGGTTGTAATCAATAACAGTTGTAGTTGTTGCAGTTACGCCGCCCGCAACTCCACCGTCAGAATCACCAGCATAATCCATTGTTTTTGCAGTAGGTTGTACCGTTGGGTCAAGTGCAGCGAAAGTAGCCGCGTTGTACTGAACACCTGAGAATGGAGCTGAGAAGCCATTAGCACCTTTAAAGATGGTAAAGCGGATTTTATCCGAATTGTTACCATCAAATATATCGTAACCACCAATCACAAATAGTGAATCGATCGTTACTTGATCACCTTCATCAAATTCATTGTCGCCCCAACCGTAATAGTTGAAGTCATATGTTGCACCTACTGCGTGGTTGTACGAGTTGCCGGTTGAACCGTCAGAGTATACAATCACTGTAGAGGAATCCGGTGTCGTTGTTATGGCACCCAACGTCATATCTGAGCTGTAGTACTGGTACAAGAAATCCGTGTAATCGTAGAGATCATCTACGGCACCACCTCTTTTGAGCATGATGTCTTCAATTTTTTCTTTAGCAGCGGTTGAAACTGGTAATTCCGCCTGCATCAAACGTGCACTCGCAGCGTCTTGACCCATTGCGTTAAAACCAAAAGCTACTGCAGCAAGGAGTAGAACTTTTTTCATAATTATTTTTTCAAGTAAATTTTTACGAGAACAAGATACGTAATGAAAACAATAATTTAAACTTTACGGACCATCATAATTCCGTCACGGGCACTGAGAATGACTTGTTCTACTCTCGGGTCTTCTGCGACATGTCGATTCAAGGCTAAAATTGCTCGTGTATCCTTATCGTTTTTCGCCACTGGCTCCGTAACCTTTCCGCTCCATAAGATATTGTCAATCAGCATAATCGAATTTGAGGGCATGAGTGGAATGAGTTGCTCATAATAGGTCAGTAACCCCGCCTTATCTGCATCAAGGAAAATGAAATCCCAAGGTTTTTGAGGCGTCTCAAGGACCTGTGCAGCAGGGCCAATATGCAGATGCATTTGATCGAATTTTGGGTGCTGGCCCCAATACTTCTTAATGATGGATTCTAATTCTTCGTTGATTTCGACGGCATGGAACTCGCCACCTTCCTGAAGTCCTTCGACCAAAAAATGAGACGCATACCCCGTAAAAGTGCCAACTTCTAAAAGGTATTTCGGGCGCTTCATCATCGAAAATTGTTTTAAAATCTGCCCTTGTACGTGTCCGCTAAGCATTCGTGGCATGACCACTTTAACCCAGGTTTCACGCTCTAATTCATTTAAATATTCGGGTGCTTTGGTAGTGTGTGCACCAATGTACTCTTGAAGGTCGTCGCTAAGGAACTCCATGTATTATTGTTTTTTATAAATCAGTTCAAAAGCTCTATCCGGAACGAGATAGGCGTTTGCTACATCTTGAAGCTGTTCGGCTGTAATGGCTTGTATTTTCGAGGCAACCGTTTCAAAATCGTTAACCCGACCGAAGTGCAAAAGGGCACGAGCTGCGCCAACGGCTGAATTGAGTCCGTTGTCTTCGCTCATGGCCATTTGTCCTAAAAATTGCTTTTTAGCCTTACTCATTTGTAGAGTTCCCAGTTTTGTTTCGCGCAGTTTCGCAACTTCTTTGGCCACGAGGACAGCGGCCTTTTCAGTTTGCTGTGGATCACACCCAAGGTAGATTCCCATCATGCCGACATCGCTGTAGAGGTTGAGGTAACTTTCAATGTTGTATGCAATGCCGTGCTTTTCTCTTATATTCAATCCTAGCCTGCTGTTCATGGCAGGTCCACCAAGTATATTATTCAGCAAAGACAGGCTGCGACGATCGTGGCCGTGAATTCCACAGGTTCTCCAGCCCACCATGTAGTGGTCTTGAAATTGAGCAAGATTCTCTACCACACGATCGGGTTGACCTTCGCCCTTAAATGTGTTTTCCCAATTCGAATCGGCAAACTGAAAGCCGGCGAAAAGTTCGGCTACCGAGCGCTCAACGCGTTCGCTTCCGAAAGGCCCTACCACGGCTAACTTAATACGATCCGCTGTGTAGGTGCGCGATTGAAATTCGAGAATATCTGCACGCGAGAGTCCATCTACACTTTCTGGAGTGCCTAAGATGTTCCTCCCCAAAGGATCGCCTCTGAAAATATGGTCTTCGAAATCATCGAAAATGCTTTCGCCAGGTGCGTCTTTATAACTGGAAATTTCATCCTTGATGACTTCTTTTTCCTTTTCTAATTCTTTTTCAGGGAAGGTGCTATTAGCGAGTACATCGTAAAGCAGTTCGAGCGCTCTTCGAAAGTCTGTTTTTAAAAAACTAGCATGTATAATCGTCTCCTCTTTGGTGGTGTATGCGTTGAGCTCTCCACCCACATCGTCTAATCGCGAAAGAATATGATATGCTTTACGTTTTGAGGTGCCTTTGAAAAGATTATGCTCGAGGAAATGTGCTAAACCTTGTTGGTGGTCCAATTCATCTCTAGCCCCAGCACGAATGGCAACCACTACGTGTGCAACGCTACTGCGTTGTGCTTGAAACGCGCACTGAAGACCGTTCTCAAGTGTGAAAATGCGTTGTTTTGTCGTCATTATTTGTCGTCGATCACTTCAAGAATGGTTCTGAAGGCCAGTGCATGTGTTCCCCAAGCATTTTCGGATTTCTTACGTAGTTCAGGTCCGTACATCTGCATGTATAGCTTAATACTTTCAAGATCCGCAGCACGGTACTGAATGCTGTAGCTCGGATTGTCCTGTTCCTGTTCAGGAAAGACTTGTGTAAAAAGAAAACTTCTAAACATTCCCGTGTCCATGACTTCGGGGATGTGTTCCTTTACCATCCACTGCTTCCATTTTTCTTCGATAGAAGTATCGACTACAACGGTAACGTTATAAATGTGTTGACTCATAATGCTAAGGTACGATACATGGTTCTAGCTTGGTCAAAATATAATCCAGCAGGGTAGTTTAACAAATAATCCTCTAAGGCGGATTGAGCCGTTGTTTCCTCAAGTTCGAAACGACACTTTGCGATATAGAAGATTGCGTCTTCTTGCCACATGCCCTCTCCAGCGGCTTGTTGCACGAGCGAGAATTCAGCAAGCGCCGCCTCCCATTGTGCCGCTTCGACATAAAGCTTACCGAGCTTTAAGCACACATCATCATACAGTTCATGCACAATCAATGTATTCTTCAATGCCTTGTAATTTGCAATAGCTTCAGATGTTTTGCCTTGAGCTTCCAAAAGCATAGGAATACGTATCAGCCCCAGCCCTTCCATCAATGTGTCTTCGACGGAGTTGGCACTAATCATCAATGCGTTTTCTAATGCATCGTTTGCAATGGACTTACTCGTGCTCTGTAAAAGAACTTCTAATTGGGTTTTTGCCCACGGAATATCTCCGCCATAAAAAGCACACATCGCTTTTTTTAGTCGCGCAATATCCCCTTGATCCGAATCCTCGAGCAACGTTTCGGCGCGTGCAAATTCCATGAGGGCATCATCAAAATATCCAAAACGGAGATTTGCTTCGCCTTGACTGAGATGGGTTAATCCCCGTTGAAATTTTCTCGGGTAGCGCTCTCGTAATTGCGCTAATGTTGATTCAAACGATAATAACTGTTGCAAGCTATCCTCAATAGCCCTACCATGTTCGAAGAGAAAGGTTGCACGGTAGCGTTCCCATTCAAAACATGCATTGCAAGTACCTATTGGATACTCATCGGACAGCTCAAAAATAGCCGCGCGATTCTTAGTTTTTTCATAACATTTCCCTAACTCAAGTAAGACGCTGTTGGTCCCGCGTTGTTGGGATAATGCAGTTTTTTGAGTCAATAAGAAATTGCCAATTTCCTCAGCGACATCATCGGCATTTGCCTCACGTGCCTCACGTAAAACTTGTAAAAAGGGCTGAATGGAGGCGCTACCGTCAAACCTAGACCGCATAAATGTAAATGCGCGATCAAAGCTTCCTTCTTGCCGCAGAACAAACAGCAAGAGTTGCTCAACCAAAGGGTCTGAAGATCTCTTGATAGCATCGTATAACACTTTCTTTACAGCGCTATTATGTATGCCTTTAGGATCGTCGCTTAGATTGTTTGCAATCCGAATCTTAATACTGTTTAAGTAGCTACTATTCTGTCTTGCAGCTAGGAGATAAGCCTCGTATTGAGCCTGGTATTGTCCTAGTTGTGCGTGCAGTTGCCCTCTTTCAAAAGCGGTGCGAACATTTGGCTGGGCAGCTTCTGCGATTTGGTACAGCTCAATTGCTTCCTCGATATAGTTGTATTTCTCTAGTTGTTGGGCACTCGCTCGAACAGAGAAAGGATTGCTACGAGTGAGATTTTCTAGCACGCTAAAATCTGGGCCACGCCTACCGAGGGTCCGGCTGAAGTGCCAGTAATCGACATAATAAGCAGGTTTGGATTGCCCATATACTTTGCTTTGTTTTCGAGCCAGTTTAAATACTTTACCCGTATCTGCCAGGATTAAATAAGCTTCTATGAGTTTTTGGTAGGCAGGACCTATTGGGTTTTCCGAGTGCAGCTCCTCAAGACAATCAGCAGCAGCATTAAATTGGCGTTTGATCATCAAGCTATCGCAAACGGTAAAATCGTTTTGCCCGAGACTCAGCAGGGGTAGGAGAAAAATAAAAAGTAGTCTAGCGAATCGCATCGGGCTCCAAGATAAAGCCTTTTAAGGAGTCCAATTTAAGCACCAAGGCATCGTATTCTCTGAGGCAGCTGAAACAACCACCATAGCTTTTGTTCATTGTTCGGTCAAGATCCCGTAGCAGCATTGCCTCCTGATTATAGTATCCTATAGCAGTAGTGCTGTCAACGTGATCTTTAAGCACATCGTGCCGTAAGTTAGACAGCCGTTCTCGGGTTTTTTCGGGATTCAAATCTTTGGCCGTTCGAACGCGATTTAAATATTTAACACAGTTTTTCATGGACTCAAGCGGCCCAGTATACATGGACTTCGGAATGTTAAGACGTGCCATTTCATCCAATTGTTCTAGGAAGAAAATTTGATGCGCCCCTAATACGTCCGCAGCTGTAGCTACCTGGTCAGCATCAGTACTCGCGATAACCTGTTCATGGCTTTTAGCTAAAACAATCATGGAATCCAAACGGCTGCCCATCTCGATTTGCCATGGCTCTTTTGTGCAACTCATCGCTAAGAAGCTTATTGTGCAGAACAACAGCAGCTTTTGCATGGGCTAAGCGATTTTATCGAAACCAGTGTAAGAAACTAGCGCTGTAGGAATACGAATACCGTCTTCTTGTTGGTGATTTTCTAGAAGCGCAGCCAACACGCGTGGTAAAGCCATAGCAGATCCGTTGAGGGTATGACATAATTGGCTCTTGCTATCTTCATCTTTAAAGCGCAATTTTAGACGGTTCGCTTGGAAGGTCTCAAAATTTGAGACACTACTCACTTCAAGCCAACGCTCCTGTGCCGCACTGTATACCTCAAAATCATAGGTGAGCGCGGAGGTGAATCCAGCGTCGCCGCCACAAAGACGTAAAATTCTATAGGGTAATTCAAGTTTATCGAGGAGTCCAGCAACATGGGCAACCATCTCATCCAGCAGGGTGTAGCTCTGTTCAGGGCGTGTTATGCTTACGATTTCTACCTTGTCAAACTGGTGTAGACGGTTCAAGCCGCGCACATCCTTGCCATAAGAACCAGCTTCACGTCTAAAACATGGCGTGTAGCCGGTGCTTTTTATTGGGAACTCTTTCGCGTTTACTATTTCGTCGCGAAACATGTTTGTCACAGGTACTTCTGCTGTGGGTATGGCGTAGAGACCGTCCACCGGCATTTCGTACATCTGTCCTTCCTTATCTGGAAGCTGACCTGTACCGTACCCAGATGCAGCATTTACAAAGTGTGGTACTTGATATTCTGTGTACCCTGCCGCTCTGTTTTCGTCTAAAAAGA
Organism: Schleiferiaceae bacterium; assembly: GCA_965204625.1. Classification (GTDB taxonomy): domain Bacteria; phylum Bacteroidota; class Bacteroidia; order Flavobacteriales; family Schleiferiaceae; genus UBA10364. The sequence goes on from CBDBET010000005.1 coordinate 447,135, forward strand.
AATTTATCATTGCACGTTGTAAACGAGCGCCGTGATTTTTATAGACTGGGAATCCAGCTCCAGTGATTTTCACGCCCAATTCAAAATCAATCAAATCGTACTGCTCTGCGAGATCCCAATGTGGTTTTGCACCGTCGTGTAAAGTCGGTATTGTTCCAACACGCTTTACTTCTTCATTATCGTTTTCATCGCGACCGGCTTTGACGCTTTCATGCGGTACATTAGGTAAGCTTAGAAGAAGGTCATGCTCTTCAGTGGCAATCAACTGGACGCGATCACTGAGATCTTTAATCGCATCTTTCAGCGTACCGGTTTCTTGCTTTAGTGCGTTGGCTTCTTGCGCACGACCACTCTTGAATAATTCGCCTATTTCTTTGGAGAGTCCGTTCAAGCGGTGCTGGTTCTCTTCCATTTCGTGACGGATGGCACGACGCTTAGCGTCTAATTCGATCAGTGCATGTACGGTTTCGCTTGCATCGATACCGCGTTTTTTAAGACCTTCAATAATGGCCTCCGGCTCCTGTCTGATTCGCTGAATTTGCAGCATGATATTTTGAGTTTAGGCATCTACCGCTATCACACGATCGATTTCCGGTACATATTTCTTTATTGTCGTTTCAATACCTCCTTTGAGTGTAAAATCACTCACTTTACAGCCCACACAAGCGCCGTGAAACTTCACCTTTACCGTGGTTCCTTCGACACCTTCTAAAGAGACATCTCCACCATCATTGGCGAGAAACGGTCTGACTTCGTCTAAGGCTTTTTCTATGCGTTCGTTTAGGTCACTCACGGTTGTGTATTTATTGTTTAGGTGAACATCCGGCCATCGTTGTGATCCGAACTATTTCAGTTGGCGGTAGGTTCTCATTGCGTCGTGCTACTTCCGCTACAATATTACGAGCGATTTCTTCAAAAGCCAACGGGATGCTTGTTCCTTCCTGTAATGCCGCAGGACGTCCTACATCACCTGCTTCTCTAATGCTTTGAATGAGCGGAAGTTCCCCTAGGAAAGGTACATCTAATTGGTTCGCTAGATCCTGAGCGCCTTCTTTTCCAAATAAGTAGTATTTATTCTCAGGTAATTCAGGCGGGGAGAAGTAGCTCATGTTTTCGAGAATGCCTAGAACCGGAACATTGATTTGATCCATTTGGAACATGGCGACTCCCTTTTTAGCATCTGCGAGGGCCACTTTCTGTGGCGTACTTACTACCACAGCTCCTGTAACCGGCATGTTTTGAACCATGCTAAGATGAATATCACCAGTTCCAGGAGGCAGGTCGATTAATAAAAAGTCCAATTCATTCCAATGCGTATCGTGGATCATTTGAGTCAAGGCTTTCGTGGCCATGGGGCCTCTCCAGACGACCGCTTGATCTGTATTCGCAAAGAATCCGATAGACATGATTTTAATACCGTAGGCTTCTACAGGTCCCATTTTTGATTTCCCGTCTACGTGAACAGTCATCGGTTTTGCATGCTGAACATCGAACATCAATGGAGCTGATGGTCCGTAAATATCCGCATCTATTAGCCCTACTTTAAATCCCATTTGTCGTAAGCTAATCGCTAGATTAGCGGTCACCGTGCTCTTGCCGACTCCTCCTTTACCAGAGGCTATCGCAATGATGTTTTGAACACCAGGTATGGGTGCTCCTTTAATCACGTTTGCAGCAGTTTCTTTTGACTTTTCGCTAACACTAACATTCACCACAACCTTTGCTTTTTCAGCTACTTTATCGTGAATGGCCTTCATGATATCTACCTCGAGTTTCTTTTTTGCTTGAAGCGTTGGGCTCATGCTTTCAGCATCCACAATCACCTCATCGCCGAAGATTTGAATATTTCGAATCAAATCTGCGGCGACAATATTGCTTTCTGTACTATTGCCTACACTTTCAAGCGCTTTTAGAATATCTCCTTTTTTCATCGAGGTAAGTATTGAGTTGCAAAAGTAATAACCACTAACTTCACACTACGTTCATTTCTATGGATTCTAACAATACATTGTTGATTACCGGTACGACTGGCCAATTAGGCGCCTTTCTCCTAGCTGAACTGCTGGGTTGGGGTCAAAGTCCTGCATATTCTGGTACGATTTTATGTGCAAAGCGTCCAACATCATCCTTTAAGCAGCTTGAATGCGTGGCTGAGTTTTACTTGCAATCCTCGAAAGCTTACCTTCAGCCCCATATTCACTTTATCGACTTAGATCTGGATTCAGGTGCAGACTCAGCAGATAGGCTCGAAGCGTATTGTGTTCAACATCAACTACCAAAGGTGCGGTCCGTAATCCATAGCGCGGCAGTAATTGATATTAATCAGCCGGCGCTAGGCGGAAATAAGAATGAACGCATCACGGCAGAGATGCTTCACCTAGCAGAAGCGTTAAGCGTGGAACACTTTACACACATCTCTAGTATAGCTGTAATGGGCGGAAATGCGCCGCTGGGTCAATTAGAAGTTTTAGAGCCAAAAGATTTTCAGCCGACCAAGAAAAAGGTAGGACTAGGATCATATGAGAAGAGTAAAATCTATTCCGAACTGCAGGTATGGCGGGCGCAGCAGGAAGGTTTATCGACTACGGTGATTCGTCCAGGTGTGATTTTAGGAATAGGACCTTTGCATCGAGCGCCTCAAGAACTGTGGAAGCGACTATGGAAAGGACGGCTTCCCTTTGCTACTGACGGCTGCTCCGGAGTGGTAGATGTACGTGATGTCGCTGCTATCGTCTATGCGGTTCATGAAACGAAGACAGAAGTTCCCGTTATTGCTGTGGCGGAACACCCTACTTTTTATGAACTTTTGCAATGGATGCAGAAGGGTCTTGGTAAAACACGGAAAATTTTGCTTTTGCAGACTACGCCCTGGTTAAACCGTATGCGAGCCGTTTCTTTTCTATCGAAAATACCATGGGTGGGGAAGTACTTTACTGCCCAGATGCGTATTATGCTGTTTTCAAAAACACAATACAATGGGTCTACCGGTCATGCGTTTCTCAAAAATGGATATAGAAATATTGAGGATACCGCATACGAGTTTGGTCTATTCATGCGAAAGCAAGCAGAGCATTAACAAAAAAAGCCTGCTCAAATGAACAGGCTTTTAAATTCCGTTATGGTGTGCTTACGCGTTAGGTTCTACGCTAACGTAAGACTTGTTGTCTTTTTTCTTTCTAAAAACAACTTTACCATCAACCAAAGCAAATAACGTGTGGTCTTTACCGACACCTACGTTCTCACCAGGGTTGTGTTTTGTACCGCGCTGGCGAACTATGATGTTACCTGCGATTGCTTCTTGACCACCAAAGATTTTGATACCCAAGCGCTTACTTGCTGATTCGCGTCCGTTTTTCGAACTACCGACACCTTTCTTGTGAGCCATATCTTATTTATTTTTCTGCTTTTGCTTCTGATTTCTTGGGAGCTGCTTTCTTGGGAGCTGCTTTCTTTGGAGCTGCTTTTTTAGCCGCTGGCTTTTTAGCTGCCGGCTTCTTAGCTGCTGCTTTTTTCGGCGCTGCTTCCTTTTTTTCAGTTGCTTTGGCTGCAGCTTTTTTCGCTGGAGCTTTGGCAGTGATTTTGTTAATAGTGATTGAAGTAAAAATTTGACGGTGACCGTTCAATTTTTGGTAACCTTTTCTACGCTTCTTTTTGAAGATTAGAACTTTGTCACCTTTTACTTCGCTGTTTACGGTAGCTTCAACTACTGCTCCGTCTATAACTGGGGCGCCAACTTTAACATCACCTTTTTCTTCAATGAGAAGGACACGGTCGAATTTAACTTTCTTCCCTGCCTCAACATTCAAGCGGTTTACGTACAAGCGCTGGTCTTTCTCAACTTTATATTGAAGCCCTGCTATCTCTACAATTGCGTACATTATACTTGTTTTTAAGGGGTGCAAATATACAAGAAAGTCGTGATAAACAAAGTGTTAAAATAATCGGATGCGAAAAAATCTATCAGAACTTCATTAGGGCCGCGCAGCTTCGCCTCGTATATTTGGGCGAATATCAGAAAATCAACCTATTTCATGAAACGCCTATTATTATTGGGAGCCCTGTTTTTAGCAGGTGGAGCTCAGGCTCAGAATAACATCTCCTTTGAAGAGTATGACCTAGATAACGGTCTACATGTCATACTACACGAAGATCACACGACCCCTATTGCAGCAGTAACGGTTCTATACCATGTCGGCAGTAAAAATGAAAACCCAGAACGTACCGGTTTTGCGCACTTTTTCGAACATCTTCTTTTTGAAGGTTCAGAGAATATTAAGAGAGGCGAGTTCGATAGCTACGTCACAAATGCTGGAGGCGCACTGAATGCCAACACTTCGCAAGACAGGACATTCTATTATGAACTGCTTCCATCGAATCAGATGGAATTGGGATTGTGGTTAGAAAGTGAACGCATGATGCATGCGAATATTCAACAGATCGGCGTAGAAACGCAACGCGAAGTTGTTAAAGAAGAGAAACGTCAGCGTGTAGATAATCAGCCTTACGGATCCTGGTTAGAAAACATGATGAAGAATATGTACACTGAACATCCGTACAATTGGGTGCCTATTGGTTCTATGGATCATTTGAATGCGGCCCAATTGGACGAATTCATGAACTTCTACAAGAAATTCTACATTCCGAACAACGCAACATTAAGTATCGCTGGGGATATTGATGTGGCAGCCACTAAGGAATTAGTCGAAGCTTATTTTGGAACCATTCCAGCAGGAACTCCGGTAGTTCAACCCATGGTAGAGGAGCCTGCTTTAGGCGGTGAGAAATCACTTACTGTATATGATAACATTCAATTGCCCGCAGTAATGATGGGCTATAGAATGCCACCGCAGACCTCCGATGATGCGTATGCGTTACAAATGGCATCAACAGTGCTTAGCGGCGGTCCATCTTCTAGAATGTACAAGCGTTTGGTAGATCAAGACCAAACTGCATTGCAGGTGTTTGCCTTCCCATTCACATTGGAGCAAGGTGGCGCATTCATCACATTCTCTTTGGCCAATGCAGGTAAAGGGATTGATGATATGACCCCGGCTTTGGAAGAGGAAATTGCAAAACTTCAGACGGAATTGATTTCTGAGCGTGAATTTGAGAAAATTCAAAACCAGATGGAAAGTGGCTTTATTCAGAGCAATTCTACGATGGCAGGTATTGCCGAATCGTTAGCGAATTATCACACGTATTATGGTGATGCAAATTTGATCAATACAGAATTGGTCCGTTACCAGAAGGTAACGAGAGAAGATATTCAGCGGGTAGCTCAAAAATACTTAGTTAAGGATAACCGAGTAGTATTGAAATACCTCCCTAAAAGTGAAGAACCACAAGCTACTAACGCACAATAAACCGCTACCATGAGAAAACTATTGTATTCTATTATCGGTCTATTTACTGCAGTTACATTAACTGCGCAGGTAACTATTGACCGCACTACGGCCCCAGAGCCGGCCCCTGCACGTTCCATTGAGTTAGGTTCAGCAGCGCAGTTCGAATTGAAAAATGGATTGAAAGTATTTGTCGTAGAAAATCACAAGCTACCTCGAATTTCAATGTCATTGATTCTGGACAGAGATCCTATCGTCGAAGGCGCAAAAGCCGGATACGTAAGTATTGCTGGAGATATGATTGGTGCTGGAACAACCAGCAGAACAAAGGCGGTTTTAGATGAGGAAGTAGATTTTATGGGTGCCAATTTCGGGACCAGTGCTTCTTCTATTCGTGTCGGAGGTTTGAGTAAGTATACCGACCAATTGGTCGACATCCTTTCAGATGTTCTGTTGAACCCAACCTTCCCGCAAGAGGAATTTGATAAACTCAAGGCTCAAATGCTCTCTGGATTGCAAGCCAATGCAGATGATCCAGATGCTATTTCAGGTAATTTACGTGGCGCCACTATTTACGGACTGGAGCACCCATTCGGTGAAGTAATGACTGAAGCATCCGTCGAGGCCATTACTGTTGAAGATTGCAAGTCTTATTTTGACGCTTACTTCAGACCGAACATCGCTTACATGGTTATCATCGGTGATATCACAGCAAAAGATGCACAGAAGAAACTGAAAAAGGCATTAAAGAAGTGGGCACCTGCAGATGTTCCTAATCATGAATACGCTAAAACTGAAGTGCCTACTGCACAACGAGTAGTAATGGTCGATAAGCCTAGTGCAGTACAATCTGTGGTTTGGCTGGGCAATGTTATTGATTTGCCACATGGACATCCGGATATTGAGCCGTTGCGTATTGCTAACCAAATTTTGGGTGGCGGCATGTCGGGACGTTTATTTACGAATCTTCGTGAAGACAAAGCATTCACTTATGGTGCGTATTCAAACTTTGGTGTAAGTGAATTAAATGCAACGTTTGGTGCATCTGCAAAAGTGCGCAATGAGGTCACCGATAGTGCCATCACTGAATTTTTAAACGAAATTGTTCGAATGCGCACAGCGTCTGTTTCAGCAGATGATCTTGTTGCAGCAAAGGCTAGCTTAAGTGGTTCTTTTGGACGATCACTCGAGAGTCCTGCTTCTGCAGCAAACTTTGCATTGAACATCGCTCGCTATGATCTGCCAGCTGATTATTACAACAACTATTTGGCAAGACTCGATGCAGTCACCGCAGAGGATGTACTGCGTGTATCGAATCAGTACATGGATGCGGATCATTTGACCATTACAGTGGTTGGTAAGGCGCAAGATGTCGCTGGTAAGCTCAGCGCTTTCGGTGCTGTAGAGTATTTCGATGCAAATGGCGCGAGCACTGATGCACCAACCTTCCTCTTTACGCCAGAAGGTGTCACAAAGGAAACCGTTGTAAATGCTTTCTTTAACGCCATTGGTGGAGCAGAAGCGTTCCAGAATATCAAAGAACTCGAACAAGAGATGAGTCTTGTTGCCCCAGGGATGCCAGGAGCTGTGGGCATGTACACGAAAAAAATCGTCCCGAATTATTATGTTACCGAGCAAAGCATGCAGGGCATGACCTTGATGAAAGTTGAATACAAAGACGGTCAGGCGAACAGCAGTGGTATGCGCGGCAACGCGACACTCGAAGGGGAGGAACTAGCCTCAACAGCGAAAGAAGCTAAATATGTCATTAGTGAGCTGGAATGGTTAGAGGATATAAGTGCCATCACTTTTGACGGTCAAACGTTGATGGGTGGTAAAGATGTGTATCAAATCACAGACGGCGATGCAGTGCATTACTTTGATGTTGCCACTGGATTATTACACATGAGTACAGAGACGACTGAAGGGCCGGAAGGCGATGTCACTGTGACAACGGTTTATGATTCATGGCAAGAAGTGAACGGATTAACCTTCGTGAAATCAATTTCACAAAGCGCAGGTCCCCAATCTTTCACAGTCACTGTAGATAAGGTGACCTGGAAATAAGCTACGAATTCAATTGAAATTTTGAAATCCCTGCGGCGTTTGCTGCGGGGATTTTTATTTACGTCTGTTGACTAAATAAATACCGGTAATGATAACGCCCAGTCCTAATAGGTGATTCCATAAAATATGTTCACCATCCCAGATTCCCCAAAGAATTGCTACCACGGGTATAGCGTAGGTCACGGAAGAAGAAAATAGGGCTGTGGTGATTTGAATGAGCCGATTGAAAATAATGACGGCAATACCACTCCCTAGGATGCCTAAAACGGCGATGTAACCGAAGTTTGTCCAAGCGTTGGGGTCTGTTTTAAAAACTTCTGTTACGCCACTAAGAAGGCTAAAGGCGATAGTGAATGGCGCGGCAGTGGCTAAACTAAGCGTCGTAATGGTGAGCGCTTTGAGGTGCGGCAAATTGGTCTTCAAGGTGTTCACGCTAGTGCCATACATCATGGTAGCAAGCACTCCAAAGAATCCATAAGCCAATTCTCCTTCGATGGCGAACCCGCCACTTAAAATGTCTTCAAAAGGTAGGATGAGCAATACAGCACCCAAAAGACCAACAGCAACACCTTGCCATTGCGTGCCAGTAGCTTTTTGTCCGAAGAACCATCCGCCAATCAAGACAGTAAACAAAGGGACGAGAGAGTTGATAATTCCTACAACACCACTGTCTAAATGATTCACTGCTAAAGGAAATAAAACGTATGGAATTGCATTGCCTAAAAACCCTACAATGGCCAATGAAACCAAATCTTTTCGGGCGAATAGCTTGAAATGCCTAAATCCAACGATAGACATAAATAGTGCTGCAATACTTACCCTTAGCGTACCTACTTGTGTGTAAGTAAACGAGGTTAGACCGCGTTTCATCAGAATAAAACTCGAACCCCATATGAGCGCAAGACTGATAAACATGATCCAGGGTAGCGCTGGATGGTAAGTGGGTTGTGTTTTAGACATGGTGCAAATTTGTAACAAAAGACTCCATTGTAAACCAATGCGGCCGTAATTTTGTTGTAAAGTTTCGTTCTATGAAAAATTACATCCTCATACTTTCTGTTTTTGCTCTACTAGCCGCCTGTAATGCACCCGAACCTGAGGTGATCGCTCTGCCTACAACAGAAGTCGTAAAAGACAGTGTCGTGGCTAATGCTTCACAAGAGCTTTTCATATCAGGCATGACTTGTGTTATGGGATGTAAAGGAGCGATAGAAAAAAAGTTAAATGCGACTAATGGTATTTCAGATTTCCATATTGTCTTTGAAGACAGTACAGCGACTGTGCGTTACGACAGCACCTTAATCACTGTAAATAAAATCATTGCTGAGGTTGCTGATGTAGCAGGTGGTGGTTTTTACACAGCCACACTTTTAGACAGTTAATTCATGGAGCGCAACCCTCTGGTTCGAAGACTAGCCACAATAAGTTTAGTACTCATATTTCTGGTCATTTTGGCGGGCTCTGTGGTACGTGCGACGGGTTCGGGGATGGGTTGCCCGGATTGGCCGCAGTGCTTTGGATACACTATTCCTCCGACAAATGTAGAAACTTTGACTTGGCGAGCAGCCCGGAGCTTTGAGGAGGGTCAGATGATTTTATTGAAGGACCAATTCTGGGTTGCAACTGCCGATTTCACCACAGGAGATGCGTTTGCATCGGAGAATTGGACCCTTTTCGATCGACACGACTACAACATTTTTAACCCTGTGCACACGTGGATTGAGTTCATCAACAGGTTGATTGGCGCCTTGAGTGGCTTACCTGTTTTGGCGCTCGCAATCATAGGGGTGTGGGGCGTACGACGTAACATCTGGAACACAGTACTTTCCGTAGGCGTACTCTTTTTGCTACTTTTTGAGGCCTGGTTGGGTAAACTGGTTGTGGACGGTAATCTCGTTCCCAATCAAATCACCATTCACATGATGGGTTCAGTTGCCATTGTATTACTCCTGTTGGCTTTGCGTGCGAGAAATACAGCGTCACCAGCGCCGTTGCCGCTGCCCGTTAGAAATGGACTGTTGTTTCTGTTAGTATTGATTGTGATACAGATATTCCTAGGCACACAAACAAGAGAGCTCGTAGATGCCGCTTTAGATCATAATGAGTCGGACTTACGATCTAACATCATTCCGTCTATAGAAGGGATAATGCCGAAAATTCACCGCAGCTTTGCCTGGGTCATTTTGATCGTTACCAGCTTGTTGTATTACCTGCGTAAAAAGCACCAAGCTATGGTCCCCGGCTTCGGTGCATTAATTTTCGCCATCGGCTTAGAATGGTGCGTAGGCATTGTATTGTACTTCTTGGGATTACCTAAAGCCATGCAACCGGTGCATTTGGTGCTCAGTATCGGGATACTAGCTTCGATCAGTTACCCGCTTTTTTTAAGCTTCCGTAAGTCTTAAAAATATACTAACTCTCACCTTCGTTAGATTCGCCCCACTTTAAGGTTCCAATCATCTTTAGTAATTCATCCCTCATAAAATGAGTTACCGGGGCCAAACTATCTGCATTGGGTGTGCTGTAGTGGTACAATACGCCACGCAGGAAATGGGAAGCACTATCTGTTGCGTAAAATTGCGTTGTAGTCGCAGAGGCACCGGAAAATTCATAATACAGCCCGTACACTCCTTCTTCAGGGTAGGCAAAAAATTGTTCCCGCATACCACTGGCTTTTACAGTGTGTTTATAAGCCAATTGTTGTGCATCCCGGACCAATTCTTCAAGATTTACAGTCACGGGCTTATACGTGAATTGAATAGTGCTTAAGATTGAAGGATAAGCAAGGTCCATCCAAAACTCTTCTGCATTTGTATCGGATAAAACATCCTTTTTTATGGCCTTAGCTTCAGCGTTTATTTGAACCTGAAAAGGGGCTTCAAAAGGCAATTCAGTGTATGCGTTCTGAGCGGGAAGACCAATCCTCATGTGTCCATTAGGTCGAGCAACGGGGTCTTCGCTGCAAGAAAAAAGTAGTGCAAAAAGTACTATGAAAAGACTATGCTTCATGATTTGGGTTAACGGTTACTTTAATGCGTATCAATTTACGTTGATCTACGCTCTCGACTTTAAAAGTGAACGCTTCGTGGGTGATTTCTTCATTCTTTTCTAAAAATTTGCCGGCCAATTCTAGAACAAGTCCGGCTAGCGAATCACTTTCTCCATCCACGGATTCGAATATATCCTTTGGAAGATCGAGTACCCGACAAAAATCGATCAATGGCGTTTGTGCCTCGAAAACGTAGTTGTGGTTGTCGAGCTTGCTATACACTAGATCGTCATCGTCAAATTCATCACTAATCTCTCCAACGATCTCTTCCAGTACATCTTCAAGTGATATCACCCCAGAGGTGCCTCCAAACTCGTCAACAACTATCGCTAAATGGATCCTGCGCTGCTGGAATTCTTTAAGGAGATCGTCAATTTTTTTACTTTCAGGAACGAAGAACGGTGTGCGAATTAAATCTTGCCATCTAAAATTATCTGCGGCATCTACATAAGGGAGAAGATCCTTAACATAGAGAAGACCTTTGATTTGGTCCAGTTGTTCTTCATACACCGGAATTCGCGAATACCCCTTATCGACAATGTGCGTTAATGTATCATGGAATGGCGCCTTAATGTCTATTGCAATAACTGAAGTACGCGGCGTCATCACCTCTTTTACCGTAGTAGAGCCAAACCGTACAATACCTTTTAAAATGCGCTGCTCGTCCTCAGTAGTATGCTCGTCAGTGGTCAGTTCAAGAGCTTGTTCAAGGTCGTCCACGCTTAGCGACGGCGCACGTCCTTCAATATTAATTCTATTGATGGTTTTACTGAGCCGTTTGCTTATCGGTTTTAAGATTTTATGAAGATGGAAAATGAAGGGGACTACAAAGCGGGCAAAGTTTAATCGGGCCGTATTTGCATACACTTTTGGTAGAATCTCACCAAAAAGTAAGAGCACTCCTGTTATAGCTAGTATCTCAACGACAAAGGTTAATACTGGACTCCAGAGTTCAGGCGAGAAAAAGGTATTGAGTAAAAACGTTGAGAGGATAACGATACCCACATTAACGAAATTGTTGGATATCAGAATGGTCCCGAGTAATTCTTCAGGTTTATCCAGCAATGTTTTTATTCGGTTGTGCTTTGGCGTGTCTTCTTCGAGTTCTTCGAGCTCTCCTGCGCCTAATGAGAAAAATGCAACTTCAGAACCCGAAATTAAAGCGGATAAGAGAAGAAGGATAATGAGCACTACAATGAAGGCGACTCCGGTTATAGAAGCGTCAATGGTTAAAAATTGTAGAATTGTACTGGGAGGCTCTGTTTCCAATTTATGGTAGTTCGTTCAACTTAGAAGGGTAGATCATCTTCCTCTTGATTGATCGCTGCTGCGGGCGCCGGATTCCCTGTGTTTTGAACAGGTGCTGGTTGTGAAGCAGCGGGCGCACCATATTGGCCGGAGTCATCGCTTGACATTCCCTCGCTTTCAGCGCGCGAAGTAAGCATGGTCATTTGATTTACTTGAACGTCAGTAGTATACCGGTCAGCACCAGTTTGATCTTGCCATTTTCTCGTTTTTATCTTCCCTTCGAGAAATACCTTATGGCCTTTTTTGAGGTATTTATGTGCGACATCGGTCAATCCTTTTGCACTGATTACAATATTGTGCCATTCGGTATTCGTTACGCGCTGACCATCTCTATTTGTATAGGTTTCGGAAGTCGCTAGTGGGAATTTCACAATAGAACCACCGTTGTCGAAATGAAGAATTTCAGGGTCCTTTCCAAGATTTCCTATGAGCATTACTTTGTTCAGCGTACCGGCCATGATTGAGTTGTTTTGATGATATAATACATCAAATTTAGGCAAATTTAGTCGCGGATTTACAGCTTGTTAGTAACAAAGTCAGCGATAATAATTGGCATGCCTAATTCTTGCGCCTCGGATTTTGTGTAGAAGTTGTAATCCCCGGAAATTTCAGCTTCAGCCACCTCCCAAAAGCTGCAATAAAGGTCTTTGTGTGATAATTTATGTAGTAACGGCTCCGCAAGCAGTTGGCCTTGTTGTGGTGCTCCTTCGAGCTGCGGGAATTCATAGAGCCCGGCCCAAATGCTGTCTGTTCCTCTTTTTCTTAAAGCGACTTTATTTCTGGTTTGAACAACTCCAAAGTGCAGTGTTTCTTTCGTTCTTTTTCCCTTTTTAAGTTTTACGGGTAATTCAGTGACTGCTCCGCTATTGTAGGCGTGACAAGAGTTACTAAGCGGACAATACATGCAATTGGGATTTTTAGGTGTGCAGTGCAAGGCTCCAAATTCCATGATCCCTTGATTGTACATTCCAGGATGTTTTGTTCCTTGAATACACTCGTTAGCTAAAGTCTGAAATTCTTTTTGTCCGGAAGTGCTGTTTGTGGGTGTGCTTATTCCGAAATAGCGACTGAGTACTCGATATACATTACCGTCGACTACACCGATTTTTTCTTCAAAGCATATGCTAGCGATTGCCGCAGCAGTATAAGGGCCAATTCCCTTTATTTTCAATAATTCATCGTATTGTTCGGGCATTTGGCCGTTAAAATCCGTGAGTATTTGCTTAGCGCCTTTTTGAAGATTGCGTGCGCGATTATAGTAGCCCAAACCAGTCCAAAGAGCAAGTAATTTGTCTTCATCAGCAAGTGCTAACGACTCAATAGAGGGAAATGCTTGCAGAATTTTGTGGAAGTATGGTATGCCCTGTGCCACCCTTGTCTGTTGCAAAATGATTTCACTTAACCATACTTCATAAGGCACGGGCACCTCTTTGCGCCATGGTAAATCCCTTTTGTGCACTCGATAGTATTCTTCTATGCTGATTCTGAAGGTGTTAAATCTACTCATGGCTCCTTCCAGTGGTTGAGATAATTTTATTCTTGATGGCTGTAAATAAGGAAAGTAGGTGTATATTTGCGCCCCTCATTAACCAAGTCCTACGGGACGTAAAAGTATAGAGCAAATGACGAAAGCAGATATCGTTACTAAGATTTCTGACAAAACAGGAATGGAGAGAGGTGATGTACAAGCAGTTGTAGAGAGCTTCATGAAAGAGATTAAGCACAGTCTAGAAGACGGCAATAACGTTTATTTGAGAGGATTCGGTTCTTTCATCGTTAAAAAGCGCGCACAGAAGACAGGACGTAATATTTCGAAAAACACTACTATCGTCATTCCAGCTCATTACATTCCAGCGTTTAAACCTGCAAAGGTTTTTGTTGAAGGCGTCAAGGATAACGTACCCGTAGAATAAGTTGAAAAAAGGCACACTCATAGCATTTTTGACAGCCGTTGTGTTCGCAGTGGTTCTTTGGCAGTTGCCTAGGACAGCATATCAGAACGCTCCAGAAGTCGTCTCAGAAGAAGGTAATCCTTTAGATGAAAAAGTGGATGAAGCTGTTGCTATTATTCAGAATGGCGAGGGTGCTCCTATGCAAGCGATAGGAATGTTGTTGGAGGTGCTCAGAGAAGATCCTAATCACGAGAAAGCATTACTTTGGTTAGGAAACTTTTCTATGATGAGTGGTCAATGGGACAAAGCTGTTGATCGTTTCCACCATTTGAGTCAGTTGCATCCTGATAATGAACTATATACCTTGAATAAAGCGCAAGCATTGATTCAGGTTGGAGATACGGCAGCAGCATTGTCCAGCGCCAATAACTATTTAAACACATACCCTGAAGCAAATCGTGTCAAAGAATTTGCGGAGGGTTTATAGAATTAATAACACTAAAAACTTAGCATTATGCCAAGCGGTAAAAAACGTAAAAGACATAAGATTGCTACGCACAAGCGTAAAAAGCGTCTAAGAAAAAATCGTCACAAGAAGAAGTAATCTTCTTTAGTATATGAAAACAGAATTAGTCATAAGTGCTAGTTCTGACCAAGCAGATATTGCATTACTTGAAGACGGAAGGCTTCAGGAATTGATCAAGGAAAAAGGAGATGATAGTTTCTCCGTTGGTGATGTCTATTTAGGCACGGTAAAAAAGCTGGCGACCAGCTTGAATGCTGCTTTCGTAGATGTAGGTTATGAGAAGGATGCATTCCTCCACTACAATGATCTAGGACCTCAAATAAAATCTTGGCAAACCTACCTTCGTCGAACCCTCAAGGGCAAGCAACTAAGCAACATCACTAACTTCAAGGCAGAACCGAATATTGAGAAAGATGGCAATATCGGTGATGTCCTAAAGCAAGGTGATCAAATCCTCGTTCAAATAACGAAAGAGCCCATTTCGACAAAAGGGCCCAGGATAACTGCTGAGCTGAGTATTGCAGGGCGTTTTGTAGTACTCGTACCCTTCTCTAATCGTGTAAGTGTGAGTCAAAAGATTCGCGAGCGTGACGAAAAGGATCGTCTTAAAAAATTGGTCAGAAGCATCAAGCCAAAAGGCTTTGGTGTAATTATACGTACTGTCGCGAAAGGACAGAGCGCGGAAGAGTTGCAGGCAGATTTAGATAATCTTGTACGCAAGTGGAGCCAACTCCATAAGGGTATTAAGCGTTCTAATAAGCCGCGGAGAATCTTCCGTGAGATGAATAGGGCAAGCGCGTTCTTACGCGATGTCTTTAATGAATCGTTTACTTCTATTACAATAGACAACAAAGAGTTGTGTGAGGAAGTAAAGGAATATCTTGATGAAATCAAGCCCGGCGCCTCTAAAATGGTGAAAGAATACAGCGGTCAAATGCCACTGTTTCAATTCTCAAGTGTAGATCGTCAAATTAAAGGGGCTTTTGGTCGTAGCGTAAGTATGCCAAAAGGGGCATACCTGATCATAGAGCATACTGAAGCCATGCACGTGGTAGATGTGAATTCCGGTAACCGCACGAATACCGCGGAGAACCAGGAAGCTAATGCACTACAGGTAAACTTACTTTCCGCTGTTGAAGTGGCTCGTCAGTTGCGCTTAAGAGACATGGGAGGTATCGTGGTGATCGATTTCATTGATATGAATAGTGCTGAGAATCGCAAGGCGGTGTATGAGAAAATGCACGAAGAAATGAAGCGTGATCGTGCTCGCCATAAGATTTTGCCTATTTCGAGATTTGGTTTAATGGAGCTCACACGTCAGCGTGTTCGACCGGAAACAAATATCACAACGCGCGAAGAAAACCCAGATAATTTGGTGGAAGCGCCTATCCAGGTTATTGACGCAATGGCTTCTAAATTGGCCCATGTTGAATTACGCGAGGTCTACGTTCACGTACATCCGTTCATCGAGGCTTATTTAACGAAAGGACTTTTTGGTAGTATCAAGAAGACTTGGCAGAAGAAATTGCGCAAAAAGATTATTGTCGTTCCCCGCGATGCATTCACAATGCTGGAGTGGAAAATAATGGATAAAGACAATAAATCACTTTAACCACGGAATACTCATTAGGAACCCGAAGGTGTCTTTAGGATAGCTTCGGGTTTTTTCGTTATTTGATGGAATGACAACATCAGAAGCATTACAAAAGCTGCAACGTTATTGCGCCTATCAAGAGCGAAGCCCATTTGAAGTGGAGCGAAAGTTGCAACAAATTGGCTTGCCTCGCGATCGTCATGAGCATGTGATTGCACAGCTTATGGAAGATAGTTTTTTAGATGAGTACCGTTTCACGGAAGCCTATACACGCGGAAAGTTAAATCAAAAGCATTGGGCTCCACGTCGCATTCGTTCGGGGCTTCAGGAGCACAGAATACCTAGGGTGACCATCGATCGTGTTCTAAGGCAGGTTGATCAGCGTAAAGTCGAAGCAAATGCCCTCTATCTCATAGAGCGTTGGTTTGATTCGAAATCGAAAGAAAAACTTACAGCAGCCCTACAAAGACGCGGGTATGATTTTGAATTAATTGCATCAACATATAATACGGTCATGAGTCAACGCAGTTAAAGAAGATTATTCGATTTTTTAGTTCGAACAGTTGGTGCCGCCTAACCCTTCCAGGTGCCGCCGTATCTATAGTGGTTGTTGCCGGGTTTCACATCAAGAACACACGCCTCACAGAGGAAGCACCACGTTTTATCTGGTTTGTATTGCACCCTGAACATTACAGCGTGTTCCTCGTTGCAGTTCGGACATGTTTTAACCTTCCCCATCGGCTTTACGCGAGCTAAAATGTTTTCAAGACAGACTTGACTTTATTTATATGCACTTCGGTTATATCTAGGTGGAATACCATTCTACATTTCCCAGGTCCCATTTGACTTATACCTATTCCTTTTTCGGCTAAACCAGCGATGAATTGATCTTGGTTGAGGTCTTTGTTAAGTCCGAAAATCAGAACATTGGTCTCAGGCGAGATTACTTTATCGATATAGGGTAAGGTTTGTAAAAATACCGCCATGTCGCTAGCGGCAGCATGGTCTTTAGCTAAGCGTTCTACGTTATGCTCCATGGCATACAGTGCGGCGCCCGCTAAGAATCCTGCCTGTCTCCATCCTCCTCCAATCCTTTTGCGAATGCGTTTTGCGTGAGCGATGAAAGCTTCATTACCTAGAAGAATAGATCCGACAGGGGCCCCGAGTCCTTTCGATAAGCAGATGGATATAGAGTCAAAGGCTGCGCCATAATCACTTTCACTATGGTTTTTCGCAATCAGCGCATTGTAGAGTCGAGCACCATCAAGGTGAAAGACTAGTCCATTTTTACTAGCTACCGCTCTTAACGCTTCGATCTCCTCCCAATCGTAGCAGGTACCACCACCTTTATTTGAAGTGTTTTCAACTGCTAGAACTCGAGATTTAGGAAAGTGTATATCATCTGCTTTCAAGCACGAAAGTACCCCTTCTGGATGCATAATTCCACGATCATCACCAGTGAAGGCCACAGAGGAGTGCGCGTTAGCGGCAATTCCCCCGCCTTCGTAGTTGTAGATGTGGGCATACGGGTGGCAAATGACTTCATCACCTGGGCTTAAGTGTGACATGAGTGCAATCTGGTTTGCCTGTGTTCCTGAGACACAAAAAAGAGATCCGTCCATGCCGAAGCGCTCGGCCATCAAGGATTCGAGACGTTTTACTGTCGGGTCATCACCAAGCACATCATCGCCAACAGGGCTCTCAATCATGGCTTTTTTCATTGCGTCGCTGGGGCGAGTAACAGTGTCGCTGCGAAGGTCAACAGTAAACATAAATGCATCCTTTAGATTGTACGTGAAGATAAGAAGGGATGCTTAACTTTGTGGCTTATGGTTACAGCAGAACAGATTAAAGCCTTGGGTGAGCGTTTAGAGCGCTTACAGAGTTATTTAAACCTAGAGCAAAAGCGAATACACATCATAAACGAAGAAGAGAAGACGGCTTCACCAGAATTTTGGGACGACCCTAAAAAAGCTGAAGTGACTCTCAAGGCGTTGCGTGGTGTGAAGTTTTGGGTAGAGGGCTATGAGAAGGCTGTGAAAATGTTCGGTGAAGCGGAATTGAGTCTTGAGTTTTTCAAAGAAGGTGAGTTAGAGGAGGTTGATGTAGAAGAAGCCTACGCTGCCTGCGAAAATTGGATTGAAGAATTGGAGTTCAAAAATATGCTCAGCGGCGAAGAAGATAAGCTGAGTGCTGTGCTTCAAATTACCGCGGGAGCGGGAGGAACAGAGAGTTGTGACTGGGCCAGTATGCTCATGCGTATGTATCTGATGTATGCAGAAAAGCAAGGGTACAAGACGAAGGAACTGGTGCTACAAGAAGGCGATGTTGCCGGGATTAAAACGGTAACCATCGAGGTAGAGGGTGATTTTGCATTTGGCTTTTTAAAGGGCGAGAATGGTGTACACCGACTCGTACGGATTTCACCCTTTGATTCGAATGCCAAGCGACATACAAGTTTCGTATCAGTGTATGTTTTTCCACTTGTGGATGATACCATTGATATAAAAATCAATATGAGTGATATTACATGGGATACCTTCCGTTCTTCAGGAGCAGGTGGTCAGAACGTGAATAAAGTTGAAACTGGTGTACGCTTAAGACACAAGCCTACGGGAATTATCATTGAAAATACAGAGACGCGCTCGCAGTTAGGCAATAAGGAGAAGGCTATTCAACTTTTGAAATCTCAGTTGTATGAGATGGAGATTGAAGCGCGCAATGCAAAACGTGCAGAGATTGAGGCTGGTAAAAAGAAAATTGAGTGGGGATCGCAGATCCGTAACTATGTAATGCATCCTTATAAATTGGTCAAAGATGTGCGCACTGCGGAGGAGACTTCTGATGTAGACGGCGTTATGAATGGGAATATCGAACGATTCCTTAAGGCATTCTTGATGAAACAAGGCGAGAGTGCGAATGCCGATGAATATTAAAAAACATTGAGTAACCACCTCTATTGAATGCACAATAGGGCGTGGATGCTGTTAGGATAGTAGCTATCTTGCTAACTATGCGCAATTGGAAATTTTTTCTTGCTCTGATATGGACGTTACCATTGGTGGCGCAGCAGGGGTTTGTGCGTAATGACGGCCAGTGGCAGGAGCCATTTAGCTTCAAGATTCAATTGGGCCCTAACAGCTTATTTCTCACACCAGACTCTCTCGTACTTTCTGTTTTAGATCCTTCAGATTTTCACAGTGAGCACATCGGTGAACACCACCACTATTCAGATACACTCCATTACCATCATTTTTCAATGGTTTTTAACGCTTCTCAAACCATGCAATGGTTAGGGGAGGACGCTTATGATGCGCCCTTGAGTTATTTTGTCGGTAAGCAGGATTTATGGCGCTCAGGCGTACAGTCGTTTCATAAGGTGCGCGCACGGAATGTATATCCCGGTATTGATTTAGTAGTATATGAGGCAGCCGGTGGTTTTAAGTTTGATTGGGAGCTTGCTGCCGGAGCTGATCCAGAACAGATTTCTATTGCTTATCATGGATTAGACGGTTGGCAGGTAAAGGGTAAAGAATTGGTCCTTCAAACCCGGTTCGGGGCCCTTGTGGAAGAAATGCCTTATGCGCTTCAAGAGGAGCGCACTGTTCGAGCCCGTTACAAAGAGACCGATGGGCATCTGGGTTATGATATAGGCCGATTCAGCCGAGATCAGCCACTCACCATCGACCCCATTTATATTTTTAGTACCTACACGGGCAGTTCCGTAGACAACTTCGGGTATACAGCTACCTTCGATGACAGCAGCAATGCTATAGGCGGGGGTATAGCCTTTGGAATAGGTTATCCTACAACCCTAGGCGCGGTTGACCTAAGTTTCAACGGAGGCTTTTTTGATGTGGCCATCAGTAAATTTTCTTCTGACGGTTCCCAATTACTTTGGTCTACCTACCTCGGCGGATCTAATTTAGACCAGCCGTACAGTATGGATTGCGACGAAAACGGCAACGTATACATCTTAGGTTCTACGGGGTCAGATGATTTCGGAGTGACCGCGACTGCCTACGATACTTCATTTGCGGGTGGGGCTTCTATAACGGCGGAATATTACACCTTCAATCAGGGTACTGATCTTTTTGTGGCGAAAATAAATGCAGCAGGTAATCAGCTGGTCGGTTCAACCTACATAGGTGGTGCCGGTAGTGATGGCATCAATGATAGTTTACGCTTTAATTACGGCGATAGTTTCCGTGGCGAGATCGAAGTCCAGCGCAACGGCGGTGCGGTATATTTTGTGAGCAGTACATTCAGTAGTTCATATCCAACCATTGCGCCTGCAACTTCACATCAGGGCGGTCAAGATGGAGTCATTAGTGTATTAAACAGAGATCTCACCCAGCTATTGGCCAGTACGTACGCCGGCACCTCTGGCAATGAAGCTTTATACAGTATCGCTCTTGCGGACAAGCAAGGTCTTAATTTCCCATCGCCGTCTTTCAAGTTCACTCCATTTTATATTGCCGGTTCCATTAGCCCCAGTGCCGATTCTACGATAGCCATGGGTTGGCCTAACCCCGTCTATGATTACAGCATACCTGTAAGTAGTGATCAAGACGCTTTATTACTGGCCGGTGACCTCGGTCCGGCAGCCATAGGTACGGGCAATTTTATAACGATGAGTGCCGTCGATGTCCAGGCCGACAGTGGCTACAATCAGCATTTCTTTGTGGAGACGCACAGCGAAACGGATACAGCCAGTGTTGTTACCGTAGTAGGTCACCACAAAGGCGGATTAGTGGCCGATTCGCTGACTTGGGGTCAGCCAGGAAGTGCACAGTATTTTCAACGCTACAAACAGAATGGGAATTCGGGTTTCACAAAGCTCAAAACTGCAGTTTGGGGTGATAGCTCCCATGCTACGGTGGATGTCAGTCCAACAGCACTACTGGTTGACGATTGCGGCAATACGTATTTCTCCGGTTGGGGCGGATCGCCAAACCCAGAGGGCAACACGGAGGATATGGCGCTAAGTTCAAATGCATTTCAGACCACTACCGACGGGAGGGACTTTTATTTTTTAGTCTTAGATCCGGATTGGAAATCACCGCGATTGGCAACGTACTTTGGTGGTACGGGACGCGAGCATGTGGACGGAGGAACCTCTCGTTTTGATCGGACGGGCAGGATTTTTCAGGCGGTATGTGCCGGTTGTGGTGGAACCTCTACCTACCCTACATTCCCCAACAATGTATACGCTAGTAGCAATGGTTCTGCTAATTGTAATCTGGCAGTCACAGTCATTGATTTAGACGTTCAGAATGCGCGTGTTTCCGTGCAGCCTGATCCGCCAGTCTTCTGCCTGCCTAACACATTTTCAATCCTAGACTCTAGCATTAATGTTCAGGATTTCACAGTGTATTGGGGGGATGGAAATTCTACGAGTAGTTCTTCACTCCAAGGCGTACATATCTATGCCTCTCCCGGAACGTATCCTGTACAGGTTATCGGTCACGACACCATTTGTGATACTTGGGATACAGCCACCTTTACGGTTCAAGTAAATCCTGCATACGATTCTGTGTATACCTCATATACGTATGATTTCTGTGACCCGCTACGCGCGGTTACGGCCCGATTAATGCATGCGAGCGACTCCACATTGGTAACAGATCGCATTTTGGATTGGACCATTTCGGGCGCAACATTTACTACCCCCCAGGTGATGACCAACCTGCCTTCAGCGGGCTATAATGTCATTACCCTAACCACTGTGGATACCGTCTGTAATGTAGTGCAGTCCTTTACGGATACCCTGTTTTTTAGATTACCGCCTTACCTGAATATGATTAGTGATCCTGAAGAATGTACTTCGGACGAAACTGTCGATTTTATTCCTGTATTTAATGAGGTGTACCAAAGTCACAGCTGGCTCATCAATGGAACAGATCAGGGTAGTACTAACCCCCTTCAGATCGCACAATCTGGCATTTATGATATTTCTATTGTGGGTTACGACAGCATATGCGGAACCTCAGATACCTTGACAGCGACTTACGACATCTTCTTTGCCCTGGAACCCTTTACCGTGCCTAATGTCATTACCCCAAATGGTGATAATGTGAACGATCGTTGGACCATTAACACGAATGAAGATTGGGACCGATTCCATGTTATTCTTTTCAATAGGTGGGGAATAAAGGTATTTGAGACTAACGCGCCTACATTTAATTGGGGTGCAGATTACGACGGGCAAATTCTCACTCCGGGAGTGTATTTTTACCAAGTCGAAGCTGAGAATAGATGCGGCATCACGTCTGAGGAAGGAACTTTGCACATAACTTATTAATATGATTACGATTTATCACAATCCTCGCTGCCGGAAATCGCGCGAAGCGCTGGCACTTTTAGAAGAAAGAGGTATTGAACATTTAGTACGATTGTACCTCAACGATGAGGAAAGCATGAGTGCAGCAGAATTTCAAGACGTACTGGATGCGTTAGATATGGATGCTATAGATCTTGTGCGTAAGAACGAATCGATTTGGAAGGAAGAATACAAAACGTTGGAACTGGATGAGGATGAAGTTATCCTAGCGATGATAGAACATCCAAAACTAATGGAACGTCCTATCGTAATGAACGGTGATCGTGCAGTAGTGGCGCGTCCGGCAGAAAAGCTGTTAGACGTACTGTAGAAAAATACAGGCACAAAAAAAGCCGACCCAACGGGTCGGCTTTTTTATATCCAGTCGGCAGAAATTATTCTGCTGTTTCGTCTTCTTTATGACCAATTAGCGCGTGTGCTAACTTAGGATTGATAGACTCCAAGCCGATCAATGTCAACCAGTACCCAACAAAAAGGCCTAGAAAAGCCAACATTGAAAAGCCCATTAGTGCTACTACTAAGAATACGAGGAATCCTAAAAATTTCATAGTCGTTGATTTAAGTCGGTGTAAAGATAGCAACACAAATCGTTCTATCGGAAATCTGTGCCTTAAATTTGTAGTAGAATTAAAATCCTATAATCACACAAGCGAACAGCATGGAATACAGAATAGAACACGACACCATGGGTGAAGTAAAAGTGCCGGCCGATAAGTATTGGGGTGCACAAACGGAGCGTTCACGCAACAACTTTAAGATCGGGCCTGCCGGTACCATGCCGCTCGAAATCATTGAAGGTTTTGCCTATTTGAAAAAGGCTGCAGCGTATGCAAACTGCGACGCTGGCGTTTTACCCGTCGAGAAGCGCGATCTTATCGCGTCAGTTTGTGATGAAATCTTAGCGGGTAAGCACAACGACCAGTTTCCACTGGTAGTTTGGCAAACGGGCTCGGGTACGCAGAGTAACATGAACACGAATGAGGTCATTGCGAACCGAGCGCACGTCCTCGCCGGAGGTACTTTAGGTGATGGCAACAATAGCATTCATCCAAACGACGATGTCAATAAGAGTCAAAGCTCGAACGATACTTTCCCAACGGGAATGCACATTGCCATTTATAAGAAGGTCGTAGAAAATACGATTCCCTCTGTTGAGCTATTGCGCGATACGCTTGAAGCTAAGAGTAAAGAATTCTGGAATGTGGTGAAAATTGGTCGCACGCACCTAATGGATGCGACGCCGCTGACTGTAGGTCAGGAGTTCTCTGGCTATGTAAGCCAATTAAACCATGGACTTAAAGCCTTGCGCAACACTCTCGATCACATGAGTGAAATTGCATTGGGCGGAACAGCTGTGGGTACAGGAATAAACACACCTGAAGGTTACTCTGAAACGGTAGCAAAGTACATTGCGGAATTTACCGGAATGCCTTTCCGTACTGCTGAAAATAAGTTTGAGGCACTTGCGGCACACGATGCGCTAGTTGAGACTCATGGCGCACTGAACCAATTGGCTGTAAGCTTGAATAAGATTGCGAATGACATTCGAATGTTGGCTTCAGGGCCGCGTTCAGGTATCGGGGAACTCATTATCCCTGCAAACGAGCCGGGGTCATCCATCATGCCAGGCAAAGTGAACCCTACGCAGGCAGAGGCTATCACGATGGTATGTGCCCAGGTCATGGGGAATCATACTGCAGTTACTGTAGCAGGCGCTCAAGGTCACTACGAACTCAATGTATTTAAGCCTGTGATGGCCTATAACGTATTGCAAAGTGCTGAACTCATTGGAGATGCATGTGTCAGTTTCAATAACAATTGCGCTGTAGGTATCGAGCCAAACTACAAGGCGATCGAAAACCACGTAAATAATTCGTTAATGTTGGTGACCGCTCTTAATACTAAGATTGGTTACGAAAAGGCCGCGAAAATCGCGAAAACTGCACATGAAAATGGTACAACTTTGAAAACGGAGGCCGTCAACCTGGGTTACCTGACGGCAGAAGAGTTTGATCAGTGGGTTCGTCCAGAAACCATGGTTGGGAAACTGTAACAGCTGCGATACAGGTCTTTTTAATATAGATAGACCTCTTTAGACTGCGGGCGTTTATACAAACGCTTCACCTAATTCTATCTTAACGGCTTTGACTATCTGCTTGATGGCTTGATCATTGCCTTGCGGAAAAGTTAAGGTCGTAGATTCCGTTTGCACAACAATCTTATTGTTTAGGTCGGTAAGCACTAATGCTTTGTCTTTAGTTGCATTCACAACCAGACAAGAGGTGCAATTTTGAAGTAAAACATGTGCCCCAACGACTACATTATTAGCGGAGTCTTTAGTGCCCAAATCATATATGGCGCCCCAGTTACCTAAATCTGACCATCCCATTTTAGCTGGAATCACGCAGACTTGGTCCGCACGTTCCATTAAACCATAGTCAATAGATATATTATCGCACTCTCCATAAATTCGTTCGATGCTTGCCTTTTCATAGGCTGTGTCTAGATCATTCCAGGTTTCCCCTAAAGTAGACATGAGCTCTGGTAGATGCATATCAAGGCCACTCGACAATGCATCGATATTCCAAATAAACATACCTGCATTCCATAAGAAGTCTCCACTTTCTAAAAATTTCTTTGCGTGCTCTATATCAGGCTTTTCGGTAAATGCCTT
The DNA here is from genome assembly GCA_965204625.1 of Schleiferiaceae bacterium. GTDB lineage: Bacteria > Bacteroidota > Bacteroidia > Flavobacteriales > Schleiferiaceae > UBA10364. Next base: position 471,930 of record CBDBET010000005.1, read on the forward strand.
TACAGCAAAGCTGCCATGATCGTCTTCCACAGCTTCATTGTATTGAATATAGCCGTAGCCGGTTTCAGGTTTATGTGGTTGAATTCCGATGGTTACGAAAAAATCCGATTCGTCAGTTTTCGCAAGCCCCTGTCGAACAGTAGCCTCAAACGCCTCTTCGTCCGTTATTAGGTGGTCCGCCGGTGTAATAAACATATTCGCATTGGGATCGCGCTTCTTGATTTTTAAAGCGGCATACGCGATACAAGGAGCAGTATTTCTGCGAAGTGGTTCAAGTATAATATTGTGTTTTGGAAGTTCTGGCAGGTGTTCCTGAGTCAACGCTGCATAATTCTCATGGGTGACCACCAATATGTTTTCCGCATCGAAAATGCGACGTACTCGCCTATAGGTCTGTTGCATCAAGCTCTCACCGGTACCTAAGAAATCTAAGAATTGCTTGGGGGTTTTTTCAGTGGACATGGGCCAAAAACGGCTCCCAATTCCCCCAGCCATAATAACACAATATGGAGTACGCATGGTATGGTTCAGTGTTTCAGTGTGTTGTTGGTTCGAGAAATATCCTCAAATCGGCTACGAAACTACGATTTTCTCGCTTTGCGCGGTATCTTCGTGCGCCTAATTAAATGCTATTTCCATGTTAAATCTAGTCGTGTTCGGCCCTCCCGGGGCAGGGAAGGGGACACAAAGTGCCTTTTTAGTTGATCGTTACCATTTGGTTCATTTGAGTACGGGCGACCTTTTTCGTTACAATATTAAGAATGAAACGGAATTGGGCGTTTTAGCGAAGTCTTACATGGATAAGGGTCAATTAGTCCCTGATTCCGTAACGATATCGATGCTAGAAGATGCCGTGAATAAAAACCCTGAAGCGCAAGGCTTTATTTTCGACGGATTCCCGCGCACGAATGCACAAGCATCTGCACTAGATACGTTTTTACATAGTCAAGAAACGGGCATTACGAGTATGATCGCTTTAGAAGTTCCGGAAGCTGAGCTCCGTGTGCGACTTGCAGAGCGTGCAAAAACCTCGGGCCGTCCAGATGATGCAGATCCTGCAGTAATTCAGAACAGAATTGATGTATACAACAACGAAACGGCACCCGTGAAAGCGTTCTATGAGGCGCAAGGAAAATACAAAGGCATCAACGGAGTAGGCTCAATCGAGGAGATTACTGAACGACTGGTAGCTATTATCGACACACTTTAGTCCATTGGTCGACACTTCACAATACAATCGTATTTTTGCAAAGCAGTTTCCCAGTTAAGGGAGGCTGCTTTTTTCACATTATGGCTGGAAGCAACTTCATAGATTACGTAAAGATTTACTGTAAAAGCGGGCGCGGTGGTCGTGGATCTACACACCTACTGAGAAACCGTATGACCTCAAAAGGAGGACCGGACGGTGGTGATGGCGGTAGAGGCGGACACGTAATTGTTCGTGGTAATGCTCAAATGTGGACCTTGTTGCCGCTTAAATACCAGAAACACATCAAAGCCGCTTCAGGCGAGAACGGCAGTGGTCAAGAGCGTACTGGTGCCAATGGCGATGACCGTTATATTGAGGTGCCCTTAGGCACTATCGCTAAGGATGAAGAAACGGGCGAAGTACTCTTTGAAATCACTGACCATGGACAAGAACACATCCTTGTGAAAGGCGGTCGAGGTGGATTAGGTAATGTGCACTTTAAGAGCTCGACCTTTCAGACGCCAAGATTTGCACAGCCTGGTGAGGATCCAGTAGAAGGGTGGTTTATTTTAGAATTAAAAGTCCTCGCGGATGTTGGATTAGTAGGATTTCCTAATGCAGGCAAGAGTACGCTATTAAGTGTCGTCAGCGCAGCAAAACCAGAAATTGCCAACTATCCATTTACCACGTTAGTACCAAATTTAGGGATGGTGATGTATCGCGACACGCGTTCATTTGTAATGGCAGATATACCTGGTATTATTGAAGGTGCAGCCGAAGGAAAAGGATTAGGCTACAGATTTTTGCGACATATTGAGCGCAATGCCTTATTACTCTTCATGGTTCCTGCGGATGCAGACGACTACGCTAAGGAATACGATATTCTCTTGAATGAATTGGTAAAGTATAATCCAGAATTAGCAGATAAGGAACGTATTTTGGCCATAACGAAGAGTGATATGATTGATGAAGATCTTCAAAGCGAAATCGCGGCCCAATTACCTTCAACTATTCCACATGTTTTTATTTCGTCAGTTGCGGGTAAGAACATCATGCAGCTCAAAGATTTAATTTGGGATAAATTAAACGCTCCTGCCTAATGTTCGAGCAATTAAATAGCCTAGATGCGAATGCGTTGCTTGCATTAAACGGGCTGTTTCCTGGGAGTACCGATACATTCTGGATTGCAATTACGAAAACTGTAAGTTGGCTACCCTTATATGCCGTGCTCCTTCACAGGCTCTACATTTCAAGCAATATTGTCTTATTTGTTAAGCGACTTGCACTGGTGGTATTGGGTGTGTTGCTTTTTGATCAGGGCGCTGAGCTTTTCAAATATACACTGGAACGCCCTCGGCCATGCCATGAAGTAGAAGGCTTGAGAGTTTTAGCGCATTGCAGTCCATTTGGGTTTTTTAGCGCACATGCGGCAAACAGCTTTGGACTTGCTTTTCTTTTTCGAAAATGGTTGCATTCAAGCTGGTTCCCAATCCTATTGGTTGTGGCCATACTTCAAAGTTTTTCACGTATTCATTTAGGCGTACACTATCCATCAGATTTGCTTGCCGGAGCACTGTGGGGATTTCTCATTAGTTTCGTCTTACATAAAATCGAAGCGACATGGAGTTAAATGCAATGGCCTATCTGGCAGTGTTTGTAGGTGGTGGAGGTGGATCAGTTCTGCGATTTGCTATGTCGAAGGCTATCGTAGCAAACGAATGGCTTCAAGGCCATTGGGCTACGTTACTTATTAATATTTTGGCAAGCATTGTTTTAGTCGTCATTGTAGATGCTTATGACGATAAATCTAAAATTATGTATCTCTTGCTTTTAGGTACTGGGTTTTGCGGCGGATGGTCCACGTTTAGTACTTTTTCTATGGAGACTATAAGCCTGATCAGTGCTGGCAGGACGATAGAGGCAGCTCTTTATGTGAGTCTATCTGTAATTCTCGGAGTAGGAGCCGCCTTTGGTACCCTACTATGGCTCAGCCGAGAACATACATCGTAATTACTACCGAAGCAAACTGAGATGGCCTCGTTTTTCGATCAATTTATCATTCTGTCCTTTGGCAAAAACCATCCAGGTGTACACTCCTTGAATGGCCTCTTTTCCATTGGGATGCATACCGTCCCAACCTGTTGATGGATCAGTAGTTTCGAATAACACTTCTCCCCAACGATTAAATATTTTTAAACTGAACTCTTTGATCCCAACGGCGGTTGCAAAGAAGATTTCATTCTTGCCATCTCCGTCCGGTGTGAAGGCATTAGGTACGAAAATGAGGGTCTCGGGATTGATTCGAACAGTTGCCCTAGAAGTATCTGGACAATCAAATGTGTTTATAACGACGTGTTCCACCTCAAACCAACCGGTATCCGTATAGGAATGACTGAATTGGGCTTGATTGTAATAAATACTACCGTCTCCCATTCTCGTGATGATATCGTCTGAAGGATCGGCAGCTAAGTCCGTGATTTCAATATTCGAGGTGTAGATGGTAGCGTTTGTTGGATCTGCTACGAAAGAACTGGTTGGTGATGGATACACTGTAATAAAATCATCATAAGAAACTGTGATAGTATCCGTACACCCCTCAATGAACCAAATAGTAAGATTTAAGTCATAAGTTCCAGGGTTGGCATAGGTGTATACTGCATTGCTATCATTGCTCAGGACGCCATCTCCAAAATCCCAATTGTAAATGACTTGTCCATCTGTTATCGTGCTGTCCCAGAATGCAACGGTAAATGGAGCACATCCTATTTGGTTTTCAACACTAACATTGGTTTCGGGCCTCCTGTAGATCCGAACCGTATCAAGAAACGTGTCCTCACAGCCGTTTTCTTCAACGGTAAGACTGACATAGTGATCTCCCCAAGTATTGAAGACGATGGGTGGCGGATTCCATCCCGTAAATGTTGGAATACTTGCATCTGGTCCGAAGTCCCAACTTGCTAGAGCATTACCTCCGTTTGAACTTTGGTTTTGAAAGGTGATTAGGTTTTCATCAAAGCAAACGGGACCGGTGAAAGAAAAGGCCGGATTTACAGGATTATAAAGTTCATAGGTGACTTCGGCTGTATCTGTACAAGCGTAACCCGGATTTATGATCAATTGAATAGTATAGGTGCCCGTGTCTCCGTAGGTATATGTTGGATTCTGACCTGTTGCTGAAGCACCCGGATTGTTAGGATCGTTGAATAACCAGAGGTAGTTTGTCCCATTATAAGAACTGTCTAAAAAGGTAACCGTGGTTCCATTACATACGGTGTTGGGCTGAAAAATTTGAGGGGTAGGATTCGAAGAAACATTGCTTTGACAAACCATCACATTGAACTGATAATCTCTTCTTAACGTTGAAAGAAGGACGCCATTCGAATCATATTCCTCCGCGCACACAGCGAATACATATTGCCCGACGCCGATAGGTGTTCCTGATAATATTCCTGTGCTGCTGTTAATTCCGACAGTGGGAGTGGTAGGAAGCGGATATCCCGTTGAGTATGGGAATAAAAAAGGAACCGGTGTATATGGTGGAGAGCTAGGTGGGTTTGGTGCTGGGTTATTCTGTGAACCACCATGAAGCGGTTGACACAAAGAGTAAAACACACTATCACCGTCTAATTCTTGTACGGAGAAGTCGATATTCAAACTGTCGTCCTTACACATGACAATGGGCGGGTCAGATGTGAAGGCACAACTGCTATTGCAAACAGAGTCTTGAGGGGGTATTTTTATATAGTAGGAGCTCCCCCAAGTACCTGAATTTGCAACGTTCGAAATAGTGTTGTTTCGACAGCAACGCTGATAAGTAATAGTATAACCGTGGGTCGCTGGCTGTAACGTAACATTCGTAGTGTAGGTTGCCTTTTCGGTACAAACATTGGGTGGTGTTTGAAGACAAGGGTTGTTTACGACTGCGGGAATTCCAACTATAGGTCCCCGCCCTACCATGACGGTTTGAACAACCGTATTTTGATTGGGCCCGCCGTAAATAGTTATGGGTGCTTGCATATCGAAAGGTGCACCGCTCGAATTACAGTCCCGATAAATCGTCAGTCGTATTTGGTACGTATTGCCATTTACTCCCGTTCCTACGCATTTATAGGAGATTTCACCACCTACTAAATGCGCTGCCTTCGATGAAAAGGAGAGTAAGAATACGGTTATAAACAGAACGATTTTACGCATGGCTTAAAGCTACCAATAATTATGCCCTATAGAACAATCAGAGTACTGCTAAAGTTCTCAGTGGCAGAGTGTGCTTGAAGCCATTTTCGTTTAACCACTGTTGATTTTTAGAATAACGGGTAACTAAAACGAAATCACCGCCCCAACCACCTAAGCTCTTTACGGCTCCGTCGTACCCCTTAAAGAGTTGTTCGCTTACGGTTAGCAGCCCTAAATGGGCTCCTATAAGTTGCTCGTGCTCGCGTATTACAGATTCTATACTCTCTAAAGTGGATGCGTTAATAAAAGCTAAGGTGAGTGCGTTGATTTCTTCTATTTGATGCGGGTTAAAGGGGCGTTCTTGCACCAGTGCTAAGCTTTCAGAAGTCAATTGCTTTTTACCACTGAAAACAAAGGCAAGGTCATCAGCAAAATCAGGCGCCCATTTCACAGGTGTAGCTTCGGCAAAACCTTTTTCGATATGATATAGAATGGGACCAGTTGCAGATGCACAAGCTAGGTCGTATCCACTTCCGCCGTGCGCTCCATGAAAGAGATCTAGAACATCTAGATTTGCAAATTGGGCAAGTAAACTGGTGAAAGTACTTGAGGAACCTAGACCCCAACTGCGGTCAAATTCAAGATGAGTTTCAAAATGAAGTCCACCCGTTAGTTTATCACTGTGAGCTGCTACAATCTGTAGCTGCTTAACCAAATGTTGGGCTTCTTTGGGCTGGTCTGTTTTTAATATTTCGAGTTGTGAACTAAGCAATACATCGAGCCAACAGTCGCCTGTAGCGGTATATGCTTGCCAGTGAATGTTTGGCGAGTCGAGAAATTTAACAGTCAGTTTTTGGCCTAAAGTTGTCGGTACGGCAAAACCATTTGCCCCTTGGGTAATGGCATATTCTCCAGTGAGCAAAAGTTTGCCGTGGGCATAAAATTCCTTCACTGTTTATTGGCCAACTTTAGGTACGGGAACCCCGCGTAATTCACAGAAATAATTCACTACCTCTCTATGATGAGGAACTTTGTCTTTAAAGTGATTTGCGATATGAATTTTCTCCTCTGGTGAAGCTTCAAGCTGCGTTAAAATATTCATTAGGTGCATTTTCATGTGACCTTTTTGAATACCCGTGGTTACTAACGCACGTAATGCCGCAAAATTCTGTGCAAGACCGCTTACAGCGACTATTCCCATTAATTCTTCAGCATCTGGATTTCCGAGCATTTCGAGGCTTTTGACCACTAGAGGGTGCAGTTTTGTTAATCCTCCAACCACACCAAGCGCTAATGGGATTTCTATCCAAAAAGTGAAAAGACCGTCCTCTACACTGCAGCCGGTTAGGCTCTTGTAGCTGCCTGAACGCGCAGCGTGGGTGTGACACGCGGCTTCCACTGCACGGAAGTCATTTCCTGTAGCAATAATCACCCCGTCAATTCCATTCATTATGCCTTTGTTGTGGGTGGTCGCTCTGTAGGGTTCAGCATTTGCGATAGCGATTGCTCGCTTGAATTTCCGAGCGAATTCCGCTGCGCTTATTCCTTCGCTAGCTAATTCATCCACTGTACAACTAACACTTGCGCGAACGATACAGCGTGGCGTATAATTACTGAGAATACGCATTACAACTTCAAGTGCATCGGCATTTAAACGTTCATGATTATGAACGAAATTTTCAAGACACTTCGCCATCTCCTCAAGGTTGGAGTTGATGAAATTTGCTCCCATGGAATCGCACGTCTCGAAAGTGACTTCCAGTTGGTAATAGTCTTCAAGACGATTAGTGGCATCAATTAGCTTTATCGATGTAATGCCACCACCGCGCGCTTCCATATTTGAGGTGAGTTCTGCGGTTGCTTTACGTAATTCTTGTTCAAGCGAACTGAAATCTTCTTCTAATGCACTGGCATCTCCCGCATACATGAAATGTACATGTCCAATTTTCTCCGTGCCCAATACTTCAGTTTTGAAACCGCCTCGGACCATCCAAAATGCGGCACTTTTTGCAGCCGCAGCAACCACGGAACTTTCTTCAATGGCCATGGGAACTGTGTAGAGTTTGCCATTGATTTTGAAATTAGGTGCAACACCATAGGGCATGTAATAGTTGCTCATGGTGTTTTCAATGAATTCGTCGTGACGCTTTTGAAGTGCCTCGTCTTCATGCCAATAAGTGGATAAGACGGATCGTGCGGCCTCCGCATCTTCAAAATTATTATTGACGAGCCATTCAAGTTTGGCGGCTTTGCTCAGTTTTGAGAATCCTTTAATGGGATCTTTCATGGTGGTGTAATTATGGTGACAAAGATAACCTTACTGCAGGTAAGAATGTTCAAAGTGAGTAGGTTAGTTCTCCAGCGGCACTTCAATCAATAGTATTCTAGATTCCATGGAAGTGGCTTTTAGTGAAATGTTATTCGTATCCCAAATTCCGAGCGCATCACGGCGTCCTAGTTGGTGCTCACCCAACTCAAATCCACCTTCAAGTACAAAAGCATAAAGACGGTTGTTATCAGATTTCCATTGGTATTGTGCTACTTCTGAAACATCAAAGCGGCCCATATGAAACCACGCATTTTGGTGTATCCATACCCCCGCATCATTAGCGGAAGGACTAAGCACTTGATGCAGAACATTCTTCTGATGCAAATCAGGAAGATGCTGCTCATCGTAACGCGGCGCAACATCACGTTCATTTGGAATGACCCAAATTTGAAGAAACTTTACTTCCTTGTCCTTATTGGGATTGAATTCACTGTGCGTAACCCCAGAGCCTGCACTCATTACTTGGATTTCACCCTCTTTGATTGTCTTCTCATTTCCCATGGAGTCACGGTGTCTTAAATCACCATCTAGGGGAATAGAGATGATCTCCATATTATCGTGCGGATGTGTCCCGAAACCCATTCCAGGAGCAACGGTATCGTCGTTAAGCACGCGCAACAATCCGAAGTTCATTTTATGGGCATTGAAGTAGCTTGCGAAGCTAAAGCTGTGATAACTGTTCAGCCAGCCATGATTTGCATGGCCGCGCGAATGGTGGGGATGGAAGACTGTTTTCATAGGGTGTTAAATAGATGTTACAACAACCATATGAGCTTGGAATTGTTCGGGTTCGCGATTCATTAGGGTACTTACAAAGCGTTTTTTTGAATTTCTAATTCGATCGCCTTCTGAAGATTAGCCAGTTCACGGGAATATTCAGTCAACGATTTTAGGCGACGCTCGATTTCATCAGAATTGATTCGATTGCTTTCTTCTGAAACTCTGTTGATGTGTTCCATAACGTTTTTCACTTCAAAACGCATACGATTCACCAGCCTGAATTCATCTTTCTTTAAAGGGTGCATAGTTGAGCAGCTTTACTTCTCAAAATTCCGAAGTTTCCGCGTACTCCGTATCCGTTGGTACTGATTTTTGTTAACAACACCATTTACTGGAATTCTTTTTAATTGAATGCGACAGTACAATGTTTATTACCTTTTGCCCATGAATGGTAGGTTATGGTCGTGCGGCTTTGCATACCATTCAGAAAATCAATACATCTAAAAATTTGATATGAAAAAAATCATGACTACCCTGCTGATGGCAGCCTCAGTGGCAGCCTCAGCGCAAGCCTTTCCCTTTGATTTTGAATCTTCAACCGCCGGTATGGTTGGCTACGACGGGGCATCTTTTACGATAGTATCGAATCCAAGTTCGGTAGGTAATTCTAGCTCTAATGTCGCTAAAATTGTAAAAGTGAATGCAGCCGACTTGTGGGCAGGAGGTAAGATTACATCGGTGTCTTCACTGAACTTTACAAGTGCATCATCGAGTGTGTTATCAATGAAAGTGTACACGACTCAACCCGTGGGTACCGTGATAAAGGTAAAATTAGAAAGTCCCTACACTAGCGAGGTGGATGCAGTTACCACGGTATCTGGCGCATGGGAAACGCTCACGTTTGACTTTGGAATTCCGGCGCCTTCAGGTAGTGTGGACTTAGTCATTATGCCCCAGCCGTTCACACCAGGAGGGGGGAATACTTTTTATATTGACGATATCAAGCAAGTGGCGGGTGTTATTGCTACACCTAGAGTGGGCTTACCTGTAACTTTTGAATCGGGCACCACTGCGCGTCATTTCTTTGACTTTGAGAGCGCAATCATGACAAGCTTACCTAATCCAGACGTTGATGCAGATAACGGTAGTGCGAACGTTGGTAAGATTGTGCGTTATTTGGGTGCGCCATACGGTGGAAGTAAAATCACTTTTACAAACAACCTGGACTTCGTGAATCATCCAGTAATAACTATGAAAGTTTGGACGTCTGCACCTATTGGTACGAATGTAACTCTGAAAGCCGAGAAGCCTTTTTGGGGTGAAGAGCGTAGTGTTCAAACCACGAAAACCGAAGAGTGGGAAACGCTATCCTTCGATTTTACCAATGCACCTACTGATATGCCTACCCTGGCTTTGTTGTTCGACTTTATTGCGGGTAGCACCAATATTGGCGATGGATCGTCAACTTCTACCTTCTATTTTGACGATATAAAGTATGCGAATGTGGCCATAGGGATTGAGGACGAGTCAAAAAATGGGATGTCTATTTATCCCAACCCAACAGCAGATCAATGGGTAGTCAGCAACCCTTCGCTAGATTCTTATACTATACAACTTTATGATTTGAATGGTCAGCAGCTGTATCATGCGCTAAGTAGCGGTCAAACACATGCAATAGATGCGTCTCATTATGCATCGGGAGTTTATCTTGCTAAGATTCAATCGGGTAGTAGCGAACAAACAGTGCGTTTGATCAAGTACTAGGGATTTAAATAAGAAACTAAGTTCCAAAGTGGTAACCAATTTTTGTTGGTTACCACTTTGGTGCAAAAAGGCCGGGCTAGTTCGCTATCTCGGCCTTTTTTGTAGCTCCGGCACAATGTGTTGCGATGTCTTATAAGCCTACTGTTTTCGTGTGTTTGGGAATAAAAAAAGCCCCTCAGTCAAACTGAAGGGCTTTTGGGTGGTGGTGATGGACGGAATCGAACCGCCGACACATGGATTTTCAATCCATTGCTCTACCAACTGAGCTACATCACCTGCCGGGCGGCAAATATACATCTACTATTGAAATGTGAAAGCACATTCAATGAAAAATTAGAATCTCCTTTTGAATTGTAAAGAGAAGAAGGATTTCACGACCTTTACAGCCATGTTAATCACTATAGATATTGGGAACACCCTTATTAAGATGGGGTTGTTTGAAGGACCCCGGCTTGTTAAACACGAGACTTTCACTCCGCAAGCTGTGGAGAAGGCCCTTGATATTTACAATGATTGGAGCAATTACAGTACACGGTCTATCGGCATTGCAAGTGGCGCAATAGACGCGAATTGGCCTAAGAGTATAAATTGGCTGTCGATTGATTCGCCCTGGCCTATTAAGATTTCGTACAAAACGCCGGAGTCTATAGGTTTAGATCGATTACTTTTTGCATCGGCCCACTGGTTAGAGCACCGTCAGGATCTTATTACGGTTGTAGCTGGAAGCTGTATTACTTATAATATTGTTAAAAATGATGCCTTTATTGGCGGAGCAATTTCTCCGGGATGGGCCATGCGTTATAAGGCAATGCATGCATTTACAGAAGCGCTACCACACCTTGTTAAAAGTAGCGAAACTCATGTGGTAGGGGCTTCAACAGAAGAAAGTATGTGGTCAGGCGTTGATACTGCATTGCCCTTAGAAATGAGCGCGATGATTCATGCGATGCAAAAGGAAACAGGCATAAAACTTGTAATCATTTGCGGAGGAGATGCAAAGGCCTTGTCAAACCACCTAAAAAGCTACATATTTGCACCCTCGAATTACGAACTATATGCCCTACAGCGCATTGATGAATATTTTAAAAGTCAATCCATTAAATAAATCCGCTCTCACTTTCATGTTAGCGTCGATATTGCTGTTGTTTGGGGCTCGTGCTGCGGCTCAGACCAACTCAGTGAGTCCACTAAGTATAAATGGCTTGGGGGAGACTACCTTTGGAATTACTCCTTCGTTTCTCGGCATCGGTGGCACTGGAATCGGCTATGTAGATCGTTACACGATAAACGTTCTCAATCCTGCCGGTTACGCCAACCTAGAATATTCTACACTTGAAATGAGCGGAGCGCACCGTACCTTCCGACACCAAGTCATTAGTGAATCCTTAGATCAAGACAACCATAATACCTACTTCGATTACTTTGGATTTGGCTTCAAATTCAACGATTGGATCGGTGGAGCATTTTCGCTCAGTCCTTATGCTGCAAAAGGATATAACATTAGTGTAGCGGATTCTTCAGACGATTTCGGACTTTATGAATACCGTTCCATTGGTTCAGGGGGATATGACCAATTCACCCTAGGGCTCGCTTTACAACCGTTCCCATGGTTTAGCATCGGTGGTAATGCACGTTATGTCTTTGGCGAAATGGAAACGAGTAACAAAACCATTTTAGCGAATAGTCAATTTCTTTCCGTAAGCAAAACGAATAAAACAGGAATAAGCGACTTTACTTTCGACATAGGAACGCAGTTGCAAGGAGATATTGATCGTTTACATTTTGTAGCTGGAGCAGTATACGGTTTTGGAGGTTCTATGAATTCACGTCAGATTTCCACGCAATATTCCTTCATTAACAGTGGTATCGTAGAAACCCCAGTCGACACACTATTTTACAACCTGTCAGAAGAGGGCAGTATGATTCTTCCTACTTCTTCAGGGTTTGGGTTTGGTGTGAGTAGAACGGTAGAAAATGTCCCCGTCAATGCATGGGATTTAGTCGTAGACTATAGAAGAGTGAATTGGCAAGACTACAGAGATTTCACACCATTAGGAGGTACGCCAGTTCAATCTGCTATCGCCGCAAGTGAAAGAGGAAGCGTAGGTTTTGTAATGGTCCCTTCCTATGTTATTCCGCAGCTTCGACGAAGCTCGAATTACTTCGCCATATCAAGATACCGATTCGGTTATTCAAGAGAAAAAGGTCAATACTATTGGCAAGAGCCTACTACTGGTCCAACCTACGTTACTCAAGAGGTCAACTTAGGTTTAACGCTTCCGATTATTTACAGAAGTTTGGCTCCTGGTGAACAAAAGGCAAGCTTTTTGAATATTAGTATAGGAAGAGGAACACGTTGGAGTGGTGTTGAGTCCGATTTAAAGGAAGATTATTGGAATTTGAACTTCGGGATAACGCTCAACGACAAATGGTTCCAGAAATTTAGATATAGATAAAAACGTGATGATTATGAAACGAATCCTTTTTGTATTCGGTATTTTATTGATGAGCTTTTCTGCGCAAGCGCAAGAGTCGAAATGGGGAAATTCCATTGCCGATTCTGTTTCTTGTTTTCAGAACTATAACATCATGGGCTCTTACTATCAGAGCAAAGACTACGCTGAAGCCTACGATGCGTGGAAAGCACTATATGAAACGTGTCCATCTGCTAACATTCGTATTTACACGTACGGTGATAATATTATAGAAGCGAAGATTAAAGAAGCCAGCGACGATGCATCTAAAAATGCATTGATTCAAGAGCTTCTTAGTCTCTACGATGCATTCGCTGTTCATTTCCCTAAGGAAAAAGCGAATGCGATTTCATCAAAAGCTTACCATTTCTACAACTACTACAGAAAGAATTCTGATAGTGTATCAAAGGCTGTGGTTATGTTTGAAGAGGCAAAGTCACTTTTAGGTGATACTATGTCAGTTGCACACACCGACCGCTACTTCCAGGCGAATGTGAAGGAATTCAATAAGACGAAAGATGTAGATCGCTTGTTTGAAGTTTATAATTCAGTGTTAGTTACACTCGAATTCAACTTCAATACGTTTAACGTCGAAAATTACACTATTGAATTAAAGGCAGATTCTGTACTCGATTTCATCGCATATGCGGACAGTATTCGTCCAGCAACTGAATTGGCAAAAGCAGAATTTGATGCAAAGTTGGCCGTTTACGATTCAACGAATGCCTACAACAACTCCTCAAAGAAGCGCATCAAGAAGGCAGCGAAACTTCCACCTTTGGTGAAGCCTGAGTTGGATGCAACAACCCAGGAATTGGTAAGCGTTCTTGAGAAGGCAGATGAGCTCAAGACGAAGTATGAGCTAGATGAGAAAGGTTTAACCTCTGTGGATAAGCGTAAGATGTCGAATAACGAAATTCGTTTACGAAATATCACCAAGGTGCAACGGAACATTGAGAAAATCTTGAGCCCACTTTTGACATGTAATAAGCTTACACTGATCTATAACGAAGAAGCTTTCGAAGAAAATAAGGACAATGTAGAGTGGTTGAAGCGTGCGGGTAACCTGTTGCAGAAGGAACGCGTAGGCGACGATGGTGAATTGACATCTTGTACAGACAACCCCGTATTCATTTCAATCGCAGAAACATTGTATGAAATTGAGCCTAGTGCTCAAGCGGCATTGAACATGGCGAAATTAGGTGTGAACAAAAGCGATTGGGCTATGGCAAAGAAGTACTACACTGAAGCCATTGAGCAAGAAGAGGATCTTCGTCGTAAAGCAAATACTTATATGGGCTTAGCTTATGTAAATCAGAAAATGGGTGCGCTCTCTTCAGCAAAGAGTAACTGTCTTAAAGCAGGTCAACTACGCAAGAATTGGGGAAATCCATATCTATACCTTGCGACCATTTATGCAGATGCAGCTGGTTCTTGTGGATCGAATGCAGTTGAGAAAAATGCGGTGTATTGGGCGGCAATTAACAAATTGAGCTACGCAAGAAGTATTGATCCAAGCATTGCCGATAAGGCGGCTAAATTAATTTCGGCCTACAGCCAACAAATTCCTGATAAAGGCATTTCGTTCCAATTAGGTTATAAAGAAGGCGATAAGATTAATATAGGCTGTTGGATTAATGAGACGGTAAGCGTTAAATTCTACTAAGCCGTTACTAACGACTTTAACAGTTCCCCTAGACAAATGTCTAGGGGAATTTTTTTTGCGCATTTTTACCGAACTTCGTTTGCATGAGATCTCTTTTGAAACAACCCGAATCACTTCTCATTTTAGCAGTGGTTTTTTTCAGTGCCTGTTCAAATGATACAATGGATGTAGCTGAGGTTAGCAAGATTCCAGTTGTATTTCCTTTGAATGAACAACACGGAGCGCACATCACGTATAGCGATAGTGGACAAAAGGTTTTAGAGATTCGTGCAGGGCTATTGCAAGACTTTGGCAATATGGAGCCCCCTCATGTTTTCTTCGGGGAAGGAATTACTGTCAATTTCTACAGTGCAAATGCAAAAACAGCCACGGTATTAAGGGCTGATACAGCGCGACAACTGAAGAAAGAGGACTTATGGGGCATAGGCGGAAATGTAGAAGTGACGAACGGAAAAGGTGAACGAATGACCACGGAATTATTATTCTGGGATAAAAAAGAAGAGCGTTTGTATAGTGATGCGAAGGTGCAGATTCTATCCGACGGTCAGCTTATACGGGGGAAAGGTTTTGAAGCCGACCAGTCGTTTAATACCTACCGCATTTATAAGGTACAAGGAGAAATAACAGTAGACGATGAATAAGGCATTGCGATTTATAGAGATTTTGTGGCTAGGTGTAGCCGCAGTTAGTTTAGTTGAAATTTATGTTAATTGGGGTACTAACTGGCAGAACACCATTAAATTCTCTCTTTTTTTAGGGGCGGGTGTTTTCATGTATTTCCTCCGTAGACGATCTCGTCTTAAACAAACTAAGAAGTAAACATTGGACTATCTTCTTCCCATTGTATTGGCTGTATTCTTTTCTGCACTGTTCTCAGGGCTGGAAATGGCGTACTTAAGTATTAATAAGTTACATGTAGAACTGGAACGCCAAAAAGGCGGTGTCGCGAATAAGGCTCTTGGCTACTTGGTAAATCGACCTGCTGCTTTCATCGCGGCAATTTTGGTTGGAAACAACGTAGCATTGGTGCTCTATGGAAATTACATGCATCGCCTGCTCACGCCGGTCTTTTCTGGTTGGGGGGCAATGGAATACCTGATTCTATTGTTAGAGACCTCCGTATCAACCGTAGTGATTTTAGTGTTTGCTGAATTACTCCCTAAAACGCTTTTTCGTCAAAATGCAGAAGGACTTATGCGTTGGTTGAGTATACCTGCTTGGTTGTTGTTTTGGATGCTACGCTTGCCAAGCGCACTCATGCTTGGTGTAAGCCAATTCTTTTTAAAATATGTATTCCGAGTAGAGGCACAAGAAGAACAAAATGCCTTCGGTAGAATGGAGCTTGATCATTACGTAAGAGAACGAGTTCCCCGAATATCAAACGGTAATGAGGAAGTTGATCCTGAATTGGAAATTTTTAAAAATGCGCTAGAATTTCCTGAGACTAAAGCACGTGAATTTATGATTCCGAGAACCGAAATTGAAGGTGTAGAGGTTAACGAAATTCCCGACAAGGTAAGGGCATTTTTCATCGAATCAGGCTACAGCAAGTTACTCGTGTTTGAAGATAATATAGATAAAATTATTGGCTATGTACACGCATTTGAGCTGTTTAAAAAGCCGGATCATCTAAAACGAGTACTTCGTCCTGTTGCATTTATACCTGAAAGTATGCGTGCGGATGAAATACTAAATTTATTTACACGAGAGAAACGAAACATAGCTGTTGTATTAGACGAGCATGGAGGAACCAGCGGGATGATCACGTTAGAAGACGTTATTGAAGAAATTTTCGGCGAAATCGAAGATGAACACGATACAGAAGAATTATTAGAACGTCAAATAAATGATAGTGAATGGTTGTTCTCAGCGCGTTTAGACATCTCTGACATCAATGAAAAATGGGGTCTTGAATTACCTCAAAGTGAAAATTATAATACGCTCGGAGGCTATATTTTGGATCTTTATCAGAGTCTTCCAGAGAAGGGAACCGTAGTCCGAAGTGACCAATACTTATTCCTCGTACAAAAAACTAAGGCCAACAGGTTGGAAGAGGTGCTCGTAAAGGCCAATTAATTGGCGCCAATCCTTATATTCGCAGACTCATTCATTTAATTGCAAGACAATGGCAACAATCCAACGCATCAGACAGCGCTCAGGACTTTTAGTAGTCGTGGTGTTTGTAGCACTTATTGCTTTCCTCCTAGGAGATTTATTCCGCTCAGGCGGATCTAAGTTTTTTGGAGACCCGAACATCATCGGAACCGTAAACGGTCGTGATATCACACGTCAAGAACTCAGCCAGGGTATGGAAGAGTTGCGTGCGGGAAATCCAGAACAATACGCAAACACCAGCAGCATTCAGCTAGCAAACTTCGTTTGGAACAATATCGTTACCGAAGAATTGCTTGCTGCGGAATTAAATGCAGCAGGCATGAGCGTCAGTCAGCAGGAGCTATATTTCGATATTATCACCAACCCGAACATTCGTCAAAACTTTGCTGGAGCGAATGGCCAGTTTGATGAAAACATGTTTAAAAGCTACATCGCACAGGTACGCGACAATCGTGATGCTACCGAACAATCTGTTGAGATGTGGACGCAGTGGCTAGCTTTTGAGCGCGCCGTAGCTAATCAAGCGCAAAACTTCAAATACACCAATGCAATTGAAAAGGCGATATTCATGCCGACCGGTCTTGCGGAGGCTGAAATAAAGCGCGGCGATGCGCAGCATCCAGCGCAGTACGTTTATGTTCCTTACATCGATGTAAATGAGGATGAAATCTCTGTTGATGACGAAGATGCGAAGCGTTACTATAATACGAACAAAGAAGATTTCGATCAGGAAGAGGGCCGTAATATAGAGTTCATCAACTTCCCATTGGCTCCATCTGAATCTGATCGCGAGGCAGTGCGTGCTGAATTAGCGACCCTTTCATTGGAATGGATGAATGAGGAAGACGATTCTGTATTTGTAAACTTACACAGTGATGTTCGTTTCCAATCGGAATACTACACCATTACAGAGTTAGTCGGTACAGGTCTGGATACTCTTGTAGACGGACAGTCCGTGGGTTACCAAAAAGGCCCCATTGATTTAGGCGGGGCTTTTGCAGTGGTTAAACTTGTAGATAGAAAAATAGTCCCGGATAGTGTTCAAGCTCGTCATATACTCATCCCATTCGCTGGAGCGACAAGAGCTGAGCCTTCCATTACGCGTAATCCGCAAGAGGCCAAAGTACTAGCCGATAGTCTGTTTGCATATCTTGAAGAGAATCCATCTGATTTTGAATCGGTGAATCAAGAGTTTTCTTCAGACATTGTCGCTAAAGAAAAGGGCGGTGATTTAGGTTACTTCTCACGTGGTGCGATGGCTAAGCCTTTTGAGAACTTCTGTTTCTTCAAGAAAAATGGTTCTATGGGTGTTGTTCCAACGCAGTTCGGTTGGCACGTGATTCAAGTAACCGACCAAAAAGGTTCAGATGATGTTTACAAGATTGGTCAAATCATTCGCGAGATTATACCTTCTGAAGGAACCATTCAAGACCTATACAATCAAGCTTCAGGCTATGCTGCCGAGGCGCAAACTGCAGAAGATTACCGCGCATTGGCATCTGAGAAAGGGTTTTCCCTGCGTCCAGCACGTAACTTAGGTCGATTCGAAGAAGTAGTTTCAGGATTAGGTACTGCGCGTCGTGTAGTTCGCTGGGCTTGGGACGAAGAGCGTGAAGAAGGTAACATTGGACTTCTAGAGAATGACGGAAAAGGATACGTAGTGGTAGTCCTGACTGATAAACTCAACGAAGGGACTACCTCGTTTGATTTGGTACAGGGTCAGTGTTTAGAAGCGGCTAAGAAAGAGGCGAAGAAAGCACTGATTACAGAGCGTTTAGAAAATGCCTTGACTGGAGCCTCGACTATCGAAGCAATAGCTGAAGCAGCAGGTAAAGAAGTACGTACACTGAGTTTCCGTATTTCTCAGTTCAACATAGCTGGCGTCGGCAATGAAGCCGCTGTAGTAGGAACAATCTGCGGTTTAGAGCCAGGTTCACTAAGCGGTGTGATTGCGGGTGACAATGGAGCGTTTATTGCCATTACCTCTCCTGCGACCCCTGCGCCTGCAATAGACTACACAAACATGGCACAGAATACCCAACGCAGTATTCGTAATCTAGTAGGTACTCAGGCTTATAAAGCTTTAGAGGAAAAGGCGAAGATTGAGGACATGCGCTACATGATGTTCTAACTTGTAGTTTAAAGAATAGATTAAAAGAGGCGCGAGCCGATGCACATGCATCGGCTCGCGTTTTTTATGAAAAGCTCCTACGAAAGGCGGTTCCAGCGCTCGGCGTCGAGCTTTACAAAGATGAAGAGTAAGATGGTAAAGCCCCAGAGAGAGGAGCCACCATAACTGAAGAAAGGTAATGGTATACCGATGGTCGGTACAAGCCCTATGGTCATTCCAATATTGATGAGCCAATGTGTAAATAGGATGCTTGCCACGCAGTAACCATAGACACGCGAAAAGGTGTCTTTTTGTGTGTCTGCGAGCCAAATTATTCGACCTATCAATACGGCAAATAGAGTCATAAGGAGTGCGGTTCCTAAGAAACCCCATTCCTCTCCGATCGTACAGAAAATGTAATCTGTACTCTGTTCAGGTACAAAGTTTAGTTTAGTTTGAGTCCCGTTTAGATAGCCTTTACCAGTCCAGCCACCCGATCCTATGGCTATGAGGCTTTGAAGCGTGTTATATCCAGCACCGGTAGGATCGTCCTCTAGTCCAAGCAGTACTTTGATACGTATTTGTTGGTGAGGAGCAAGAACCCGCTCCATAACCTGACCTACAGCGAAAACGGTAGCGCTTGCAATGGAGAGCAGGGATGCATTTGCAGCAATAGGTCCCCGCCTTTTAGGAAGAAGAAGGAATAGTAAAAGTGATATACTGCCCAAAACGATGAGTGCAGTACGCAAAGGTAATAGTAGACCAATTATAGCGAGCGCTATAAGAGCAAGCGCAGCGCCAATGTAGTAACCTGGCATTCCTTCACGGTAGAGTACAAGAAGGAGGCTTAGATAGACAAGTGTTGAACCTAAATCTGGTTGCAGGCCAATGAGGAATCCTGGAATTAAGAATAAGGCGGCGGCGATTAACCGATGCGACCAAATTTTCATGCTAGTTCGGGACTGTCCTAAATAAAAAGCGAGCATTAATGCCGTAGCAAATTTTGCAACTTCTGAAGGTTGAAGACTAAAGGAGCCTAAAGCATACCAGCTCCGTGCACCGCCTATTTTTTTGCCGACAAAGAGTACCCCGATCAAAAGTAAGAGGGTCAAAATGTACCAGAACGGTGCGAAATTGGTCCATAAGCGGTAGTTAGATAAGAGTATGCCTAGAATAATAACGAAACTCCCGCCGATAAAAAGTAATTGCTTTCCATATTCCTGGGAAAGGTTAAACAAAGATGCAGCCTCCTCATTATATACCGCAGAATGAATGCTAAGCCAGCCCCAAAAAACAAGTAGGGTATAGATGACCGCCACAATAGGGTCAATCTTCAGCCGATTTCTATTTCTACGGTTTCTAGCCATTAAAAGTTTGCTTGATAAGTACTGTCTTCTCCGTAAATGGCAACGTGTTGTTGACGGTATTCCTCGTGCAAGTCACCTTCAAACATACGTTCCTCTAATGCGGGACGTGTGATGGTATCGGTAAGATATATTTCGGTCATTAAACTCGCTATTGGCGCTGCCCAGCGCGAGCCCCAATAGCCATTTTCAATGATAACTGCCAACGCAATTTTTGGTTGATCCTTTGGCGCAAAACTTACAAAAATACTGTGGTCTTGGCCGTGTGGATTCTGCGCGGTTCCCGTTTTTCCGCATTGAGAAATATGTGGCATACGCGATCCTTTGGCCGTGCCTCTTTCGAATACAGAATACATCCCGTCGATGACCACCTCAAAGTGTTTGGGTGCAATAGTCGTATGTCTTGGCGTAATGAATGCAGAATCTATGGGACCATGGTCAGATTCTTTAATGATGTGAGGGGTGTAGTAGTAGCCACGGTTTGCAATGGCCGCGGTCATATTAGCCAACTGGATTGGAGTTGCGACCAATTCTCCTTGCCCAATCCCATTAGAGACAGAAGTAGCTCCTTTCCATGTTGAGTAACCTAAAAATCGATCGTAGTAATTTGCATCAGGAATAAGGCCTTTCCGTCCAGTTGGTAAATCGTTCCCTAGAAAAGTTCCCAAACCGAAACTTTTAACGTGTTCACTCCAGCGGTCCATTCCTGTATGCGCATCGCCGTTCTTATCAATGGTCCTCTGGTAGATCGTACAGAAATAGTTATTACAGCTCTCAGATATAGCTTCGTTTAACGCTAAAGTCCCTCCTTTACAATGACAGGCCACGTGAAGTGATCCAAAATGGAACCCGTCATAACAGGTGACCGATGTTTTGGGAGTAATCACGCCTTCTTCCAGCCCAACTAGTGCACCGATGAGTTTAAACGGTGATCCCGGTGGATATTCTGCTAAGATCCCGCGATCGAACAGCGGTTTATTGATGCTATCATAGTACATGCGCGTATAATTCTTACTGCGCAATCGACCGACCAATTCGTTGGGGTCATAGCTCGGTGAGGTTACCAAAGCCAGTATCTCGCCAGTTTCTGGCTCAATTGCTACAATGGATCCACGTTTTCCTTTCATCAGTGCTTCACCGTACTGCTGCAGTTCGAGATCGATGCTACTGACTAAATCTTGCCCAGGAATTGGCATCTCGTCGTGTGCACCCTCTTTCCAGTTACCCAGTCTGCGGTTTCTGTGATCCACAGTGAAAAAGCGTTTGCCATGTGTTCCTTTCAGAACCGTTTCATAACTCTTATCAATTCCACTTTTCCCAACCAAATCTCCTTGAGAATAGGACGGGTTTGCACGGATAAAATCGGTGTTCACTTCCCCGATAAACCCGACTACATTGGCGCCATTTTGATGCGGATAGTTTCTTAGAATCCGTTTTGAAGCGTAGAACCCTGGAAATGCTTTAAGTTCAGATTTAATCTGTGTATAGGTCGATTTCGAGAGCATTTTCATGAACATACTACTCCGAAAATAACTGTAGTTTTTCGCCTTCTCTAGTTGCTCCTTGATTACTGAAACCTCAAGATCTAAAAGATGTCCGAGGGCCGTTGTGTCCAAATCCTTTATTAAATAGGGACTCACCATTAAATCGTATGCTGGACTATTCCCTACGAGCAGCCGACCGTCTCTATCGTATACATATCCTCTAGGTGCATAAAGCTTTTCCGCTGCCGTAGCGTTGCGCTCAGCCCTTGCGGCATAATCTTCATTGATGACTTGCACCTGAAACAGCCGATACAAGAAGAGTAAGCCGATTAAAGTAAGACCCAAATAAAAAGCACTACTACGCGGCATATTTTTTCGAGAATAAGGCGTGAGTAATAGCGAGCAAGACTAGAGTAATTAAACTAGAGACAACAATCCTACCCACAAGCAGCACAGGGTTGTCGAAGCCATAGTTCTCTGCGGTAAAAAGAACGGTGTGATGCAGTAAAACAAGTACCGATGAAGTGGTCAAATAGGGTACTAATGCGAGATGGGAGACACCTTCGTTGTCGTCCGATTTTCGATAGCCAATCAACGCATTCTCTACCCAAGGTTTTGTAGTAACTAACGCCAAACAAGCTAAAGTATGTGCTCCACCGCTCTGTTCGAAGGCGTCCATAATACTACCGACTATAAATGCTATCGTGTAAAGCCCCATTCGAGTAACACCAAAAGGTAGCCAAAGAAAAAACCATAAATAGAGATATGGATTGCCGTAAACTGTTAACGGTAAATCCTGCAGAAATCCCCATTGGACAAAAAGTAATACGGCCAACCACAAAATGTTTTTTACTATCGTCATAGAGCAGGTACCTGTAATGAATCTAAACGCTCTGCATCTTTCAACTTACTGATGTAGAGCCAGTTCATGTTTTTAAAATCGGCACTTAGTGCCACTTTTGCGGTCCATGTAAGGTCTTCATTGTTTTGAACTGCACTTATCACTGTGCCTGTCAATGTGGATGGCCCTACTGAGGTTCGGGTAAAACTATAAACGCTATCACCAGGCATAGGTCTGTTCTCACGTTGTATATCGATCAGTGTTGCCCAAGAAGGGTCAGAACCGTCCCAATGCAATTCTCCCAAACCCTTTCCTGAAATGCGAGCGCCAATATTTCCTTTACCGTGTAACAATGGAGTAATATGGGCATACGCATCACTAACTTCTACAACAGAGCCTATCCAGCCGCCTGCGGTCATTGCCCCCATTCCCGGCTGAATACCATCTCTGCGACCGGCATGAACGATAATGTAATTGTTCCTTTTAGTGTACGAATAGTCAACAACACGTGCTGGTATGAAATCGTAGTCTGTAGAATTTGAAAAATGATCTGCAGAAGCCCTTGTTCCTCCGGAGCGAAGTCTCGAATTCTCGCGGGCCAATTCCTCATTGATTGCCTCGAGTCGCCAATACTGCTTCCAGCCAGACAAGCCATTATGAACTTTGGCAACTGCACCGAAGCCCACATTGTTTAATCTGTGTTCTGCAACAGGGTTTTTAAGCGAATGGCGTAATAGCGCGATAAGCACGAACACTATGAGCAACAGAGTGCTTCGATACTTTGCCAAGAAAAGTATCAGTTGCTGCATAGTAGTGTATTATTTAACTTTCTAAAATCGTTTTGAAGTGTTCGATGTTTTTCAACACGATACCCGTTCCTCTTACTACCGCACGTAATGGGTCTTCTGCAACATAAACAGGCAAGTCAGTCTTTGCTGAAATACGTTTGTCTAAACCGCGAAGCATTGAACCACCTCCCGCAAGATAGATTCCGCTATTGTAGATATCTGCTGCCAATTCTGGAGGCGTATTGCTCAACGCTTCCATCACTGCATCTTCAACACGTGTAATACTTTTCTCGAGGGCACGGGCCACTTCCATGTGGGTAACCTCAACCTGCTTTGGCTTACCAGAAAGAAGATCGCGTCCTTGAACAGAATAAGGTTCTGGGATTTCATCTAATTCTTCTTGAGCTGCACCAACTGCAATTTTAATGTTTTCCGCAGTACGTTCACCTACATATAGGTTGTGCTGAGCACGCATGTAAAGTGCAATATCATTGGTAAATACATCACCAGCAACTTTAATGCTCTTGTCACACACAATGCCACCCATTGCTAAAACTGCAATTTCCGTTGTACCGCCACCGATATCAATGATCATGTTACCCTTTGGCTCCAAAACATTAACACCAATACCAACAGCTGCGGCCATGGGTTCGTGAATAAGGTATACCTCTTTGGCATTTGCGCGTTCCGCTGAGTCTTTTACAGCACGTTTTTCAACCTCTGTGATTCCAGAAGGTATACAAACTACCATTCGTAAACTGGGCGGGAACAAACGCTTTTTAAACGAAGGAATGCTCTTAATGAGCTCACGAATCATGTGCTCCGAAGCTTCAAAATCCGCAATCACCCCGTCTTTCAGCGGTCGTATGGTTTTAATGTTTTCGTGCGTTTTACCGTGCATCTGTCTCGCCTCTTGCCCTACGGCAATGATTTGACCCGTGCGACGGTCTTGTGCAACTATAGACGGGGAGTCAACGACTACCTTGTCTTGATAAGTGATAAGCGTATTGGCTGTACCCAAGTCAATCGCTATATCTTCTGTCATGAAACTAAACCAACCCATGTGCTGAAGGTAATAAAAATTAGTGTTTGAAGTGACGAATTCCGGTTGTAACCATGGTCATTCCGTTTTCATCACAATAGGCAATACTTTCTTTGTCGCGAATGGAACCTCCAGGTTGAATGACACAACGTATTCCCGCATTATCTGCGATCTCCACACAATCCGGAAATGGGAAAAATGCATCAGAAGCCATGGCGGCCCCATTGAGGTCAAATCCAAAGCGACCCGCCTTTTCAACTGCTTGGTTCAGAGCGTCGACACGTGAAGTCTGCCCCGTTCCGCTCGCAAGTAGTTGACCGTCTCTCGCGAGGACGATGGTATTACTTTTTGTGTGTTTACAAACTTTCGCTGCAAAAATCATATCGGCAATTTGCTTTTCAGTCGGAACCAATTTTGTTACGGTCTCCATATCTGCCTCAGCTTCCGTCAATGCATCTTTGGCTTGAACGAGTGTTCCGTTTAACACGGTACGGACATTAAATGCAGGTACTTCGTATTCTTTTAAAAGCAGTAATACCCGGTTTTTCTTTGAGCGTAATACTTCCAAAGCATCCTCGTCGTATGCAGGCGCAATAAGCACTTCAAAAAACAGTGAATTCATTTTCTCCGCAGTTGCCTTGTCAACCGTTCTATTCGCTGCAATAACGCCGCCAAAAGCGCTTACAGGGTCACCTGCTAAAGCATCATCCCAAGCTGCGGCTAGGCTGCTGCGTGTGGCTAAGCCACATGCGTTATTGTGCTTTATGATTGCGATAGTCGTCTCGTCAAATTCTCTGATCAGATTGACCGTTGCATCAATGTCTAAAAGGTTGTTGTAGCTCAATGCCTTTCCGTGAATCTGTTCGAGTGCATCATCAAGGTTTCCGAAAAAGGCCGCTTCCTGATGTGGATTCTCGCCGTAACGTAGGGATTGCTTTTTGCGGTTGCTCATTTTTAGATCCAAGCGATCACCCGCAAAATAGCGGTGAATAGCTGTATCGTAATGGCTGCTTTCATCGAATGCTTCTAATGCGTAGCGGCGGCGTACTTCCAATGTTGCACCAGCTTCACCTTGTAAAACAGCTAAAGCATCTGCGTATTGCCCCATGTTTGAAATGATCCAGCAATCGTTGAAGTTTTTAGCGGCTGCACGAATCAACGAAATCCCCCCGATGTCTATTTTTTCGATAATGTCTTGTTCCGGTGCTCCTGAGGCAACAGTAGCTTCAAAAGGGTAGAGGTCAACAATCACGAGGTCGAAGTAAGGTATGTCAAATTCACTCATTTGTGCCCTATCACCATCGTGGGCTCTTCGCGCTAAAATTCCGCCAAAAACTTTCGGGTGTAAGGTCTTTACGCGACCTCCTAAGATGGAAGGGTATGAAGTTAAATCTTCAACGCGTTCAACAGCTATGCCTCGTTCTTCGATAAAGGCTTGCGTTCCTCCAGTAGAATAGATTGTGGTGCCCATCTCTTTAAGGGCATCAACGATAGGGCCTAAGCCGTCCTTATGAAATACAGAAATCAAGGCGTTTTCGATGCGCATCAACGTGTGTGTTTTTGAAAAATAATGGAAGAAACAAAAGTAATGTTTTCATGCCGTGGGATTGTCTTTTTATTCTGCTAATTTTGAGGGAAATCCTGACCGCTTTGCTGTTACTATTAAAACTCATTCGAGAAAGTGTTTTGTTCGCCGTTATTTCACTGGCAGCGAACAAGTTACGTACGCTGTTGTCGCTATTGGGTATTACCATTGGCATCTTTGCTATCATCCTTGTTTATAGCATAGTAGATTCGTTAGAAAAGAATATTCGAGACAGCGTAAGCCAGTTGGGCGATAACGTAGTGTACATACAGAAATGGCCTTGGGGTGGGGGCGGTGAGTACGCTTGGTGGAAGTACCTCAATCGCCCTGTCCCGCTAAAAAATGAATCAGAACTGCTGCGTAAACGCAGTCAATATGCTGAAAATATCGCTTTTGGAAGTTCTTTAAATGGCACTACCGCAAAATTTGAAAGCAACAGCACAAGTGGCATCGAGGTGCTAGGGGCAACATTCGAATATGCACAAATATGGGATTTTGAGCTTGCTCAAGGCCGCTATTTTACGGAATTGGAGATGAGCGCTGGACGGCCCTATTGCATTATTGGCGCGGATATCGCTGAAGGGCTTTTCCCTTATCGTGAGAGCTGTGTTGGCGAGCGCATTACCATTGAAGGTCAAAAACTAACCGTAATTGGAGTATTTGAAAAAGTTGGCCAGAGTCTAGTAGGTCAAAGCTACGACCGCCAAGCACTTGTGCCTTTTACTTTTGTTCGCACCGTCGTTAATACAGATCGAAACGATCAAAATCTGATTATGGTAAGCGCTAAGCCAGGTGTGCCTTTGGATCAACTAAAAGATGAGCTCACTGGGATAATGCGCTCTCTGCGTCGTCTACGTCCTGGAGCGGATGATGACTTTGCATTGAACGATCCGTCGCTTATTAAAAATCAGTTGGATTCCCTTTTTGGAGTGTTGGGTATAGTTGGCACAGTCATCGGTGGATTTTCTATACTGGTTGGTGGTTTTGGTATTGCCAATATCATGTTTGTGAGTGTAAGAGAGCGTACAAACGAAATCGGTATTCAAAAAGCGCTAGGAGCAAAGAACTTTATGGTCCTTTTCCAATTCTTAACTGAGAGCGTTGTGCTTTGTTTGATTGGGGGAATTATGGGATTAATACTTGTTGCTTTAGGCGCTTATGCCGCGACAAAAGCCTTTGATTTTGAAATTGCTTTAAGCTTGTCCAATGTTATTGTTGGTATTGGTCTAAGTGCATTGATAGGCTTGATTTCAGGATTTGTTCCCGCATGGATGGCCGCCCGCTTGAATCCGGTAGATGCGATTCGAATGAATGCTTAGGGTCACAAACGTTCAGCTATAAATTCAGCTACCCATTCTAAAAGAGCATGATCTTCCGCTGTAAAAGGGTCCAATTCATGAGAGTCTATATCAATCTGCCCAATCAGTTTTTCCTCCATATATATGGGAACGACTATCTCACTTTTCGTAGCCAAACTACAGGCTAGATAATTGTCTTGAGCATGAACGTCGGGTACTTCAAAAGTTGCCCCTGAGACAGCTACTTGCCCGCAGATGCCTCTACCGTAAGGAATACTTGTGTGGTCTGTCGCCTCGCCGACATACGCCCCTAGTTCTAATTGGCCTTTAAGGTCATTCATCCAATACAAACCGGTCCAATTGTAGTATTGTATTTGCTTGTCAAGCACTTCAACAGTCCATTTCTGTAAATCTGTACCACGAAGGTGCGCTACTTTTAAGAGCTCGGCTTTGATTTTATCGAATTCAATAGATGTCATAACAGCAAGATTGTTGATAGAATAGCAGGATAATTGAGTAAACGTAGCACGGTTATTGCTTTTCTAGTGCGAAATTAGCAACAATATGAGCTTAACTTATGTTATGGCTATAATTATTAACCCAAATACCTGATATGAGACAACTTATACTCTCATTCGCACTCTTTGGATTCGTATGTTCTGGTTATGCCCAGTCTACCTCAAATGAATCTTTAAGCCTGCAAGCCTGCCAAGCGGATACGATTGTATTCAGCTTTGACATCACTTCGCCATTCAATATAGGAAACACGTTTTCAGTTGAAATGAGTGATGCCAGTGGAAACTTCACTGGAAATTTCGTCAGTACTAACGCATTATTGGCCTATGGAGTTAGCGTAGGAAATGAAATAGACGTGCTCATTCCCGATAATACTACACAGGGGTTGTACAAATTTAGAATGATTAGTTCTAATCCTGTTTTAATCAGCGATACTATCCCTAATGTAATTATCGGTGCGAATCCACAAACAGGTTTTTCAGCGTTCAGCTGGTTTGACAAGGCCGGTGAGCTCACCTTTTGTGAAGGCGATACAGCTTTACTTGTGGTGATGCCCCTCCTAGCAGGCCAGTCGTATACCTACCAATGGCTTAGTGGTGGTGCCCCAATTGCAGGCGAAACGGGAGATACACTATTCGTGGTTGCATCCGGGACCTATGGAGTTGAAGTGAGTTCTAACCTTTGTGATGCGACTTCAATGGATACAGTAGTGAATTCGTATTTACCTTCAGCTGCAGTTTTTGCGCAGGGTGGTGCGGGAATTAATTTTGTCGGTATAGATTCCATTCGCATGTGTAAAGGGACTATTGCGACACTAGAACATTTTGGCTTTCCAGCTCCAGGAATTCTTGGATATGAGTACCAGTGGTTAAAAGACGACAGCGTGAACATCTTTGGTCAGCCAGTGATGTATCCGCTTTTAGACGATACATTAAGTTCCATTACAGTAGATACCTCTGGTACGTGGTACTTGGAAGTGACCTCATTGCCAGGAGGCTGTAAAGATACCTCGAAGGTCTACTCTGTAATTGTGGATACGGTCCCTACGACAACAACCTTAGTTCAGAATTGGCCATGGCAAAATTTACCCTCAAATACATTGTGTTTGACAGATTCAGCGCTTTTGACTGCACAAGACACGGTGTTGGGTAGTACTTGGGAATACCAATGGCAAATTGCGTACCCTTCTGGATCTAACAGTTGGCTGAATTTAGCTAATGATACCATGCCTTGGATGGTCGTAGATACCTCTATCGTTGCCGATACTGCAGATTACAGGTTGCTAATCACAAATGAGGCTTGTTCATTTATTACGAATGAGCAGACCATCAATTTTGTGAATTTCCCGACCATACTCATTCAGCCAGGTGACTCATTGGGAATATGTGTCTACGATAGCGTTTTAGTGAGTCTGCAAAGCAATGCACTGAACTTTGCTTGGAATGGCGGATTCTATACGGGGAAACAAAACTTCCTTTCTGTACCAGGCCAATATGTGATTGAAGCCATTGGAATAAATCAATGTATAACAGCTGATACATTAAATGTTTACAATTATACCTTAGTTGCTTCTGCTTCTGCGAACCCACCGGTAATTTCTCCAGGAGAATCTACAGTTCTTTCGGCTACTGGTGGCGTTTCTTATTATTGGTTTGCAGATGCACCTTCCTATTACAGCAATCAGCAATCTTCAAGCACAGAGGCTTTACCTTCAGTAGATACCATTACTTACTTTGTCCAAGTAGAGGACCTCAACGGATGTGAGGATACTGCGAGTGTACAAGTGTATTCGTGATTGAGCAAGATTCAGCAATCATTTATTCTAATACGTACGGGAACATTCAAAATGTCATTACGCCAAACGGCGATGGACGTAATGATGTACTCGATCTTAGCGGCATCACCGCAGGTGACGATTGTGAATTTACAGTATACACGCGTTGGGGTACACCTGTATTCAATCAGGAGGTCTATAATAATGCTTGGGGTGGAACAACCGATGGTGGTTCTGCACTTGAGGACGGAACGTATTACTTTGTGTTGACCCACAACAATGAGATACGGGTGAAATCGGCGGTAACCATCTTAAACAACTTCTAATCATGAAAAAGTTAGTATTTACACTCGCATTAGTTGTTACAGGTTGGACAGCTCAAGCTCAGCAACTCCCATTAATTTCAAACTATCTGAATACAGCACACCTCTTTAACCCTGCCTTTAGCGGCCTAGATGGGAAAACAGAGATCACTGTATTGAATAGACGTCAATGGACCGATATTCAAGGTGCTCCCGAAACGCAGTTTATGGCGTTCAACGGTAATCGCGAAGACCTTAAGTTTGGGTATAGCGGTTATGCGTTTAATGATGTAACTGATATTGTATCACGTGCAGGTTTTTACGGCTCATACGCGTGGCACGTCAAATTCACGGATCAAAACAGCCTTAGCTTAGGTTTAGGTGCAGGTTATGTAAACAATACGATAAACGTGGGTGGCATTCGTGTACAGGATGATTTAGACCCAGTGTTGTTCTCTGCATTAAATAGAGGGAAATTTGATTTGAACTTTGGATTTAACCTCAAGTTCGGTGATTTCTCATTCGGTGCAGCGGTACCTAATATTTTAGCGCCGAAGGTGGACTTTTCAGACAATTATGTGATCAGTCCATTCCAGTATCAGTACATGCGTCACTATGTAGTGAACACGCAGTACGATGTGAACTTACAAAAAGGCTTGATGACCTTGAGTCCATTTGTCACAGTTCGTGCGAATGAGGTCACTATTCCACAAGTCGATGCAGGTTTGATATTCAACCATAAAGAGTACTTCTTTATTGGAGCAGCCTACCGCTCCTCATATGCAGTTACGGCAAATACCGGTGTGCATTTAACGGAGAACATCACTATGGGTTATGCATATGATTTTTCGTTGAATACTTATGGTTTTGCATTGGGTAATTCGCATGAGTTTATGCTTCGCTATTCCTTTGGTGAAAGCAAAAAAGATAAGCGATTAGAGAACGAGCTCAAAAAATTGAAGGATCGTCAGCGTCGTCAATCTGGAGATCTTGAAGACCTTCTGAACGATCGTCTTGACGAATTTAAGGATGAGGTTTCTGCTCAGCAGAAAGAGCTATTTGATGCTGAAAAAGAAAATCTAAAAGGAGAACTTAGTGAAGCCGCATCTCAGGCCGCATCCCAAGCGGCAAGTAATGCAGTGAATGCAAGCGGTGCAATGAATTCAAACGCAGCAGGCGGAAACGGTGGTGCGAATGGTTCAAACAATCAAGGAACATATCCAGCGACTACGTACCCGCAAACGCCACAAGGTGGTCAGGTGAAAAGTAATATTAAAGGTTACAATCCTAATCAATACGCAGGTAATGTTCAAGCAGGCTCTCGCGGCTACTATGTAACTGCCGGCGTGTTTGGTTCGGTTACGAATGCAAACAAACTTCAAGCACGTTTAAGCAAGCAAGGTGTAGCTTCGGATGTATTCCAAGATCCAGGCAACAATATGTACTACGTATTCTTATTGAAGTTCAACAACTACGAATCAGCGAAACAAGCTCAGAACAGTGGTTTCAACGGACAGTACGGTGGTAAGCTTTGGATTAAAGCGCTGTAGTACAGAGAAGAAAAAAAACCAAAAAACCCGGCGCATCGCGCCGGGTTTTTTTATGCAAAAATCTTAGACTATTTTTTTTCGGCTTCCCGCGTTGGATAAATAAGATCCGGGTTGGTTGGAGCATTGTCCTTAGCGAGCTTTCCACCGTTCAAGATGCGCTCGGCTTGGATAAGGTGCCGTGCAATGTGCTGAATAATGATTTCAAGCGCCGTTATGGATTTGATTTTAAACGGCGGCAACGCTGAGGTCACGCGTGAATTGCATAAATCCTGACTGTTTGGAATGATCCGTACCAACTTTTCAATCTGACTGAGGTCCGCAATGAAGTTCTCCATTATTTTCTGCGGAGCAATTTTCAAGTCTGGATTTCTGAGACGGCGTGGTTTTAGTTTTCTAGGTGCGGGGATTTTCAGTGCTTTTGACTTGGTGATGGGTTGCATCCATACACGTGCTTTTTTCGTGAACCAGCCCATGTTTAGGGTACTGGATTCCTTCGCTTCAGGCAATTGGCACACTTTGGTTAATTGGGGTAAATACACCTCATTGACATTGTTTATGTGCTCAATACATTCAATAGCAGACCACTGTTCACCTTCAGGAATAAAGAAAAGTTCTTCGTCTTCTAGAAAATAGAATGCCCGTTCAAATTGTGCTTTGTGTTGTGCCAATTCGTTTAGGCGGTTCCCAATGTACTCTTGTGCTTGCATGTGCTAGTTGGAGGATACGTTTTTAGTAATGCTCTGGAATACTTCATAAACATCCTGCAGGTGTATTATGTTTTGAGCAACAAAGGTGAGTCTATCGCCTTTTTGTTTGATTTGAACGCTGCGTGGGTGCTTTTGTAAGTAACCTAAGACCTCGGAGAAAATAGGTAGTTGGTAATACGGACTGTTATTTTCAGCTGCAAAGTGTGCAATAAGTTTCCCGCCTTTAATGATAATTTTCGTGAAGCCAATGTGCTTTGCGAGCCACTTAATACGCAGACTGTAAAGCAGATCTTCGACTTGAGGCGGTATGCCGCCGAATCGGTCTTCCAATTCTAATTGAAATAGTAGCAGATCTTCCTCCTTTTCCAGCTCACCCATGCGCTGGTATAACTTCAGGCGCTCTTCAATGTTATTGACGTATTCGTCTGGAATATGAAGCGCGAGATCGGTATCTATCTGAACCTCATCTACAAAATGCGCCCCTTCCGTTTTATCTGGCTGGTCGTACAATTCCTTGAATTCATTCTCTTTAAGCTCATTCACAGCTTCCGCAAGAATCTTCTGATACGTATCGAAGCCCATATCGGAAATGAAGCCGCTTTGCTCACCGCCTAAGAGGTCACCGGCACCACGAATTTCAAGATCTTTCATGGCAATTTTAAATCCAGAACCCAGATCAGTAAACTGCTCTAAAGCCTGCAGTCGCTTGCGCGCCTCATCCGTCAGCGTACTTAGCGGTGGCGCGATGAGTTTACAGAAGGCCTTTTTATTTGAGCGTCCCACACGTCCACGCATCTGATGCAAGTCAGACATGCCAAAGTGGTTGGCGTTATTAATGATAATGGTATTCGCATTGGGTACATCTAAGCCACTTTCGATAATAGACGTGGCAACCAAAACGTCGTATTTACCGTCCATAAAGTCCAGCATGACTTTTTCCAATTTCTTACCGTCCATTTGGCCGTGGCCTATGGCAATTCTTGCATCGGGCACCAAACGTTGAATCATTCCAGCAACTTCCTGTATGTTGCTGACTCGATTGTTGATAAAGAAAACTTGTCCACCACGTTGGATTTCATAACTCACCGAATCACGAATGGCCTCTTCTGTAAATCCGATGAGTTCGGTTTCAATGGGTTGTCGGTTGGGTGGAGGAGTAGTCATTACACTGAGGTCGCGCGCTGCCATTAGCGAAAACTGTAGGGTACGTGGAATAGGTGTGGCGGTCAACGTCAAGGTATCAACACCCACTTTCAGTGTTTTTATTTTATCCTTGACCCCTACACCAAATTTTTGTTCCTCGTCCACAATGAGGAGTCCGAGGTCTTTGAATTCCACGCTCTTACTGACCAATTTATGTGTACCGATAAGAATATCGACCTTGCCATTTTTAAGATTCGCCAATGTCTCTCGCTGCTGCTTGGCCGTACGAAATCTATTGATGTAGTCTACCGTTACGGGAAAACCTTCCAGCCGTTTGGTGAAGGTTTTGAAGTGTTGGAAGGCAAGAATAGTGGTCGGCACAAGCACGGCGACTTGTTTGCCATTTGCAGCAGCTTTGAATGCTGCGCGTATGGCAATTTCAGTTTTACCAAAGCCAACATCACCGCAAATAAGGCGGTCCATAGGCATGGGACGTTCCATGTCTTTCTTCACTGCTTCCGTCGAAGAAACTTGATCGGGCGTGTCTTCGTATAGGAAACTGGCTTCTAATTCATGTTGGAGGTAGCCGTCTGGCGCGCATTCGAATCCAATGGCTTCCTTGCGTTTTGCGTACAATTGGATCAAATCAAAGGCAATCTGCTTCACCTTCGCTTTAGTCTTCTTTTTCAGCGACTGCCATTGTGGGCTACCGAGCTTATTTAATTGTGGCGCTGTACCGTCTTTGCCATTAAACTTGCTGATCTTATGCAGTGAATGAATACTGACATACAGAATATCGTTGTCGCGATAGACTAATTTTATGGCCTCTTGCACAGTACCGTTATTATCGATTTTTTGAAGTCCGCCAAACTTACCTACACCATGGTCTACGTGCGTTACGTAATCACCAAACTCTAAAGCGTTGAGTTGCTCTAATGTGATCGCCTGTTTTTTCTGAGCACCGTTTTTAATATTAAACCGCTGGTAACGGCCGAATATCTGGTGATCAGTATAGAGATAGACGCCGGCTAATTCGTCCTCAAATCCTTCGTGTAAGGATGTGGTGGTAGTGGCGTATCGCGGGGCAAGCTCCAAATCCTCAAAAATGGCCTTGAACCGGTCTATTTGCTTTTCGTTCGCGCACATCAACACGGCCTGCTTGCCGCGCCCATCCACATCGAGCAAGGTTTGTGCAAGAAGATTGAAGTCCTTGTTGAATGCCCGCTGCGGCAGTGCTTTGCTTTCGATGGTTTGTGTATGCCACTGGGCTTTTCCAAACTCTACGCGACTGTAATCCATAAGATCACGTTTCATTGCATCGCCTGAAACAAAAAGCTCGCTTGGCGCACCGCGTTTTACGGCATCTCCCAACTGCTCGTAGGTTTCATGGGCCAATTCCATTAATCGGTCCAAACCTGCTGTTAGTAATGAAGGCGTATCAAGCCATACCTGTGTCTGTTTCGGTAAATAGCTAAGAAAGGAGCTGCGTTGTTCCAGGAAGGTTTTGTTTTCGACATTTGGAACGATACTCATTTTACTGGCCTTCCCAATGGTGCGTTGGCTCTCTATATCGAAATAGCGAATGCTCTCTACTTCATCATCAAAAAATTCTACGCGATAGGGATGATCTTTCGAAAAAGAGAAGATGTCTACGATACCTCCGCGTACAGAAAATTGGCCCGGACTTGTGACAAAGTCCACCCGTTCGAATTGGTATTCAAAAAGTGTTTCGTTTAAAAAGTCAATCGATATTCGCTCACCCACATGAAGCTTCAGGGTATTGCTTTCCAATTCCTTTTTAGTGACCACTTTTTCGAAAAGTGCTTCGGTGTAGGTAATTACAATGGGTGAACGACGTCTACTGCTAAGGTGGTTCAGTACCTCCGCTCGTAGAAGGACATTTGCGTTATCCGTTTGCGAAACTTCATAAGGTCTGCGATAAGATGCCGGATAAAAATAACACGGCACCTTTGGTAAAAGCTTCTCTAGATCATTCTGAAGGTAAGCGGCTTGCTCTTTACTCTGTGCAATGAGCAATTGGGGAACGTCGGTTTGAACAAAAGCTGCTGCAGCTAGAAGCGCAGTGTGTGAGCCACCTGCAGTTGTGCATCCGATAGCAGTGCGTTGGTTGTCTTTGGCGGCCTCAACTAAGGCATGAATGAGCGGGTGTTCATCGTAGTAGCTAAGTAAGTCTGCCAGTTCCAAGGTTTATTCTTTGTATTTCTGCATAAATGCATGGGCGGTCTCAACCATACGCGGCGAACCAATGAAAACAGGAACCCGTTGGTGTAATTCCAAAGGGTCTATTTCCAAAATTCGCTTTGCGCCGTCTGTGGCCATGCCGCCGGCTTGTTCAACAATAAAAGCGAGTGGATTACACTCATACAGGAGGCGAAGTTTACCATTTGGCGCCATCGTTCCTGTGGGGTAAAGATACACCCCACCTTTTATAAGATTGCGGTGAAAATCAGAAACTAATGAGCCTATGTAACGAGAGGTATAAGGCCTATTTGTGGCTTCGTCAAACTCTTGACAATACTTCAAATACTGCTTGACTCCCGTAGGAAAATGCACGTAATTCCCTTCGTTAACACTATAGATTTTCCCCTCGGCAGGTATAGTCATGTTTGGATGAGATAAACAGAAAACTCCTATTGAGGGATCTAATGTGAATCCGTTCACGCCGTTTCCTGTAGTATACACGAGCATTGTTGAAGAACCGTACACCACATAACCTGCTGCGATTTGCGCATCGCCGGGTTGTAAAAAGTCCTTTAAGCCCACCGGACTGCCGGCTGGGGTAATTCTTCGGTAGATGGAGAAAATGGTACCTACACTTACGTTGACATCTATATTAGAAGACCCGTCTAGAGGGTCCATTAGGACGATGTATTTTGCATCGGTATGAATTTCATCGTCGAAACTTATGTAGGAATCTTCTTCTTCAGAGGCAACACCGCAAACTTGACCCATACTTCGCAGTGCGCGCATGAATGTGTCATTCGCCATGACATCTAATTTCTGTTGCTGTTCGCCTTGCACATTTTCAGTGCCTATTGCACCCAATATGTCTGCTAATCCGGCTTTGTTGATTTCCCTGTTTACCACCTTCGCAGCTAGTCGAATGGAGGTTAAGAGTTGCGATAATTCTCCGGATGCGAACGGAAAATCCTTTTGATTCTCAACGATAAATTCGCCGAGAGTGGTGGGTTGTACCATGGTCAGTGGTTTTTTGGTTGTAATAGGTGCATGCAAGTTAGCCATTTTCCGTGGGAATCACCCGAAACTAAAGATTACCTTTGCCCCATGAGATTCGACGGACAAGTACGTGCTAAGAAGCACTTGGGACAGCACTTCCTCAAAGACGAGAGCATCGCAGAACGCATTGCAGCTGTAGTCCCTTTTGAGGGTGTAGAAAAAGTATTGGAAATCGGACCAGGTATGGGTGTGATGACAAAATATCTATTGAGAAACCCGTCCATCGAAACGTGGGTGATTGAAATTGATCAGGAGAGTGTAAGTTATTTACAGGCAAATTACAACCAGCTCAGTGCCCGTATCTTAGAGGAGGATTTTTTGAAATGGAATCCGGCAAAAACATTTGGCAATACGCCGTTCGCTCTGATCGGTAACTTTCCGTACAATATTTCTTCCCAGATTGTCTTTAAGGTGCTGGAGGAGCGTCATCAGATTCCACTTTTTGGCGGAATGTTTCAGAAAGAAGTAGCGCAACGGTTGTGTGCCCCGCCGGGGAATAAAACGTATGGCATACTATCGGTTTTATGCCAAGCGTATTACGATTTAACGTACGACTTCACAGTGCCGCCGACAGTATTCAACCCACCGCCGAAGGTAGAAAGTGGAGTAATGCACATGGTCCGGAAGTCAACGGACCCGGATATTTCTTTTGCAATTCTCAAACGCGGTGTGAAGGCCGCTTTTGGACAGCGGAGAAAAACTTTACGTAATGCTTTGAAAGTCCTTAACTTGCCTCTAGGCTTTGATCACCCGTATTTAACGAAACGTGCGGAGCAATTGAGTCATGCAGAGTT
The DNA here is from genome assembly GCA_965204625.1 of Schleiferiaceae bacterium. Lineage (GTDB taxonomy): Bacteria > Bacteroidota > Bacteroidia > Flavobacteriales > Schleiferiaceae > UBA10364. The sequence continues at coordinate 508,916 of CBDBET010000005.1, forward strand.
TGTGGAATTGCTAAATGCCATTGAAGATGGAAGAGCTTAGTGTAAAAGAACGTATCGAGCGCGCAATGAACGCCATTGACTGGGCGGAGTTTGTGGAATATACCATGGACATGCATGCCGCCGACATTGCTGAGGCACTCGAAGCTAGGGAGCTTCATGAAATCGAATCTTTCCTCGATCGACTCGACGCTGAGTTAGTCGCCGATATTTTAGTTGAGATTGATGAAGACGTTCGTTCTCAACTGTTAAAGACCTACACATCAGAAGATATTGCCCATGAACTCGTAGAGAACATGGACAGTGATGATGCGGCAGATATGCTTTCAGAGCTTTCAGAAGAGTTAACGATAGAGGTGCTCTCGAAGGTTGATGATAAAGAGCAAGCAAAAAAGATTGCCCATCTACTTACCCATGACGAGGATACCGCAGGAGCCTTGATGGCAACGGAATATGTTAAAGTGCAAGAAGGCTTGACCGCACTTAGATGTGTGGCAGCAATGAGGACTCAAGCAGAAAATGTAGACCGCGTTCATGCGGTTTATGTAGTCAATGAAGATGATATACTGGTAGGGACGTTGAGTTTGAAAAAACTATTGACGGCGAAACGAACAGAAAATATTTCCGAACTCTATACCCCCATTAGACACACGGTATTATCTACTACCCCTGCAGAGGAAGTAGCGAATACCATGCAGAAATACGATCTATTCGTACTCGCGGTGGTGAATGCTGCCGGCGAATTACTCGGTCGAATTACCTTGGATGATGTCGTCGATTTCATACGTGAAGAGGCAGAGCGCGATTACCAATTGGCTTCGGGTTTGACTGATGAGGTAGAAAGTGACGATACTGTTTTTGAAGTCACGCGAGCACGTATACCATGGTTGCTTATCGGTCTCTTTGGCGGACTGATAGTGGCACTGATGTTGGGTGAAAACGAAGGCGATATTAAATCGGTGCCAGCGTTGGCCTTATTTATGCCTTTAATTGCCGCTATGGCAGGAAATGTTGGCGTTCAATCCTCAGCGATTGTAGTTCAGGCCCTAGCTTCTGAAACGAAAGAGCAAAACATCATCGCAAAGCTTTGGAAGGAATTATCTGTGGGTTTAGTAAATGGACTTATTCTAGCGGCTACCATGTACGGAGCCGGTTTACTTTTGGGCTATGACCAACTGGTCACCATCACTGTAGCGGTTTCCCTACTCGCTGTAATCATCTTCGCGTCTTTGTTTGGAACCTTCATTCCTTTGCTACTTAACAGGTTCAATATTGATGCTGCCCTGGCAACAGGCCCGTTTATCACCACAGCAAATGATGTGATTGGTTTGATCATTTATTTTCAAATTGGTCGCTACATCATCGGATACTGATGAAGGCATTACTCCTAGACGATACGCATCCACTGCTAGAAGAAGGTTTAATTGCGGGTGGATTGGAATTAGTTCGTGAGTTTGACGAACCCTTAGCAGTGCTCACTGAAAGGCATGCTGATACTGAGGTGATTATCATTCGCTCTCGCCTGAAAGTAACTAAGGATTTCTTGCATGCTTTCCCTCAACTTAAAGTCATCGGGCGTCTTGGCGCTGGGCTGGAAAACATAGATATCGAAGAAGCAGCCAGAAAGCAGATCGTTTGTCTGCGCGTACCAGAGGGGAATGCTCGCGCAGTTGCGGAGCATGCTTTAGGAATGCTCCTGAGTTTACTCAATCACTTGCCGCGTGTTCAGCGCGAAATTAAAGAGGGAAAATGGTTGCGTGAGTCGAATAAGGGGCGCGAGCTTCAGGTGCTCAAAGTAGGTGTGATTGGCCACGGTATAATGGGCGGCACCTTCGCAAGCTTGCTTGATGCAATGGGCGTAACTGTACTTGCGTATGATAAATACAAAGCGGGGTATGCAGAAGGTGGCGTACAAGAGTGTTCATTGCAAGAGCTCTACACCGAAGCAGATGTCATTAGTTTGCACCTGCCATTAACAGCGGAAACTCGGGACTATGCGAATGCGGATTTTTTCCATGCGTTTAAAAAACCCATTCACTTTATCAATACAGCGCGCGGTCCCATTTTAAATACAGCTGACTTGGTAACGGCCCTTGATTCTGGTAAAGTGCTTAGTGCAGGATTAGACGTTTTGGAATATGAGAAATCGAGTTTCACTAGTCTCTTTGAAGGACCGCTGCCACCGGCTTTAACCGCTTTAATCCAACGTGAAAATGTGCTGTTAAGTCCGCATATTGCGGGCTGGACTAAAGAAAGCTTTGAGAAAATGGGCGCAGGATTAGCACAAAAGGTTTTAGCAGTTCTTAAGACCGTTTAAAAACAAATTGAACTGCATCTGGCGTTCGCTGCTCAAGGAGAATATTGAGCCCTTCTGTTTCACGCCGTTCATCTTCTTCACGGTAATGGCGAATGGTTAAAAGCTCTGTGTCGGAAACCAATTCTAAATCAAACAATCCGATCAATTCCCCCATAACCTTAGGAACGATGATAGGGTCGTGGTTAATACAGAATACGGCGTTCGTTGCAGTATTACGCATGAGATTGACTACAACGCCTTGATCCGCGAACAGTTGGTAAATCGCGCTGAGGTGGTGTTCCGCGATAAACGCGAGATCTTTAGTCTTTAGCTGCAGCAGTGCTTGATTTTTCTTTAAAATAAAATTGGGCACTTCCGGAGTAGCCCGATCTACACCACCTATAGTTGTTCCCTCGGCTGTTGGGTCTACGAAACTTTTAATGTGCAAAGGAATGCCTTTCTTTTTGAGCGGCTGAATGGTCTTAGGGTGTATGATTGAGGCCCCGTAAAAAGCAAGTTCAATCGCTTCATTGAAGGGCAATCGGTCAATCTTAGTCGTGTTTTGGAAAGTCTTCGGATCGGCGTTTAACATGCCCGGGACATCTTTCCAAATAGTTAGGCTATCGGCTCCTAAGCAGAATGCGAAAACAGCACCCGTGTAATCTGAACCCTCACGGCCTAAAGTGGTGGGTGTTCCTGTGGCAGTGGCGCCTATGAATCCCTGGACGACATTCACTTTTCCCGGATCAATACGGTTTTGTACCGCGGTTATTGTTTCGTCCCAACATACAGTAGCCCTTCTAAATTGGTCGTCTGTACGGATAAGAAGTCGAGTATCTTGCCAAACGGTTGGGGTCGCTTTACCAACATATGCGGCAATGATTTTCGTTGAAATGAGTTCCCCGTGGTGCACGATAAAGTCGTAGGCCTCTCCATAAGTCAGGTCTTTCCTATCAACACCCAAACTTACCTGATTTAGGAGCTCTTGGATGTCCGATTTTAAAGACGCCGATTCTTCGAATAATGTTTCGATGATTTCAAAATGAAATTTGCGAATGGCGCCGATTTTTTCCCTTGCCAATTCTAGTTCATTTCGACTCCAGTGACTTACTACTTCCTCAAAAGCGTTGGTGGTTTTACCCATGGCACTCACAACTACGACCATTGGTCGTTGCGCAAATAGACTGATAATTCGAGCGACATTTCGTACACTATCGGCATCTTTTACTGAAGCGCCACCAAATTTGAAGACTAGAGGTGTACTCATTTTAAAGCATTCAATTGTTCGCGAGTCAACGTTCCCAAATGCCATTCAGGGTCGAGCGTTGCGTTATATTTTTTGTAGAAATTTAAAGCCGGTTCGTTCCATTCTAAGACCGTCCATTCCATTCTACCCACATTCTGTTTAGCCGCCTCATCCACTACTTTATCGAATAATTCTTTACCGAGACCTGCTTTGCGATACTCCGGTTTTACATAGAGGTCTTCTAGGTGTAGTGTAGGACCTTTCCATGTGCTGTAGCGAGAATAGTACAAAGCCATGCCAACGATACCTGACTTAATATGTTCCGCAACATAACAGTGAAATCGTTGCTCCGAAAAACCATGTCGTTTTAAGTCATCTACGGAGATTATTACGGCATTCGGTTCTCTTTCGTATTCGGCCAATTCCGTAATGAGCGCGTGTACCGCGATCATATCTTCTTGTACTGCTTTGCGAATCGTTACCATAGTGTTACGAAGGTACTGCAATCTCAGCTTCTTTGTTCAAAGTGTTCCACAGACGTAATACCTTAAGGATCGTGATAGAGCGCAACAATGGAAATTATTTCCGGAGAGCTATAGCATCTGCCTTTAATACCTCTACAACAGACGGGTCTAGAAGGGTAGAAGTATCTCCAAGATTACTAGTATCTCCCTCCGCGATTTTTCTTAAGATACGTCGCATGATTTTTCCGGAGCGTGTCTTCGGTAAGCCGGGTACGATTTGTATTACATCGGGTTTGGCAATAGGTCCAATTTCTGCTATCAATGAGCTGATCACTGATTTTCTTATAGTTGCTTCATCAGTGGTATCCTTATCGACAATAACATAAGCATAAATCCCTTGGCCTTTAATATCGTGCGGGTACCCAACAACTGCACTTTCAGTTACCGCGCTTGACGCATTAATAGCATTTTCTATTTCTGCGGTTCCAAATCTATGACCACTCACGTTGATCACGTCGTCCACGCGACCAATGATTCTGTACATTCCTTCTTCCCTGCGTGCACCATCACCGGTAAAGTAATAGCCTTCGTAGTTGCTGAAGTACACATTCTTACAACGTTCGTGATCTCCGTATGTAGTGCGAAGCATTGACGGCCAGGGGTGCTTTATGCACAAGTAGCCTTCAACACCGTCTCCTTCTATCTCATTGCCATTGGCATCCAGAAGTACGGGTTGGATCCCGGGTAATGGGCGTCCGGCGTAGGTCGGTCGTTGCAGGCTGAGATTCCCAAGTCCCGATATCATTATGCCTCCTGTTTCTGTTTGCCACCAAGTATCGACTACAGGACAATTTCCACGCCCAACTTTGTCGTGGTACCAATGCCAAGCTTCAGCATTAATGGGTTCTCCCACGGAACCGATCACTTTTAGTGCTCTTAATTCTGCACGATCTACAAATTCATCGCCACAGGCCATAAGCGCACGTATAGCAGTGGGTGCAGTATAGAATTGGTTGACACCATATTTATCGCAAACGTCCCAGAAACGACCAGCATCTGGAAAAGTCGGTACGCCTTCGAACATTAGGGTAGTCGCGCCGTTGAGAAGCGGTCCATAAATGATATAACTATGACCCGTTATCCAACCAACATCGGCGGTACACCAATACACATCACCACGTTCGTATTGAAATACATTTTTAAAACTGTAGCCGGCATAAACCATATAGCCTCCGCAGGTGTGCACTACACCTTTTGGTTTTCCCGTAGAACCTGAAGTGTACAAAATGAAAAGCATGTCTTCAGCATCCATGGGCTCAGCTGGGCAATCGGTACCCACTTCTGCAAGCGCTTCATGATACCAATGATCACGTCCCTCTACCATAGTAACTTCGCGTCCATCCCGGCGAACAACAATCACACTTTCAACTGACGTGCAATGTTTTAATGCTTCATCTACGGTTGCTTTCACAGATAAAGCTTTTTCACCACGATACATTCCATCCGAGGTTAAAACACAAACACACCGACTATCGTTAATTCTATCAGCAAGAGCATTTGAAGAAAATCCAGCAAATACTACGGAGTGTACCGCGCCAATTCGTGCACATGCTAAAACGCCAATAGTTAATTCTGGAATCATCGGCATATATACCGCGACTCGATCTCCTTTTTTTACGCCTTTCGCTTTTAAGACATTCGCGAAACGACATACTTCGCTGTGTAATTCTTTGTAAGTCAGACGTACCTCTTGCTCCTTTGGGTCATTAGGTTCCCAAAGCAGCGCGATATCCTCTCCATGTGTTTTAAGATGGCGGTCAAGGCAGTTTTCTGTAATGTTCAGACGGCCTCCTTGAAACCACTTCACTGTGGGAGTTGCAAATTCCCATTCAAGCGTTTTATGCCAAGGTTCTTGCCAACTAAATGCTGCTGCGATTTCTTCCCAAAACTTAATAGGCTCATTTATTGACGCAGCATAGGCTTTCTCATAATCTGAGAAAGTCCTTAGTTGAATTTGATCCATTGGTCCATCTGTTATTGGTTCTGATTCCAATTTAGGACAAAAAATTTACCTTCTACCTCCGAAATTAGTAGACCTTTCTGTTCAAGATACTCGGGCGATTTTATACGCTCTAGGAGTTGCTCGTGTTCAAGAACTTCAAAACTGGGTTTGTGATTATGCTGAATCTGGGGTCTTTGAATCTTATAGGTTTTGACCCAATTCATTACACTGACGTGAGAGATACCTAAGATGCGTTCAATTTCACGATAGCTAACTCCTTCAATGTACAGTTGAAGTGCTTTTACGACATAATAATCAGAGATTCGTTTGCCCAATTTCTGGACAGTGAAATAGTAGTTGCATTCTTTACAACGGTAGCGTTGACGCTCTTTAATTATCCCACTTTTCACATAGCTTGCGCTAGAACACTTGGGACAGTGTTTTACTTCTTTCATGGCGGCGTAAGGTTTCTATGAAGGGGAAAATACAAAAAAAAAGTGGCGCAAATAAAAAACGCCGCCCAATTACTAGGCAGCGCTTTGTCACTCTGTTTGGGGCAAAGTACCCTATTGAATTTGCGCTAAAGCGCAGGTTTAGGTCATTTTAATGGTTTCTTCTGCTCTATGGGTTTCCACCACTTCACTCACTCTAGTCATCACTTTAAAGAAGCCACGTACTTCTTCTTCGGTCACTTCCGACAAAACTTGATGATTGAAATCCAAGACTGCTTGGCGACTGTAGTTGCGCATTTTCAATCCTTCGTGGGTCAATTTTATTAAGACACTCCGCCCGTCATTTGGATTCGATTCTCTCGAAATTAAAGCTTGCTTCTCAAGACTATTTAGTAGACGACTTAAAGAAGTGCTTTCCATGCCCATTTTCGGTCCTAGGGATGTGGAAGGTGTTCCTTTTTTGATATCGATGTTCAATAAGGCAAAGCCCATTGCTACGGTTAGACCGTATTGGGCAACTTGCTCATTGTACATTTTTGACAATGCAATCCAGGATTTCCTGATTTGAAAATCAAAGGTTTCTATTGGTTTCATACTTCTAATGACTCAACCAATATACTAAATTATACTATGCGCGCATAGTATAATTTAAAAGTCTAAGCTCCGAAGCAGCTGCGGTAGTAGGAGGTAGTTGAAATCGTCCATAAATTCAGCTTTCGCACTGTTTAAGGCCGTTTCTTGTGATGTAGAAATAGCGGTTCCGGATATCGTTGCGCTGTTCCAAAGCATGGAGTTATTTTCAGTGGATGAAAGTGAAAATTGGGCCTCTATGTGCACTTTGTGTCGCACTAACGAATTCCGTACCTGTCCACCCCCTGCAGTTTCTGAAGCCAGCTGTCCGTCACATTCTAGAATCAGTTGTGCGGTTTTGCGATCACCCATTCGAAAATCTTTTGATAGACTTTTTTCCAGCTCATCGACCAATACATCAGCTCCGGTATTTGCAATAAAGACCGTTGGCTTTAGAAAGTTAACCGCTATCGATTCTTCCCATTGGCTTTTATTTTGAAGCCATTTTTTTGTTTCCGTATGGGCAGACTGAATACGATCCCAGTCCCACGAAAAGTCGAGAGTGACGAGCGTTTCAAAGCCTGTATGTATGCATTGGATGGTTTGTTCTTGGAGTGTAAACTGTCCCGAGCTCGAAGAAAGCGTGAGCGGCACCTGTTCTTGACTTTGTCTCTGCTGGGTGTGTTGTGCTTGAAATGTTGCTGGCAAACCTAAATAAGCCGACTTTTCAGGAAGCCAATCGATTGCTACAACAACTTTTTCAATCGACCGCAAGGCCTCAGTGGCACTGGCATTTAATTTCGTTCTGTAACGGATGTCGCCGAACAATTGAAAGTCATGGGCTTTGTCTAAAGCGTCAATAAGGGCGCTCAAGCGCGACGTTGCTGAAAGGCTTGGATTTTGTGCCTCCGAGATTTTAGTCTTGATCCATTCCATGGCCGCGTCATCTTGAATGGACTTCTTGCGCAGAAAGGATTCAAGATCCAGCCTGTAGAGAGTATAGAAACGGTAGGCATCGGCATACGTTTCAACCAATTCATAATCGTCCAAGCGAAGGGATGAGGTAGATGTAGTGTTCGATTCAAATGCGCTATTAAAACCGTTTACATCTTCTTTTTGCAACCACTTCGATTCGTCGTAAATCTCGCTTTGAACCTCTTGTGCTAGATCTGCTAGAGCATTTGAACGTGCAGCTTGCTGATAAGGTACGTTTGGATTAATAAAGCTATTTCCCATTCCATATACGAAGACTCCATTGGGGTCAATAGGCTTTCCTGAAATCCAAGACGGCGGCACATTCTTTTTTGTACCACAACCCCAGAGCAGGAGTGTAATGAAGAGTAGGGTTGGTTTTTTCATTCGCGTATTAACTTTTGAGCTAGAACGTAATCTGCCGCTTTTTTAGCCAGTATTCCAACAGCATCTTTCCTCATAGATGATGTGCTTTTGACGCGTTTATTTCCTTTGCGTAGCTGGTTTAGACGACCGCTGTCATTAGATCTTCGGTCACTCGGGTGCGCTTTGTTTTGGTAGCGCCAACTGCCTGAATACAAGCTTCCTGAGCCTGAATACTGGACGTAATGAACTTCATCGTTGAAATCTTGATGGTAAGATTCTGTCCACAAAATTTTGGAAGTCGCTCTTTCAACTAAAGCGACTTGCATATCATAACCGGCTTCGTTTCGTTTATGATATTCCAGGTAGGTCACCTTCTTATATTTCGCTTTCTTAATGTCTTCCCCTTCCTCGTTTTTCTCAGTTACGTAGTATTTTTCCCATCCTTTTTTGGTTTCTTGAAAGAGTCGTCCTTCCTCTTCATGGGCATGGGTAATAATGACCTTGAGGTACCCGTCGGCAGCCAATAATTCCTGCGTCACAGCGGCCTCGTTTGTAGTGCCATTTATGATAGCGTCTTGCTCTTGCTGCAGCAAATCAAAATTTGTTCGATCAAGCAATTCTAGAAAAGGATCTTTTTCACGTTGTATTAGCGAAATAACAGCACTCTGTAGGGCAGCCGACATTGTTGCTTCACTGCCGGTAATATTCGGATCGGAAATGATACCTAATCGATATTTACCGCGCTCAATAGCTTGCTCTTCTAGTTTGCGTAAGAGATTTTGCTTTGGATACTTTTTTAACGTGGGTTGAAGTAATTCGTAGGCGTTTCGATACTCAGATTTTTCTAAAAGTTCAAGCGCTGAAACATATATAGGTTCAACCTCTGCAAACTCCAAGAGCGCTTTCACATCCTTGTAATCGGGATCTAATTCTTTTATTTCAATAAGATTTTTTTGAGCACGTTCGTATTGACGCGTTCGAATCCATTTATTCGATCGTTCATATTTCTGTCCAAGGAAACGGCTCAACTGGTCATTGTAGTCGCGGTCATAAAACCCCTCATAGCGGCTCGTGTTGATATAGGGGACTAAATAATTCCTCCATTTTTCCGCATCACGAAACTTATAAATAGATGCACTATCGTTACCATCGGCGAATCGATAATTCGTGTATAATTCTTCTAAAAGAGCACTAGCGGTCTCCTCCATTGCAATGCGGTATTTGACCTTATTCGGCTTACGATCAATGGCTTTTTTGTAGGAGGTTACACTTTCTTTCAGCATGCTTGCCTGCGCGTACTTCTTCCCAGATTTGTAATGGTATTTTGCACCTTTACAAGCACTCAAGAGTAGCAAACCGCATAAAATCAATCCAATCTTTTTCATTTTTCTCATCACGTTGTATAAAACAAAAGCCGTGCCTTTGGGCTTAAAGGTAGGTCACACCTTATTTTTATCCTATGAATAACCCATTGATTCTTCTTTCACCCTCCAAAGGAATGAGCCGTAACGGCGGGGTCACGTCAAAAGTATCAGGACGTTGTGTATTTCCTGAGATTACAACGAAGGTGGTAGGATCTATTCAGCGTTTGAAACCGGAAGCAGCTAAAAACCTATTCAAAGTTAGCGATGCTTTGTGGCCTGAAGTCGCTGCGATGTGGAGTAACGATAGTGAGTCATACACGAATCCCGAAGTTGGGTTGCGTGGGCTAGAGGCATATACGGGAGAGGCGTTTAAATTTCTAAATGCAGCGGAATTGTCGCCGGAGGGAAATTCAAATGCACAGCAGTCGTTATATATTTTGAGTGCACTATACGGGGTGGTAACTGCTAATATGCATATTGCTCCTTACCGGTTGGAAATGCAATCTCGATTGGAAGTAGATTCGCACAGAAACCTGTATAGTTTGTGGCGTCCCATTTTAACCCAATGGATGAATTCACTGCATGCTCCTTTCATAATTGATGCCTGCAGCGGTGAATACAGTAAGGCGATTGATTGGAAGAATGTCAAACGACCGTATGTTCAAGTCGATTTTAAGCAACTGAAAAACGATCAAATAAAGTCGGTTTCAGCCTTTAGTAAGCAGGCGCGAGGTGCTTTTGTACGCTGGTGTTTAGAAAATAATATCAAAGAAATGGAGTCGTTAACATCGTTCCAAGAAATGGGGTATCGAATGCATAGATTTGACGATAATAAATTGGTATTTTTGAGGGATTCACAATGATTATGAAGAATATAAAATACATCGCCCTAGCGGCGGCAATAGTCGGAACGACTTTTAGCGCTCAAGCGCAACGTACAACGGCTTTTTTAGAATTGGGCGGATATGCACTGACACAGAACTACCTCGGTGATGTGAACGGAGGAAGTTTAGGCGCATTGACTCAAGAAGCTCGTTTTGGCTTAGGCACTCAGTTAAAATATAATTTCAACAGCTTACTCAGTGTAGGTGCAGATGTAAACTATGGAAGTATATACAGTCACGATAATCTTCACGGAAACGCAACTCGTGATTATCAGGTAGACACGGATCTTTTAAATGTTAATGTGTTTACGAATGTGCATTTTATTCCGTTCGGAAAATACAATCAACGCAATCACCATACGCCATTCATTCATGTTGGGGTAGGTGCCTTAACCTACCAACCACATCTAAATACAAATGCGCAGTACCCTGAGGAAATTGCGTTGTATCCTGGAACCGGTCATACCTACACGTATGCCGTTGGTTTTGGTTGGAGAATTCGTAAGTCGCTGAAAAGTTTTTACAATCTGGGTATCTATTACAATGGTTTTGGCGTTTCTAACGTGGAAGGTTTTAATTACACCCAAGAATACTTAGATGCGAATCCCGCAGAGCGAAATGCACTCGATGGAAGCGTTACATTTAAATTCGGAATGAGTTTAGGTTTCTTCGAGCAATAAGTTCGGCACAGCCTTTGAACCATATATAGGGCCCTCCAAAAGAGTGGCCCTTTTTTGACCTTAAGTGACAGCATGACGCGGAATTTAAGGCAAACCCTTAATTGATTTGAATGAATATGGACACATTGTCACTTAGCGATATCATTAGCGAAAGCACGGAATTTATTCCTTTAATGACTTCTGATGAAGAGGTTGAAATTCAAGATGACCAGCTTCCAGAGTTACTTCCCATACTTCCGCTGCGAAATACAGTGATTTTCCCGGGTGTTGTTGCTCCTATAACCGCTGGTCGCGATAAAAGTCTTCGATTGATTAAGAGCATCAAAGAAGATCAGAAATTCGTTGGAATGATCGCACAGCGTGATAGCGATACTGAAAATCCGGGTCAAGCTGAGGTATTCCCAACAGGAACCTTAGCGCAGATTGTGAAAAGTTTTAAAATGCCCGATGGCAATACTACGATCATCATACAGGGCAAAAAGCGCTTTAGAATTTTGGAGTGGGTGGAGACTGAGCCTTACAATATGGCGAAGGTTGAATTTCTACCGGAGTTTGTTCCAGCTGAGGATGATGCGGAGTTCACAGTACTCATGGACTCTATTAAGGATATTGCGGCTAGATTAATTCAAGAGAGTCCGCACATTCCAAGTGAGGCGCAAACTGCATTAGATAATATCAAGAGCAATACGTTCTTACTCAATTTTATTGCATCGAACAGCAGCATGAATCTCGAGAAGAAGCAAGAGGTTCTTGAGTTGGACTCATTGAAAGATCGTGCCGTAAAGGTTTTGGAAGGATTGAATCTCGAGTTGAAAATGCTGGAGGTAAAGAATGAAATTCACGATAAAGTAAAGCACGAATTCGATCAGCAGCAACGCGAATATTTCCTGCACCAACAGATGAAGACCATTCAAGAAGAATTGGGAGGGAATAGTAGTGAAGGTGATATCGAAGAAATGCGTCAAAAGTCAAAAGGAAAAGCTTGGGACGATAAGACGGCAGAACACTTTGAAAAAGAGTTGCGTAAGTTGCAACGATTGAATCCGCAGATGCCGGAATTTGCCATCCAGCGCAACTATTTAGAGTTCATGCTAGACTTGCCATTCGAGAGCAAGGGTGATGCAAGTATAAATCTGAAATCGGCTCAGAAAGCGCTTGATAACGATCACTATGGTCTGGAAAAAGTGAAAGAGCGCATCTTAGAGCACCTTGCTGTACTCAAGCTAAAGGGAGACATGAAGAGCCCTATTCTTTGCTTGGCAGGGCCTCCAGGGGTAGGTAAAACTTCATTAGGGAAGTCCATAGCAGAGGCCTTAGGTCGTCCTTACGTGCGTATGTCTTTGGGTGGGCTTCGTGATGAAGCAGAAATTCGAGGACATCGAAAAACGTATATAGGCGCCATGCCGGGACGTGTGTTGCAGAATATGAAGAAGGCAGGTTCTAATGATCCTGTATTCATATTGGACGAGATTGATAAACTAAGCTATGGGGTAGGTGGTGATCCGTCGTCGTCCATGTTAGAAGTGCTCGATCCAGAACAGAACAATAGTTTCTACGACAACTATTTGGAAATGGGTTATGACCTGAGTAAAGTGTTTTTTATCGCTACTGCAAATAACCTAGGTGCTATTCAGCCGGCCTTGTTAGATCGTATGGAGATCATTGATGTATCGGGCTATACGACAGACGAAAAAGTTGAGATTGCAAAACGCCATTTGGTGCCAAAGCAGCTTTCGAATCACGGATTAACGAAGGACCAATTCAGCATCGGAAAGCCAGAATTAAAGGCTGTTGTCGAAGGTTATACTCGCGAAAGTGGCGTGCGTTCGTTAGACAAAAAAGTGGCAAAACTCATTCGTCACTCTGCTAAGGATATCGCCATGGGTGATGTCAAAGTTGTCAAGATAGAGAAAGAGGGTATAGGCACGGTGCTTGGGCCTGCAAGAGAGCGAGACAGTTACGAAGGTAACCACCATGCTGGTGTAGTCACTGGATTGGCTTGGACGCCTGTAGGTGGTGATATTTTATTTATTGAAAGCTCAATAAGTAGAGGTAGCGGTAAGGTTATTGTTACGGGAAACCTAGGCGATGTGATGAAAGAGAGTGCGACTATTGCACTGGCGTATTTAAAGAGTAATGCAGAAGAATTAGGCATCGATCCTAAGCTTTTTACATCGTACGATATAAATATTCACGTACCTCAAGGTGCCATTCCCAAAGACGGGCCATCAGCTGGTGTCACCTTACTTACGGCATTGACTAGCTTGTTTACACAAAAACGTGTAGCCGCAAAACTTGCAATGACTGGGGAAATAACGCTTCGTGGTAAGGTGCTTGCCCGTAGGGGGAATAAAAGAAAAAATCTTAGCGGCAAAGCGCGCAAAGATTACGAGTATTATTCTTTGCGATAAGAACCGCAAGGACATTGAGGAAATCGAAGCCCACTATTTGAAAGGCATGACGTTCCATTATGTAGGAGAAATGCAAGAAGTTTTGGATTTAGCTATCTTAGACCAAAAGGTGAAAAATGCGAAGAACCTAGTGCCTGTGGAAGTTAAAAAATCTTGATAAGAGCCCTTGCCATAACGGTATTATGGAGTACGCTGGCCCTTGCGCAAAGCGGAGGATCAGGTGTGTTCTCTTTTCTCGACAGGAGTGTTTTTGCCGGCAGCTCTGCTTTGGCGAACACTGCATATGTAAACCCAGGACCTGTGGGCGCTTTTGCCGTTCAAAATCCGCTTTTACTTAACGACACTACTTTGTTTCAATTGGAAATGAGCGGAGGTTCGCTCGGGAAGGTATTCAGTTACTTCAGGGAAGTTATGGTTTTAAAATAAAAGGACACCCGGTTATTGCAGCCGCCCAAACTATTCAGTATGGCGAGTTTACTGCTACAGATGTTTGGGGGAATAACCTTGGGATTTTCTATGCCGGTGATATTGCACTGTCTCTAGGCACACCGCTTGCTGAATGGCATAACTGGCGCTTTGGTATGACCGGAAAATTAGTTAACGGAACCTACGAAAGTTATCAGAGCTGGGCAGTGGCATTGGATTTTCAGGCAATGACACGACTAGAGAGTGGGTTAGATGTTGCCGTACTTTTAAAAAATACGGGTAGACAATTGTCAACATTTGCGGGAACGAGAGAAGCACTACCGCTAAATATATTGGTCGCTTTTGGACAAAAATTAGAGTATGCTCCTTTCCGTTGGGCTTTGGTAGTGGATCAGCTGAA